>URCI01000025.1 GCA_900546345.1 uncultured Prevotella sp. | reverse complement strand
TGTTTTCCTGTGTCAGTTCCTTGATGGCTCTGAGGATGGTATCAGAGCTGCATGTGCGCAAGGTCGGATGATACGAGAGATGACGCATCAGATGCGATGTTACATCCTCCACGCATGAACCGCCACAGAAGTATACGCTCATCAGAGAACGAATAATTTCGCTGTACTGGTATCCGATGATACTGCGGCATCTCTGACCAAGTGTCTGGTCGATAATAGGTGAAAGCATGGAGTCAAATTGCTCCATGATTGAAAAAATTCCTCCAAAAGGTGTGAGTTTTTCAGATTTTATTTGTACCTTTGCCATGTCTTGTTACGATTTACGCTTGTTTTGATTTGCAACACTAAGATAAGTGAAAAATCTGACATGGCAAAATCCTGAGCAACTTTTTGTTGCTCAGGAACTTATAAATAAAGTTAAATCAAAGTGTTGCGGAATTAAGGCTAATTAAAGTTAGCGAAGAGAGCAAAATCCAAAAATAATAATTATCTTTGCATAATATCAATTGAAAAATCCGCAGTATGAAAAAGATAATATGTGTTTTAGTCGCAATGGCCTTGTCGGCAAGCATGTATGCCGATAGTTTCTCAAGTCTTTGGAAGCAGGTCACCACAGCTCAGCAAAAGGACTTGCCCAAGACAGAACTGAAATGGTTAGATCAGATCGTCAAGAAAGCCAGACAGGAAAAGGCTTATGGACAACTGCTCAAAGCCAAATGGATGGAAGTGGACGCACAATGCAACATCGCGCCCGACTCTCTCGATGTGATGCGGCAACGATTGGAAGCCGACTATAACCATGTCAGTGATCCTACCCTACAGGCTGTCTACGCCGCCGCACTCGGTAAAGCCTATCAAAATATTCCCAGCAAGGACGGGCAGGCAAAGAGAAAGCTCTGGTACAGCAAGGCACTCGCCGACCCCGCACTGTTGGCCAGGCACAAAAGCGAAGAATATCAGCCGGCCATCAGCGAAGGTGCCGACAGCAAGATATTCTATGGTGATCTGCTCCACGTCATCGGACTGGAAGCAAAAGACTACACGACTCTGCACAACTTCTATGTCAAACAGGGCAACCGACCGGCGGCTTGCCTGACAGCGTTGTGGATGCAACAGCAGAAAGGGCAACAGAACGACTGCGCACTGCGCAAGTCGAAATGCGTGCAAAGCCTCGACTCGCTGATAAATGTCTATCAAGATCTGCGAGAGTGCGGTGAGATTGCCATCGCACGCTACCAAGCCATGAGCCAGACCAGCGACGCCACTGCGGAACACCGCGTCAACTTCATCAACTATGCGCTCAGCCGCTGGGGCGACTGGCAACGCATGAACGTACTGCGCAATGCACTCGAAGAACTCCAAGCTCCGTCTTTCAGCATCAACGCGGGCGATGGAGTGTTGCTGCCTAACCAAGAGCGGCTCGTGCGCATCAACTCTATTAGAAACATCAACACACTGACACTGAAAGTGTTCCGGCTGAATCTCAATGGTGACACGCGTCTCAATCCAAGCAACAGACACGATTATGAGCGCATCGCCAAACTCATCTTCCCTGGAGAAATCCAGTCCGTCACACGCCAATACTATGGCCAACCGGCATGGAAAGAGAACACGGACTCCATCCGGCTAAAAGCTTTGCCTGTAGGGGTTTACTTGTTGGAAGCTTCTACGAGCAACAACAATATCGATCCACAACGCACGCTCCTGCGTGTGAGTGACTTGTGTGTCATACACCAGCCTCAACCTGGCAAGACCATCCGATTCGTGACTGTCAATGCCACAACCGGCAAGCCGGTCTCCGGTGCCCAGTTACGGTTCTATAGCAACGATGGCAACTCACAGAAACTCATGCAGACACTCACCACAGACCGCAATGGTGAGGCTTTCCTGCACTATGGCGACAAGAGCCCCAACTACTATGTGGCAACTACAGATGACGATAAGTCGCAGCCTATTCAGTATGTCTTTGACAACTTCTATTATTGGAACAACAAGCGACAGCACCGCAATATCAGTATCTTCACCGACCACTCGATCTATCGTCCCGGTCAGACATTGCATGCAACGGCCTTGGCCTACGACGTAAATGACAGCACGATGAAGTCCATAGCAGCCGACAACAAGACAATCACTCTGACGCTTCGTGACGCCAACGGCAAAGAGGTGAACCAACAAAAAGTCACTACCGATGACTTCGGAACGGCTGCCGCTGACTTTGTATTGCCTCGCAACGGACTCACTGGACAGTTCTCCTTGATCGCCACAGCAGATAATTCTTCCATGGGATATGCTTCCGTGCACGTGGAGCAATACAAACGTCCTACCTTCCATATCGACTTCGACAAATACGCGCAGACTTATCAAGCAGGCGATACCGTGCGCGTAAAGGGTGTGGCAAAGACTTACTCAGGTATTGCCGTGCAAGGTGGTAAGGTGGTCTACACTGTTCACAGAACTCCCATGATATGGTGGTACCGCAATGCCAACAGCGAGACTACGCTGCTGACAGACTCTACGGTCACCGCCAACGATGGCTCGTTTACCGTCAGACTGCCGATGATCTATCCTGACGATATTGATCTAAACCAGAAATGGGGCTACTACATCACGGCTGAAGCAAAGGTGACAAGTCCTTCCGGCGAAACGCAGGAAGGCTCTACCAATCTTCCCCTCACCAATCGCTCGGCTATTCTCTCTTCTACATTACCCAAGCAGTGCCTGCGCGACAGTCTGAAGACATTTATGTTCTCTTGCAAGAACATGAACGGAGAAGCGGTCAAAGCCGATGTCAGCTATCGTTTCGATAACGGAGCATGGGAAAATGCTGCCACGAACACACCTATTTATATATATAGGAAGCTCATCTCAGGCAAGCATCGTTTAGAAGCCATCTGCCAAGGTGACACACTCAAGAGCGACATCATCGTCTTTACTTATTCCGACCACCGGCCGGCCACAACGACCAGCAACTGGTATTATCTCTCCTCTCACCAGTTCTCTGATGGCAATCCGGTCTATCTGCAAGTAGGAACATCGGACAAAGACGTGCACGTGTTTTATACTATCTTTGCTTCAGGTAAGATCATTAAGCAAGGACAAGGCTCGCTCAGTGATGAAGTGAAAACACATAAGATACAGTACAAAGCCGATTATGGCGACGGACTCTCACTGGCACTGGCATGGGTCAAAAATGGAAAGTGCTATACTCACTATGATTTCATCTCCCGTCCCGAGCCCGACAAACACCTCAACCTGACATGGAAGACCTTCCGTGACCGATTGGTTCCCGGACAGAAAGAGACCTGGACATTGCAAGTGACCAATGCCAAGGCAAAACCTGTCAAGGCGCAACTGCTTGCCGCCATGTATGATAAGAGCCTCGACGCCATCTATCCCCATCAGTGGAACTTCTCCATTGGCTTTGCCTCCAGCTCTATGTCGGCACAATGGAATGCGCCCTTGTGGCCGGCCGTAGGACTCTATGGTTATCAAAACTATCGTGCCTACAACACACGCGACTTGGCCTTCAGCCATTTCGACACGGCCTTGGAAGATATTTTCAATCCTTATCGACGCGCCGGCGAAGTGCTCACGCTCGCCAACGTGAAGATACGTGGCTCAAGAATGCAATTGACTGCCGCACCTATGGCACAAGTTAAGTTCGCTAAGAACAATGCTGTCGATATGGATGCAGTCTGTGAAGAAAATAGCATTGTCGGCTACGCCCCTGCTGCCATGGAAGAGGGAGATAACACTGCCAACAACAATGGCAAGCGTGCGTCCTTGCGAGAGAATCTCAACGAGACCGCCTTCTTCTTCCCGCAACTCGCCACGAACGATAATGGAGACGTGAGTCTTAGATTCACATTGCCGGAGAGTGTGACGACATGGAAGTTGATGACCTTAGCTCACGATAAGGAAATGAACTACGGACAGCGCACCGATGAGGTCATCGCACAAAAGACCGTCATGGTCCAGCCCAATCTGCCACGTTTCATACGCATTGGCGACAAGGCAGAGGCAACCGCATTCATCGCCAATACCAGTGACCGGCGAGCCAGTGGACATGCTCGTCTCGAGTTGCTTGACCCCGAAACAGAGAAAGTGCTCGCTCAGTGGGACAAGCCATTCAATGTGGAAGCCGGAAAGACCGCAACCGTGACCTTTGCCTTCTCCGGCAGTCAACTGCCAGCAGAAGCACGCCATGAAGGATTAGTGATTGCCCGCGTCACCGCTGACGGAAAAGGATTCAGCGACGGCGAACAGCATTACATGGCTGTGATGCCTACGCAGGAATATGTCTGCAACACACGCAGCTTCACACTTCGCAAGGCTGGTGTCCAGACGATCGACCTCGGTTCGCTCTTCCCCAAAAATGCCAAGAACAGCAAACTGACCGTCGAATACACCGGCAATCCCACTTGGCTGATGATCCAGGCACTGCCCACTGTTGCAAATCCTGATAGTCGTGATGCACTATCGCTCGCTGCAGCTCTCTATGCCAACACTATCGCACGCAACCTGTTCAATGCCAACCCCTCCATTGGACAGACGCTCAAACTTTGGCAACAAGAGACTGACAAAGAGTCGACCCTCACCAGCAACCTCCAAACCAACGAGGAGCTGAAGAATCTTGCTCTGTCTGAGACTCCATGGGTGGCGAACGCAGAAAGTGAGACAGCTCAGAAACAACTGTTGATCAACTACCTCGACACCACGCAAGTAGACTATCGTCTTCAAAACTTCACCGATCAGCTTAGCAAACTTCAGCTCTCTGACGGCTCCTTCTCTTGGTGGCCAGGCATGCCAGGCAATGTCTACATGACCATGAGTGTGGCTGAAATGTTGACCCGTCTCAGCACCATGACAACCACAACAGCGGAGATCAAGACGATGGTCACACGCACGTTCCCCTTCCTCGACAAGTATATTGCAGAAGAAGTCGCCGAACTGAAGAAAGCAGAAAAGAAAGGTTCCAAGCGTCTGGCTCCCAGCGAGACGGCTTGTCACTATCTCTATACGTGCGCCTTGGCCCAGCGTCCACGCACGGCCGACATGAACTACCTTGTAGGTCTGTTGCAAAAGATGCCAACCGCACTGACCATCTATGGCAAAGCCGGAGCCGCCGTTATCCTTACACAATACGGACAAAGCCAACGGGCAAAGGAATACATCCAGAGTCTGAAAGAGTATACGGTTTACAAAGAAGAGATGGGACGCTACTTCGACACACCACGCGCCCAATACAGTTGGTGTGACTACCGCATCCCTTCACAGGTAGCAGCCATCGAGGCTCTAAAGCACTTGCTGCCTTCAGACACAACGACCATTGAAGAAATGCAACGCTGGCTACTCCAAGAAAAGCGCACCACGGCCTGGTCTACACCGATCAACACCGTGAATGCCGTCTATGCCTTCCTGACCAACAACGAAGGAAAGGCCCGACTGTCACTGCTTCTCCCACAAGCCCAACAGACAATCTTCAGTCTCGACGGTCAAACCTTGACCATGCCAAAGGCTACGGCGGCCATAGGATATACCAAGACCACCATCAACAAAGCCGGTACCAGCAAGACACTGACCATTGACAAGCCAACATCCGACACCTCCTGGGGTGCTCTCTACGCTCAATATTGGCAATCTGCTACAGATATAGAGGCAACTGGCACAGGTATGACAGTCAAACGCGAGATCCTTCATGAGGGCAAGACGACAAAGGTCGGTGACAAAGTATGCGTACGTATTACCATCACTGCTGACCGGGATTATGATTTCGTAGCCGTGCAGGACAAACGTGCAGCCTGCCTGCAGCCTGTCAGTCAGCTCAGCGTTTACCGCGGCAACTACTACATGGCTCCGCAAGACAACGTGACCAACTACTATTTCAACAAGTTGTCCAAGGGCAAGCATATCATAGAGACGGAATACTATATCGACCGTGCCGGAACCTATACGACCGGTACTTGCACGGTCCAATGCGCCTACAGTCCGGCATTCAGTGCAAGAGACAAAGCACAGAAGATCGTCAGTGAACAATAAACAAAACACCATCGAAGGCTAAAGTAAAGTTAGAAGCCATAGGCGCTATAAAAGCGACAGAGGCTCTTGCCATTATAGAAATCACAGAAACTATCAACGTTATAAAAGCGATAAGAAAACAACAGCAAGAAGAAACCAAGCATGAACGCTAAGAAATTGTTTATCAAGTATACCACTCCCTTCTCCTTTGGAGAGGGATTGGGGATGAGGTTGGAGAGCCTTCTTGATGGGCGGCTGAGGCTGTTCCTACCCGCTCTCATCCTTCCTCTATCCCTCTCTGCCCAGCATCTTTCCACCGAGAACGTCAACATCGATTGCGGGCAGGTGCTCTTTAATCACCCTGTGACGGCTGTATACGAAATGCGCAACAGTGGCGACAAGGCTCTGAGCATCAAAGATGTGCGCACGAGCTGCGGATGCACAACGGTCGAATGGCCCAAGACAGCCATTCTGCCTGCTAAGAATTTCCAGATCACAGTTCGCTACGACGCACAGACGATGGGACATTTCAACAAGGAGATCAGCGTTTTGAGCAATGCGGCCGACACGGCAATGGTGCTCACGCTTAGCGGAGTCGTTGTTCCTTCTCTGTCCACCTTTGTGGGAACATACAATTATCAAATAGGTGACCTGCATCTCGACCGCAACGATGTGGAGTTTGATGACGTGAACCGCGGTGACAAGCCTATCCAGCAGATACACATTATTAATAAAGGAGAGCAGACGCTGCAACCGGTGGTCATGCATCTGCCTAACTATCTCAAAGCCGAGGTATCACCGACCCAACTGGCACCGGGACACAGCGGCGTAGTCACGCTCATGCTTGATTCACGTGCCATCCGCGACTTCGGACTCTCACAGACATCCATTTATCTGGGCATGTTCCCCGGCGACAAGGTTTCTCCTGATAAAGAAGTGATCGTCTCTGCGGTAATTCTTCCAGACTTCGACCACCTCACTGACAGCCAAAGAGCCAATGCTCCAAAGATGCAACTCAGTGCAGAGAAGATCGACTTAGGACGCTTCGACGGAAAGGAAAAGAAAAAAGGTACCTTGGAAATCACCAATACAGGCAAGAGCATGCTGAAAGTACGCTCACTGCAAATGTTTACCACTGGGTTGGAAGTGTCTTTAAACAAAACGCAGATAGAGCCCGGAGAAACCGCCAAACTCAAGGTGACTGCCTATGCCAAGGCCCTGCGCGCGGCACGATCCAAGCCCCGTATCCTGATGATCACCAACGATCCCAACCAAACCAAAGTCATTCTCAACGTCAACGTAGAATAAACAAGTACCATCATGAACCTCAAAATAGAAATAGATGCCGGCAGCGGCTTCTGCTTCGGAGTGACGACAGCCATCCGCAAAGCAGAAGAGGAACTGGCAGCCGGCAAGAAGCTATATTGCCTCGGAGACATCGTACACAATGGCATGGAAGTGGAACGCTTGCATCAGCAAGGGCTCATTACCATCGACCATGAGCAACTCAAACAACTGCATCACGCCAAGGTGCTCTTGCGTGCACACGGAGAACCTCCCTCGACCTATGAGATCGCGCGGCAAAACGATATTGAAATCATCGACGCCACCTGCCCTGTGGTTCTTGCGCTACAAAGGCGCATCAAGAAGCAATTCGATAATGATCCAAACGCGCAAATCGTCATCTTCGGAAAAAATGGTCATGCGGAGGTACTCGGACTCGTCGGGCAGACCAATCAGCACGCCATCGTCATCGAGAAATTCGATGACGTGAAAGGACTGGACTTCAACCGTAATATCTATCTTTACTCGCAGACGACGAAAAGTCTCGATGAGTTTCACCGCATCATCGACTACATTCAGAGCCACGTCGCCCCCACGGCAACCTTCCGCAGTTTCGATACCATCTGCCGCCAGGTGGCCAACCGCATGCCCAACATCGCCGAGTTTGCCAAGCACCACGATGTCATCCTCTTTGTCAGCGGCCGCAAGAGCAGCAACGGCAAGGTGCTCTTCAACGAGTGCCTCACCGTCAACGCCAACAGCCATCAGGTCGAGAGCCCCGAGGAAATCGACTTCAGCTGGTTTGACAAGGCAGAGACCGTAGGCATCTGCGGAGCCACTAGTACGCCAAAATGGCTGATGGAACAATGTAGAGATGCCATCTTGTCACATTAACTTTACAGGGCACATCATTTGAGTATGTCGTGGTAGAAAATAAAAATAACAAATAAGAAAGGAGTTAAAACATGACATTTGACAAATTTACAATCAAGGCGCAGGAGGCCGTGCAGGAAGCTGTCAACACAGCTCAGCAGGCTGGACAGCAGGCCATCGAACCGGTGCACTTGCTGCAAGGCATCCTGGTGAAGAGCCGCGATGTCACCAACTTCATCTTTCAGAAGTTAGGTGTCAACGCCATGCAGATAGAGAAACTCGTACAAGAAGAGTTGAAGCATCTCCCACGTGTGGAGGGCGGTCAACCCTATTTCTCCAACGACACCAACAAGGTGCTGGAGCGCGCTGTGGAAAACTCGCAGAAGATGGGCGATGAGTTTGTCAGCGTCGAGCCGATCCTCTTGGCGTTGCTTCAGGTCAACTCTACTGTGAGCCGCATCCTTAAAGACGCCGGCTGCACCGAGCAAGAGATGAAGAAAGCTATCGAGGAACTTCGTCAAGGCCAGAAAGTGCAGAGTGCCAGTGGTGACGAGAATTACCAGGCACTGTCTAAATATGCACGTAACCTCATCGACGCTGCCCGTCAGGGCAAACTCGATCCGGTTATCGGACGTGATGAGGAGATTCGCCGAGTGTTGCAGATTCTCTCCCGCCGCACCAAAAACAATCCTATATTAATCGGTGAGCCGGGTACCGGTAAGACCGCCATCGTCGAAGGACTCGCTGAGCGTATCGTGCGCGGTGACGTGCCCGAGAATCTGAAAAACAAACAACTCTACTCTCTCGACATGGGTGCACTCGTCGCCGGTGCCAAGTACAAGGGTGAGTTTGAGGAACGGCTGAAGAGCGTCATCAAGGAAGTCACCAACGCACAAGGCAACATCATTCTTTTCATCGACGAAATCCACACCTTGGTGGGTGCCGGCGGTGGTGAGGGTGCCATGGATGCCGCCAACATTCTGAAGCCTGCCTTGGCTCGTGGTGAGCTGCGCGCCATCGGCGCCACAACCCTCAACGAATATCAGAAATACTTCGAGAAAGACAAGGCTTTGGAGCGCCGTTTCCAGACCGTCATGGTCAATGAGCCTGACGAGGTCGACGCCATCTCTATCCTCCGTGGACTGAAAGAGCGCTATGAGAACCACCATAAGGTGCGTATCACCGACGACGCTTGCATTGCAGCAGTGAAACTCTCCGAGCGCTATATCTCTGACCGTTTCCTGCCCGACAAGGCCATTGACCTGATGGATGAGGCCGCTGCCAAGTTGCGTATGGAGCGCGATTCGGTACCAGAGGAACTGGACGAGATCACACGTCATCTGAAGCAGTTGGAGATCGAGCGTGAGGCGATCAAGCGCGAGAACGACACCGACAAGATCCAACAACTCGATAAGGAGATTGCAGAACTCAAAGAGCAAGAACATCAGTTCCGTGCAAAATGGGAGGCAGAGAAAGGTCTCGTCAACAAAATCCAACAGGACAAGCAAGAGATAGAAACCTTGAAGTTCGAGGCCGACAAGGCTGAGCGCGAAGGCGACTATGGCAAGGTGGCCGAGATCCGCTATGGCAAACTGAAGGAGTTGCAGGACGACATCAAGAAGATACAAGAGCAGCTCAAGTCGACACAAGGCGGTGAGGCCATGGTGCGTGAGGAAGTGACTGCCGACGATATCGCTGAGGTGGTGAGCCGCTGGACAGGCATACCCGTGACACGCATGATGCAGAGCGAGCGTGAGAAACTGCTCCACCTCGAAGAAGAACTCCACAAACGTGTGGTCGGACAGGACGAGGCTATCACAGCCGTCGCTGATGCTGTGCGCCGCAGCCGTGCCGGACTGCAAGACCCAAAGCGCCCGATTGCCTCATTTATCTTCCTTGGTACCACTGGTACAGGTAAGACTGAGTTGGCCAAGGCTTTGGCCGACTATCTCTTCAACGATGAGAACATGATGACGCGTATTGATATGAGTGAATATCAAGAGAAGTTCAGTGTCACCCGCCTCATTGGCGCACCTCCGGGGTACGTAGGTTATGATGAGGGTGGACAGCTCACTGAGGCTGTGCGCCGCAAACCTTACAGCGTCGTGCTCTTCGATGAGATCGAGAAAGCTCACCCCGATGTGTTCAACATCCTGCTGCAAGTGCTTGACGACGGACGTCTGACCGACAACAAGGGCCGCACGGTGAACTTCAAGAACACCATCATCATCATGACATCGAACCTCGGCAGCCAGTACATCCAGCAACGCTTCGAGGGTCTGACCGACAGCAACCGCAAGGAAGTCATCGACGATACCCGCAAGAACGTGATGGAGATGCTCAAGAAGACCATCCGTCCTGAGTTCCTCAACCGCATCGATGACATCATCATGTTCCTGCCGCTTACCCAAGCACAGATTGCTCAGGTGGTGACGTTGCAGATGAATCGCGTGAAGAAGATGCTGGAACCACAAGGCTTTGAACTGAAGTGGACTCCTGCCGCCATTGACTATCTTGCCAAGGTCGGCTACGATCCTGAGTTCGGCGCACGTCCTGTGAAGCGTGCTATCCAGGACTATGTGCTCAATGACCTCTCAAAGAAGATACTTGCAGAGGAAGTCAAGCGCGACAAACCCATCATCGTCGATGCCAACGGTGCAGGCATGCAATTTAGAAACTAACAAGAAGACTGCTGAGCAGTTTTTCTGACGACTAACGCAAGCCGGCTCTTTCCTGTCAAGGAAAGGGCCGGCTTTTTTGTTCATTCCCGTCCACTTTTCTTTGCTTAAACCCATGATCTGCTTCAAAAAAGCCAATTATCTGTTTGAAAATTTGCATATTTCAAACGATATGATTACTTTTGTGACACGAGTGAAAAAATGTATTGAAGCGACGAGATCACTGAGAAGACGAGAAATTCTCTAGAGAATTTCTGCTCATATCAGTGAAATGAGCCGATAAGATCAGTGATTTTATGAAAAATTCTCTAGAGAATTTTTCAGAACGCAATAGTGAACTGATAGACAACGACTTACATCTCGACCATCAGAAAAGCTTTCAGTCGCTGAGTGCCGGATTAGCTCACAATGCCAAAGAAGTCCGGAAGAGAGAATAAAACGTAAAACAAATTTACCGAATATTGAATCTATGGAATACAAGATTGCCAAAGAGACACATCCCACACTCAAGAACTACGGCAAATACAAGGCTGTAGCCATGCACTACAAGACCGTCACACCCGAGGAGATCGCCGACGAGATCGAGCGAAACTGCTCGGCAAAGAAGTCCGACGTGGACTTGGTGATGGCTGAGTTCACCGACACCTTGGTGCGTCACCTTAAGGATGGAGACCGCGTGCGCATACCGGGACTGGGACTGGCCAAGTTGGAAATCGACAGCGAAAAAGTCGTCAGTCCGCAGGCATTCCGCTCCTCGCAGCACATCCATGGCGTGAAGCTCCATCTGTTGCCGGAGAGTAAGAAAGGAATGCAAGAACTCTATAAGGACATCAAGTACACAAGAGCAAAGACAAAATAAAAACTAACAATCATAAAAAACATGGACGAAAAAGAAAAAGAGGCAGTGCAACTGCCCGACAATGCATTTCGAGAATTGAAGGAAGGCGAGCAGTACACGCCCATCATGCGGCCTGACCACACCTATCCCGAGGTCAACGCATGGTCAGTGACATGGGGTCTGATCATGGCAGTGGTGTTCTCGGCCGCCGCCGCTTATTTAGGACTGAAGGTAGGACAGGTCTTCGAGGCTGCCATCCCCATTGCCATCATCGCCGTCGGTGTGTCGACCGCCACGCATCGCAGCAAGGCACTCGGCGAGAACGTGATCATCCAGAGCATCGGCGCTTGTTCCGGGGCTGTGGTTGCCGGCGCCATCTTCACCTTGCCGGCCATCTATATTCTGCAAGCCAAATACCCTGAGATGACGGTATCCTTCCTGCACATGTTCCTGGCTTCAGCCTTGGGCGGTGTGCTCGGCATCTTGTTTCTCATCCCTTTCCGCAAGTACTTTGTCAGCGACATGCATGGCAAGTATCCCTTCCCGGAGGCTACCGCCACGACGCAAGTACTTGTCAGTGGAGCCAAGGGCGGCAGCCAGGCCAAGCCATTGCTCATTGCCGGCATCGTGGGCGGACTCTACGACTTCATCGTGGCCAGTTTTGGTTGGTGGAACGAGAACTTCACGAGCCGCTTCATCGGCTGGGGACAGGTACTCGCTGACAAGGCGAAGCTCGTCTTCAAAGTCAACACCGGTGCGGCCGTGCTTGGACTGGGCTATATCGTCGGACTGAAATATGCGCTCTATATCTGCCTGGGCTCACTTGCTGTGTGGTGGTTGATCGTGCCGGGCATGTCGGTTCTCTTCCACGACCAGGTGCTAAACATGTGGGATCCGACCATCACGGCCACTGTAGGCAACATGAGCCCTGAGGAGATCTTCAAGGCTTATGCCCGCAGTATCGGCATTGGTGGCATCGCCATGGCCGGCATCATCGGCATCGTCAAGAGTTGGGGTATCATCAAGGGAGCCATCGGACTCGCTGCCAAAGAGATGAAAGGCAAGGGCGACACCGCTACTGCTGTGAAGCGCACACAACGCGACATCTCGTTCAAGATCATCGCCATTGGCAGCATCGCCGTCATCGCCATCACGTTTCTCTTCTTCTGGTTGGGCGTGATGCACGGCAACCTGCTCTTTGCCGTCGTGGGCATCCTGCTCGTCGCCATCATCGCCTTTCTCTTCACCACGGTGGCTGCCAACGCCATCGCCATTGTGGGCAGTAACCCGGTGAGCGGTATGACGCTGATGACGCTGATCCTCGCCAGTGTGGTGATGGTGGCCGTGGGACTGCGTGGTCCCGGCGGTATGCTCGCCGCACTCGTCATGGGTGGCGTGGTCTGCACGGCGCTGAGCATGGCCGGCAGCTTCATCACAGACTTGAAGATCGGTTACTGGCTGGGCACCACACCGAGTAAGCAGGAGACTTGGAAGTTCCTTGGTACCCTCGTCAGCGCTGCTACGGTGGTCGGCGTGATGATCGTGCTGAACAAGACCTACGGCTTTGCCAGTGGCAAGCTTGCCGCTCCACAAGCCAACGCCATGGCTGCCGTCATCGACCCGCTGATGAACGGCGTCGGTGCTCCTTGGGTGCTTTACGGCATCGGAGCAGTCATTGCCATCGTCCTCGACCGGCTGCACATCCCGGCACTGGCCGTTGCCTTGGGCATGTTCATTCCCTTGGAACTCAACGTACCGCTCGTAGTGGGTGGCGCCATCAACTGGTTTGTCACCACCCGCTCGAAAGATGCTTCCGTCAACAAGGCGCGTGGCGAGAAGGGCACGCTCATCGCCAGTGGCTTCATCGCCGGTGGTGCCCTCATGGGCGTGGTCAGCGCACTGATGAAGTTCGGTGGCATCGAGTGCTCCATCGCCGACACATGGTGGACCAACCCGCTCTCTGAGGTCTGCTCCCTGCTGGCCTACATCTGTCTGATCACCTATTTCATCAAGGCGACGAAGTAAGCAAAAGACTCGGAAAAAGACTTTCAACAACGCAAAAGCGAGTCCCACAGACTTGTGTCACACAATGTTGTGTAACACAAGTCTGTGGGACTCGCCCTTTTTCTGCGGCACCTCCTAAAAACAGCAAACTATGTGGAAAAAATATTGTTGAAGATATGCCTGTCAGCGAATATGACTTCCGTCTCCTTTGTTCTTACGTGTGACGAACTTTATAGCACAAGCTAAAACATGTGCACCGAAGACACCGGCAAAGAACATCCCCAGCATACCCAACCAACTGCTGGCAAGAGTTGACGCGGCAAAGCCAGCAGCAACAACAAGAATAACCGACCAACCCTCTAAGTTGTTTTTGGCGTAATCGGGAGAATAACGTAACAAGAATTGAAACATAATTTGGTGTATTTAAATGTTACATGCTCATAGTTCTATCGTGATCAATTCCCTATACTCATTGCTCCATCATCCCCTTCACGCTATCGAGGAAGCGGGTAAGACGCTGAGGCTTGATGCCATAAGCAGTTAACTTCGCCTTGCTGTAAGAGATGAACAGGCGACGCTTGGCACGCGACATGGCCACATAGAGCTTACGGGCATCCTCGTCATTGAGCTGCTGGTTGTCACCATTATAGTAGTTGGGAATGCGGCCGTCAACAACATCAAAGACTATCACACTGTCAAACTCCAAGCCCTTGGCCTTGTGGATGGTGGAGACAAAGACATGCTCCTGAATCGTGGAGGAGCCGCAGAGATCGGCCTCCTTGAAGGTATTGAGCTCCATGACATGACGATCCAACTGCTCTTTGAGCGAGCGCTCCTGCTCCACATCTATGATGTCATAAGCAAGGAAACGAAGGATGACGGGCAGTTTCTCCACACGCTTCATCCATCCATTCTTCACTGCATAATCGCTGAAAAGCTGCAACTCGGCCACTAATGCGGGTTCTTCTGTGGGCTGCCGACGCTGGTAGAGTCGTTGCATAGCTTCAACATAGAACGACGCATAGTGGTCACGCAAGAGCTTCACCTGTGCAGCTATGCCCTTACGCGCCAGGAATTCCTGCTGCTGTGGCACCACCTCCTGGGCTTTCTCATAACAGTAATTGACCAGCGACACCGTAGCGAAGACATCGTCATCGGCAAGGTGGGAGTTCTGTCCCTCAAGATGCAGCTCCTGCAAAAGCAGTTTCAACTTGAATGCTTTCAGATCGGGACGCAACAGACGTATGAGCCGCAGGGAATCGAAGCAGACGGGCTGCCGTTCTGCCCAGTTGACTTCAGGGAGATAGCGCTCCACATTGCACTGCATGATATGGTAGTCGTAGTCGGCATTATGCCCCAACAACACACTACCGTGGGCAAAGTCGAGAAACATCTTCAAAGCCTCAGCATGGCTATGGAGCTGCTGATGCTTGCGCTCCTCGATGATCGGGTTGACGATGTCGCCCAGCATCTGAGGTATCTCGCGATCCGTCTCAACATAAACCGAGAAGGTATCCACTACCCTGCCCTGCCGGATGCGCTCGGCTGCAATCTGTACTACATCATCCTCAAAGACATTCAGACCCGTAGTCTCCGTGTCGAAGACTACAATATCCTCTCGCTGATAAGTCTCCACGAAGCGTTGCAACATTGTCTTTTCGCCGGTAAGCAACTCTGCAGGTGAGACGGCCCGCTCCTTGAGCTGGTGCATCAGCCTACGGGCTGAGGCATGAGTGGCGCAGACCTGCAAGCCCTTGAACAGTCGTGCCCAAGCCAAAAACTGCTGGTCATTGTCCAGCACGGTAAGATGAGCCAACAGCAGCTTCACCTCATCAGAAGCAAAGAGGTCACTGCCCGAGACCTTGAAATGGCGGATGTCCTGTCCGGTCAGTGCGCGGCTCATGGCATCGGCGTCGCGGTTGGCATTGACAATCACGGCAACCGTCTCGTCGGGATGGGCTTGCCGCAACTGCTCAACGAGATGGGCAATGTCGTTGAACTCGCTGTCTACGTCGTCACTGGCCAAGATGGCGAGACGGCCGTTGGCCTTTTCGTCACCGTCTGCTGTCTGCGGCAAGAGCTCCGGATCGGTATGCAATTCGTCCACAGCATAGCGGTTGAGAAGGTCGAGGAGATATTTCGGTGAACGGTGGTTCTGCCCGAGATAATGGATGTTGCCCTTGCAACGCTCCTTGAGCAGTCCCAACGTGGAAAGCTTGGCACCCATGAACGAGAAGATAGCCTGCTGCTCATCGCCTAGATAGATGACGCAGCCCTCACCGGACTGTGACCGCGATTCAGACCCGAAACTTGCCACAGCAAGGGAAGCCATGGCAAGTTCGTCGATGATAGCAAGCTGCAAAGGATTGAGGTCCTGCACCTCGTCGACTTGTATCCACGGATAGCGCTTATAGTCTGCATTGTCGTGGAGCGCAAGATAAGTGAGAAGCAAGAGATCCTCGAAGTCGAGGAGCAGGTTCTGTCGCTTATAGGCCTGATAAGCATGGGCATAGCGCAGAAACTGCAATGTCCGTTGGGCAGAGGGACGCAGCACAGCGTCGAAATCGGGCTGTAGCACGGCATCGCGGTAGAAGTCATTGTGATGATAGATGTCGAGCAGTGCCTCACGCGTGAACTCTCTGTGCTGCATCTTGCAGATGGCCCGCAAAGCAGTAATGTCCTCCCTGGTCAGGCAGTCGGGATGCTGTCGAAGGGCTTTGGGCAGTCCGTGCTCAATCTCATACATCAGATGGGAGAGGAAAATCACACGGCTGTAGTCGCTGCGCCGCCGGTAATTGCCCATGACCTTGTCCTCATCCTCGTTGAGATAGGTGGCGAGGATGCTCACCGCCGTGTCGTCGTCAATGACAGAAGTCTCACCGGGCACCACAGCATTCTCAAAGAGGAAACGGGCACAGAAGCGATGGACATTGCCCACAAACACCTGCGTCGTGTCGGGATCACTGAGATTGGAGCTGATACGCTCGCGCATACCACGGGCAGCCCTATTGGTAAACGTCAGACAGAGCATGTCGCTGTAGGCCACCCCTTCGGCATGCGCCTTGCGGATGCGCTCGGCAAGAATCTGTGTCTTGCCGCATCCCGGCGGTGCCAAAACGAGGTGACGGCCATATTGCAGGCCGATGATTTCCTCTTGGTCACGATCAGGTGTCCATGTCTTTTCCTTGCTTTCCATCGTAAGCGCTTTTAGTTATTACCTGCAAACTTACGAAAAAAAACTGATACGGCCAAGCTACATCTTCACATTTCCCGTACGCTTGAGCACACCCCAGGACTGCAACTCGCCCTTGATGGCCTTGAGATAGCTCTTGAAAAGCACGTAGTACATGATCCAACGGTAGAAGAAGCGCTGGGGAATGATCCAAAGCAACACCCACAAGCGCTCGTGCTCAAAGACATAGGCCATGATGCTCACACTGGCATCAACCACCAGGAAGAGCAAATAGTAGGCGAAGATCTGCAGGGCATTGCCCGAAAACAGACCGATGAACATCAGCACGTCGGCAAGGGGAGAGAATGTGGGGATGATGTATTGGAAGACGAGCATATTGGGCATAGCCCACAGTCCGAAGCCTTTCTTCTTGGCGTTGAAGAGCGAAGAGCGGTGCTTCCAGAAGGTTTGCATCACGCCGAAGCACCAGCGCACGCGTTGCTTGACAAACTGCCGCACGTTTTCCGGTGCCTCAGTCATGGCCACGGCATAGTTTTCGTTCTCTATGATATAGCCCGACTCCACGATACGCATCGTCAGATCACAATCCTCGGCCAGCGTGTCGGTGGTCAGGCCACCAGCCCGCTCAATGGCTTCCTTGCGGAAAGCACCGATCGCTCCGGGCACAACCGTGATCGCATTGATATAAGAGTAGGCCATACGGTCGAAGTTCTGACTGGTTGTGTACTCAATGGCTTGCCACCGCGTGAGCATATTGCGCTGGTTGCCGACCTTCACATTGCCAGCCACGGCACCGATGCGATGGTCTTTGTCGAGCAAGAAGTGCTGCATCAACCGGCTCACGGCATCGGGCCGCAGCTGTGTATCAGCATCGATGCACACCACATATTCCGAGTCGGTATGGGCGATACCGTAGTTCAGGGCCGAGGCTTTGCCGCCATTGGGCTTGCCGAGGATGCGCACCTTGTCATTGCCGTCGAAAGCCTGATGGATGCGCTGCAAGGTATGATCCTTGCTGCCGTCGTCGACAAAGATGATGTCGAACGAAGGATAGTCCTCGCGCAGCAGTGTCTCCACGGTGCGTACACAGTTCACCTCTTCGTTATAGGCCGGCACAATAATCGACACGTGCGGTGCGTTGTCCTTTGTCAGCGCCGGATAGTGACGGCGACGCTCCACGCGCTTCTCCTTTATCATCAGATAGTACATAAAGCCCAAGCGCAGGAAGCCAAGGACAAGGAAGATGATGAAGAGGGCGGTGAGGAAGTCGCTCAGATGATAAATGATCTCGGCAAGCGTCAGGTTGGCCTGCATGGCATAGTAGGTCTTACCTTTGGGAATCGGTGGCATGAGTTGCGCACGCGACATGCCAAGATACTGTTCCAGTGATATGAAGTGATAGCCCTCCTTTTGCAGTGTCTCGATGATACGGGGCAGTGCAGTGATCGTCGGCTTACGGGTGACACCACCAGCATCGTGCATGAGGATGATATGTCCGTCGCCATGGTGTACGCCGTCGATGACACGGCGATAGATCTCGTCAGCGCTGATACCGGGCTGCCAGTCGTTGGGGTCTACCTCCTCGCCCACGAAGAGATAGTCACGACGGCTGGCCAGTATCATCGGCTCTATCTCCTCGTGCTGCGTAGGATCAGCGTCGGCATTGTAAGGTGCGCGGAAGAGTATGGTGCTCTGGCCGGTGACACTCTCGATGAGCATACGTGTGAGCTTCAACTCAGCATAGGTGCGGTTGTCGGAGTTCTCGATCATATTGTGGTGGGTGAAGGTATGGTTGCCGATGGTGTAGCCCTCGTCATAGACTTTCTTCACCAGCGGCAGGTTCTTCTCCATCTGCAAGCCGACCATGAAGAAGGCGGCAGGAGCATGATAGTGCTTGAGAGTGCGGAGGACAGAGGGGGTCCAGCGGGCATCAGGGCCATCGTCGAAGGTGAGCAGCAAGTCTTTGGGACCGCAGTGTCCGATCTTCGAGATGGTATAGGTGGAGGGCAGGCTATGGTAGCGCTCCTCGGTGACAATCTGATCGTCGGGGTCGATGGACACGGTGACCTTACCGGGCTTTGGCTCTGACTCCACATCAAGGACCTCACCCGAGCCCACGAAGTTGACATCGTCGTAACCGGTGAGCCTCAGCACGTGGTTCATGTTCCAGCGCTTCACCTGCTCCCATGCCAGGTCTTTGCCATAGAAGTTCCACAGGCGGTGGTCTTCGGTACCAAGTCGCCAAAGGCCAAAGCCGGCAAGATGATAGGTCACGCCGAAGCGCATGATATTATATAAGGTGGCGGCATCAGTGAAGTGAACCTGGTGGAGCAGTCCGTCATCGTCGTCGTAGGAGAAAGAGAGATTGTAGGAGTCGTCGTTGAACTGTATCTGCGCGCCGGCGTCGAGGGCAGAGGCGATGGTCTGGTCATAGGACACGGTCTGCCCCTTGTCGCCCTGTGCCCAGTCGTAGCCGTAGGCGGCGAGACCGAGTACGAGTTTGTCGTTGGGGATATTTTTTGCGGCCCAGTCGGTGGCGCGTTCCACCCAGTGCTGCGAGGCGATGTCGCCGGGCTGGCTCTCGCTGTTGTGCTCATCATAGGCCATGAGGAAGAGGTAGTCGTTGTAGCGGGCCAGCGGCTCCACATCATAGTCCTCATTAAACGGTGCGATGTCCTGGGTGACATACATGTCGTTGACGTGGAAGAGCATGGAGAGTTCCTTGACGAAATTGGTCAGCAGCGCATTGTCTTTGATGGAGAGTTCCTCCAAGTCGATGTTGATGCCTTGGAACTGGTTGCGGTGGCAAATGGTGACGAGGCTGTTGAGAAACTGCTTGCGCAACTGTTTGTCGCTCATGATGCGGCCGATGCCTTCGGGACGGAAGTCGTCGCCATAGTTGTTGGTGAGCATCGGCACGATGGGCATTCCACTTTTGCGCAGGGCTGCCAATGCTTTCTTGTCGATCTTTACCTCCAGCCGGCAGGTATTGGGATTGATGAAGAACCACTCGGGAATGACCATGTTGAGGTGCTTCATGTTTTGCCTGAGCGAACGCAGCGAGTGGGCATCCCAGTTGACATACCAAGCGGCGCGCACACCGAGGCGCGGGTCGCTCCACTCGTTGATGAACTTCTGGGTGAGTCCTTTGCCGTGTCCTACAAAGCGATGGGCGCGGTCATAGTTTTCCTGGTAGGTATTGTGCATGCGCTGTTCCAGGAAGTTGTCGCGCAGCGAGCGGTAAGCTTTGGTGAGTTTAGTGTCGCGCATGAAAGGCTTCGAAGCCGTCATAGCACTCCGATAGTCGTGGCGGAAAGGCATATTCGGACTGCCTTCCAGCGCAAACATGGTGATGAAGACGATGAGCAATAATACGATGATCGTGGCGAAAAAACGCATCGTCCACTTAAAACGGCTCCAACGGCGGCGCGAGTCGGTCTGAAACACTTGTCTTTCCATTCCGTTTTTCCCTTTAATACAATTTTTCTTTTCTGAATTTCTATAATGGCTGCAAAGTTACTCCATTCAAAATTCACAACGGAAAGACACAGTACAAAAAAGATTAACGGCAGATTAAAAAGCTGTAATGTGAAAAGAAAGGTATTGCCGGGAAAAACTGTACTTAAAAAAAGCAAAGGGGAAGCATACCATGAAAAGCATACTTCCCCTCTTGTTAGCTACAGGATCAGTGCTGTGTCTTGATCCTTACGATATTCAATGAGTTGGCTGGCAGTTCCAGACTAACGCCCTCCTTGTCGGGACTTAGCGTGGACGCCATCGGCACGACCCGTGTGGGTGTGTCAAGCGTGTTCTCGTCTGTACCCTTCGGAGCAGAGAGACGGATGAGACGCGCCCTTGTCGGCTGAACACCGGAAAGGTTGATACGGGCTGTAGTAGCCTGGGCGTGCGTGTTGACGAGCTTTACGATATACTCACCCGAAGTCTCGTCGTAGGTAGCATTCTGGAAGATTCCGGCAAAGGTGCTCGGCTTGAGTTTCGTGGCAAAGAGTTGTTTGCCGTCGAGAGAAGCATAGATGCTGTCGCCCTTGACATGCAGGTTCACGTCATACCAGCGGCCTGTCTCCACACTGCCGGAGCAAGACACAAGTTGTGATTTACTGCCGTTGATAACTTGCTCGATGGCGTTTTGTGTGTTGCCCCAACCACCAATGTTCAACCAGCAGTAGTTGTTGGGATCAACATAATTAAACACAACGAGGAAGCCCTCAGCACCACCATCCTTGCGGGCACGTACGTGATAGGTGTATTCGTTGCCGTCGGTACGCTGAGGATTCAGACGCAGCGCGCCTTCGGAAGCAGACTGCTGACTGACAATGCCATTGGCCTGCTGCCATGAGCCACGGATGTCAACGTTGCCGCTCACCTTCTCCACCTTGCCGTCACTGGCTGTCAGCGAAGGCTGGGCAAAGCTGGCTTGCGTAGCCCAAGTGCCCACACCGACACGGCAGATCTGTGGCTTGACCTGCTGCTGAGCCTCTGCCATCTGATAGGGATTTGTGAGCGTCGTCGACACAGTACGTGTACCCACATTGTCGGCCATCATCTTCTGCACATAATAAGAAGGAGTGCCGAGCACACGGGTGGCGTCGTACTGGATCATGTCGGGGCGCCAACGGGTCTCGTTGACGTTGGCAAAGATCGGAGCATAGCTGGCCATGCGCACAATGTCGGAGTTGTTTTCCATGCCCATCATAAACACAGCCTCGCCTAAAGCGGCATTGAGGTCGCCCACCTGGCCGAAGCCTTGCGTCACGGCATATTCGCCGACATAGACTTTCGGGCCGCGACGGTCATAGCCGTCATAGTGATGGAAATGCTCGGCAAACCATGCCGGGGAGCGATAGTAATGCTCGTCGACGAGTTCGGTCTGCTCCTTCGACTCCCACTTCGGCTCGTCTGTGCCCCAGGCAGCAACATTGCCGATAATATGCATGTTGGGATATTTCTTCAGCACGGCGTCACGGAAGAGGCGGAAGCGCTCATAGTAGTGGTCACTCTGCTGACGCTGGTCGGGCTGATTGTTTTCGTTTCCGATCTCCAGGTATTGGATATTGTAGGGCTCGGGATGTCCGTTCTTTGCACGCAGCGCGCCATACTTACTCGTCACGGGGCCATTGGCATACTCCAGTGCGTTCATCGTCTCGTCTATCCAGGGCTGGATGGAGTCGAGTGGTGTGAAGCCACCATGCCAGATACCCACATTGACGACAAAGAGCGGCTTGGCCTTCAAGTCCTCGGCAAGCTGCAAGTACTCATCAAAGCCAAGGCCGTCGGTGGTGCGATAGCCCCAGTTGACATTCCAGTGGCCTTCGCGTTGCTCCACTGGGCCAATAGTCCTTTCCCAACGGAAAGCATTGTCTGGACTCTCCTGCCCCTCGACGAAGCAACCACCTGGGAAGCGTAGGAACTTAGGATGGAGATCATAGAGCATACCGGCCAGTTCGGGACGCAGACCATTCTCTCGATTGCGGAAGGTAGGCGGGAAGAGAGAGACCACATCAAAGGTGAGCTGCCCCTTGCCATCAGCCAAGAGCCTAAGCTGTCCCTTTCCGTCGTTGCCATTGGCCACGAGTTCAGCCTCATAACGTGTCCATTTGTTTCCGAAGCTCTTGCCGGCAAATGTTGCTGAGGCAAACTCTTTCTTTCCGGAAGCATCGGTCAGCACGCCAAGAAGTTGTCCTTTGAGTTTACCCTTCGCCCAAAAAGAGAGGCGATAGCGACGGCCTTGTACAACGGGAATCCCCCAATAACCTTCATTTGAGACGCCATCGCCGGCCTGGCGAAAAGTCACTTGAAGTGCCTGATGTTGATTGGCATTGAGCAGTCCCTTCCCGACGAGTTGCAGGGAGCTTTGTCCCACCGCGCTCCAGTTCTCGGCTTTCTTTTGATCATCCTCAAAAGAGCGGTTGCGCACAAGTTCGGCATAGAGGCCACCATCAGCCGCATGGTTGATGTCCTCATAGAAGATTCCGTAGAGATCGGGCGACACTTCGTGGCCCTTCTGAGCCGTGTTGACATTGACTGTGATTTGCGCTGATGCCTGCATGGCTGTCAGCAAAGCAGTAGTGAAAAGTAGTTGCTTGTAATGCATATATGTTTAGGATGTTAGTGATGTATCAGTTAGATATTGGCAAAATTACACTTTTCTTTTGAGATTGCAAACGCTTATACAAAGATTAACAAAGCAAGGAAGGCGAATGGAGCTCAAATAAAACCTTAATTAAGTTTAAATCGTATCGAATGATGTTTCACATTAACGTCAATCGAACGAAAAGCGTTCATTCTTACCTACATGCGTGTTGCCACAATGATGTTTCACAACAAAATACCCGCAACAATAACTCTGTATGATTCAGCCACTTGCGAAATTATCCCATCAGAGCAGGCAAAACGACGGGAATTTGCACGTTTGCGAAAAGTTTTCTAACTTTGCAAAAGATAGCCGACGAGGAGCGCAGAGAGTGGACTCTCACCATAGCTCTCTGACACTATTGAACAAACAAGGCATGATCCTTTTCAGATATAACCGCTGAAACAAAAATTTCATGAAGAAAGCAGGTCCTGATGCTCGTTGGGACAAGAGTCTTGCGCTGATACGCGAGAATGTCACGGAGCAGATATATAATACATGGTTTAAGCCTATCGACTTTGTGCGGTATGACGAAAATACCAAGACGGTGCAGGTGGCTGTACCGAGTCCTTTCGTATATGAATATCTGGAGGAGAACTTCATCGACCTGCTCTGTAAGGTGATGTATCACTGTTTTGGCACTGGCACCAAACTGTTTTATCAGGTAGTAACCGACAAAGAGCACAATCTCACACAAAACATTGAGGCTGACCCCACTGACGCGCTGCCCAAACCACAGCCTAAGACACGCGCCAACCAGCCGCCGACGGTGCTCGACGCAGCCATGCCTCAACTCGATCCGCAACTCAATCCGCATCTCACTTTCAGCAATTATATAGAGGGAGAAAGCAATAAGTTGCCGCGTGCCGTGGGACTCTCTATCGCAGAGCATCCCAACACGCTGCAGTTCAACCCGATGTTTATCTACGGACCTTCGGGCTGCGGAAAGACCCACCTTATCAATGCCATCGGCGTACACACCAAGCACCTCTATCCCCAGAAGCGCGTGTTGTATATCAGCGCCCGTCTTTTCCAAGTGCAGTTCTCCAATGCCGTCATCCAGAACCATCTCAATGACTTCATCGCCTTCTATCAGACGATCGACATGCTCATTGTCGACGACATCCAAGAATGGATCAACTCTCCGAAGACACAGGATACTTTCTTCCATATCTTCAACCATCTTTTCAAAAACGGCAAGCGCATTATTCTGGCTTCTGACCGCCCGCCGGTCGACCTCAAAGGCATGCCAGACCGGTTGCTCACCCGCTTCTCATGCGGTGTGATCGCTCCGTTGGAGAAGCCCAACCGTCAGTTGTGCATAGACATCCTGCGTAACAAGATCTGTCGTGACGGCTTGAAGATACCCGATGACGTCATCGCCTTCATTGCTCAGACGGCCAGTGGCAGCGTGCGCGACCTGCAGGGCGTCGTCAACTCGCTCATGGCCTACTCCATTGTCTATAATTGCGACATCAACATGCAACTGGCTGAGCGTGTCATCAAACGTGCCATCAAGATCGACGACCGTCCGCTCACCATCGACGACATCATGGAGAAAGTTTGCAACCACTATAATGTCACACAGGCGCAAGTGAGTTCCAAAAGCCGTAAACGCGACTACGTGATGGCAAGACAGGTGTCGATGTATCTGGCACAGAAATACACCAAGATGCCCGCCAGCCGCATTGGCAAGCTTGTCGGCAACCGTGATCACTCCACAGTGATACACAGTTGTGCACAGGTTGAAAAGCGTTTGCAAGTGGACCACGCTTTCCAGGCAGAGATCATCAGTATTGAGAATTCATTCAAACTAAAAAATACAGCAGAGTAGCAATAAAAAATGCGTTACCAATTTGTTTGGTAACGCATTTTTTGTTTGATTCCTTATTTATCCTTTTTACCAAAGAGCGAGAAGTGGACATAGCGCTTGGGATGAGCCTTCAGATCTATCAACAGAGAATCAGCACTGCCTACAGTGTTGTTCAGCCGATGATAGAGCCGGTCATCGTTCATCAACAGACCAAGTGTTCCCTCTTTTCCATTTAACTTGTCAGTGACCTGCTGCACATTGGCCAGTGTCTGATCAACCTTAGCCATCGTACTGGCCACATCGATGGAAGCCAGATTGGCCGTCAGTCGGGAAGTGTTATCGAGTGTCGTGCCGGCTTTCCCCAGTGCATAGTCAGCCTTGTTCATCATGCCCGGAACGCGTCCGTTGACCTGAGCCATCAACGCATTGAGGCTGCGCGAAGTGGTATTGAGGTTGTCGGTGATCGCCTGTACATTATGCAGAGAGTGTGCCAAGGCCGGATCGGCCAGCAGCGCGTTGACACTCGTCAGTATGCTGTCGATCTTAGGAATGAGCTGTTTGACAGCAGGAAGCATGGTACGCACGGCGCCCATCATACCTTCATTGATCTGTCCCTGGATAGTATCTCCCGGCTCCACACGCTCGCGCGGGTTATTGGCCAAAAGGAGATTCATCTTGACATTGCCCATCAGATCACTGACAATCTCAGCCGAAGAGCCTTTGGGAATGCGCAAGTCGTTGTCAACATCGAACTTCACGACAATATCACCATTTCCGTCATAGTCGTAGTTGATCTCCTTTACCACACCAACCTGGTATCCATCGGCATAGATCGGATTGGAGCGTGACAGACCGCTGATGTCCTTAAACTTGATATAATAGGATTTGTCACTGGAAAATACCGACATGCCTTTTAGAAAATTCATGCCGAAGAACAGCAACGCAATACCTACGATAGCCACAAGGGCAATCTTGACTTCATTGGAGAAAAACTTCATATGCGTAATGATTTATTTCTTTTGTTTGTTGGAGAGAAAAACTTTGATCGCCTCGTTGACGTCCATTTGCTTACCATCTTTGTAGGCTACAATGAATGCATCGGGAAACTTATCAAGAATATCCTTTCGAGAGCGGTTGACTGCATTATAGTCTGAGCTGGAACCATAGAAATATTTCCATTTGCCGCCTTCCTCCAGACGCTCGACACCCGAGAGGCCTTTCAACTGCCGGTCATTGTCCGACAACTTATAAGCCCCCTGAAGGATCTGGATCTTAAAGACCGGTGTCTCTCTCTTGGCCTTCGATTCGTTATTCCCGGACCTGGCATTACGGTTTCTCGTCACCGTCTTGGAGCTGTCATCTTTGATTTGTCGGCGGGCGCGCGTACGCACATTGCTCTTCTGAACTTCCTTAGCATCGTCCTCATCATCACTGTCCGGCGCACTGACCGCCACGACACTGTTTTGATAAGGCAGCGTCGACCGGGTGTCGTACTTATTTTTATAGGTAATGAAAGCGTTATAGATGCCCTTGGTATAAAGGTCGAGCGCTGCATCCGAGTTCATGAACTGCTCCTCGTCAGGCGTAGAGATGAAGCCCAGTTCCAAAAGGATGGCAGGCATGGAAGTGAGGCGGAGCACGGCGAGATTGTTTTGGTGCGAGCCACCGTCCTGTCGTCCCGTAGCCTGACAGACGCTGCGCTGCATCAGCCGCGAGAGTTCCACGCTACGCTGACGGTTGTTATCAGCGATGAACTCAAACATGATGTCGCCTTCAGCCGAATTGAGATCCAGTCCACTGTATTTTTTCTGATAGTCTTTCTCCAAAAAGATTACGGAATTCTCGCGCTTAGCCACATTGAGGTTCTCACGTATGCCGCGGTCGCCGGAGCGTTCTCCCCGACCGAGGGTATAGCTTTGGAAGCCGTGAGCCGAGCGTGATCCATCGACAGCATTGATATGTATGGAAATAAACAGATCGGCTTTGTTGCGGTTGGCAATATCCGCGCGCTCATGAAGCGGAACGAAGACATCGGTTTTCCGCGTATAGATCACGCGCACGTCGGGACAATGACTCTCCACAAAACTGCCAAAGGCCAAGGCATATCTCAGCGTCAGGTCTTTTTCATTGGAGGTAGCACCCGGAGCGCCAAAGTCGTTGCCCCCATGACCGGCGTCAACGACAAGCGTAAAGCGAGAGGCTGCGCTTGTACTTACAAGCGCGAAGAAGAAGAAAAGAGGAAATATGAGAAGTAACCTTTTCGACATATCAATGATTCTATCCTTTGCAGCACCGACAAGCGTAAACTTGTCCCAATTTTATGCAAAGTTACGGATTTTACATTAGGAAACTGGAAAGTTGCAATGAGTTTTATTATTTATTAATGATGTCAACTACGATGGGTTTGTCAGATGGAGCTCGACCCCGGCCCCCCGACAATCGGCCCCCATAGGAGGATTGAGCTTCAAGACTGTCACGTCGATCGCCTCGATCTGGCTCCATCTCTGAAAAAGCCGCTCACCAATGGCCCCAGCCAGATGCTCCACAAGATTGACAGGTGTCGTCACCACCTCGGCCACCAGCTGGTAAACCTCGGCATAGTTGATGGTATCATCCACCTGGTCACTAAGGACAGCGCGGCTGACATCGACTTTCAGACGCAGGCTGATCTCATAATCATTACCTACAAGACGCTCCTGCGCCTCCACGCCATGAAAGGCATGGAAACGCAGGGAACGCAAGAGTATATAACTTGATTCACATTTCATAGATCAAACGGATTCTGTGATCATCCACAACGGCTGGCTCCACAGTTGGTGCAGATCAGGCAACCTTCTTGGTAGACAAGCGTCTCCTGTCCACAGACGGGGCACTTCTGTCCTACTGCTTTGGTACCGTCAGTGATATATTTCTTCAGTGCACGCTCCACTCCGTTCTTCCATGTGTTGATGCTTTCATCCTTGAGCTGCAATGAGCCGACGAGCTTAATGACATGGTCGATCGGCATGCGATAGCGCAACACGCCAGAGATGAGCTTGGCATAATTCCAGTATTCGGGGTTGAATTTTTCACTCAGTCCCTCGACAGTGGTCTTGTAGCCGCGCTTGTTCTCGAACTGGAAGTCATAGCGGTGGGTACCGTCAGGATTGGTCTGCTTGATGATCTTGCCCTTAGTGACGCTCTTGGGCAACACGATTCCCTCATCGTCATCCTGCAAGCCCGTGAAGATCTCGTAGGGATAGCCATCGAGCAATCCCACAAAGGCCACCCACTTCTCGCGGTTGTTCTGAAAACGGACCACATCGCAGTCGAGCTCCTTAGGACGTACCTCCTGCACGAAAGGACGTGGCATAGCCGGTGCGGTGACAGGTTCCGGAGACTCCTTGTGTTCGTTTTCCTTCTTTTCTTTCTTGTCTTTCTTCGACACGGCAATCATCACGCCCGACCGGCTTCCGTCGCGATAGATGGTGCAGCCTTTACAGCCTGAGCGCCATGCCTCGACATAGAGCTTGTTGACGAGTGCCTCATCGACATTGTTGGGAAGGTTGACGGTTACCGAGATGCTGTGATCCACCCACTTCTGGATGGCACCCTGCATGCGCACTTTCATCAGCCAGTCCACGTCGTTGGCGGTTGCCTTATAATAAGGAGAGCGGGCCACGAGGTCGTCAATTTCCTCTTGTGTATACTTCTTCTCAGTGTCGATGCCATTGATTTTCATCCACTCCAAGAACTTGCGATGGTAAACAATATACTCCTCGAAGGAGTCGCCTACCTCATCGACAAAGTCTACATGCACATCGGCATCATTGGGATTGACCTTGCGGCGGCGCTTATAGACGGGCATGAAGACAGGCTCGATGCCACTCGTAGTCTGTGTCATCAATGACGTTGTGCCGGTAGGAGCGATGGTCAGACATGCAATGTTGCGGCGTCCGTGCTTCACCATGTCGTCATAGAGCTTTGGATCAGCCTCTTTCAGACGAAGGATAAACGGATTGTTTTTCTCGCGCTCAGCATCAAAAATGCTGAAAGCGCCACGCTCCTCGGCCATCTTCACAGAAGAGCGATAGGCGTTGATAGCCAGATCGCGGTGTACGCTCACGGCAAAGTCAGTAGCCTCTTGCGTGCCATAGCGCAGGCCCATGGCTGCCAGCATATCGCCCTCGGCGGTAATGCCCACGCCCGTACGGCGGCCTTTGCCGCTCTTGTCCTTGATCTTCTCCCAAAGATGATACTCGGTATGCTTCACATCTTCGCTTTGAGGATCACGGCGGATCTTGTCCATGATCTTGTCGATCTTCTCCATCTCCAAGTCGACGATGTCGTCCATGATACGCTGCGCGAGCTGGACGTGCCGGCTGAACTTATCGAAGTCGAACTTTGCCTCTTTGGTGAAAGGATGCTCGACATAGCTGTAGAGATTGATGCTCAACAGACGACAACTGTCATAAGGGCAAAGAGGAATCTCGCCGCAGGGATTGGTGCTCACCGTCTTGAATCCCAGATCGGCATAGCAATCGGGGATGCTCTCACGGATGATCGTGTCCCAGAACAGCACGCCGGGCTCAGCGCTCTTCCAAGCGTTGTGCACGATCTTCTCCCAGAGTTTGCGGGCGGAAATCTCCTTGCTCACCATCGGGTGGTCGCCCTCAATGGGGAACTGCTGTGTATAGGGTTTGTCATCAATGGCTGCCTGCATGAAGGCGTCGTCGATGCGCACGCTGACATTGGCACCGGTCACCTTGCCCTCGGTCATTTTGGCATCGATAAAAGCCTCAGAGTCGGGGTGCTTGATGCTCACACTGAGCATCAGCGCGCCACGGCGTCCGTCCTGTGCCACCTCGCGGGTGGAGTTGCTGTAGCGCTCCATGAAGGGCACGAGACCCGTGGAGGTCAGGGCCGAGTTGTTGACCGGGCTGCCTTTGGGTCGGATCTGACTCATATCGTGGCCTACGCCACCACGCCGCTTCATGAGCTGCACCTGCTCCTCATCGATTTTCATGATAGCACCATAGCTGTCAGCATTGCCGTCGAGACCGATGACAAAGCAGTTGCTCAGTGAAGCCACCTGATGATCATTGCCGATACCTGTCATGGGACTGCCGGCAGGCACGATATAGCGGAAGTGATCGAGCAAGTCAAAGACCTGCTGTGCCGACAGTGGGTTGGGATACTTCTTCTCAATGCGTGCGATCTCGTTTGCGATACGCCAGTGCATCTGCTCCGGACTTTTCTCAAAGATGTTGCCGAAGCTGTCCTTCATGGCGTACTTGTTGACCCACACACGTGCTGCCAACTCGTCACCGCCGAAGTACTGCAAAGTGGCCTCGTAAGCCTCTTCGTAAGTGTATGTATGTTTGTTTTCCATTGGTTGATAACCCCTAATATCTGTCCTTTCGGACGGGGGCTGCATGATTGTGTTGATGAATTATTTTCTTTAATAAGTCATCTGCAAAGCTACAAAAGATTTCTCTAATTCTATCAACTTTCTAAATATATTTAGGATAAAACTTTTCCTTTTTGGAAATTTTCCTTATCTTTGCACAGATTAAATTAAACAGGAAATGGAAAGTTTAAACCACCGTAGAACGATTCGAAAATATCAAGATAAAGAAGTGGATGAGCAGCTGTTACGCCGCTTGCTCGAGCAGGCGGAACGCACACCCACAATGGGCAATCTGCAACTCTACAGCGTGGTCATCACACGCGATCCAAAAATGAAAGAGCGGCTGGCTCCGGCCCACTTTGGACAGCCGATGGTGACGGGCGCTCCGGTAGTGCTCACCTTTTGTGCCGACTACCGACGCACGACGCGTTGGGGCGAATTGCGTAAAGGCCATCCCGGTTACGACAATCTGCTGAGCTTCATCAACGCTGCTACCGACGCCCTGCTCTATTGTCAGACCTTCTGCAATTTGGCTGAAGAGGCTGGCTTGGGCACGTGCTTTCTGGGAACCACCGTGTATCAGCCACAAGCCATCATCGACCTGTTGGAACTGCCGCCCCTGGTGTTTCCTGTGGCCACCATCACGCTTGGCTGGCCCGACGAAGATCCGGCACAAAGCGACCGCCTGCCTTTGGACGGCATCATCCACGAGGAGGTCTACCACGACTATACGCCACAGCAGATCGATGACATCTATGGCCCGAAGGAAAACCTGCCGGAAAACAAGCAATTCGTTGAGATCAATCATACAGAGACCCTCGCACAGGTCTTCACCGATATTCGCTACACGGCCAAGGACTGTGTGGCCATGAGTGAGGGACTGAAGAAGGCGCTGCGTCACCAAGGCTTTATTTAAATCTTTAGACATGAGTGAGATTGAGATAAAAGAGGTAACGTCCATTCGTGAACTGAAGACCTTCATACAGTTCTTTTATGATTTATATCGCGATTGTCCCAACGCTGTGCCCTATCTATATGGTGAAGAACTGAAAACGCTGCGCAAAGACAAGAACCCGGCCTTCGCCTTCTGCGAAGCAACGTATTTTCTGGCCTATCGTGAAGGAAAGGTCGTGGGACGCATAGCCGCCATCATCAACCACCGGGCCAACGAACGGTGGAAGAAGCACATGGTGCGCTTTGGCTGGTTTGACTTCATCGAGGATCTGGAGGTGTGCCGGACTTTGCTTGAGGCAGCCGCCAAATGGGGCCAAAGCAAAGGCATGGACTGCATGGGCGGACCGTTTGGCTTCGAGGACATGGACCGCGAGGGAATGATGGTCGAGGGCTTTGACCGTCTGTCCACCTTGTATATTAATTACAACTACAGCTACTACCCCCGCTTCATGGAGCAGTTGGGCTTCCGCAAGGACAACGACTGGGTGGAGTGCCGGGTGAAGGTGCCTAAAGAGACACCCAAGAAGTTCGCCCTCACCGCGCAGCTCGTCGAGAAGCGCTACAACCTGCAGGTAAGGAAGTTTGGCGTGCTTGACTTTGTGAAGCGTGGCCGTGGCAAGGAGCTGTTTGACATTGTCAACCAGACCTATGATGGCCTTTACGGCTTCTCACATCTGTCTGATGACCAAATCTCCCGCCTGGTCAACGACTACATCCGCCGTGCAGACCTCAACCTTGTCACCTGCGTTGTCGACGCCAACGACCACGATCGCATGGTAGGCTTCGGCGTGTCGTTCCCCTCGTTTTCCCATGCTTTGCAACGTACGCACGACGGTCGTCTCTTGCCCATGGGCTGGTGGCAGTTGCTGCGCGTGATGAAGTGGCACAAAACCGACACGGTCGATTTGCTGCTCATCGCCGTGTTGCCCGAATATCGCAAGAAAGGTGCCAACGCACTTATCTTCAATGACCTTATCGGCTGGTATCGCCGCTATGGATTTCAATGGGCTGAGGCCATGCCACAAATGGAAACGAATCATGGCGTACTTGACCAATGGCAATATCTCGAGGCTGAGCAGCACCGCCGCCACAGGGCCTACCTGCGTGAATTGTCTTGAAAACTGACAATTTTGCGGCGCTGAGAATCGATTCTTTGCCACGAGACATACGTTTGGCCGTGATTTCTTCAAAACAAGAATCTAAAACATAAGTCTTTGCTAATCAAAGACTTATGTTTTAGATTACTTTTTCTATCCAAGCAAATTGTTTGACTTTATGATCAAACCACTGGTTTTACACGATAAAACTAGTGGTTTGACCCGGTCATATCAGTGATCTTATATGATAAAACCACTGATATGACCACAAGAAAACAGTTTTTTCTTTGCTTCAGTTTACCTTTGAGAGGAGAGTTCAGGCATTATCTTGTGATCAGCCAACGTTTTGATCACTTCGTTATCTTTCTTTCTTCTCCAGATGGTAAGTCCGCGCGGATGAACTTTTGTAAAACAGTTATCATCCTCGCCATGACCTTATCATTTGTTTCCCTGCGAGAATTTGAACAGTGTGCCCATGGGGCAGACAAAGCGACAATAGGGACGCATGACGACCGTCGACAGGAGAATAAACGCCACGGCAATGACGATAGCCGCCCATGAGGCCGACTCAAAGATAAAAGCAGAGAAAGGCTCGTCATCTATCCAGCCATACCAGGCGCCACTCCACAGGCAGATCATCAGCATGACCCAAAGCAGTCGACGGAAGATCTCCAACCGATGGATCGTCGTGGGCTTCATCTTGATCTTGAAACCAACACAGCGGCCTGCAAGCTCCTGCAAGCTGCCATAGGGGCAGACATGGGTGCAGTAATACGATTTCTTGCCAAACAGCGGATAGACAAAAGCCACGATCAAAAGAAGGGTCGCCAAAGGATAGACCAAGATATTGATGCCATTGGACATGAAACCGAGGAGTGAGGCATAGGACATCATGCTGCCGCACCAAAATCCCAGTACGACGACATTGAGCAACTGCTGCACGACACGATAGCGGCGATTTTTATAAAACAACGGAACAATCGCTGCCAGAAGAGCCACAACAAAACCGGCAATAGCCTTTGCACTGACATCGATCTGACTATACCATGGCTTCTCTGCCGTGGTCTTCGCCGCATAGGCCAGTCCACGCTGCATATTGCCGATAATGGCCTTGGAAGAGTATGTGGCTCCCGAGACGGCATCCACCTTCATGGCAGCCGCGTCTTCCAGGTGTTTGCCTTTCCACTGATTCAACAACACTTTGGCATGATTGAAAAAATCGGGTGACTCAGAGTTGGGAAGTGCCTTGACATCTGCTACTATCCCGTCTTTGATAATGATCTCCAAAGGCACGGTACCGCCATATCCCGTTATATCCTTGCCCAAAGACGCGGTGTTGATCACTATGCTTCCATCGGCTTCCACCCGCATGGTGTCATTGCCGGCGGTTTGAACCGTCTTCTGCGATTCTCCAAATTGATGGCCCAGCAGTTTTCCGTCACGGCGCAAGGACGCTACCGCTACGATCAGAAAACAGATGAGCAAGCTGAGTATCTGCTTGATTTTCTTGTAGTTCATAAAATAACAAAAAGATATTTATCAATCATTCCAGCCATGAAGGCTGCCTCTCTTAGTGCAAAATTAGGAATAATTCTGCGATTTTACTTCATCGAGTTGACAAATATCACTTTTCTTAACGAGTGGGAAGAGAGAATCTGTTCACAGATCATGCACCCAAGAAGACGATTGGGACACACGACAGCGAACCGACACTGTTCTCAGAAATCGATATCGAGTTCTATCCACCGGTCTTTCTCGCGATACTCTCCTGCGTGAGGGTTGACAACGGAGAGCCCAAGCAGGCGAATGGGGCGGTTGGCATCGTAGTCAACACGGCTCATGAGTTTCTTGGCCAGCGGCAGGATATCATCTTTGGTGCGCAGGATCTTGGCTTGCGTGATACTGCGCGTGACGGTGGTAAAGTCGCCATATTTCACCTTCAGCGTCAGCGTGTGGCCTTTAAAATCCGATTCCCGGATGCGCTCGACAAGTTCCAGTGTCACATGATAGAGTTCGATGATCACGGCTGAACGTAGGCTGATGTCCTGCGAGAAGGTGCGCTCGCATCCCACCGACTTGCGAATGCGCTCAGAGACCACCGGCCGGTCGTCTATGCCACGGGCGAAGTCATAGAAAGTCCGCCCAGCTTTACCAAAAGTATGAAGGAGATAACCCAATGAGATGCTACGTAGCTGTGCACCATTATAGATACCCAAGCGGTGCATACGTTCAGCAGTCTTACCGCCCACGCCCCAAAAGTCCTCCACAGGCAACGTGGCGATGAAGTCCAGCGCCCGATCGGGATGGATAACGAAGAGCCCGTCGGGCTTACGATAGTCCGACGCTATCTTAGCCAAAAACTTATTGTACGAAACACCTGCCGAAGCTGTCAGCCCCGTTTCCTCATGTATCCGCTGCTTGATCTCGCGGGCAATGTCTACAGCCATTTCCATGCCTTTCTTGTTGTTAGTGACATCGAGAAATGCCTCGTCGAGCGAGATGGGCTCCACCAAATCGGTATAGTCATGAAAGATGCGATGGATCGTCGCCGACACCTCGCGGTAGACATCATAGCGCCCCGGTGCGATGATGAGGTCAGGACATTGTCGCTTGGCGGTCTGGATGGGCATGGCGGAGTGCACGCCATAGCGGCGGGCCTCGTAGCTCGCTGTGGACACCACGCCCCTTGAACTGTCTTGCCCGACAGCCAACGGCTTACCGCGCCACTCGGGGTGGTCTCTCTGCTCCACGCTGGCAAAGAAGGCGTCCATGTCAACATGGATAATCTTCCGCAATTCTGTCTCGTTGCTCATCATATCAGACAAAGGTAATGGGTTTTCTGCACATCAGCAAGCGATTCAATGCTTTTAACCTTGTACGATCTTATCATTTTTCACCTTTATCCGTTCTATCTTTCACTTTCATTTGTATTGTCATTCCTTGTTATCACGCTTGTAACAGCAATGCAACAAGTTGTTCTTAATTTTGCGGCGTCTTTGCCGATGCACTGAAGTCTTGCGCCATCAGCCCGTCACCATCCGTTACAGCCATCTGCGCGGCGGCTGGCACAACGGCACCTGGCGTGTAGCCTACACCTTCGCCGGCATCCGCGACTGGCTGTTCAGCCAACATAAGTAAAGGGTTATACTGTTTACCACATCCTGAGGGAGACCAACGTTTCCCTCAGGATTTTTTTTGAGGACAGAACTGCAAAGCCCCACTCTTTAGTCATCCCATGGGTTGCCCGGAAAGGAGCCCTGCTTAGACAATGCACTTGAGCCGTCGACTTCTTGCGACGTCCCTAATTCACCAATGTTTCCTTGATAGTCATCAGACTCCCCTGACGAAGTGAAATTATTACCAGCGCTTTGCACTGCCAGCATGCTGTCTTCCGTGGCTATGTTATAAACTTTTAGGGAGGGTTTCATGTAAGTTGCCTTCATAGTATCATATGTATTTAGGGGATTATTTGATCAGAATTTTGTGTCCGTCGACAATCGCTAAGCCTTTATAGTGTTTGTTGATGCGCTGTCCGGCAAGGTTATAGTAAATATGATCAGGCTTCTTCCATTTCATCAGAGGAAAACTAATGGGAGTAAAAGGGGAAACGATGGCATAGAAACGTTTCGACTTTTTCTTTGCGGAGTGATGGATGGTGAGATAGCCTTTGTATGGAGCAATCGTTTCATTGACTTTCACGGAATAGAAGCCACAGCCGTTGCCCTGTTTCGAAAGCACGTAGACGGTATAGGCTGTTTCCACCTTTTTCTCTGCTGTGTCAAAGGTCAGATCGTTGTCCGTCACCTTTCTTTTCTCATTGCCACGCGGCAGAACATAAGTGCCAGCGTTGGCTTTGACCACTACTGCGGTATTGCCGGGGATAGCTGTTACAGGGGAAAGCGTCACATTGTTGAAGTCATCATTGTATTTCACAGAGTAGGCTTGGATATCGGCCATTTGTGAGAAATCAACAGCGCGGCGGCTGACAAAGGTTGCCCATCCGGGTGAGCCGACGATTGCTTTGTCTTGACATTCATCGAGACGCATCAGTTGTGCATCTGCTAATACCTTAACGCCATTGTCTGTGGCTATCTGAGCTGCGACCGCCACTTCATCTCCCCGCACGATTTGGAACGCATTGTTGACATCAGCGTTTTGGAGATAATGTCCTCTGCGTATTTCGAGTTCGTCGGTTCCGTCTTCTTCGTTACCTATATAATAATTGAGATAGGGAAACTTATTGTCGTAAGTTTCGGTCTTGACAACAGTGCCCTTGACATAGACCGTCGTTCCGTCAGTTGCATGGAGTGCGTCAGCGACCGTGACGAGCTCGTTTTCCTCAATCTTTTTAAAGGCTTGCGATACCACCTCGCTTTTCTCGCCATTGACGCAGCTAATGGCTTTCACGGTAGCAGAAGTGTTGAGTGAGAAGGGCGTCGCGTATGCTATACTCTGATCTGAAGGCTCACTGCCATCTGTAGTATAGTAGATCTTGGCATTCTGATTCTCTGTGCTGAGTGTTACTAAAGTATTGTCGAGAAATGCAGTAGGACCAGAGATATGAGGAGACTCAACGTTGTTTTTTATTATTTTAGTGATATATCCTCCAAGTATTTGGGGTACAAAATTAATGATTCTGTTTCTTCCTTTAATTGTAACAAACCATCCTTTGGATAGATCATTGATGTTTTCGAAGTCTGTCTTGTTTAGATTGTAATTTGCGTCAATTAATAGTTCTTTTTTAGCAGAGAGGTCGTCTGATATATAATAGGTCATCATTCCTCGTTCTAATTTTTTAATATTGGTGATGTAACCATTTACATAGATCGAGTCCCCTTCTTTGATATACATATTGGCATCCTTAAGTGCATAAATGTCTGCAACGGAATAAGGATGATTTGCAGTGCCATCATGATAGGGGTAAACTGTGATCGTATAGCTGTCAAAAGAAGAATTTAGCGTATCATTACCAGCAAAGGTAGACTTGATCGTAGTTGTTCCTAATGAATGCTTTAGTGTAACAGTCCCTGTTTGAGCGTCTACAGTTGCTACTTTTTCATTGTCGGAAGTGTAGACAAGTGGCAAGTCATACGGAGAAGTCTTTGCTTGCTGCCCTTTGAAGGCATGATAGTTGTCATTATCGAGGTTGAGGATGATTTCTTTAGTGGGAAATGATGTGTAAGTGTTTTGTTTATCGTTGTGGATGTCATAGGTGATGACTACCTTTGACAACAGGAAATATCCTGCAATCCCATTTGCTAGCAACTTTACAGGCTGTGCTGTGCTACCGGTCCAAGTACATCCATAATCAGTTTTATAAAATGTGCCTTCGGAGGATAGGAACTTGGGATTTGGCCTTCCTGAAGTACCTTTATAAACGGTATAATAAAAATCTATCTTTGATAGGAGATAGTATTTGTTCGGTGTAATGGTGATTGTTCCCTTGGCATAGACTTTTACACAATTGTTATAGGAAATAGGGGCAAAATGTCCCTCTTTCTTTTGAAAAGAGACAACAGCTGAGATTCCTTTCTGTGGAATCGGTTGAGACGTTGTTATCGTCTCATGATAAAACGCAGATGCTCCTTCCGAAAAAAATAACAAAAGAAGCCACATCATTAAAATTTTAAGTTTTTCAGTCATGTATGATATATTTAAGGTGATTAAAGTTTATACAAAGATAGGCACAGTAACAATAGTCCGTGGATTAAATCTATAGTTCTTAGTTGATTTTCTTG
>URCI01000024.1 GCA_900546345.1 uncultured Prevotella sp. | reverse complement strand
GGTGCGTTAGTTCAGTTGGTTAGAATGCCTGCCTGTCACGCAGGAGGTCACGAGTTCGAATCTCGTACGCACCGCTTGAAGCGGTCGATTTTTTTTGGTGCGTTAGTTCAGTTGGTTAGAATGCCTGCCTGTCACGCAGGAGGTCACGAGTTCGAATCTCGTACGCACCGCTGAAAGAGTTCTCAATATGAGGACTCTTTTTTTTGTGCGATCCATAAGGGAAATTTTAGACAGAGTAACATAGGACATATTTTTAGACAGAGTAACATATAGAACATATTTTTAGACAGAGTAACATATGGAACATATTTTTTAGACAGAAAGACATAAAAGACAGATTTATTTTTTAGACAGAGTAACATAGGGACATATTTTTAGACAGAGTAACATATAGAACATATTTTTTTAGACAGAAAGACATAAAAGACAGAATTTTGAAAGATCAAACATCCTGTTAGCGGGTGCGCCGTTGTCGGCCGCATATTTTATGCACCGCAGGTGCAATTTTGCGCGTTCTTTTTCCTCCCTTTACTTACCCGTCATAGCCTGCTTTTCCTTGTTTTTTCTATGTTTGAAGCGATAAAAAAGCGCAGTTTCGTTTTTTTTCTGTATCTTTGCAAATATAATTAATCAAAGAATAGAACTAAACATATGTTTGAGAATTTAAGTGACCGTCTTGAGCGGTCGTTCAAGATATTGAAGGGTGAGGGAAAGATCACCGAGATCAATGTCGCAGAGACACTCAAGGATGTTAGACGCGCATTGCTGGATGCCGATGTCAACTATAAGGTGGCAAAGACATTCACAGACACTGTGAAGAAGAAAGCCTTAGGACAAAACGTGCTCACAGCAGTGAAGCCTGGACAGATGATGGTCAAGATCGTGCATGATGAACTGGCCAGTCTGATGGGAGGAGAGGCTGCCGAGTTGCATCTTGTGCAGAAGCCTGCAGTGATTCTGATGTCCGGTCTGCAAGGTTCCGGTAAGACAACGTTCAGCGGTAAACTGGCCAATATGCTGAAAAACAAGCAGCAGCGCAAACCGCTGCTTGTGGCTTGTGATGTTTATCGTCCGGCAGCTATTGAGCAGTTAAAAGTAGTGGGCGGTCAGATTGATGTTCCCGTCTATACCGAGCCGGAAAACAAAAACGTCAACGAGATTGCGCTCCACGCCATCCAGGAGGCAAAGGCCAAAGGTTATGACACCGTCATCATCGATACTGCAGGCCGTCTGGCTGTCGACGAGCAGATGATGGATGAGATCGCCTCACTCAAAGAGACCGTTAAGCCCGATGAGACGCTCTTCGTTGTAGACTCCATGACGGGTCAGGACGCTGTCAACACCGCTAAGGAATTCAACGACCGTCTGGACTTCGACGGTGTCGTGCTCACTAAGCTCGACGGTGACACACGCGGTGGTGCCGCTCTCTCCATCCGTACGGTGGTGACCAAGCCGATCAAGTTCATCGGAACTGGCGAGAAGATGGAAGCCATCGATGTGTTCCATCCCGACCGTATGGCAGACCGAATCCTCGGCATGGGTGATGTCGTCTCTTTGGTAGAGCGCGCGCAGGAACAGTTTGATGAGGAAGAGGCACGTAAACTGCAGAAAAAGATTCAGAAAAACAAGTTCGACTTCAATGACTTCCTCAACCAAATCGAGCAGATCAAGAAGATGGGTAACCTCAAGGAGCTGGCCTCGATGATTCCGGGTGTGGGCAAAGCCATCAAGGACATCGACATCGACGACAATGCCTTCAATGGCATTGAGGCGATCATCCGCAGTATGACACCGCAGGAGCGAACCCATCCCGAGGTGCTCAACGTGAGCCGTCGTCAGCGCATTGCCAAAGGTTCCGGTACGTCGATTCAGGAGGTCAACCGACTCATCAAGCAGTTTGACCAGACCCGCAAGATGATGAAGATGGTCACCGGCAACCAGATGAAGTCCATGATGGCAAATATGGCGCGCATGAAAGGCGCAATGAAACAATAATTATAAGCTATGTACACGTTGATAGATGGAAAGGCCACTGCTACTGCCATCAAGCAGCAGATTGCCGATGAAGTGAAGGAAATGGTGGCCAAGGGTGCCAAGCGCCCTTGTTTGGTTGCCGTGTTGGTGGGACATGATGGCGGTTCCGAGACCTATGTCAAGAACAAGGTCATTGCCTGTGAGCAGTGCGGTTTCGAGTCCCGTCTGATCCGCTATGAGGATGATGTCACCGAGGAGGAACTTCTCGGTTGTGTGGCTCAGCTCAACAATGATCCCAACGTCGACGGTTTCATCGTGCAACTGCCGTTGCCCAAACATATTGACGAGCAAAAGATCATCATGGCCATTGACTACCGCAAGGATGTTGACGGTTTCCATCCGATCAACGTGGGACGCATGGCTATAGGATTGCCTTGCTTCGTATCAGCCACGCCGTTGGGAATTATGACCCTCTTGCAGCATTACCACATCCAGACATCCGGCAAGAAATGTGTGGTGCTGGGACGTAGCAACATCGTTGGCAAGCCGATGGCACAACTGATGATGCAGAAACAATATGGTGATGCCACGGTGACTGTCTGTCACTCTCATACCAAGGACATCAAGGCGGAATGCCGTGAGGCTGATATCATCATTGCCGCTATTGGTCGCCCGGACTTCGTCACTGCCGATATGGTGAAGGAGGGTGCTGTGATCATTGACGTCGGTACCACACGTGTGCCCGATGCCACGAAGAAGAAAGGCTTCCGTCTCAACGGCGACGTGAAGTTTGACGAGGTGGCCCCGAAGTGCTCGTTCATCACGCCCGTTCCCGGTGGTGTAGGTCCTATGACGATTTGCTCCTTGATGAAGAACACACTGGCTGCTGCCAAGAAGGAATATTACAAATAGACAAAGGGCCCCATTATGGGGCTCTTTGTCTTCTATTTTATAGCAATCTGCTTTTCATTTCAAAATTTCTACCGATGAACACCAAACTATTACTATTCTCTACATCGCTTTTCATTACAGCCTCACTGCCGTCGGTGGTTTGTGCACAACGTCAGCAAGCCTCTTACGAGATTGCCGGACGCGACACCACATGCCAGCTCTTCCTCTATTCCCCCGGCTCAACCAAAGGATTGCATGTTGCCTATTTCACGGATCAGGAGCGATGGCAAGACCTGGGACAGCTGTGTGGCTCTGACTATGGACCATGGGGCAGTGAGAAGAAGATGTATTCTCCCTATGTCATCCATGCCCAGGACGGAACATGGCGATTGCTTTTCTCGGTCAATGACTATGCGCCCTGCTTTGCAGCAGCCTATAGCGAGGATCTGGTGACGTGGCGTCCCCAAGACTATCCGCGCGTGAAGGAAAAAGGTGTGTTGGAGCCGATCATGTTTCAGATGGATCCCGACAATATCGACATCTATTTCAAGGCTAAAGATGGAACGCGGCACTATGTTCAGGCTTCCAACGACTTCCGGCATTTCACTGAATCAGCAGATGCCAGTACCATCGAAGATGCAGCCTGGATGATGGATACGGCGACGGTGGCGGGTACTTCTTTCAAGGGCAACGCTTTTGATGTGCCCAAACTGCAATTGGATTATCTTTTTCAGTATTTCGACGCGGTGGCCAATGATGCCCGTATGAGTGCTGAGACAATGAAGGACGATGCACAGCGTTTTGCCTCTCTCTCCTCGCCACTGAAGACAACACTGACCATTGATCCGTCGAAACAAAAGGCTATCAGCGACCGGCTGATGGGCGTCTTCTTTGAGGACATCAGCTATGCGGCCGATGGTGGCCTCTATGCAGAACTGGTTCAGAATCGTGATTTTGAGTACACCTCCGGCGACCACCGTGGCTGGGACGCGACGACGGCATGGAAGAGCAACCATCCTATCCGCGTCAGCATGTCGGAGCCGCTGAGTGCCAACAATCCTCACTATGTACTTTTGACCAAACAAGACACGCTCTATAACACGGGGTGGGGCAGGGTGATGGCCGAACCGCTCCAGCAGTTCGACTTCTCTGTCTTTGTCCGTTGCCAGAATGGATGCAAGAACCAGTTGCAGGTGAGTCTTGTCGACGACAAGGGCGTGATGCTCGCAAAAGAGAAGATCAAGATCGAGGGCGAGGGCTGGCAGCGCTATGCCTTGCCTCTGATCATTGACAAGAAAGCCGTGAAGAGTCAAGTCAGACTCATGCTGACACCTCTGAAAGAAGACAGCATCGGCGTCGACATGGTGAGCCTCTTCCCTCATGACACCTATAAGGGACACGGACTGCGGAAGAATCTGGCTGAGGCCATCGCAGCCCTGCATCCTAAGTTTGTGCGCTTCCCCGGCGGTTGCATGAGCCATGGACAGGGTCTGGGCAATATCTATCATTGGACAGAGAGCGTCGGTCCTTGGCAAGACCGCCAACCGGCAAAGAATATCTGGGGCTATCACCAGACACGCGGCTTAGGCTTTTATGAGTATTTCCAGTTCTGTGAGGACATCGGTGCAGAGCCTTTGCCTGTGCTGGCTGCCGGAGTGCCCTGTCAGAATTCCGCAGCTGACAAAGACGGATATGCTGGCCAGCAAGGTGGAATCCCCATGAAAGATATGCCGGCTTATTGTCAGGAGATACTTCATCTCATCGAGTGGGCCAATGGGGATCCCGCTACTTCGAAATGGGCTAAGATGCGTGCTGACGCCGGACACCCTGCACCTTTCCACCTTAAATATATAGGCATAGGCAATGAAGATCTTGTCTCTACCACTTTCGAGGAACGCTATGAGATGATCTGCAAAGCCATCAAGCAGAAGTATCCCGACATCATCGTCTGTGGCACTGTGGGACCTTTCCATAATCCTTCGGCCGACTATATCGAGGGCTGGCGCTTCGCCAAAGCCCATCACGATATCATCGACATGGTCGACGAACATTACTACGAGTCGCCGGGATGGTTCCTGCATCACCAGGACTACTATGACGACTACGACCGCAAGGGACCGAAAGTCTATCTTGGCGAGTGGGCTTCCCGCGACCGCCGCGTGGAGAATGCGCTGGTCGAGGCCATCCATCTGTGCAATGTCGAGCGCAATGGCGACATCGTCAGCATGGCAAGCTACGCCCCTCTGCTCTGCAATGAGGATCATCAGAACTGGAATCCCGATATGATCTATTTCAATTCCGACAGCATCACCACGCTCACTCCGAGCTACTACACTCAACAGCTGTGGGGCAACAGTGCCGGTGACCGCTATCTCGCATCTCAGCTGTCTTTGCCTGAGGACATCCGTTATCGTGTGGCCTCCAGTGTGGTCGTAGATCAAAAGACGGGTACCACATGGGTGAAACTCGTCAATGCCTTGCCACAGTCCTTGACAGTGGAAGTGAAAGGCATGCCGATTCCTTCTGGCTCTGAGGCTGTAGGCTTCAGCGGACAGCCCGCCGATAAGAGCGTAAAGTTGGAAACCTCGCGTATCAGTGGTTCCATGATCACTCTCAAACCTTACTCCGTGACCGTGATTACTATATCCCGGCAATAGGGGATGGATAGATTTTGCTAATCCTTTGACATATAGGCAGATGACAGTGACGTTCTGTCATCTGCCTATTTTCGTCACAGATTGTTCTTTTCTTCTTGTTTTGTAGTCTTCTGTCTATATATTCTTGTTAATTTATGTTTTATTGCCTTCAATTCGTTAAAAATATTTGGAGGTTTAAGAAAAATCCCTTTACTTTGCACACAGTTTGTATGCAGTATAACAGAAATATATATTAATTACACAAAGACAAATAAGTTATGAAAAAGTTATTTACCTTGGCGTTTGCAGCCTTGATTGCTGCTGGCGCATCTGCACAGACCGTGCAGGAGAGTAAGACATTTGACAACATCTATGTTGGTGTTAATGGTGGTTTGGCTACCAAGACCACTGGCCACGCTTGGATGAAGGGTCTTGATCCTAACTTTGGCGTTCGCGTTGGTCGTTGGTTCACTCCTGTTTTTGGTCTCGCTGTAGAGAGCAATGCCTACTTCTCAAATAAGCCTTTCGCCTCTACTGGTACCGCAGTTCGCTTCCTCAACACCAGCTTGCTGGGTACTGTGAACCTGAGCAACTGGTTCGGTGGCTACAAGGGTGAGCCCCGTTGCTTCGAGGTGATTCCTGTTGCCGGTTTGGGCTGGGGTCATATCTTTGGTCACAACAATGAGCGTGTTGGCAGCAAGGACTTTGATTATCGCAACAATCTGACTTCTAAGTTGGGTATTGACTTCGCCTTCAACTTTGGAAGCCAGAAGCAGTGGCAGGCTTATGTTGAGCCCTCTATCAACTATGGCTTGAACGACAATACTGACCGTGCCAACTACAATCTGTCCAATGCTGGTGTACAGTACAATATCAACCACAGCTATGTTCAGCTCAACGCTGGTGTCGTTTACAAGTTCAAGAACAGCAATGGCACACACAACTTCGCTATTGTGAAGCCTTACGACCAGGCTGAGATCGATCAGCTCAACAGCACCATCAATGACCTGCGTGATGAGCTGGCCAAGAAGCCTAAGGAGGTTGTCAAGGAGGTTGTGAAAGAGGCTCCGGCTCCTCAGGAGGTGAAGGTTGAGAATCTCGTCTTCGTTACATTCGCTCAGGGCAAGAGCTTCCTGACCAAGGAGGCTAAGAAGGCTCTCAACGCTGTGAAGAGCGGCAAGCACGTTCAGATCGTTGGTACTGCTTCTCCAGAGGGTAGCAAAGAGGTCAACGACAGACTGTCTCAGGCTCGTGCTGACGAGGTTGCTAAGTATCTCAAGAAGAACGGTGTTGTAGTCGACGAGGCTACTGGTAAGGGTGTTCAGGGTTCTACATCCAACCGTATCGCCGTTGTTTATGTGAAGTAATCGCATCATAAACATATTCATTTATTCCCTGTTCGTAATTACTACGAGCAGGGATTTTTTTGTCTCTTACCCCCAGACCTTGCTTTTTACGCTAATCTTTCTCTTTTCTGATTGTTGATAAAACTGACAAAAAAGTGGCTCTGAGATTGCGATTTTTGAAATCAAAGCGTCTCTTCCTCTGATTTTCGCAATTTTGGGCTGTTTTTGCTAATTTGTTGATTTATAGTTAGATACGAGAAAATGCATTGTTGGGGACATATAAAATAGGCGGTTTGACGATAAATTCTCTAGAGAATTTATCGTCAAACCGCCCATTTTATGTTGTCATCTCGGTTGTTTCTGCCAGTCTTTTCGGTGATTTCTGCCGGTTATTTCGGTTAATTTACGTAACCAGCTGGCTTTTTTGGCGTCTTTGAGAGCACTTCTCACCCATTTCTTTTTCTATAATACTTGGATTTGTTGATGGTATTTTGTCAAAATAAAATCGATATACTTGAAGCTTATATCATGACAACGACACAGACAATGAAATTGTTGTCTTGGGAAAAATAACAAGCAAAAAGGCTTGCGAACTTCACAGCCCACAAGCCCAAGGTTGAATTATATACATCTCTCGTTCTGTAGAATTAGAGATGTGAAGAAGCAAGTCTCACGACTTGCATGATTGGTCTCTCGCCAAGGCGCAAAGATCGCAAGGGGCCTACGGCGGTGTATTCGTATTCTATGGTGTGCGCAGCCTTTGTGACCTTGTAAGCCTTCATGGCTTTAGCTCTGTGTCTCCGTGGCTCTGTGTGAGATATATGTCTGAACTGTTACGCTCATTCGGGGAATGGCTAAAAAGCGAGAAACGGCCGGACTGGGAAGCTGTCCGCCTTGTAGTAGTCGCAGAAGCGAGCAAAACCGGCTCCCTCCTTATCGTCGACTCCCGAATCGACGTGGATCGCTTCCGTGGCGGAATACTCCGTAGAGGTCCACTCCCACGTATTCACGGCTTGGAAAAACTCGGTGTAGTTGTTCGCTTCTACTTTGCTCAGAGCCGTGTTCACCTTGCTTGTGACCGTCGTCATGTTGGATACAAAATAATTAATGTTCCAACCACTCAACGGGTAATCGCCAATAGCATTCATGATAGCGTAGCACTGTCCGGCCGACGGCAAGAACCAGTCCGTGGAAGTGGCAGGAGCCTTCAATGTGGTATAGGCAAGCGCGGCCTGTGCCGCAGGATGTACTGAGTTGTTCAATGCGACTGACTCCGTATAGCCAGAACCATAAGATTGGTTTGAAGAGCCAACAATAAGAGCGGAGGTATTTACTTTTTTCCGACTGTCATCAGTATTGGACGTTTTCCATTTATAGCTTGTTCCATGATCGGTAGTTCCCGTTGAGCCAATGGTCTTCAGTGCCATCACGAGGGCATGACCGCCTACGCTGCTCGACTTGGTACCCTTCTCCGTCCAGTAATTATTACCAATATATCCCACGATGCCGATTGGCGTTTTGCCGCTAATCAAGTTTTCGCTTTGGTGCGACATGTCACCGTCGCTATAATATACATCACCGACAGCCATAGCGTAAGCATCGTTGTTGTCTGCGCGGGCACTGATTGCAGTTTTGGTAACTATCTGACCGGCTGACGGCTGAAAAGACAAGCTCCATTTATCCGCATCGGTAGAGACACTTTTGAAGACTGTGGGTGAAGACGTTCTTACTACGGCCATATAATTACTGCCGTTCTTATAGGGCATATTGCCGCTGATGGACGAAGAGGCCGTTACGGTGCTTGACGCATGTACCCACTTGAAGTTCGCGTCCGTAGACAGGTGTCTGTAGTCATAGTGTGTCTTCTGTCCGAGGTTGATGACCGCCAGCCCCATCTGATGGCTCATGCTAAAGTTCACAGTGCTGGCGTTTGTCGTGGAGACGGTGCCGGCAGCTACCTGCAGATCGCTGGCATTAAGGTTCGCAGTTGTGCCCTGATTTGTTTTGGGGGTCCATGCCGATATGCCCGACGCAAAGAATGTGGCGGCATCAGTGGCAGCCTTGCCCGTGTTGGCGAGTCCACTTGTGCTGTAGGGATAGTAGACATAGTACTTGCAGTTCTCGGGCAGGAGCACGTGGGAGGCTGATGTCCACTTGCCGTCGGAGCCGAGCGTGAGCTTGACGTTGCTGTATTTCAGTCCGTTGGCATCAGCCACATAGATGCCCACGGTATCATTGGCGGCAAAGGAGGTCTTGGGATAGTTGCTGCCCCAGGAGGAGGCAAAGGTGATGGTGCCCAACTGCAACCTCGAGACGGAGTGAGGCGATACCTTGTAGACGACGGACTGACTCTTGCCCCACGACGTGCCTTTGAGAGAGCCGGTGAGGTTATACGTGTTGCCGTCGAAGACGTAGGTGATGGCAATCTTCTGATCGTCTGAGACAAACGACTGCGGAATCATCAGCAGCGTCTTTGTGCCAGAAACTATCTCCTGGTCCTCGGAGCCCTCGGAGCCCTTGAGTTCCACGTTGATGTCGTTGACGATGTAGTCAGAAAGTGTCGTGCTCGGAGTCCAAGTACCGTCAAGCGACAGCCGCCCTTTGGTGGCGATGTTTGTGAAGCCCACTGAGGTGATCTGTCCTTTCGGTATATCCAGTCCGGCCACGAAGCGGATGGAGGTGAGCTGATGGTCGAAGGTGAGCGGCACAGCCTTGTTGGTGCCAACAGAGGCGAGCGTCAGGCCTTTGTTTGTGGCCACGATCAGGTCGGGCTGGTTCTCCGCAGTGGCGGGAAGCGCATAGTCGATATAGGGCGTGCCCTGCGAGGTCGCCGGGGACAGTGTCAGTCCGTTGGAAGTGGAAGATGGAATAGGAGCGTAGGCATAGAAGGCCACCTTGTCGGTGGCGGGCCAATAATGTTCATTAGCAGTTTTCCATCCGTAGCTCGCGTTTGTCGCCGTCTCGTTGTAGAAGAGGCTGTTGGGCGTGGCCGAGGCAAAGGCATTGGCGTTGGCGTATGGGATGGCGGAAACGCCGAACTGTGTGAGTTGGCTGAGCGACTCGATGCGGGTGCCGCGTGTGGTCGGCTCGTCGGTGACCTTGGCAGCCGCCGCGCCGCCCACCCTGTCGGAGACGAGAGGATGGAGATAGAGTGTATGTCCGCTGCCCGTGATCTTCATCGGATCGGCGAAATAAGACTGAGGGTCAGGTGTCCGGGCCATGGGCGACGTAGCATCCGCCGAGGCGCGTGAGCCCTTGGCCGGGGCCGAAGCGTTAGAGACAGGCGTGCCGTCAATGGCATCCACCCGAAACGAGACCGGTTCATTGGAGAGAACAGTTGTGCCGTCGGTCAGCGTCTCACTGCAACCGGTGAGAAACGACAGCGCACTTAGTGACAACAGCAGCAAGTCACAAGAGCGGAACATAGAGACTGTGTAACGTAATCGCATCATTCTACAGACCTTTAATATGTGTTACTTTTTTCTTGGCCTATAGAATCGCCCCTGATTCGGCTCCCTTTATATAAATAATGTGTTCATGTGAGGACATAAAAAAACGTGGGCATCTGTACAAATTGTCCAGTTTTCAGGTCGTAGGAAACCCCGCATTGAGCAATTGCACAGAATGCCCACGCCTGAGGTTATGATATTCTCTATCTTTTCTGCGAAACAGCAAAAGTATAAGCTATGCGAGGTTAGAACGGTCCCCCGTGACAAGACTTGTTTACTTGACATAGTAAAAAGCCTCCCACACATCACGTGCAGGAGGCTCCAAAGTTCTTTCGCATTTAATTGACTACTTCATCATGAAGCATTCTTCTGTTTCTGGCTTCAACGCTCCATCTTCTGTGGCATATAGAATCTTTGGCTTTGTGTGAGCTGCTATCGCTTTACATACACTGAGAAGGGCTGTCATAGTTCTATAGCTTTCTTCTGCCAAAGAAGTATTGTCCTTTATGCTTGGTTCTGTTGCCAAACTCGATGGCGTGGTGCGGACAATGGTGATAGCAGGCGAAGCAAGTCATGCATTGGCCATTGTGAATCCAGCGGGGCTCCTTGCCGAGTCCGCCATCGATGTCGTGAATGGGACAGACCGAAGCACAGATGCCGCATTTCACACAGCGGTCTGAGACGACATGGAAAGGCTTGTCTGTGATCAGCCACCGGTAGAAGGCTGCACCGAGGACACGGCTGTTGATGCGTGGCCAGTGGCCGATGGTCAGTCGCTCCACGTGCTTCTGATGTTGTTCGATCAGTTGGGCAAATCCTTTCAAATCTTCTGCTGCCTGGTCCTGCTTGGCTTTCTCACGCTCTTTCTTGTCCACATCCATGAAGGGCAGGCCGACGTATGATTCCGGCATCAGCAACGAGAAGGCAGCGTCGAGCGCAATGCCTTTCTCAGACAGCACGTCGCGGAAGATGTCCATGGCCTCGCCTATGGTGTCTCCGGCAGTGCAGAGTGCATAGACATAGTGCCCGTTGGCATCGATGGCGAGTCGCTTCACAAAGTCAACGACGATGCGCGGAGGTCGCCAGCCGTGGATGGGGAAGCAAAAGCCGATGTTCTCGCCCGGCTTCAGCTGAGCAGCGAAAGGCTCGGTGCTGTTTTTCGTGATGTTGATGAGTCGGTCGCTGGTGTAGTAACCGAGCTGCTTGGCAGCCCACGCCGTATTGCCTGTCGCAGAAAAGTAAAAAATCATAAGCGAAGCCAATAAGTTAACCCTGCATAAGAAAATAGGCAGCCACAACTACGCCTATGGCGATCGCGGCGAAGATGAGTTTGAGGACGCAACTAGCTATCTTGCGTACGATGAAGATGGTCGCGACGAATGCAAAGAGCAGGAAGGCATAGAAGATGAAGTGTGAGTCCATGGACTGTGTCGTTAATTGTTGTATAGAATCGTTTATATGTTTTTGTGTGTAGCGAAAAGTCTGCGAAAAGCGATGGGAATGGGGGTGCTGAACTCCATTGGCTTGTGTGTGACGGGGTGATAGAAACAAAGGACGTAGGCATGGAGGCATAGACGTCCGATCGGATCATCGCCATTTCCGTATTTGATATCGCCGCAAACGGGATGCCCCATATCAGCAGAGTGAACGCGAATCTGATTTTTCCGTCCTGTCTCTAACTTAAACTCTACGAGAGAATAGTCATTGTTTCTGTCAAGTGTGTAGAAGTGTGTGATGGCCAGCTTGCCGTCACCCTCCCTTTGACTGCTGTAGGTGACATAGGCCCGGTTCTCCTTGAGCCAGCTTGTGATGGTACCTTGGTCCTGTTCCATCATGCCTGAGAGGACAGCGACATACCGTCGATCATAGACAGTATGATGCCAGTCCTCTTCGAGCTTGAGTTCAGTCTTCTTGTCTTTGGCATAGATCATCAGTCCGCTGGTGTCGCGGTCGAGACGGTGTACCACATGAGCCGTACAATGCTGCCGTGTTTGTTCAAAGTACTCATCAAGTACGGTCTTGACGTTGAGTGTACTGTGTCCGGCCGCCATTGATAGTATGCCCACGTTTTTCTCTACGACGACAAGATAAGGATCCTCGTAGACGATCCGAACGTAGTGGTTGTTGAGGGTGAGGTTGCGTTTGGTTTTGCTGACCGCAATACTCATCCCCGCCTTGAGCGGATAGTCATATCGTGTGATGGTCTTACCATTGACTTGTATGCCGCGTCCTTGCAGCGTGGCTTTGATCTTGGAGTGGCTGCCGTCGAGATGGGTGAGCAGCCAGTCCAGTAGTTGGGCATCAGCCTCAACCGTGTAGTGATCGAACTGTTTCATGCCTGAATGGTTGTGTCGCGTTTATTCTTTTCTCTTCCAGATGGAGACGATCTTATGTCTGATGGCGATGATGTTGCAGATGCTCACCAGGGCAAAGAGACAGAGTCCAAGGATGATAGCCGGCAACATCGTGCCGCTGTCGATGTCGGGGAAGAGCGTCTCGATGACGCCCATATAGTAGTCCCGAACGAAGAAGAGCGTAACCCAGGCAATGAGCAGCACACCGATGTTGAGACCGATGGTGAGTAGCTGGTAGGGCCGTGCGACATTGTTGGGACTGTAGCCGATGAGCAGCAGGTTCTCGAGTTTCGACGAGTTCTTCTGTACGAGCAGATAGATGCTCAACATGAGAATGTAGAAACTCAGGATGGAGATGACGAGACCGACCACCATGACCATGGTGACAATCATTCTCAGGAAATAAGTAGTCTTTTCAGCCTGCAGCTTATCGTCCTCCACCTCGTAGCCTTTCTGGTCGATATATTTCGTCACCTTTTCGTTGGCCGGATTGTCAACCTGCATGATCAGTCGGGTAGGATCGGAGTGGCTGCCCGGCGCGAAGTAGTTGTTGCTCCAGTCCATGAAGGCTTGTGGGACGAGGATCGTATTCAGTCGTGATGAGAAGCCGATGACCTTGCCTTTGAATCGATCGGAATGTCCGTTGCCGTGGATGAAAATGTCAAAGTTGATCATGCCAACAAGCCCGTCGCTGATCTTTGGCAGGGAACGGCTTTGTGCAAAGCCGAAGTTATACATGGTTATATATGCTCTCGGCAGGATGATAGGTACGATGTGGTCACCTGGCTTATATTTCCAACTTCCTTTGGGTGCATCGACAAAATGATCTGGAATGCTCTCGAAGAAAAGTTCCGAATTCAGTACGTTGACCCCGTTGACGCCCATGTTAGCTTCAACTTTGTATTCTGTGGAGGTGAAAGTGCCAACGCTTGAGGCGAAAGGCTGATTCTCCACATCGTTGATCTCGGTAGTTGAGAAGGTGTTGGTACGTCCGGAAATGGTATTGCCCATACCAATCTTCTTACTGACAATGATGTAGTCGGACTTCATAAAAGAGTCTTCAGAAGTGAAGACAGGCATCACGTCGCGATAGAACTGATAGCCCAGTAACACGATGAGCATGCCAAAGAGGTTGGCAAAGAAAAATCCCACAAACTGGGGTATGCTGATATGCTGCCGGAGCAGCTTCCAAACTAAATTCATAGCAATAACGTCTTTTCGTAGTTTAAATCCATGTGTTTACCGATGCTGGTGACGATGACACCGGCACCTTGTGCCTTTGCCTCGGTCATCATGATTTCAGCCATGATACGCGAGTTGTTGTCGTCGAGGTGAGAGATCGGCTCGTCAGCAAGCAGGAAGTCAAACGGCTGGACCAGTGCCCTGATCATTGCCACGCGTTGCTGCTGTCCAAAGGACATGTGTCCGATTTTCGCATCGAGCTTGTCGCCGATGCCCAGCATGTCGAACCATTGGCGGATGGTGGCGTCGTCTTTAAACCCTGTAAGTTTGTTTTTGATCTGTACGTTTTCCCATGCAGTGAGTTCGGGAAACAGTCGTAATTCCTGAAAGAGATGACTGATATGATTTTGCCGCATCTCCACCCAGTCCTTAACTTTAAATGCTTTCGTGTCACGGTCATCAAAGGTCACCGCGCCACTGTAGTCGTGGCGGTAACCAACGATATAACTGCAAAAAGTGCTTTTTCCCTTACCAGAGTCTGCCTCTACAAGGTAGAGATGTCCTCTCTCAAATTTCACGTCTTGCTTCCAAATTTCCGAAGTCAGGTCTTTATTTTGTTGGAAGACCTGTGGCAGGACAGAAGTCAAATGAATGGTTTGCATATTTCTGATTGAAAATATTTCTCTCCCAACTTATAGAAAGAAAGGAAAGTGAGTGTCTTATTTAAGTGTATATACGATGGCATTGAGCTTACCAAAGAGTGGAGAGAGCATGCCGGTGACAGCCTGTGCCTTACTGCCATTGACGGCTGCAAGATTAATGACCATGACGAGTTTCTGCCCTTTGATGTCCTTCTGTAGTTGGCTATCAATAGGATCGGGTGCCGCTTTGATGCTTTGCAGGGCTTTCTCCTTGGAACTGCCACTCATATATTGCCAGTCTTTGGTGACGCCAAAGAAGTATGTTGTCTTCTGATCGGTGTAATAGTAGCAGTCTCGACCCCAGTCGCCGATATGTCCGCCTTGTGGTACACTTTGCTTCCAGTAGTCCACATCACCGAGCCAGTCCGCATTCTTGAGTTGTGCAGCCATTGTCATCTGGAAGTTGTCATTGCCAAGAGAAGGTGCGATGATGGTCATGTCGCCATCAATACCTCTGATGATGTTGTCCATGTCAATGGCAGAGTTGATACCAGCCAAAAGGGCTTGGAGTCCCCGGTTTTGTTGCATGAGCTTGATGAACTTAGATCCATCGACATTGAGAAACATTCCGATCATGTCATTTTTGGCCATGGACTTCACATATTTGCCTTGAATAGGGCGGTAGATGGCATGTGCCTGCTGCAATGACTTCTCTATTTTGCTTTTGAACGAGAAGGTCTGACCGTTGATATGCAGACGTCCCTTGGCTACTTTCATCTCTGCTGCAATATATACGTCAGCAGGACTGGCATCACGAGGAGCGCCCAGTGTGAAGGGGGCTACAAACTGGTCGGGGAGGGCACTGGTCTGACAAACTAAAGACATCGGGGCATTGATGGAGTCGATCTTGTCGTACATAGGGCTTGCCTTAATCCCGTTGTCCTCGTCGGCACCCAGATATTTTGTCATGAGCGACATCATCTCTGACTGAGCGGCAGGTACTACAGGTCCCATGAGCAGTGCTGCATTTTTTGACCATCCCAAAATCCAGTTGTTGGGCAACGCTGCAAAGTTGTAGTCGCGTTTGTGGCGTATATCAAGTTTTAGCTGTTTGACAGTCTTTTCCATCTCGTCTTCATCCTTGACTTTAGCACAGAGTCCAAGATTGCCTTGGGCATCTTCAAAGAAGAAGATATCTTCGGAGAGGTCGAGTCCGGCGTCCTTGAGATTGCTTACATGAAGCATGGCCTTGAGCATGGTGGCACTGCCAACCCCACTAAGTTGAGCGGGCTTCATGGAGATGAGTAGCGTACTGTTGTCGGGTATAGCGTTGATGTAATCGTCATTGGAGCATGAGCAAACTGTCATGACCAGTGCGATAAGTAGTGAGAAAGCAATTGATAATCTTTTCATTGTTGAGTTATCCGTTAAAGATATTCTTTAGGAATATGTATCAGTGAACATTTATTCTTCATGTATGTCAAGCGTTGTCTTTTCGTTTAGACAGTTGTGCCATCGCTACAGCCATCAGTCCGGCCGTCTCCGTTCGGAGGCGGCTGCTGCCCAGGGTGATAGGCTCATAACCATAGTTGATAGCTTCTTTAACTTCGTCGATGGAAAAGTCGCCTTCCGGTCCGATCAGTATGGTCACGTCTTGTTGCTGGGGCATTTGTTGCAATGCCAGGAAGAGATCTTTGCGGCTGATTTCTTCATAGCAGTGTGCGATGAATTTCCGGCCCTTGCGTGGTGTTTGGATGAAGTCACTGAACTTTATCAAGTCGTTTACCACGGGCTTCCATGACTTTCTACTCTGCTTGACTGCGCCGATGACGATTTTCTCAATGCGATCCGTGCGGATGGTAGTACGCTCAGAGAACTGGCAACGCAGAAATGTGAGTTCATCGAAACCTATCTCGGTGCATTTCTCGGTCATCCATTCCATCCTGTCCATCATCTTTGTAGGGGCGATGGCAAGGTGGATATTTCCGTTCCAAGTCTTTTCCTGCGGGAGCGCTTGTTGGATGCTGTATAGGCAATGCTTGGAATTCGCAGTCGTGATCATGGCCTGATAGAAGACACCACCGCCATCCATCAGAAACATCTCGTCTCCGACTTGCATGCGGAGCACCTTCAAGGCATGGAGTGCCTCTTCTTTTGGCAATTCGTTCTGATGACTGGCATCAGGCACGTAGAAATATCTTTCTTCCTTCATGACTGTATGCTGTTATTTAATATTCTCTTTATCGTTGCTTCCTTCTTTTGCGGTATGTTTCTTGTCTTCTTCTTCTCTTTTCCTGAGTTCGTCTCTCAACTCAGAGGCGATCTCGTAGCGCTCTGTCTTCACGGCATTATCGAGCAAATCGTGGAGCATTGGCTCACTGATGATATTGAGCGGAAGTTGCAGTCCCTTTGCATTGGGCTGGTAGGCAGAACTCTGTTTGCGAAAAAGCGCGGCTTCCATATAGATAGGAATTTCGTTATGGCTAATCAGCGAGAGTAATATGGCAGCATCAGCATCTATGGGAAGGCTAAACTGATTTTCTTCATTGATCAGCAGAGCTTTGTAGGTGGTTTCTTCGAGGGAACTGATGTGTATTGACAATTCAATGTTTGTCTGCCAATGAATCATTTCCCAAAGAATCTTGGCGATGTCATTGTTCTCCTTCGAAAGATGATTTTTTCTTTCTTTGATCTCTTGAAGAATCTCCTGACTGCATGTGATCACCAATTGGCGTTTGCGATCTATGTCAGAAAGGAGCAATACTCCGTTATGACCTTTGCCGTTGATCTCTGCTGCTGCTTGGAAAATAAGCTGAATATTTGCCATTGTCAGAAATACTAAATCCTATTTTGCTGCTTTTACTTTTTTAGGACGGAAGACCACTGCAAACGCAATGCCTACAACGAGCGCATAGCCTGCGAAGACATACCAGCAAGTCTGCCATTGGGTTATGCCGTTTACTGTGTGCAGATCAACCACTTCTTGAGCTGCAAAAGAACCAATCGTGGCGCCTAAGCCGTTGGTCATCAACATGAACAGTCCCTGAGCCGAAGAGCGTAAGCAGGGATCTGTGGCTTTGTCTACAAACAGTGATCCGGAGATGTTGAAGAAATCGAAAGCGACACCATAGATGATCATGGATGCCACAAACATCCACACTTTGCTGCCAGGATCGCCTGCTCCAAGAAGACCGAAACGGAGTACCCATGCAAACATAGCAATGAGCATGACATTCTTGATGCCGAAATGCTTCATGAAAAATGGTATCATCAGAATGCACAAGGTCTCGCTGATCTGAGAAATGGAGTAGAGAATGACAGAGTGCTTCACGCCAAAGGTATCAGCGAACTCTGGAATTTTGGCGAAGCTCTCAATAAATGGTGTGGCAAAACCATTGGTGATCTGGAGGCTGACACCTAAAAGCATGGAAAAAATAAAGAAGATCGCCATCTTCTTCTGACGGAACAGTGTGAAAGCACGCAGACCAAAGGCATCTACCAAACTCTTATGCTTGTCATCATGACTGACGGGGCAAGTCGGTAATGTGAAACTGTAGAGAAACAGAACCAAACTGATGACGCCACTGACTACAAACTGCATCTCGTTGGCCTTGAATCCCATGATGTCAACGAACCACATGCTACAGATGAATCCTACTGTACCAAAGACCCGGATTGGAGGAAAGTCTTTCACCGTATCCATGCCGGCTTGCGTAAGTGCGCAATAGGCGACAGAATTGCTGAGTGCCAATGTGGGCATATAAAAGGCCACACTGATGGAATAGAGTGCAAAGAGTGGCGTAAAGGCCACATGACTGCCGGCAAGATGCCCGTACACGGCCGCTGCTATCATCGACGCACCCGCCAACATGTGGCATATACCAAGAAGGCGTTGAGCGGGTATCCATCTGTCTGCAACGATGCCCATGAGAGCCGGCATGAAGATGGAAACGATACCTTGCATGGCAAAGAAGGAACCGATATGGGTGGCCATTCCTGCATTTGTGAGATAGATGCCCATACAGGTTAGATAGGCACCCCAAACTGCAAATTGCAGAAAATTCATGAATGCCAAACGCACTTTTAAGTTCATAGCTTTTATTTTAGTCCATTATTGTGTGTCTGTACTATGAAAAACTGAAGCTTATTGCCAACTGTCGGTATGGTAGCTGCCGTTTTTCCACGTTAGCTGTCGCGTGACCAAGATCTGGCGGAGCTCTCTACAGTCGCTCAAAGACAGCAACGGTAGTGACAATTTCAGAGAGAGCGTACCGTCCTCCGCCTTCAGGTCTGCCAACACCATCAGAGGATCGATCTTTGCCCTAAGAGCTTTGAAGGCTTCTTCTGACATGGTGTCGGGTTTTGCTGTTAGATCGTTTGCAAAGTCATTGATGGAAGAGACCCCTAAAAAGCGGGTCGTTGAGAGTTCCTTCCAGTCTTGTGTGAAGAATCTTACGCAGCTTTCCCCATTTGGATCGATGTTTTTATCAGAAGAACTGATAGTCCAGGTTTCCACAAAGCAGATGATGGAGTCCTGTCCATCCAATGGCAATCGTCTCAGCTCTAAAGATCTGGCTTGGTTGAATAGGACATGGATGTACTCGTTTGTGAGCGTATCCATCCTGCTTTTTCCATTGAGGAGGTTGTCAACGCTGCCATCCAACTGCATAGAGGCGAATTCGGGCATCTCCTGTCTTTGCTGGGACTCGAGATAAGGAGCAATGGAGTCAGGCATTGATTTCCATATCTCAGCCATCGTTTTGGCTGAGAGTGTGGTACAGAAAGTCATCAGCATGAGCCCCATGCACAAGAATAACTTTCCATACATTGGGTGCCTTTTCCAAGATGCGATGCTCGTATGTAGCAACCTGTAGGGTATATAATAATGAGTAATCGAATGGATCATATGTTATTGGTCTTCTATTCTACTTTTTGGCATACAAAGTTATGAAAAATGTGTGAAAGGAGAATGCTTTCCCTTTATTATTTTCACCTTATTTACTTTTGAGGGCTGACTGAGCTCTTGGGGAACTATCATTATTTGTCTTCCTTTCCTTGCAAACTCTGGGATGAATGTTTCTTGTTTTTACTCTTCGGACTGCTTGTTCTCTTTTTATGCCATAGTTCCTTCCAGTCGTCGAAATCGTGTTTGAGCACAAATCCTACGCCTTGTGTATTTAAGGAATTGCGTGTGAAATAACGGTCATTGGTCTGATTGTAGATACGGACGCTCAAATTACCATTGGGTACTATGAGGTATCTGACATCGAAGTCTCCAATGAAAGACTGGTTGGCAGTGGCGGCATTGTCACGGTAGCCAAACTGTCCGTTGAAGAGAAGACGGTTGTTGAGGAGGCTGCCACTCAAAATGCCTTCGTACTCAGCATTGTTCCATCCTTCAGTACCTGTGGAGATGTTGGCTCCAAAATTCCAGTTTTTGTTCTTGACTACCGACCCTAGCATGTTATTGATCTGCTGGCTTAGTTGCCCACTGAGGATACTCTGCATAGCAAGTGACGTCTGACTTTCCCTGGACTCCACGTCTTGGGCATTGTTTCCTGTCTTATTGTAGAAACGGCCTACAGCCAAAAGATAAAGCACTTGTTGCTTCATCTCATCTTCACTGTTGATGATACTGTAAATCATCTGTTTTACATCAGCACTGACTGTCGGCATATCCATGTCGAAGTCTACCTTGGGATCAGTGGGGGTGCCGGTGACCTTCATCAAGCAGTTGACGCGGATATTGTTACCAGAGAACCTACGGCCCAGTTGTAGGTCTGCAAGGTTCACAGAATTGAGCATGTATTGGGCTTGCAGGTTGAGGTTGGCTTTACTGGGCTCTCCACCAAATGTGATGGTGCTCCCTTGCTTGAAGGTGAAATCACGTTTGATGATGTTTTGGATGGTGAGTTTATATATGCCCCGGTCGACGATGTAGTTGCCATAGAGATTCACTCCACCTTTATTATAATAGGTGGCTCGGATGGTTCCTGTGCCATTCAGATCGATATAATCACCGCTTGTCTTGTCCATAATGATTTTTAGTGTGGCGTCCGGTGTTGAATGGATGAGGAAGTTGATATGGATATCAGTGGGCACGTCCTCCGGTTCGGTGTCGCCAACTGTAGGAGGAAGCGCATTGGCAATCCTTTTTTGGATAGAATCTCTCGACACCCACTGGATAAACTCCTGGTTGCCGATGGCTTCCGGACTTGTAATATCGTAGCACATCACAGACCCACTTGTTGGTGCTGCGTCTACTTTGATGTTTACTTCGCCTGGTTTCCCACTGATGTCTACACTGCCTTTTGCTGCAATCGTACCATATACGGTGTTTCCTTCTCCAGCACCAAGATCATATCCAAGAAGATTGTTAGCTTTGACATGGAGGTCATAACTCAGATGTGAGAGATGGTTATGATAGAGTGATCCACTGAGGACACCATGGTTACCTAAACGATCCTTGATGGTATCGCCAATGAATTGAATCTCGTCTACGAGAAAGCGGATGGAGTCGTTGTCTAAGTAATATCTGGTATTGATCGGTGTGATCGTTGTGGCTCCGGATACATTGGCACTGCCTGTGAGGTTGATTTTCTTAAGATCACCCCATAGATTGAGCTTGCCATTGACAGAGAGATCAATGTCACTCATGAAGTTAGAGCAGAAGCCTTTTAAAAACGCTCCTCTTGTGTTGTTGGCATTAAATGTGAGACTAATATCGTTGCGCTTGGGAGACACGAATCCCTTGATGATGGTGCTTCTGTCTTGAATACCATTGCCTGTTTGCATGGTGTCAAGGGCAATGGCGTCGATATCGATTTGCTTCTTTTCATTGTTCCATTTGACATTGGCGTTCAATGTACCCATATCTCCTTCTTCGAATTGAAAATTCGAAACTTCTATGTTGCCTTTGGCGTTAGGAGTATCAAAGAGCGATGACAGATAGGCTTTGCCATTAACCTTACCGGCGAAGTCGACAGAGTGGAAGTTGACAAGATCAAGGATATACTCAACATTGACATTGTTGAGGTCAATCGTGATAGAGTCGTTGTGATTAGCGGTTGCTTGTCCATTGACTCGAATGGATTGGGAGTTGCTGGCGATATTGAGATTGTCAATGGTGAGATGCTTTTTGGAATAGGTGAGCTGGTCAGCATGGATGGTAAACACAGAGTCCCCTACGAGTAATCGAGATTTTTTGATGTCAAAAGCGGCTACAACCTGCTTTCTCTCGTTGACAAGGAAGTTCATGTCGGCATAGAGCTGTCCTCTGAGTCGCTGTTTTTTTGCATGGTTATCCATTGTCAAACTGGTGCGCAACTTGTTACCGACGGCAGTGGCATGCAATTGGTAGTCAGTCCCAATCCCGCGGGCGTCTATTTTTGTGAGAGCTCCACGGCAGTTGAGTTGGTTATTGGGTGAGGTGATAACAAGGTTGACATCTTGATAATGCTCTCCGTTAAAGGTGAGATCAGGCGCAATAATATGGCTGTCAATAGCCTCGGTCTTACTGTCCAGGCTGCATGTGAGTGAGAGGGGCTGCAGAAGATAGAGATCAGTTCCGGTAAAGAAACGTAGCCAGTCGTCCTTCAGGATCGTTGCCGTCAATGCAAAGTTATTGGAATGGGTCGGGCGATACTTGAAGGAGGTCAACGTCTGGATACTGGGGAGTTGATGGACGAAGACATTTTGAATACTTTGTATGAGGGTAGGGTAGTCAACTTGGCCAGTCATCTCTACATGACCAAAGTCACTGAGCATCGTGAGGAAATGGTCATGATTGTTCTTTCCCGCTTTGACCTGCAAGGACTGTAACATGTATGTGCCATCATTTCTTATGGCACTGAAATTCGTAATTTTCAGCAGTCCGTCAAGATTGTTAAGGCTAGAACCAGAAAGATTGGCCGAAAGATGTGCCGCATAGTTGACATCACCAAGTTTTCCTTTAAGCAGATTGACGGCAGATGGACGAAATTTATCAATCTTGGCATTAAGCACATAATGGTGTTTGGAAAGTGAGATACCTTCCTTGCTAACGATTTCTGCGATGATGTTAGGGTCGTTGATGGAGCATCGCCCCGAGAAAGTTCCATCCTTGAAGGTGCCATTTATGTTGATATTCTGATAAGGGTAACCTTTAAAGTCGATTTTGTCAATACGGCCATCAGCTAGAAACACTTTTTTGTGGAGATTGCCGGAAACTCTGATACTTGTGGCAAGCGCTCCAAGATTTTTGTTGGCTGTGATCTGTCCGAGATTAAATTGTCGCGTCTCAAGATAGGTATCGATGGACTGATGATCTAACTTCACCTTGACCTTGGCGTTCCCTGCATCAGAAAGCAAAGCCCCGGTGCACATAACCAGGTCTGTACCCTCTCCACGTCCGCTACCGGAAAATGTCAAGTGGTCGATTCGGTCGACAAAAGCGGGAAGCTCCACATTGAAAATCTTTTTGACTTTTTGGTTGATATAAAGGCGATGGCAAGCAATGCTCCATCTCTGATTTCGCCCATTCAGTGTAGTGCTCATATTACCATTGAAGTGAAAGACGGGTGTCTCAGAGGATATATCTTGCGTGATATCAAATACGAAGCGGGCAACAGCGATCTGATCTTTTGACCCATGAAAGTGTGTACTGAGTACAAACCAATTTTTGGATTTTTTGATTTTGCTGGTAAGGCATCCAATATCATATGCGCTGATGATAGAATGATTGATATTGCCCGAAAAAGAGGCAGAGCTCCAATCGATCCTGTCTTTCTTGCGCTGGAAGTCAGCAATCACCTTTCTCAAAACTATTTTTGAGGTGGGTGTGCAGAGTAAAAGATGTTCCAAAGCAAGTCGGTGCTTGGTTAGTGAAGCCTTAGCAGAGAGCTTCTGAATATCGATTCCACATTTTTCCGAAAGACTGAGTTTTTTGATGTTGATGGTTCCCGAGTCTTTCGCCAGGTCTGACAGAAGAATGTGTGTGCTGATGTTTTGAAGTCGGATATGGTGGATGTCAAAAGTGTGGGCCATAGGCATGTCGTATTGGTCATAGCCCAGTGCACCCCGTCGAATGATGAGGCTGTGGATTTGAAAACTGAGTTTTGAAGTATTTGTCGTATCTTTGGAAGCCAGCGAATCGACGATAAACTGATAATTTGGTTTTGCGTATGCTGTTGTCTTGTAGATTTGGATATCAGCGCCAAAGAGTTGTGCCGAGGTAATGCAGATCTCTTGATGAGACAATTGAAACAGATCTATTTGTGCAGAGATACGGCCTGCACGCAGCAAAGGATGATTTTGTTGGTCAAGGATCGTCACATCATCAATGATGATACGATTGAACATACCGAAGTCGACACGGCCAACCCATACCTTCGTACCGAATTTTTTAGACAAGGCGGTAGCTACCTCCCGTCCGAAATATTTTTGAACGGCAGGTATGTTCACTGCAATAGTAAGGGTGACGTAAAATGTCAACAAAACCCATACTATCGTATTGATCGTGTGCTTTATCCATTTCATTTTATGTGCAAAAATATAAAATTAAACTCGAAAATGAAATAAAATGGCCATCTTTATTATTTTTAATCTAAATTTTCAGTATATTTGCATCGTCAAAGATTTCATCACCATGAGTCGGGCCTTCCCGATCATGTGTTATTGGACAAGACGAGATATTTCAGAATCTAATCATAAGAAGTATTACTTATTATTTTTTTTATGACAAATGTAGTGAAGATACGAAAAGGCTTAGACATCCATTTAAAGGGTAAGGCCTCGACGGGTAAACACGTGGAGGTGTTATCGTCAGGAATGTATGCCCTTGTGCCGAGTAGTTTCGTAGGGCTAAAGCCAAAAGTAGTTGTCAAGGAAGGCGATCATGTCCTTGCCGGAGAGCCGTTGTTTGTAGACAAGTTATCACAAGAGGTGCGCTGCGCATCCCCTGTGAGTGGTGTAGTAGAACAGGTGCTTCGTGGTGAAAGACGTAAAGTGCTTTATGTAAAGGTGAAGGCTGACCAAGAGCAGAGTTACCATGATTATGGCAAACATGACGTGACAACTATGACAGGCGATGCAGTCAAGTCATTGTTGTTGGAGTCTGGCTTGTTTGCCTATATTAATCAGTTGCCTTATGCGGTGGTCGCCTCTCCGTCTTCGTCTCCTAAGGCTATCTTTGTGTCAGCGCTGCGCGATATGCCTTTAGCTGCTGATTTTGAAGCAGAACTTCAAGGAAATGAAACGGCTTTTCAGACTGGTCTTACAGCATTGTCAAAGATGGCTCCTGTATTTTTGGGTATTGGAGCCGCTCAGTCTTCACCAGCTCTGACTCAAGCAAAGGATGTGACAGTCACAGTCTTCGAAGGCCCTTGTCCGGCAGGAAACGTCGGCGTTCAAGTCAATCATATTAGTCCCGTCAATCGCGGTGAAGTCGTATGGACAGTTGACCCCTCGGCAGTTATCTTCATTGGCCGTCTGATGTTGACGGGCAAAGTAGATCTTCATCGCATCATTGCTGTTGCAGGAAGTCAAGTAAAAGAACCAACATATGCCAACGTGCTGGTAGGAACACAGATCGGTGATATTCTGAAGGAACGCCTGTTGACCAATCAGCATGTCCGTATCCTTAATGGTAATCCTTTGACAGGCGTAAAATGTGGAATGGATGACTATCTGGGGGCTCATACCTCGGAGGTGACAGTGATTTCGGAAGGCGATGATCGGGATGAGATGTTGGGCTGGATCGCTCCTCGTACCAGTGACTTCTCTGTCTCGCGTAGTTATTTCTCATGGTTGCAGGGGAAGCACCATGAGTATGATCTTGATGCTCGTGTCAAAGGTGGTGAGCGCCATATGATCATGAGTGGCGAGTACGACAAGGTGTTGCCGATGGACATCTATGGTGAGTATCTTATCAAAGCGCTTATTGCCGGTGACATTGACCGACAGGAGCAGTTGGGTATCTATGAGGTGTCGCCTGAAGACTTCGCTTTGGCAGAGTTCGTGGACTCTTCAAAGCTGCCATTACAAAAAATTGTGCGTCAGGGCCTTGACATCCTGCGCAAGGAGAATGCTTGATGTATATTTAGCACAGAAACAATAATATAAAACTATGAATGGTTTAAAAAAATACTTTGACCGCATCCGACCCAATTTCCAAGAAGGAGGGAAGCTCCATGCCTTCAACAGCATCTATGAAGGCTTTGAGAGTTTCCTGTTCGTTCCCAATACTACGTCGGATTCCGGTGCCAGTATTCACGACGCCTTAGACTCGAAGCGTATCATGAGCATTGTCGTTATTGCTTTGCTTCCTGCGCTGCTCTTCGGCATGTACAATGTAGGCTATCAGAACGCTGCGGCTGCCGGCAAGCTGGCAGAGACTGGTTTTTGGTCACTCTTCTTCTATGGCTTCCTGGCTGTGTTGCCCAACCTGTTGGTGAGCTACATCGTCGGTCTGGGCATAGAGTTCGCTTGGGCTCAGTGGAAAGGCGAAGAAATCCAAGAGGGTTATTTGGTTTCCGGTATCATCATCCCACTGATCATCCCTGTGACCACACCGTTGTGGATGTTGGCGATCGCTGTCGCTTTTGCTGTCATCTTTGCCAAGGAGATCTTTGGCGGTACAGGAATGAACATCTTCAACGTGGCTATTGCTGCCCGTATGTTCCTGTTCTTCTCTTATCCCAGCAAGATGACGGGTGACTCGGTGTGGGTAAGTACAGATTCTATCTGTGGCCTCGGCTATCAGTTGGCCGATGGATTCACGGCTGCTACACCACTGGGACAGATAGCCCAGGGCATCACGCCACAGTCGAGCCTGACCGATATGGTCTTGGGCTTTATCCCCGGTTCCGTAGGTGAGACCTCTGTCATCGCCATCGCTATTGGTGCTGTCATTCTGTTGTGGACAGGCATTGCCAGTTGGAAGACCATGCTGAGTGTCTTCGTCGGTGGCATTGCCATGGCTTTGATCTTTGCCGTAACGGGCAAGACACCTATTCCTTGGTATGAGCACATCGTGCTGGGTGGCTTCTGCTTTGGTGCCGTGTTCATGGCTACTGACCCTGTCACCTCTGCACGTACCGAGACAGGTAAATATATCTATGGTCTGCTCATCGGTATCATGGCAGTGGTGGTGCGCGTCCTGAACCCCGGTTATCCCGAGGGAATGATGCTCGCTATCTTCTTCGGCAATATGTTTGCACCGCTGATCGACTACTGCGTCGTTCAGTCCAACATCTCGAAGCGTGCCAAACGTTCTTCTAACTAATCAAGCAGACGACATTATATAATATAAGGTATGAAAACAAATTCCAATTCTTATACGATTGTCTATGCTGCCGTTCTTGTGGTGATCGTTGCCTTCTTGCTGGCCTTTGTCTTCCAGGCATTGCGTCCGGCACAGGAAGCTAATGTGGCACTTGACAAGCAGAAGCAGATACTCTATTCGCTCAACATCCGTGGCTTGCAGGATCAGGCTGCTGCCGCCAAATATAAAGAGGTGGTCACTGCCGACGAGATTATTGATGCCAACGGCAATGTCGTTGACAAAGGCTCTAAGGGCGGCACCGCTGCCGGCTTTAAGCTCAACTCCGGTGATTTCAAGGCTGGTAAGTTGGCTGTGTATGTATGCAACGTCGACGGTCAGACCAAATATGTGATTCCTGTCTATGGCATGGGACTGTGGGGACCGATCAGCGGCTATATCGCTCTGAACGATGATAAGTCTACGATCTATGGTGCTTACTTCAACCATGAGAGTGAGACGGCCGGACTGGGTGCCGAGATTAAGGACAACCAGAAGTGGCAAGAGCAGTTCCAGGGCAAGAAGCTCTTCAATGGCGCAGACCGTAATGCCATCGCCATCTCGGTGTTGAAGAAGCGCGACAGCAATGATCCCAACTCTGTGGACGCTGTCACTGGTGCTACGCTGACATCCAATGGTGTCACGGATATGCTTCACGACTGTCTTGGACAGTATATTAAATTTCTGAATGCTAAATAATAAAGACGAATTATGAGTTTATTCAGTAAGCAAAATAAAGAGGTGTTGGGTGGGCCGTTGAATATCAACAACCCAATCCTCGTTCAGATTCTCGGTATCTGCTCCGCGCTGGCCGTGACATCTCAGCTCAAGCCCGCCATTGTCATGGGACTGGCCGTGACGGTGATTACGGCTTTCTCTAATGTGATCATTGCACTCATCCGCAAGACCATCCCCATGCGTATCCGTATCATCGTGCAGTTGGTCGTTGTCGCCGCCTTGGTGACGATTGTCAGCCAGATACTGAAGGCTGTGGCCTACGACGTGAGTGTGCAGCTCTCGGTGTATGTAGGACTGATCATCACCAACTGTATCCTCATGGGGCGCTTGGAGGCTTTCGCCATGATGAACAAGCCTTGGCCGAGTTTCCTCGACGGTATCGGTAACGGTCTCGGCTATGCGATGATCCTGGTCATCGTCGGCGCTTTCCGTGAGTTCTTCGGTCGTGGGTCACTCCTTGGCTTCAAGATCATCCCGCAGAGCTTCTACGATGCAGGTTATGTCAACAACGGTATGATGACCATGCCTGCCATGGCTCTTATCCTCTTGGGATGTGTCATCTGGGTTCACCGCGCCTATTTCTATAAAGAGGACAAGAAGTAAGGTTTGTCGGTATTGATCATTATTAAAGCGATATTTCTATTATGGAACATTTCTTTGGATTATTTTTCAGGTCGATCTTTGTCGACAACATGATATTCGCTTTCTTCCTCGGTATGTGTTCTTTCCTTGCCGTGTCGAAGAATGTGAAGACGTCATTCGGATTGGGTATGGCCGTAACCTTTGTGTTGTTGGTCACCGTGCCCGTTGACTATCTGCTTCAGGTGTATGTCCTTGGACCGGATTGCCTGGTCAAGGGTGTGGACTTAAGTTATCTGAGCTTCATTTTGTTCATTGCCATTATCGCCGGCATCACACAGTTGGTGGAGATGGCAGTAGAGAAGTACAGTCCCTCTTTGTATTCAGCACTGGGCATCTTCCTGCCTCTGATTGCCGTGAACTGCTGTATCATGGGTGCATCGCTGTTTATGCAGCAGCGCATCAACATGGATCCGTCGAGTGCGCAGTATATTGGTTCCGTGTGGGACAGCATCGGCTATGCCCTTGGTAGCGGACTGGGTTGGACATTGTCTATCGTGTCCATGGGTGCCATTCGTGAAAAAATGGAGTACAGCGATGTGCCTAAGCCTTTGCAGGGCATGGGTATCACCTTCATAACTGTAGGCCTTATGGCTATGGCTATGATGTGCTTCTCAGGTATTAAATTTTAAGGAGAAGAAAACATAGATTATGGGACAGTTTATATCAGTAAGTATCGCGGTGTTCCTTGCTGCGATTCTCCTTTTGGTCATCATTCTGCTGATTGCGAAGAAATATCTTTCGCCAAGCGGAAATGTGACTATTACGATCAATGGTGATAAGAAGCTCACAGTGCCTCAGGGCGACAGCTTGATGTCTACGCTCAATGCCAACGGCATTTTCTTGCCGTCTGCCTGCGGTGGCAAGGCTAGTTGCGGACAATGCAAGGTTCAGGTACTGAGTGGTGGTGGTGAGATTCTTGACTCAGAACGCCCTCATTTTACTCGCAAACAGATCAAAGATCATTGGCGCCTGGGATGCCAGACAAAGGTAAAGGGCGATTTTGACATCAAGATTCCTGAGTCTATCCTCGGCGTGAAAGAGTGGGAGTGCACCGTCATCTCCAATAAAAACGTTTCAAGCTTCATCAAAGAGTTCAAGGTCGCTCTTCCACCGGGTGAGCACATGGACTTCATTCCTGGCTCATATGCTCAGATCAAGATACCTGCCTATGACTGCATAGACTATGACAAGGATTTCGACAAGAGCATGATTGGCGACGAATATATCGGAGCTTGGAAGAAGTTCAATATCTTCTCGTTGAAGGCTCACAATCCCGAACCTACCGTCCGTGCCTATTCTATGGCCAACTATCCGGCAGAGGGTGATATCATCACACTGACTGTGCGTATTGCTTCGACACCATTCTTGCCAAAGCCACAAATTGGTTTCCAGAATGTACCGACAGGTATCGGCTCTTCGTACATCTTTAGCCTAAAGCCAGGTGATAAGGTGATGATGAGTGGTCCTTATGGTGATTTCCATCCACGTTTCGATACTGGCAAGGAGATGATTTGGATTGGTGGTGGTGCCGGTATGGCCCCTCTGCGTTCTCAGATCATGCACATGACCAAGACACTGCACTGCACCGACCGTGAGATGCATTTCTTCTATGGTGCACGTTCACTGACCGAGGCCTTCTTCTTGGAGGACTTCTGGGAATTGGAGAAGGAATTCCCCAACTTCCACTTCCATCTCTCTCTCGACCGTCCTGATCCCAAGGCCGATGCTGCCGGTGTGAAGTACTATGCCGGCTTTGCGGTGAACTGCATCCGCGATACCTATCTTAAGGATCACGATGCGCCGGAAGACTGCGAGTACTACCTTTGTGGTCCTCCAATGCTGATCAAGACCGTGACAGATTATCTTGATTCTCTCGGTGTGGAGCCAGAGAATATCATGTACGACAACTTCGGGTAAACCAATGCAAACCCAAGGAAACTATATGTAAACCGTAAGAAAGCCGCTGAGTTTCAGCGGCTTTCGGCGTATATATAAACTTCGGTTGTTGTGGTTTGGATAGAGTTTGTTACGGTTTATTAGGGCTGATATTGTCACCCAAGTGTCACCCAAAAGTGTCACCCAAAAACAAAGTTATGCGATATGACAAAGAAGAATTATGATTTCGAGCCTGTACATATCAGGTCAAAGAAGATTTCGGGCGGCAGAAGGTCGCTCTACCTTGACATCGTGAATGATGGCGTAAGGTCAAGGGAGTTTTTGAAGCTTTACCTTTTGCCGGAGGACGGGAAGGGTGCCAAGACTGCCAACAGTGCGGTGATGAGAATGGCTGAAGAGATGAAGGCCAAGCGCACACTGGAGGTGATGCGTGATGGTTTACAGATTGAGGACCATTCAAAGGGCAGCGTGGTACTTGTGGATTGGCTGAAGGAGCAGCAGGCGTACTACAAAGCGCATGACAACAAGAACTATTCCCGGACGATAGGCAATCTCATCGTGCATCTGGGTAAACATGCCAAGAAGGGGCTGAGGCTGAAAGATGTTACTCCGAAGTTCCTGAGGGGTTTCCTTGAATACCTCCGGGGCGACAACGTGAACAAGTATGGCGGCAGGCTGTGCCCTGAGACTATATACACTTACTTCACCGTCCTTTCCATATTGATGAACAAGGCGGTGAGGCTGGAGATGATCCCACGCAACCCGTTCCACAAGCTATCGCAGGCGGAGAAGCCCCAGCGAAGGACAAAGAAACGTGAGTTCCTGACAATGGAGGAACTACAGAAGCTTGCAAAGGCGGAGTGCGACGACTGGCGTGTGAAGAAGGCTTTCATGTTTTGCTGCTTTACAGGTCTGAGATACATTGACGTGTCTCGGCTGAAGTGGAAGCACATTCAGAAGCTTGGCGACGGGACGTACCAGATGGACATGATGCAGAAGAAGACTCAGGAGCCAGTGTATGTGCCGCTGTCGAAGAATGCCATCAGATGGTTGCCGGAGAGGGGCGACAACGGCAGGGAGAACTACGTCTTCCAGTTCCGGGACCGCTCCATCATCTACAAGTACTTGCAGGACTGGGGCAAGCGTGCCGGGATAGAGAAGCACCTGATATTCCACATGAGCCGCCACACGTGCGCCACGATGTTGCTGTACTACGGTGCTGACCTCTACACGGTGAGCAAGATACTTGGGCATACGTCGATTAAGAGTACGCAGATATACGCAAAAGTTGTCGACGACATGAAAAGGCGTGCCGTCGACAATGTGCCAGAGTTGGAACCGGATTGATATGCATTGCTTATATCAATCCATCATTGCTCAATTTCTCTAAAATGGCTTCATTGATGAAGCCATTGCGGTTACTCACTTTGCTAAGTGGCTCAACTAAAGAGCCACGAAGCTTAACATAAATCCCCTTCATTCCGGTAGACGGTCTGCCTACCGGACGTTTCTTTTGGTCCATCATAATAGCATTGTTAAGGGCGGGTGCGAACAACCCACCCACATGAGAGGAAATTAGTTTGCAATGAACGTCACACCGCCTGCACGATACACGGGACCGTCGTAGGTGTCCGCATCGAGCTGCTGAAGGGCAGTTTCTCTGTCTTCCGGGTCTGTAATCTCGCAGATGGCATTGTTCTCAATCTCTTTGCGGAACTCTTCGATGCTTGCGTCATCTTCAAGACACCCGGGATCAGCGTTCCACGTATAGCACCATCCGAAGCAATAGTTTCGGTCGCTCAGAATCTTCTCGCGAAACTCGTTCATGGTCTTGGCATCGTCGTTGATGGACGTGTATGTTCTCGGACCGAGTATGTCGAGGAAGTCTCTGTATTCCTCCTTCTGCTCGTCGGTGAGGTTGGTGCCGAAGTCAGCAACGTCCTCACTGTTGAAGAGCCAACGAAAGAAGCCGGGGTCTGTCTCTGACTGCGCAACTACATACTCTCGAAGCGTTGTGGGGTCGTCAGCTTCACCATTCTTACGATAGTTCTCATAGTTCTCTTGAAGAACCTGAAGTGCGTACTCGTTGTTGATTGCATTTGCTTTCATTGTTGTTTGACTTGACCGTGATGTCGAGGGCTGAAAGGTTACTTTGTTTTATCTGCTGCAAAGGTACTCATAATTTAGGTATATACCAAAATTATTTAGTTAACAAAAATTAAAGGACTGTTAATAAAGGTATATACCTAAAATATAATCAATAACTTTCGTTTAGTCTCTCACGCGCACGCGTATCACCATCATCATCAACTAAGATAATTATTAATATAATATTATTCTTAAAATATAAATAATAACACGTACGCGCGCGAGAGACGGTGGTGATGATGGTGAAAAACAATTCAAAAACAATTCGAGCCGATTTGTTTTCATGTTTTGACGCAGAAGTGAAAACAAAAACGCACGAATTGTTTTCGTTTATTTTTCATGTTTGTTTCACTCTGTCTTTGTAACTTGCTGATAATCAGAAGAAGTTAAAAACAAAAACGCACGAATTGTTTTTGTTTTGTTTTGGAATTGAAAAACAATTCGCATTCAATTATAAAACAATTGTTTGCTATTTGTTTTCACCTTTTGACACAGAGTTGAAACGTTTTTGTTCAACTCTGTTTCACTTCACATTTGTAACTTGCTGATAATCAAGCGAAGTTAAAAACAATTCGAGCGGAATTGTTTTAGAATTGATTTTGGAATTGTTTTTGCCTTGATAAGGACATAAAAAAGAGGGCAGCCGGGTGATGGCTGTCCTCTATAAGTAGACGGAAGTAGATGGGGGTAAGACTTCCGTCTGGGGAAGGAAAGAGTTATTCTTCTTCGGGCTCTTGTGAGAGCTTGATAAGCTTGTCTTCGATGGTTACCTTTGTGTCGGGCATGTTGACATCGACGGAGGTACTCTGCATCTTCGGCGTGTGGAACTCCATGAGCTTTACTTCGATTTGTGCCCGTTCAGCGGCCTTCATCATTGCGAGGTCCATGTCCAGCTGTGAGAGCATAGAGTGCTCTCCTGTCTCTTCGTCGACGACATCGTGGGGTGTGATGTAGGCAAGGGAATGGTCGCGAAGAATAGCCTTGATAGCTTTCTTCTGCGGCGTGTCCTTGTTTGGCGTGCCCTTTGTGCGTCCACCTGTTTTCTTACCTTTCATCAGCGTATAAGTTATATTAGCGTATAAAGTTAAACTCGTTGTGCAAAGTTAATGCTTTACCTTTGAGCGTAAATTTAAGTTTATACAGATATGGGATTAATAGGCTCAGCAGTAGGCGCAGCTGGTGCCGTTTTCGGCGGTATCAGCGCAAGCAAGGCGATAAAGAAGATGAAGCGCAACATCGAGGCTCAGCGCAAAAAGAACCAAGACTGGTACGACCAGCGGTATAACGAGGATGCCACCCAGCGTGCTGACGCTCAGCGTGTGCTCAGTCAGACGCAGGACATGCTTAAACGTCAGACAGACGCTGCGGCAGGCAGTGCCGCCGTTGGCGGTGGCACAGACGAGAGCGTGGCGCAGGCAAAGGCTCAGGCTAACGAGACCTTGGGCAACGTGATGAGCTATATCAACGCTCAGGCGGATGCACGCAAGGACGAGATAGAGCAGACCTATCAGGCTAACGACAATGCCTTCCAAGAGCAGCTGAACAACCTTGAGCAGAAGAAGGCTGACAATATCAGTCAGGCTGTGCAAGGCGTTACAAATGCAGCGAGCAAGATGCCGTGGTAAAAATCAAAGCGGATTGTTTTCGTATTCAATTCTGAAACAAAACGAAAACAATTCGCCCTTATTTGTTTTTGAATTGAATTAGAATTGTTTTTCAAATGGCACAGAAAGACGTAACAATCAATGATATTTTGAACGGCGGAAAAGGCTCACCGGGCAATGGTGGCACTACTGCCACTGGCAATGATGGAGGCACCAGTACGGCACCTGCACAGTCTTCCACCAGCGTGGCGGGCACTCCCACTCCGCCACCTACAGATGGTACGCGAGGTGTGGTAGACTTTGGAAATGGCGAGGACGTTAAGCCCAAGAAGCCCGTGACGACCGCTGAGGCTACTGACCCGACACAAGCCGCCATCAACGTTGTGGAGCAGCACAGGCAGCAGCAGACGCAGCAGACTCCTGCGCCTGCCAGCACGGGCAATGTGGCGGACGACTTCACGAACTTCAGCCGCGAGCAGAATGGACAGACACCTGAGAAGTCGCCGGTGTTCACACCTAACGTGCAGACCACTACTCATTCCTCCACCACTGGTAACACCACCACTACCCCAACTGGCAGTAACAGCGACGGTGGCAAGGATAAGGACGCAGCAGCGGTGGACACCGAGCCGCAGGACAGTAAGAAGAAGTCAGCGATGTCGTATGCTGACATGTTCGCGGCTATGGAGCCATACAAGGAGCCGACTAAAGAAGAGCTCGAGAAGGAGCGGAAGAAAGAGAAGCGTGAGCGTCTCTTCGCAGCCATCGGCGACGGCATATCGGCACTGAGCAACCTCTTCTTCACTACCCAGTATGCCCCTAACATGTACGACCCGAACAAGGAAACGAATAGCGAGCGTGTTGAAAACTACTGGACGAACCTTCGGAAGGAGCGTGAGGCGAACAGGCAGCGTTACGTGGACGGATACATCAAAGCCAAGCAAGCCGACGACCTTCACGCCATACAGCAGCAGAATGCCGACATTGCAGAGGCTTACAAGAAATCCGAGGCAGAGCGTAAGGCAAAGGCCCAGGAGATTATCAATGCACGAATACAGGCAATGACTGACCTCTACAATGAAAAGGCTAAGGGTATCGGCAAGACGAATGAGGCACAAGTCAAATACCTGGAAGCCAAGATAGATGCACTTAATCGTGGATTGGATATTAAGGAAGCTATAGCAAGAGCCGAAATAGCTTATAAGGAAGCCTTGAGAAATAAGGCTAACCGTACTGGAAGTGGCGGAAAGTCTGGCGGCAAGAGCGGAAAGTCTGGCGGCAAGAGCGGAACTTCTGGAGGGAGCGGCGGTCGTATTCCATGGTATGACAAAAACGGCAATCTCCATTATGCCAAAACAGAGGGCGAAGCAATACAACAGTCAAAGCTCAATGGAACATACGTCGATGATTATGCCACGAATAGCAGTAATATGGTTGGATCTGACGGGAAGCCTGTTGGAATTGGTACCCATCGTACATCTCGTAGTGGTTGGCATTCACGTAAGCCGTCTGCACCTGCAAAGAAATCGACAACAGCCAATAAAGGCGGTGGTGCCAAGGGCGGCAAATGGGCATCAGGACTTAAATTATAATAACTACACATCAAAACGACTATAAGATATGCCATTAGATAAAGGTAAACTTCAAAAGTTGTACTCCACTCTCCAGCAGGGCGGATACTCACAGAGCTATGATGAGTTTGAGAAAGGCTTCACGGGTAATGACAACTACCCCAACAGAAAGAAGGTCTATGACCTCCTGACCGAGCATGGAGCCGACATCGGCAACAGTTATGAGGACTTCATGAAGAAGATGCAGACGCCAGCTGCACCTTCTCCTGCTCCGTCCTATTCTCAGCAACGCACGCAGGCACCGTCTCCTAAGCCTCAGCCAAAGCCAGCTCCCAAGCCAAAGCCCAGACCAAAGCCAAAAGCAAAGGGCGGCGGCATGACAGCGGCTCAGCGCGCGGCATTCATCAAGAGCGCACAAGACATTGTGCACCACAGCGCAGCCGGGTTGCAGCGTGTGAGAAATCAGATGGACTATGCCAACGGCAACCGTGGGTTGCAGGTGCGACCCGTGCATTTGGGTCAGAACTCAAAGGTAGTCAGACGGCATGCCAACGGCACCGTAGCAAAGCCCCGTCCCGTTTTTGATGTTGCTCCGGAGCAGCAGCCGGGCGACACCTACTTGACCGAGAGCGGCAACGAGTATGGCAACAGAGCCGAGGCAGACACCGAGCAGAATGCCGTGGACCAGTATCGCTATGACCAGAGCGAGACCGGGCAGTTGAATAATGCCTATGCAGAGGCAGACAGACTTGACAAGCTCTTGGAACAACGTGGCAAGGAACTCGATGCAGAAAATCAGGATAAATGGTGGCGAGACCTTCCCCGTGGCGGTGGTGGTGCAGTGAGCACCATGAACGCAAACGACAACAACGGGCGCATGAATGATACCGAGTACCTCAATCTGTTGGCAGCCCGCAAGAAAGTGGATGAGCAGATAAGAGACCTGAAGGCAGCACGGGACGAAAAGACCGGCACATTCCTTGGCGGGCTGTGGCGTGGTTTCCGTGACTATGCCTTCGACCCATCTAACTGGGATAATGGCTACAGGGACTTGCTGACTACATCCGCAATGCTGAGGGCAAAGACCGGAGCCGCTCAGACAAAGAGGGAAAAAGCATCTGAGCGCATGATGATGGAGGACACCTATAAGGCCGGTGTGGCGGCTCAGAAGGCAGAAGAGGCCCTTGGCAACGGCTATCGCTGGGCAAGGATAACCGCTCAGGCGTTGCCATACGGACTCCAGTTCATGGCAGGCAACGCCATAGGCGTGACCGGTGGACTGGCAAGGGCCGGTGAAGGCATGGGTGTGAAGCTGGCCCGGAAGATAGCCATCAAAGAGGGTGCGAATAACATGATTCGTAATTTTGGACGCAGCGTGTTGAAGAATACCGGTGTGATGCTTGGCGACCTTGGAGCAGCCGCTGCACTCTCCACGACCGTACAGGCAGCTCAGACAGGTGCTGACATAGGCAAGAGATATGCCGGTGATGTGGTGTACGACCCCAAGACCGACGACTATAAGTTGGAAGGCGGTAAGAGCCTCGGGCGCTCCATCTATGAGGGTGTTGCGAACTCCACGATTGAGAACTATACTGAGATGCTTGGCGAACACATGCATCTTGGCAAGTTTGCCAATAGTGCCCTCAGCAAGGTTGGTCTTGGCAAGGTGAGCAACTGGTTCACCAAGGTAGGCAAGACCGACTTCATGCAGGGCGTGAACAAATACATGAAGATGGCGGGCTTCAACGGTTATCCTCAAGAAGTGATGGAGGAAGAGGTAGGCATACCCCTTCATGCCGTTTTTGACGGTGGGAACAAGATGAGTGACTTGCTTGACGGCAGGCAGCAACTTGACATCGTAGGCGGCATGCTTTTCTCAATGGCAGGTATGGGCGGTGCGTCCATGGCCATGCAGGGCGGACACAAGGCGGCAATGGCAGTCCAGTACCACCAAGACCAGCACAAGCTTGACAATGCCGATAAGATAGCGTCGTTCAGGCTCACGTCAGACAAGTGGGCACCCATCAAGGAAGAGATTGACGGTACTACCAATGAGGACTTCGGTAAGACGATGAAGAACGTGCTCAGCAATGACGAGCTTTCCGACCAAGAGAAGCAAGCCGTGTGGGACTATGCCCAGCGGCTTATCATCATGCGTGGGCACAATATGGGTCAGGAGGCAGCTACTCGCAACGGCATGACCGATAAGGAGACGAACACAGCCAACGAGAGCTACACGCAAGGTTACAACACCACCGACCCGGCGGCGATGAACGATGCAAAGAACAGACTGGCAGCTGCTCAGCAGAAGTTGGACGGCATTTTTGGCGAGAATACTAATGCACAACAAATACTCGATGCCAAAAAAGAGGACGGGAGCCCATACTTCACTGCAAATGACCGCAAGGCGGCTCAGGCTGTTGTCAATGCCCAGCAGGAATATGAGGGCATGATGCAGCGTGTGAGGGATGATATAGACGATGAGGTTCAGCAGACGGGAGCCATCTATGACAGCCGTACGAATGACCAAGGCGTTATTCAGTCCGCGACGCTGAAGGCGCAGAACCCGGACGGCACTGACAAGAAGGTGTATATCACCAGCGGAAATGTCGTAATGACCGACGACGGGAAGAGCGTTGATAAGCAGAAGAGCGACATGAGTATTGTCGTTGTCGATGAGGACGGCAAGGTTCAGATGATTTCTCCTGATGAACTATTCTCCCTTGACACGCCGATAGACGGTGCTCAGGCCAAGCAGCAAGCCATTGACGCTATCCAGCAGAGCAAGGCGCAGGAAGCCGCTGACAAGATAAACGGCAAGGTCAATCTTACCGCAGGCAACACCTATACCCTTACTGACAACACCGGACAGCAGATAGAGGCTACCATCGTAGCTGACGGTCAGACGGGAGCCGTGCAGAACCCCGACGGCACCGTTAACGTGAGTATGAACGGCAAGGTCGTGCCTATGGACGTGAACACGTTGCAGCAGATGGTGGACAATACCAACATGCAGAAGGCGGAGCAAGGGTTAGATCCTCGGCTTGTAAGCCGAGGCACGGAACAGGGCGCAGAAGATAGCGAGGGACAGGAGCAGCCAACCGAGCAGGAAGGCGACCAAGGCATATTGGACCAAGGCGGAACCGTCGTGCCTGATGAAGAAGGTACAGTACCGACTTATCCGGGTAGTGTTGTGGCTCCTGATATGTCAGAGCCTCATCAGTGGCAAGTCGATGATACGTTTACCATCGACAACGGCGGCATGCCCGTACGTGGACAGGTTACCGGCGTTGGCGAGGACGGTGTGGAGATATACACCGAAAGCCCCGTTAACGGGAAGAAGATGCAGGTTGTTAGCCCAGAAGAGCTGCAAAGCATGACGACCGAGGTTAACGGGGAGACGGTGCAGACTCCGCAAGATGAAGCCGCTGCAGAGCAGCAGCCTACGGAACCCAGCCCTACCGAACAGAATACTGGCAATGGGACCGATGGGGTGAATGAGTCTAATGGGGTGAATGGGGAGCAGGCGCAAGAGCAAGCACCACAGACACAAGAGCAAGCACCACAGACACAAGAGCAAGCACCACAGACACAAGAGCAAGCAC
>URCI01000023.1 GCA_900546345.1 uncultured Prevotella sp. | reverse complement strand
TAATTTCAAATTTAATCAAATGGTCTCAGTCCGGACTTTTTAAAGTGGACTCATGAATAAGAACAGAAACTTCTTCCGGCCATTGCTGGCGGGATTTCTCGGACTGCTTTTTGGCGTGTCTTTGACGTCGTGCAGCAGTGACGATGACTATCCTGCAGTCGATGACCAGGCACCCGTCATTCAGTTGGCTACGGATCACATTCAAACGGAGCCCGGACGGCAGTTTACCATTGAGGGCGTTGCAAAAGACGCTGACGGACTGAAGAGCATCACCTTGAAGAACGAAGGGATGAATCTCGATAAGACCATTGACTTCCTGACTTATTATCCCGACACGTTGCTCCATGAGTATAACCTGAGTTACCACTACAAGGCTGGCTCGGAGTGGGCTGACGCTGACCAGTTCCCCGTCACTGTAACTGTGGAAGACGTGCGCGGACACCAGACTCAGACGACCGTGCTTGTCACCCCCGATGGCGACTTCACCGCACCAACCTTCACTCAGGCTCCTTCCAAAGAGCTCACCGTGCTCTTGCAGAATCCCAACCTCAGCCTGACTACGGCTGTGGCAGACAACAAGAATCTAAGTTATCTCGTCGTGAGCATTCCTGACCTCAACGTACACGACAGCGTCAGCATCAGCGGCACGACCTATATATATAATAAGGTGTATGAGATGCCACAGAAAGAGGCAACCTACACGATGACCGTAAAGGTAGGAGACAAGTTCAACAACACGGCGACCACGACAAGCACAATCAAAGTGAGTGATCTGCCTGACTTTGACAAGATGTATCTGGCCGATGTCGATGACGCTGCCGACCTGACCAGTGATGTATATGGCGTGCCGATGCTCATCGAGCATACGGGTAAATATCAGTATCGTGCCCTCTACTACAATCAGAAGGCAGGCACTGGCGTGCGCTTCATCCCTCAGAAAACCGACTTCCAGCCGATCTGCTTTGGTGTGGATCCCACGACAGGACTGCTGACCAGCAATCCCAATGTTGGACAACCTATCAAACTGAGCAAGGTGGGCTACTACGAGATCGACTTCAATACTGTCAGTGGTGAGTATGACGTGAAGAGCTATACGCCGACAACCAAATCGCTGGGCATGCTCGACGGTTCACAGAAGATTGACTTTAAGGACGGCAGTGGCGAGCAAGCCTACGAGATCGTGCTGGCTGGCAGTGGACTGCCCGGCACGCCGAGCTGGACGACCAATCCCAACAACAATGCGTTCGTGCTCTATCAGGACAAGAGCAATCCTTACCGTCTCTATCGCGAGATGACACTCACCAAGGGCACGAAGATCAGCTTCACGATCAGTGTAGCACACATCTGGGGCTGGTGGCCGGAGCCTTACTGGCGCTTCGACGGCAGTGATGAGAACGAGGCTAACAAGGCCAATGGCGGTGACAACATGAAGGAGATGACCGTCCCCGCTGACGGCAAGTATCTCTTTGAGTTTGACTATGCCCTGCTGCGCAGCCGCATCATTCCAGTGAAATAAAAGACCTGAACAACAGAATAACCAAACAACAGACAAATGAAAAAATATTTGTTATCCCTTTTCCTGTCCGTCTTCGCTCTGTGCCTACAGGCGCAGACGATGAAGATCACGGGTACAGTAACCTCGGGCGATGACCATGAACCCTTGATGGGAGCGTATATCAAGGTTGCCGGTACAACCAACGGCACGGTCACCGACCTCAATGGACAATATAGCATCAATGTGGACAAGAATGCCACACTGGAAGTGTCGATGATGGGCTTTGCGTCGCAGAAGATCGCCGTCACCGGACGGTCCACCATCAATGTGGTGATGAAGGACAATGCCTCTGACCTCAACGAGGTGGTGGTCATCGGTTACGGTGTTGCCAAGAAAGGCGACCTGACCAGCTCCATTTCTGCCATCAAGGGCGACGAGCTCAATAAGCTCACAACCGGCAACGTCATGGACGCTCTGCAGGGCCAGGTCAATGGTGTGCAGGTGACCAACGGTGGTTCTCCGGGCTCCACTCCACGCGTCATCATCCGAGGCATCAGCACCATCAACGGCTCTGACCCGCTCTATGTCGTCGACGGAATGCCCGTGGGTACCAACATCAATTTCCTCAACCAAAACGATATTGAGAGCATGCAGGTGCTCAAGGACGCTTCCGCTGAGGCCATCTACGGTACCCGTGGCTCTAATGGTGTCATCCTGATCACCACCAAGAAGGGCCGCAAGGGTGCCATGAAGTTTGAGGCTTCTGTGTCGGAAGGTTTCCAGACTCTCAGCAAGCCCGACATGGCTAAGGCTTCGGAATATGAGAAGGTCTACAAGACCCGCTACGCCAACGACGGAACAACCGGTGCTTACAAAGGCATCGAGAACATCACGGACGCCCAAGGCACCGACTGGTGGGACCAGTGCATCCGCGACATCGCCCTGCAACAGAACTATAACATCGGCTTCTCCGGCGGTACCGACAAGCTGCTCTACTCGGCCAGCATCGGTTATTTCCGCCAGAACTCACAATACAAGGTCGGTGACTGGCAGAAACTGACGGCACGCTTCTCTATGGAGTATAACTTCAACAAGATGGTCAAGGCTGGTATCGACTTCACGCCCAAATACGAGAACTGGAACGACACGCCATCTCTGATGGGCGCCATCATGGCCATGGACCCAACGACTCCTGTTATGCTCGACAAGAGTGAGTGGACCTCCAATCCCTACAGCAACTATGCACGCTCCAACAATAACCAGGAGTGGAACCCTGTGGCTTCGATGTATCGTCTCGACAGCCATTCCGACGAGTACGGCCTGCTGGCTACTCCTTACATCAGCATCAGTCCCATCAGCGGTCTGACGTTCCGCACACAGTTTGGCATCAATGCACGCTTCCGCCTCTCAGACAGCTATACGCCCAACTTCCATATCGACAACCTCGAGCAAAGCGAGAAGAGCAATGCCTCCCGCACGATGCAGAACTGGGTCGACTGGAACTGGACCAACACGCTGACCTATATGAAGACCTTCAACAAGCGTCATAACCTCAACGTCATGGCCGGTTACACCATGGAGCGTTTCCAGGATTACTATCTCAGCGGCAGCCGTGACAACATCCCCTCCAATGTCGAGGAGATGCGTTATGTGAGCGCTGGTACACAGAACATGCAGGCTTCCGGCACCAACACCTATAGTTCGCTGATCTCATACCTCGGTCGTGTGATGTACAACTACGACGAGCGTTACTATCTCACAGCCAGCGTGCGTGTCGATGGTTCCTCCAAGTTCCCCAAAGGCAACAAATATGCTACCTTTCCCGCCGTCAGCGCCGCATGGCGTATTTCCGGCGAGCCGTTTATGAAGCACCAGCATGTCTTCGATGACTTGAAGCTCAGACTCGGCTGGGGTAAGGTTGGTAACCAGAATATCTCCAATTCAGCTTACATCAGCTCTATCTCTACGACACGTTACACCTTTGGTTCTACACCGACAACGGTGGTCGGTTCTACGATCGGATCCATTGGTAACAGCAATGTGAAGTGGGAGACTGTCGAGGACTACAATATCGGACTTGACATGGCCTTCCTGAACAACCGCCTGCGCGTCACCGCCGACTGGTACACCAAGAAGAGCCACGACATGCTCATGCAGAAAGAAAACCTGCTCATCCTGGGTTACCCGATGTGGAACGGACAGATGTGGGAGAACGTCGGAAGCATGAAGGCCACTGGCTGGGAACTGGGCATTGACTGGAACGACCATGCCGGCGCACTGCAATATGGTGTGGGCCTCAACCTCAGCTCGGTGCGCAACAAAGCCATCAACCTCAACGGCAACTATATCTACACCGGCAGTCACAATGGCGACTACATCATCCGCAATGAGGAGGGCAAGCTCATCAGCCAGTTCTATGGCTATGTTGTTGACGGCATCTTCCAAAACCAGACCGAAGTGACCTCTTACACCGACGAGCACGGCAATGCCATGCAACCCAATGCCCAGCCCGGTGACTTCCGCTACAAGGATCTCAACCACGACGGCACTATCGACGAGAAGGATAAGACCTATATCGGCAATCCTTTCCCAGACCTGATGCTCGGCCTTAACCTGAATGCGCAGTACAAGGGCTTTGACTTTAGAGCACAGTTCTACGGCACGTTTGGCAACGACATCTACAACCTCAACCGCGAGCGTTACTTCGGTCAGGACGGACAAAACGTCTATGCCGGCACGCTCGAAAAGGCTTGGCACGGCGAAGGAACTTCCACGGAGTATCCCCGTCTGACCGTTGCCGATCCGAATGCCAACTACACACGTCCGTCGAGCTACTTTGTCGAGGACGGCAGCTACTTCCGCTGCAAGTTGCTCCAGTTGGGCTACACACTGCCCAAGAAGCTCTTAGGCTCCTGCACCCTGCGCTTCTCGCTCTCTGCTCAGAACCTCTTCACCATCACAGGCTACAGTGGCATGGATCCCGAGACAGCAGCTATGGGCGGTGCCACACAGGCTGGTATCGACTGGACCGGTTATCCCAACCCACGCACCTTCCTCGTGGGTGTGAACATGAACTTTTAATCATTATCCGCAACAACTATGAAACAATATATTATTGGACTGACCATGGCGGCAGCGCTTACCTTCACGGTGACCGGCTGCTCCGACTTCCTTGATGAGCCACTCCGTGGTCAGCAAGACATGGAGAACTATTTTAGCACAGAGGACGAATGTGCCAAGCAGCTCACGGGCTGTTATCAGAGTCTGGCCTACGACGACTGGTGGCAGATCTATAAGTTCTACGTGGCTGGAGATATGTGCACAGACGATGAATGGATGGGCAACACGACCCAGGACCCCGGTGACTATCTGCCGCTGGCACACTACACCGGCAATACCGTCAGCGCCGGCAACAGCTGCCAAAACTTCTGGCAGTATCGCTACAAAGGTATCCTGCAGTGCAACATCGCCATCAACAAGATCCCGGCTGTGACGTTCAATGACGAGAGCCTTCAGAAGCGCTATGTCGCTGAGGCAAAGGTCTTGCGTGCCTTCCAGTATTTCGATTTGGTGAAGAACTTCGGTGGCGTGCCTATCGTCCTTGACTTGAAAATGCCTTCGGAAGTAGAAGGCATCGAACGTGCCAGCAAGGAAGAGACCTACGCTCAGATCGAGAAGGACCTGCTCGAGGCCATTCCCGACCTGCCGCTGCGCAGCCAGTACAGCAGCAACGACCTCGGACGAGTCACCAAGGGTACGGCCCAGGGACTGCTTGGCAAGGTCTATCTCTATCAGGAAAAGTACAAGGAGGCTGAAGCACAGCTCAAGGCGGTCATCGACAGCAAGGAATATGCCTTGCTCGACAACTTTGGCGATGTGTGGAGCATGGATCACAACAACAGCAAGGAGAGCCTCCTGGAGGTACAGACCAATAGCGACATCAGTTACAGCCTTGGTGAGCGCATCTCGGTCGTCGTTGGTTCGCGTGACGACTCAGGATGGTCCTGGGGACTGCCGACCAGCAATCTTGAGAAAGCCTTTGAGGATGCCGGTGACTCGATCCGTCTGAAGTGGACCATCCTGCACGATGGCCAGACCAACGTGCCCAATGATCCGACATGGACAGCTGACAACCCTTATGTCATCTCTCCCAGCAAACACAAGAGTGCGCGCTGCAACATGAAGCTCTTTATCCCTGTTGCCAAGCGCCCGTCGCCCTACGATGCACCGCACATCCCACTGAACTATCGCCTGCTGCGCTATGCCGATGTGCTGCTGATGTATGCTGAGGTAGAAAACGCACTGGGCAATGATGCTGAGGCGCGCGCAGCCCTCAACCAGGTACGTGCCCGCGTGAAACTTTCTGCTGTGACTTCTTCCGGCAAGCAGTTGCGTGATGCCATCCGTCTGGAGCGTCGTCTGGAGCTGGCCTTGGAAGACAACCGCCTCTATGACCTGCGCCGCTGGAAGGATGACAACGGCAAGCCTGCCATCGACAACATCATGGGACCCAACGGCACCTTCGTACATTACAACCTCTATGAGAGCACGGATAAGTACGAGAAAAAGAACACCGGTGAGAGCAGTGATAAGGGTATCACCTTCAAGGAGGGCCGCGATGAGCTCTTCCCGATCCCGAACTCTGAGATCATCATGTCCAACGGTTCCATCAAGCAGAATCCATTATATTAATAAGGAGTATCTTCTTCATCAGTAAGAAGCATCTCTGATAGCCTCTCTCTAACCCTCTCCTCCGAAGAACGGAAATCAAGAATGACGCTCTCATATATGTTTTCCTTTCCGCCTCCGGAGGGAGGGTTAGGATGAGGCCTTTTATTTTCTATAATATGAAACAATTCTTTATCTCCATGCTCGCCCTCTCGGCCACTCTGTCGGCAGCGGCACAGTCGTCTTTCACCATTGGCTTTAATCCGTCGCAACGCTATCAGACCATCATGGATTTCGGTGCTTCGGACTGTTGGACGTCGGATTATGTGGGACGCTACTTTTCCACCAGTGAGAAGGAAAAAGCCGCACGCTTGCTCTTCTCACAAAAAATGGACAACAACGGCAATCCCGAAGGCATCGGCCTCTCGGTATGGAGGGTGAACTTAGGTGCCGGCAGCAGCCAGCAAGGCGACGGATCAAATATCAGTGACGCCACACGGCGCGCTGACTGCTACATCAAGTCTGATGGCAGCTATGACTGGAGCCGTTGCACAGGACAGCAATGGTTCATGGAACAGGCAAAGAACTATGGCGTGGACCACTTCCTGTTGTTCTCCAACTCAGCTCCTATTTATTTCACTGCCAACGGACTCGCCAATAACAAGAACGGGGCCAGTGGCGCCAACCTGAAGGAAGACTGCTACGACGACTTCGCGGACTATATCGCCACGACCGCCCGCCACTTCACCGACGCGGGCTACCCGATCACCTATGTCGACCCTGTCAACGAACCAGCGTTTGACTGGCGCGACGGACAGGAAGGATCGCCCTGGCAGAATGCCGAGATCAGCAAGATCGTCAGAGAGTTGGACAAAGCGCTTGAGAAGCAACAGCTGACCGCCACCTCGATCGTCATGCCGGAAGCCAGTGCATGGGACCGCCTCTATCAGAAATGTACGGATTATAACGGAAGGGCCTCCGACCAGATCGAGGCTTTCTGGAATCCTGCCAACACCGACACCTATATCGGTGACCTCAGTCATGTGGAGAAGGCGGTGGCCGGACACGACTACTGGTCCTTCGGCAGTGACGCGACAATGGTGGATACAAGAAAGAAGGTAGCAGAGAAAGCCGCTGCCTATGGATTGAAAGTTATGCAGACCGAGTGGAGTATGCACGACAAGGAACCTGACACGGGCACGGGATTCCCCGGCTCCTATGATGATGCGACAGACATGGACATCGCGCTGTTCATGGGGAAGCTCATCTATGTGGGACTCACCAAGGGCAACCTGTCTTCTTGGTCTTACTGGACGGCAATGGCTCAGTCGCAGTGGAGTCAGAAAAACCGGTTTGAGTTGCTGCGGCTCAACGCTTCCGGCGACACGGGCTACGAGAGCTATGGCGACTTGACCAAAGGCGGCACAGTCACGGCCAATCCCAATCTGTGGGTGCTCGGCAACTATAGTCGTTTCATCCGTCCGGGCTATCAGCGTATCGCGATGACGGGTTCTGCGGTTGACGACATCGACGGATTGATGGCCACGGCGTTTGTCTCCAAGGATGGAAAGCGCATCGTGACGGTCTTTGTCAACAATGGCGAGGTCGCCAAAGGCGTGAAGTTCAACACGTCAGCCACCACTATCCATAAATATGTCACCGATGCTACCCACACCCTGACACTGGACGCTACACTGAATGCCACGCCTGATCCCAACACACGCATCGTCATTCCCGCGCGCTCGGTGGTGACCTTCACGCTCGACGGAGATTTCGCGACCGGCATTCAGAACATTCACGCTGACACCCAGAGCCAGCAGGCTGTCTACTCGCTGGCTGGCGTGAAGGTGGCAGACGATGCTTCCCATCTCCACGATTTGGCGAAGGGCATCTATGTCATTGGCGGTAAGAAAGTCGTCAACCCCTGATCTTGGGTTCTCATTCCTCAAATCTTCAACATTCACCTCTTTTCATGAACCATCATCATCTTTTCTTGTCAGCCCTGTTGCTCACGGCGACAGTGGCTGTAAAGGCACAACGTGTCTATCATATCAACACCGATCAGCCGCGACAGCAGATCCTGCACTTTGGCGCGTCAGACGCCTGGAGCATGAAATATGTGGGGCTCTGGCCTGAACAGCAACAACGGCAGATCGCTGACTGGCTGTTCAGTACCGATAATGATGCGCAGGGGCAACCACGCGGCATCGGCCTTTCACTGTGGCGTTTCAACCTTGGCGCAGGTAGTGAAGAGCAAGGAGACGGTGCACAGATACAGCCGGCAACACGTACCGAATGCTTTCTCAATGCCGACGGCAGCTATGACTGGAGTAAACAGCAAGGTCAGCGCAACTTCCTGAAGCTGGCTCAGCAGCGGGGTGTCAGCCATTTCCTTGCCTTCATGAATTCCATGCCGGTGTTCTTCACGCAGAATGGACTGGCGACCAACACCGGGCGCGGAGGCACCATCAATCTGCGGCCTGACAGCTACGACCGTGCCGCAAGGTTCATCGCGACAAGTCTGAAAGGACTGGAAGAGCATGATGGCATTCACTTCGACTATGTCAGTCCCGTCAATGAGCCGGACGGACACTGGAACTGGACGGGGCCGAAGCAAGAAGGATCGCCTGCCACCAACCGGGAAGTAGCGCGACTGGTGAGGGCGATCTCGAAAGCTTTTAAGAAACAGAAGGTCAATACCCAGATTACCATCAACGAGAGTTCTGACCTGCGTTGCCTTTTGGGGACCCATGAGACAGACTGGCAACGCGGCTATGAGATTCGCAGCTTTTTCTGCAAAGACAGTACACAGACCTACTTAGGTGACTGTCCGGGCGTGCCGCACAGCATTTTGGCTCACAGCTACTGGACCAATACTCCCGTAGAGTACATGCGCAAGATACGCGAGCAACTGCGTGACACGCTGGCGCGTTACGGCCTCCATTACTGGCAAAGTGAACTGTGCATCATGGGCAATGACGAAGAGATTGGCGGTGGCGGCCATTACGATTTCTCGATGATGACGGCGCTCTACGTGGCCCGCGTCATCCATCACGATCTGGTCTACGGCGATGCGGAGAGCTGGTCGTGGTGGCGGTCGATGGGAGGTGACTATAAGGACGGACTGATCCGTGTGCTCAGTGATGATGGGTGGAAAACGGGCAAGGCTATCGATTCCAAGCTGATGTGGGCTTTGGGCAACTATAGCCGATTCATCCGGCCGGGTGCGCGGCGCTACACCGTTACTGTGACCGATGGCGGAAAGCCTGTTGTCGATGGAGACACACAGCCAACCGGCGTGATGGTCTCTGCTTATCGCAATGCCGACGGCTCGTGGGTCGTGGTCGCCATCAACTATGGTGAAGGCACGCGCACCATCAGCCTGCCACTACCGGATGGCAAAAACGCTTGGCAACTCTATCGCACGTCGGATGTCTCGGGGGAAAACCTCAAGCCAGTGGGACGAAGCAAGGGAGCCGTTGTCCTTGCCCCACGCTCTGTCACTACGCTGGTCAGCAAGTGACGGCGTCGGTGCTTAGAACTCCACGGTGACCTTGGCGTTGATGCGGCGGCCGGTCAAATAGTTCGGAACGGCATATTGCTGGCCTACGACATCGGTGACCCAGTAATACGAGTTGACGTTGTTGATGCCCAACAGGTTGAGACAGTCGAGTCCGAGCCACACGTTTTTCAGCCAGTGTGCGCTGTGATGGTCGCTGTTGTCGTAGAGCCGGTAGCTCATGCCAATGTCAGCCCGCTTGTAGGCTGGCGCACGGAATGACGCAGAGGTCAGCTCGCGGTGAGGAGTAGAGAAGGGCAGGCCATCGGCATAGGTCAGCCTGAGACTCATCTTCCAGCGTGTCGTACCCGGAAAATAATCTGTGAAGAACAGATGGGCAGCAAAGCGCTGGTCCGTAGGCAGGGGAAGGGAACGGCCGTCGACATTCATCTTGGTGTTCATGAAAGAGAGAGTGATCCACGAGTCAGTACCCGGAACAAACTCTCCGTAGAGCTTCAAGTCCACTCCGGCGGCATGGCCTGTGGCGGTGTGGTCGCCGTAGTAGACTACCTGCACATTGCTTACCGAGTAAGGGATGAGGTTGTGGAGAAACTTATAATAAGCCTCAGCCGAGAAGCGGTAGGGACGGTTGTTGACTTTGAAGCGATAGTCCATGCCACCGATGACGTGGATGGCACGCTGACTCTTCACCTTGTCGTTGAGTGAGGCCACGGTCATGCCGTTCACGGTAGACGTGTCGCGTAGCTCTTTGAAGAAAGGTGCCTGGTAATAGAGGCCCGTTGCCAAACGGAAGGTCAAGTCGCGGTTCCATGACGGCGTGATGCCGAGCGAGACCCGGGGTGAGAGTGTCGACTCGCCATTGAAGTTCCAGTGCGCGAAGCGTACACCGTAGTTGAGCGTATAGAGTGTGCTGGAGTCGTTGCGATGAAAGCGCCAGGTATCCTGAAGATACACTTCCGTGCGGTTGGCATCGAGTTGGTTCTTCGCCCTGAGCGAATAGATCATGTACAGGTCCTGTCCCGTGTGCGGAATGCTGTATCCTGCCGAGTCGCGCATCTCATACTCGCGCGAGTTTTCCTCGATATGTTCTTTTTTAAATGTGAGAGCCCCCTCGATGTTGTGTGACGCCGTTTTGTGGTTGACCATCAGCTTCACACTACCTACGCGTGCCTTGAGATAGTTGCGCGCGTGCTGGAAGTAGGTCCCCACGCCGAGGTCTTCCGATGTCTCGGTTTGCGTGAGCCAATATTGTCCCTGAATGTCGTACTGCTCGCGTTCGCTGGTCGAAAAGGCAGAGCCGAGCAGTGACACCGACGTGGAGTCACCCCAGTGGCGCGTGATGCCTACCGTACCGAAATACGTGCGAAAGCGGTCTTTCTCCTGTCCATCGAAGTAGACACGGAAGGATTTCACGTCCTCGAGTGTGCCAAAACTGGTCTCGCGGCTCTCTGGTTGGAAAGTATAGTGGTTGTCAGAGACGTTGCCGATGATGTCGAAACTCCATAACTGATTGGGGCGCCAATGCAGGTAGGTCTGATAGTCGAGGAAGCTGGGCTTGTATTCACCATTGGTTTCCAACGAGCCGAGGAGATATTTTGTGGTTTTGTAGCGCAGTCCGTTGGTCCAGGAAAAGTTTTTGTTGCCTAATCCCACATAGGCGCTGGCGCCCAGCAACGACACGGTGGCCGAGGCTTCGGCGCGCTTCGGCTGGCGGTATGTGATGTCGAGGGCCGACGACATCTTGTCGCCGTACTTAGCTTCAAAGCCTCCTGTGGAGAAGTTGATACGCTCCACCATGTCGGGGTTGATGACGGATAGTCCTTCCTGCTGTCCGCTGCGTACAAGATAGGGGCGGTAGATCTCCACATTATTTATATATACCGAGTTCTCGTCAAAGGCGCCGCCGCGGACGTTGTACTGCGATGACAACTCGGAATGGGTGGAGACGCCGGCCTGGCTCTGTACGAGTTCTTCTACCGCATTGCCCGTTGTTGACGGTGAGCCTTTCATGTCTTTTGTGCTCAGCTCTTGTCCTTGTCCCGATTGTATCTTTTGTCCTGTGACATCAACTTGCCCGAGCGTGTTCGCCATGCCGTAGAGTGTGACCGTGAGCGCCTGCGGCCCTTTGGGTTTCCTCAGAATCCTCGTCTTTGTGCGGTAGCCGAGCATAGAGAACTTCACCACTACCGAGTCTGCAGAACGGAGTGTCAACCGGTATTCGCCGTGAGCTGAGGTCACCGTGGCCTTGCCTTGTGAGAGACATGACACGCTGGCAAACTCCACCGGGTTGCCGTCCTCGTCAATGACGCGACCATGCAGTGTGAAGCTCTGTGCCATGCCACTCAGGCCCAGCAAGGCCAGTATCATCAAGATGAAAAGTCTTCGTATCATGGTATTATTAACGTAGAAAGGGCGGAAATATTACAATATGCGTAGCTTGAAATACTGTAAGTATTATGATTTCAGAACTTTTTATCGAAAGGGTTGTTGAATTCAAATTTTCTTTGTAATTTTACTCGACTAATTGATTCTGAGTGGAGTGAATATGTCTTCTGTGGTGAAAGTGCCATAGGTACATGTCCCTTTGCAAGATAAAAATGCTGTCATGAAAGAAGATAAAAACGAATTTGTAGATACCGAAGATCGACTTTTTGATGCTATCTCTCATCTGATAGACAAGAGCCGCAGCCAAGTGTCAAAGGCCATAAACACAGCTATGGTCTATACTTATTATGCTGTAGGACAATATATTGTGGATTACGAGCAAGATGGAAAGGTAAGAGCTGAGTATGGAAAGAACTTACTGAAGCGCTTATCTGCACGGTTAATGAGTCGATATGAAAGAGGATGGTCGGTGGATACTTTAGAAAACTGTAGAAAATTCTTTTTGACTTATTCCATTTCCGAACCATCGGCTCGGATATCGGATCAGTCTGCAATATCCGAACCACTGGTTCGGAAATCTCCTCATTTTATATTGCCATGGACACATTACCTCATATTAATGAGAGAGAAAAATCCAAATGCGCGCCATTTTTATGAAATAGAAGCTTCCCGGCAGCAATGGAGTAAAAGACAACTCCAGCGCCAAGTAGCCAGTAGCTTGTATGAGCGTCTCGCAATAAGTAAAGACAAAAACGAGGTGATGCGACTTGCAACAGAGGGACAAGTAGTGGAGAAGCCTACCGATATTCTTAAGAATCCACTTGTGCTTGATTTTATAGGAATCAAACCTGACTCTTCATATTCAGAACAAAAGCTTGAGTCGGCTATACTTGATAAATTGGAAGACTTTCTCATGGAGTGTGGTAAAGGATTCCTTTTTGAAGCAAGGCAGAAGCGTTTTACGTTTGACGAAGATAACTTCTATGTTGACCTTGTACTTTATAACAGAATCTTACAATGCTATGTCTTAGTTGATTTGAAAATAGACAAGTTGACGCATCAGGATCTTGGACAAATGATGATGTATGTAAATTACTTTGACCGTTATAAGCGTTTGAATTTTGAGAAGCCTACTATTGGAATTCTTCTCTGTCCTACAAAAAACGATGCTATGGTGGAGCTTACTCTGCCTAAAGAAGCCAACATCTATGCACAAGAATATGCCCTTTGTCTTCCTAAGAAGGAAGAGTTGAAGCAGAAATTGGAAGAATGGATGAGCGAATATGATGAAAGAAACCTATGAGAATTATAATTGCTTTTGATAGTTTCAAGGGTTGCATGAGCAGCCGCGAGGCCAATGAGGCCATGGCGGAAGGACTGAGACAACGGTTCCTGGATACTCAGTTGAGGATGATCGAGGCCAGCGATGGCGGCGAGGGCTTCCTGCGGGCCATGCAGCCCGACAGAATTGTGCACTGCCACGTCCATGACGCGATGATGCGATGGACCGACGCCGACTTTGGCATCAAGGATGGCAAGGCCATCATCGAGGTGGCACAAGCTGTCGGCTTGGCCAAGATAGAGCCGGAACTGCGCAATCCGCTGGTCGCCACAAGCTATGGCGTGGGTGAGCTGATGGTGCACGCTTGGGAAGCGGGCTGCCGCGAGTTTGTCGTGGGACTGGGTGGCTCGGCTACAAGTGATTGTGGTTTGGGCATGCTTCAGTGTCTGCGTCATCATGCCCAGCAGCGTTTGCATCAGATGTGGTACGATCCTTTTGACACATCGGTGCTCAGATCCCTCAAAGTGACCTTGGCTTCTGATGTGACTAATCCGCTGACAGGCCCTGAGGGGGCCGCCCAGATCTTTGCACCACAGAAAGGAGCAGACCCACAGCAAGTGGCGTTGTTGGAGCGTCGCGCTGTGACCTTCGCCAACATGGCGGCCAAACATCAGGGCTATGACAAGAGTCAGCAGCTAGGCGCAGGGGCTGCTGGCGGACTGGGGTATGCTTTCATGCAGTTTATGGACGCACAGATGGAGAGTGGGGCAGAACTGGTGCTGCGTAGCAACGGCTTCGACACGCTACTTCAGAACGCTGACCTTGTCGTCACGGGCGAGGGGGCCTCCGATCAACAGACGCTCATGGGCAAGCTCCCCAGCGTAGTGCTCCACCATGCCAAAAAGGTTGGCGTGCCCGTCGTCCTCGTCGCCGGACGCATTGCCGATCGTCAGGCGCTCCTTGATGCCGGCTTTTCCAAAGTGGTGTGCATCAACGATGGACAACCCAGGGACGAGGATCCTCTCGACACCGAGGTGGCCAGGAGAAGACTGGAAAACGCCGTCGGAAAACTCTTTCACTTGTAAGGCACGAAGAGCGCTTCGTGAGAAGGGATTTTTTTAACTAACAAAAGACCATTCGCTGCGTAGCTTTTTATCATTTGCTACCTGGCGAATGGTCTTTTGCTATAAGATTACAACAGTAATCCCACTGCTTTGTCTCCACGGGAACATAGGTTCATGCCCATGAGAACATAGGTTTGTGCCCGCGGGAACATAGGTTCATTTATCGGAGTGCATGGTTCTCGTCTTTACAGTTACATCTTTCGTATCTTTGTCTTGCCGCCTTTGACGCTCAGACGGTTGTAAGGTGATGTCGGAAAGACGAGGTTGGTAAGTGCAAACTTTCCGTCGGCATCGAAGACCTCGATGCTGCTCTTGTCGATGAAGATCAGCACGCGGTTGACGCGTCCGTGTGTCGGAGCGATGGTCACACTGGGGAAGGCATCGCTGAAGTCGGTCTGCCCACTCTTCAAGCGGTCGAAGGAGAAGCTCTGCTCACTGGCATTGTAGCGCATGACCACGCGCTCGCCTTTGCCGTTGGACAGTTCGATGGTGGCGTTGGGACGCAGACGGCTCACCTCGACCATGCAGGCCTCGCTGATTCCGGCTGCCGGCTTGTTGAAGGCCTTGAGCACCTCGGGCGACGGTTTCACGCTGACATAATCCTCACCGCCCTCGTTGAAGAGGCTGAGGTCGCGCGGGATGGAGTTGGCCGAACGGTATTGCAGGGTGGGCACCACGGCGGCATACTGCCAGTTGCTCATCCATGCCAGGGCGACGTGACGGCCGTTGGGCGCACCACTGAACGTGACCGTGGCATAGTGGTCCTTGCCATAGTCCATCCACTTGGTCACCTCGGGCTTGCTCTCGCAAGTGAACTTATGACCGTCCCACTGGCCGACAAAGTATTGTGTAGCCGAGCCACCGTAGGGGCCTCCGGGGTTGATGTTGCACACAAGCACCCACTTGCCATTGTCCATCTTCATCAAGTCGGGACACTCCCATACGCCTTTGTGACAGCCGTAGCCTTCGCCGAAGCTGCTCTCGAACTTCCAGTTCTTCAAGTCTTTCGAGGAGTAGAAGTTCATCTTCTGACCTGTGGCCATGACGAGGTTCCACTCTTGCGTGTCGTCGTTCCATAGCATCTTAGGATCGCGGAAGTCGGGCTCTTTGGCCGTGAGCACCGGATTGCCTTCGTATTTAGTGAAGGTCTTGCCTCCGTCGTTGCTGTAGGCGAGACTCTGCGTCTGGTTCTCCCGTGCTGAGGTGTACATGGCCACGACGGCATTCTTGCCAAATCCTGCCGAGCCGGTGCTGTCGACGATGGCCGAACCGCTGAACACCGTGCCAAGGGCATCGGGCAGTACGGCTTCCGGCTCATGGGTCCAGTGGATGAGATCGCGGCTGACCGAGTGCCCCCACGTCATGTTACCCCACATGGAGCCGTAGGGATTGTACTGGAAATACAGGTGCCACACGCCATCTTTATAGAACATGCCATTAGGATCGTTCATCCATCCCCACGCGGGTGTGTGGTGGTATTGTGGCCTCCACTGCTCACGGTTGGTGGTGTCGAAGGTGTCGCTCTGCTTCATCAGTTTCCAACAACTGTAATCCTCGATGTTTCCCACCGTGCGGTAGTTGCCCGTGAACACTAAGTCAAGCAGCAGTTCGCCTTTGCCATAACGGCTGAGGTCGAGTGGCACGAAGTAGTCGGCCTTGCCTGTGGCCAGTCGGATGTCGATGCTCGCATCGGCGTGACCGTCCTTGATGACGCGTATCTTCGACTCGCTCTCTTTTTCTTCTACGGGCAGCAAAAGGTAGCGCTTTTCAGACGTGACGCGCACCATGGCATGCGTGCCGGAGAGAATATGGCGGCTGAACCATTGTTGGTTTTGGGCCAGGAGGCTGCTTGTGCTCATGAGCAGGGCAGCCAAGAGGATTGAAAGTTTTTTCATCGTTGGTGTTGGATTAATTGTCGTAGCCCTTGTTCTGCTGATACAGTCCGGGGATGTAGTAGAGCTGGTTGTAGGGAATGGGCCAGAACTCATTCTTGCCGGGAGTGAAGTGAGCGTCTTTGTAGTATTCGGCATAGGGCTGGCCGTCGTAGACATCCTTAGCCTCGGTCTTGAAATAGTCGTTGAGCGTCTTCGAGGCGATGCCCCAGCGGCGCAGGTCGAAGAACCGGCTGCCTTCCATGCCCAATTCGAGGCGGCGTTCCCAGCGCAGACACTTGCGTGCGGTTTCCTTGTCCTGGAAGTAGGATTCGGGATAGAGGGCGATGTCGCACTGGTCGGCGGCATATTCGATGTGCTTCATCGAGTTTTTGGCACGCTGTCGGATGTCGTTGATGATGGTGCGGGCTTCGGGCAGACGGTCGAGTTCGATGAGCGCCTCGGCTCGCATGAGCATCACGTCGGTGTAGCGGATCACATAGTCGTTCATGTCGAAGGCCTGCCAAGGACGGTTGTATGACTCACCCTTTGAGCGCTGCGGCACTTCCTTCATCGAGGTGTAATAGCCGTAGGTATTGGGCGTGCGGGAATTGGCCTTGGTGAGCGTGTATTCGGCTTCATACTTGTAGGGGAAGGTGGGCATGCCGACGGTATGGAAGAGGCGCGGATCCCACTTCTGTGCCGTAGGCTTTCCGTTGATGGGATATTCGTCGCTGTCGTTGTAGTCGTTGAACTCAGGCAGGCCATTGCGGGTCTTGTAGGCATTGACGAGATTCTGCGAAGGCTTGTGGAAGTCCCATCCGCACGACCAGATGCCCCAGCAGCCGTTGAGCGTGTTGGACCAGTTGGCACGTCCGAAACGGGTGTGGTCCTCAGAGTAGTCGCTGGCCTGAACGGCGAAGATGCTCTCTTTGCTGTTCTTGTGCTCGGGCAGGAAGATATCGCCGTAGTCCTCCAGATAGCCGTAGCCCGATGACTTGACCACATCGGTATAGTCTACCACTTTTTGCATGTATTCCTTGTTGATATGGTTTACGCCGTCGGTGGCCTCATAGCCGTCGCCCCAGGCAAGGGTGAGGTAGCACTTGGCCAGATAGGCTGCAGCAGCAATCTTGTTGGCACGTCCGCCCTCGCGCTGCTTTTCTGGCAGATGGTCGTAGGCAAACTGGAAGTCGTCGATCACCTTACCGAAGAGTTGCTCGTAGGTGTATTGCGTGTTGGGAGTTTTCTCCGTGGCTTTGTCCTTATAGACCTGCTCGTCGATCCATGGCACCTGACGGAACACGGAGATAAGCTTGAAGTAGAAGTGGGCGCGCAGGAAGCGGACCTCTGCCTCGCGTTCTGTAGTGGTCTGCTCTCCAAGCACATTGTTGCCGTTTTCTTCGAGAGACACCAGGGCGCGGTTGCAGCGCGACACGGCCGAATAGAGTCGGTACCAGAGTTCGTCGAGCTCGCCGCGGGTTGAAGTCAGCGACGACCAGACTTCGATGTCGTGATAGCCCGTGTCGCCCGTTCCGCCACCACCTTTGAGGCAGTCGTCGGAAGCTAAGTCGCCGTAAGGCCACAGGTTGAAGGGATAGGAATACCAGCAGTCGCCAAGCATAGCGTATGCGCTGTTGACCATCTTCTCGGGATCGGAGAAGGCTTTGTCCTCATTCACCACAGCAGTAGGTGTATAGTCGAGGAAATCGTTGCAGCTGGTCAGACTCATGGTCATCGTGGCTGCCAAAGCGATAATATATATCTTTTTCATGACTTGATTCTTTGTAATATGTTATATGTACATGATGATTTAAAATCCCACTTGCAGGCCGAAGGAGATGGAAGACGAGAGAGGATAGTTCCAGTTGGGGTTCTCCGGGTCGGAGCAAGTGAGCGAGCTGCTCTTGACGGTCAGCAGGTTTTGTCCAGAGACGTAGACGCGGGCGCTGGTCATGTGGAGCTTGCTGAGCAAGGATGCCGGCACGCGATAGCCCATCTGCAGGGTGCGGAGCTTGAGATAAGAGCCATTCTCCACGAAGTAGGAAGAGGCACGGCCTTCGTCTGCGCGGTTCATCGTGCTCAGACGTGGTATCGACGAGCCGGTGTTGTTGGTGTTCCATGCGTCGAGCAGTCGGCTACCCTTGTTCGATCCCGGGTCGGTGATGGCCCAGAAGTCGGTCTGGAACTTTTGGTTGTTGTACACATCCTGATCGGCAACGCCCTGCCAGAACATGGTCATGTCGAAGTCTTTGTAAGTCAGGCCGATGTTCAGACCGTAGGAGAAGGCGGGGACAGGATTGTAGATCCACGTCTGGTCATCGCTGGTAATCTTACCGTCGTGGGTCAGGTCTTTATATTTCAGACCACCGAGACGGGCGTTGGGCTGACCGGAGGCATCTACTTCTTCCTGAGTCTGGAAGAGTCCGTCGGCGACATATCCTACGATAGAACCGTAAGCCTTGTGGCTCTGAACGAGGTCTTGTGTTGTCGTGTGGGCATAAGCGCCTGTCGTTGAGGAGGGCAGATAGGTGACACGGTTGCGGAAGAAGCTCAGGTTGCCGTTGAGGTCGAGTCCGAGGCCGCAAGCCAAAGTCTTTCTGTAGCCCAAGGCGAACTCCATACCCCAGTTGCGCAGTGATGGACCGTTCTGCCACTGGTTGCCGCCCTCACCTGTGGCTCCAAGGTATGCAGGATTGATGAGCATATCCTTCACATTCTTGATGTAGGCGTCGATAGAGCCGTAGAGCGAATTGTTGAGCAGCATGAAGTCGAGACCGATGTTGTATTGTGTGGCAGCTTCCCACTTGAGGTTGGGGTTGGCCAACTGTGTGGCGCGATAGCCCGAGGGAAATGTACCTGAGCCCTGCAGGGCCAGGTCGTAGGCTGTGGAGGTGACACGGTCGAGTCCGTAGTCTACTACGTAAAGACCGAACTGTGCGTTGTTATCGATAGCCTGGTTACCCGTCTGTCCCCATGAGAGGCGCAGCTTGGCATCGTTGAGCCAGTTGTAGTTGAGCAACTGTGAGAAGCGGAAACCGAGTGAGGCGGCGGGGAAGGTACCCCATCGGCTGTTCTTGCCGAAGCGGGAAGAACCGTCTTCGCGAAGGGTGAACGAAGCCAAAAGCAGGTCTTGCCAGTTGTAGTCGATCTTGCCGAAGAAGGAAGCCAGACGATAGCCAAACTTAGCACCGCTGTTGCTCATTGTGCCCGTTGCGGCGTTGGGCCACATGTAGTCCACGTCTTCCAGGGCATAGCCTTCGGAGTAAGCCGAGAAGTCGATGATGCTCTGTTTGGAGAGCTCACTACCCAAGAGGATATTGAAGTGATGGTCGGCACCGATATTGAAGAGATAGTTGGCGGTATTGGACCATACCCAATTGGTTTCATTGTTGTTGGAGAGGGTAGTCTTGGCGATGTTGTTGCGGACCACGTCAGACTGGTAGGTGTGTGTCAGAGCATTGATAAACGATGTCTTGTAGTCGATACCGAAGTTTGACTTCAGTGTGAGGCCTTTGATGGGCTTCAACTCCACGTAGGCGTTACCGAAGATTCTCCAGTAGTCGAGATGGTTGTCGCGGTTCTCATACTGTTCGCGGGCCGGGTTCTCACGGTCAGACATGGAACCTACAGGACCGGCGAAAGTCTTTCCGTCTTTCTCATATACTGGTACGATAGGCGGCATCTTCAGTGCGTTCTCCATCGGAGCGCAGTCTACCTGAGTAGAGTAGGTGACGGTGAGGTTCTCTCCCACAGTGACCATCTTGTTGAGATTCCATGAGGTGTTCAATCGTGCGGCGATGTTCTGGAAGTTGGTGTACTTCAGGATACCGTCTACATCTTTGTAGCCCAAAGAGAACATAGCGCTGTGCTTGTCATTGGCGTGTGAGAGCGAGAGGTCATAGTTCTGTGAGAAGCCGGTGTGAGAGATGGCGTCCACCCAGTCAGTATCGGAGAAGGGCATGGTCTGCCGCTCGTTGATATATCCGTTGTAGCGTCCGCCAGCCGTATAAGAAACAGTCTTGCCGGTTGCAGGGTCGTAAGCGGTGATAGGGATACCGGCAGCAGCCTTGAGATCAATACCATAGTTGCTGGCATAGGCTACTGGGTCAAGTCCGTCGTTGAGAGCGGCCTGTGTCATGGCTGTGAGGTAGCCATTGGTGTTCAGTAGCTTCATCTTCGACTGGTTGGTATAGAACTGAGCGGTGAGGTTGGTCGAGAAGTCGATGGCCACCTTGTCGCCTTTCTTTCCCTTCTTCGTCGTGATGATGATCACACCATTGGAAGCACGTGAACCGTAGATGCTGGCTGAGGCTGCGTCTTTGAGCACCTGCATGCTCTCGATGTCGTTCATGTTGAGTGAGTTCAATGCCATGTTGGTCGGCACACCGTCAACAATGAACAGAGGGTCTTGCGAAGAGTTGAACGAACCAATACCACGGATGCGCACCGTACCCGTACCGATAGGAGAGCCGTTTGTGGTGACGGTCATGCCCGGCACCTTACCTTGCAGAGCACGCATGGGGTCGGGATCAGGAGATGTCTGCAAGTCCTTTGTGCTCACCACAGCCACAGAACCGGTCAGGTCGGCCTTGCGCTGAACCGTGTAACCCGTGACGACGACCTCATTGAGCTCTTTGGCATTTTCCTTGAGCTCGATGGTCATGTTGCTGCCGGCTTTCAGTTCCTGCGTAGCATAACCAATATAGGAGACTACCAGTGGGGAGCCCTGTGGCGCCTTGAACGAGAAGTGGCCGTCGAGGTCGGTGACGGCACCATTGGATGTACCTTTCTGGATGACGGACACACCGATGATGGGCTCACCAGTAGCATCCTTGACTGTACCGCTGACGATGATGTCTTGTGCCCAAGCCGACACACTGACAGTTGCCAACGTCATGCCGAGCAACGCTCTTCTGAAGTGTTTCATGTTATTGTATTTTAGTTATTAATCCGTAGAGGATGATTTGATTTCGGTTGCAAAGTTAGGGAATATTGATATAAATCAATTCAACGATCTGCTCAGAGGGTGTAACATTTGATACATGTAACAATATTCGACGTATTGGTCAAAAATATGAGATCGCGTTATCAGTCGTGTAACAAACGCAAAAACCCCGATACACTCTTAATATTACAAATAAGGTGTATCGGGGTTGTTTGTTTTCTCCTTTTCAGGAGTGAGAAAGTATGATGGAGAGAACTACTTCACTCTGTTGAGCAGACTCTCTGGCAATTTCGGCATGGCACCTGGCTGAGTGCAGACGAAGGCACTGACCTCAACAGCGAGCTTGTGGGCTTCCTTGATAGGCATACCAGCGAGGATGGCTGAGGCAAAAGAGCCTGTGAAGCTGTCGCCGGCACCTACCGTGTCGTCCACTTCCACCTTGGGTGTGGGTTGGAAACTCTTCACGCCGGGAGCAAAGACGTAGCTGCCGTTGGTGCCGCAGGTAAGCACGAGCATCTTCAGGTTGTACTTGCCGAGGATGAGATAGCACTTGTTCTCAATGTCGAGACCTGGATAGCCGAAGAGACGGCCGATGGTGACAAGTTCCTCATCGTTGATCTTCAGTATGTCGCAAGCTTTGAAACTGTCCTGTATGATCTCTTTGGTGTAGAAGTTCTGGCGGAGGTTGATGTCGAAGATCTTCAGGCAGCTCTTCGGGGTGGAGTCGATGAAGCGATGAATTGTGTCACGAGAAATCTTGTTGCGCTGTGCCAGTGAACCGAAGCAGACGCAGCCGCAGTGCTTGGCTATGTTCTCAATCTCCGGAGTAAAGGGAATGTTGTCCCACGCTACGTTCTGCTTGATGTCGTAGGTAGGTATACCTTCTTCATCGAGTTCCACCTGTACGGTACCTGTTGGATAGTCGACACGTGGCATGATATACTTCAGATGCTTTTCTTCGAACTCCTTGAGCGTTTGGTCGCCGAGTGCGTCGTTACCGATAGCACTGATGGCATACGCCTCGTTGCCAAACTGACTGGCATGATAAGCGAAATTGGCGGGAGCACCACCCAGTTTGCTGCCGTCGGGCAGACAATCCCATAAGGCCTCACCGAGGCCGACAATGACTTTGTTCATAGTTATTATTTATTTGACGTTCTTGATATAGGTAAACAGATAGGCGACACCGACGGCCATGACAATCACAGCACCGGCTTGTCCCATGGCATCACTGGCAAATCCCATGATGAGGGGGAAAACTGTTCCGCCAAAGAGTCCCATGATCATCAGGCCACTCACCTCGTTCTGTTTCTCTGGAACACTCTGCAGAGCCTGGGCGAAGACAAGAGAGAAGACATTGCTGTTGCCGTAGCCCACGAGGGCGATGGCGGTATAGAGCACGACTTTGTCGGTGCCGAAGAACAGCCCGACCATCGACAACGCCATCATCGTGATGGAGATGACAAAGAACAGCCGGTTGTTGACCACACGCAGAAAGAACGAACCCGTCAGGCAGCCGAGCGTACGGAAGATGAAGTAGAGCGAGGTGGCGAAGGCTGCATCGTTGAGTGTCATGCCTAGACGCTCCATGAGAATCTTTGGTGCAGTGGTGTTGGTGCCCACATCGATGCCCACGTGGCACATGATGCCGATGAAGCTCAGCAACACGATGGGCTTGCCCAGCAGACGGAAGCAGGCTGCGAATTGCTTGCCTACGGTCGGTTTTGTCTCACCGTCAAAGGCAGGGCCCTCTTCTTGGATCGGTGTAGAGAGCAACAACAGGGAGGCGGCGATGCCAATGATCATATAGATCGGGAAGAGCACGCGCCAGCCCAATCCAAAGGAAGGGATGGCAGACATGGCACCCCACATGGCGATGTAAGGAGCCATAAACGAGGCGATGGCCTTGACAAACTGTCCGAAGGTCAGCGTGGAGGCGAGATGACCGCCACGCACCACGGTGGCTACCAGTGGATTGAGTGAGGTCTGCATGAGGGCGTTGCCGATACCAAGCAGTGAAAAACTGACGAGCATCAGTCCAAAGCTTTCGCCGAAGATGGGAAGCAGAAGCGAGACGACTGTGACAACGAGTGACAGCAACACGGTTTTCTTCCGTCCTATCTTGTTCATCAATACGCCCGTAGGCACAGAAAAGATGAGAAACCAGAAGAAAACCAGTGAGGGAAAGATGTTGGCCGTGGCATCGTTGAGGTTGAGATCATGCTTGACATAGTTCGACGCGATACCCACCAGGTCGACGAAACCCATGGCGAAGAAACAGAGCATGACGCTGGCCAAAGCCAACTTGTTGATTTTGTTGTTCATGTCTTTTTTAATTTAGGTTTTTGTCTATATGCTATTGAAGGCTATTCTTGAAATAGCTGCCACGAAATTACAAAAGTTTTTTGAGAGTTGTACCCTTCTTTCTTTCAAAACCTGCAACTTTTTCGACATGTATCAATCTTTAAACGGAAAGAAACAATTGTTGCACGAATTGAGGGCATAGCGGACTATTCTTTTGCGTCTTCTTTGATCTCTGTGGGATATTTGCCAAATTGTTTTTTGAAACACGAGGAGAAATATCCTGGTGTACCGAATCCTACCTCATAAGCAACTTCCGCGACTGTTTTGTCGGTGGCTTTGAGTAGTTTCATCGCCCGTTGCAGTCGCATCTCTTTCAGTAGTTCCACTGGCGACATGCCCGTCAGTGCCTTCACCTTGCGATAGAGTTGCACGCGACTGATGCCCATGTCCGCACCGAGATCGTCCATTTTCAGCCGGGTGTTACTCATGTGCTTGTTGATGGCATCGCGCAGTGTGTCCATAAACATTTTGTCGGGCGTGCCAAGTATCTCCTCTTGCTGGTCGTGCTTCTCCTTAGATTCTTTAGCGGCAAACAGCTCCCGCAATTTCCGACGGTTGGCCAAAAGACTCGTGATATGGGCCAGCAGTACCTCAGCGCTAAAGGGCTTGGTGAGATAAGCGTCAGCTCCCAGGCTAAGTCCCTCGGCTTGTTGTTGCTCCGAACTGCGTGCCGTGAGCAAGATGACAGGGATGTGACTGGTGAGAGGGTCCTCCTTGACCTTGGCACAGAAAGCCAGCCCGTCCATCACAGGCATCATCACATCGCTGATGATCAGATCGGGCACACTCTCACGGGCCAACTTCCATCCGCTTTGACCGTCACTGGCTTCAAGGACGTAATACTGGTCGAGCAGCAATGTCCGCAGGAAGCGTCGCATGTCATTGTTGTCATCAACAATGAGCACCGTAGCGAGCTCATCGTTTTGGTCTCGTACGACGATGTCGTGTTGTCCGTCTTGTACCGATCGTCGGCTGATCTCGTGGGCATCTGCCGTCTGTTGGTCTTCGATCATCTGCTGGTTTTCTTTTTGGAACTTCAGCACGTCGGTTACGAGATGCAGGAGCTGCTCTGAGTTTCGCTTGACGATGTCGAGCAACTCATGGTCAGCCGTGCTCATGGTCTCACTTTGCTCCAGTTTGCGCAGTGGCCCAGTGATGAGTGTCAACGGCGTGCGCAGTTGGTGACTGGCATTGGTGTAGAATCTGTTTTGCTCGTCGCCCATCTCTTTCATCTTCCGATTGGCCTTTCTTGTGACCACGATAGCGCGCCATACCAGCATGACGGCGATCAGCAGGAGTAAAGCTACGATGAGTGACACGTAGAGCAGCGTCCGTTGGGCATGGTAAAGGCCGAGATAGTTTTCAAGCTTGTTTTGTATGGTGATCAGATAATCGTTTTGTCGCATCATGGCTTTCGCGTTGACAGCGATCTCGTCTACATTTTGTGGAGTGACCACTACGCTGCTGATGATGTTGTTGCGATTGAATGGTTGATGCTTAAGGATTTTCAGTGCTAAGGCGATAATCTCTTCGCCGTGGGTAGGATAGATGTAACTGGCGGCGAGCTTGCCTTGCTGTATGGCATCAATGCCCTCTCCCGGTAGCGCATCGACCCCCAGAAAATAGATGTCTTTTTCTTTTCCGAGTTCTTGGGCAGCCTTGTATGCCCCTAAAGAGGCCAGGTCGCTTTGGCAGAAGACCACGTCGAGGGGCTTGCCATCCTGGAGCCATTTCTTTGTCACGGCATAAGCGTCTTCATATGACCAGTTGGTCATGATGTGACGGAAGTCCAATTGATGGTGTTGCTTCATGACGCGGGAAAAGCCTATATAACGTTCCCGGTCGGGCGACATGACCAGTTTGCCGGTGATTTCCAGTACCACAGGCCGGCGGTCCACATGGATGCTGTCGCGGCAGAGCCGTACGGCATACTCACCAATGGCCTTGCCAGCTTCCACGTTGTCGCCGCCGATGTAAGCTGTGTAGTCATTTGAGGCGGTCTTGCGCTCGAAGAGTATAACGGGAATGCCACGTTTCTTTGCCCTTTCCAAGCAGGGCGAGAGCGGTTGGTATTCGTTGGGTGAGATGACGAGCAGGTCCACGCCGGCATTAATGAGACTGTCGATCTGGCGTCGTTGCACGTCGGTGTGGTTATCAGCATTGGTGATGCATACCTTCACGTCCGTGTCGTAGAGATGTTGTGCCGACAGCATCTCGTTGTTGACTTTGTCGCGCCAGCGGCCGCCGACGCACTGCGACACTCCTATCTTATATTTATAAGAGGAGCGTGACGAGCAGCCTGACAGGGTGAGAAGTGCTGTCAGCAGTGATAAACACAGCAGTGTCTTTACTGCAAAGTTCTTAGGTCTTTTCATCGGTTGCATGATTTCATATTGGTCAGATCTGTTCCTGCCTTTCTCTTACTTTTTCAGAGTCAGTATACCCTCACGTCCGTGATAACCGAAGAGCCGACAGTCTCGTTGAGCCGTCGGGTGAGTTGTGTGTGCATCATGCTCAGGTCCTGTCTGAGCGCAGGGTTGTCGATCTTCACGTGTAGTACTTGATTGCGGATAAACTTCTCGCGGGTGTAGCCAGAGATCATGTGTCCGGTGACTTGGTCCCATGCGTCCACGATGCGCCGCTGCAGCAGTGGCGTCTCCAGTCCCTCCTTTCGGAGCATCTCCTGAAGCAGGTCTCCTATCGGTTTTACTTCGCGTTTAAACATAACAATAACTCATCATTCATCATTCAACATTCATCATTAATGAAACTCATCACTCATCACTCAACATTCAACATTCAGTAGCGTTTCCGTCCTCCACATGGAAGAGTTTGTAATCCTCCCCAACATGTTGCAGGATATGGTCGAGATGATCACGGTTGGTATCGGTGATGAAGATCTGTCCATAGTCGGGTTGAACCACCAACTTGATGATCTGCTCCACGCGTCGGGCGTCGAGCTTGTCAAAGATGTCGTCAAGCAGCAACAGCGGCGTAGTGCCCGAGGCCGTTCTTTTCAGAAAGGAGAACTGGGCCAGTTTCAGAGCCAGCACATACGTCTTGGTCTGTCCTTGGCTGGCCTCACGCCGCATGGGGTAGCCCTCGAGCAGCATCTCCAGATCATCGCGGTGAATGCCGTGCAGCGAATAGCCCACGGCCCGGTCTCGCAGACGGTCGCGGCGGATCACATCGAGCAAGGGACCGCGCTGGCCGTGCGAGACATAGCGCAGGCTGACACTTTCGTGGTGATCCGAGAGCGTGTCGTAGATCTGCTGAAACACCGGTGTCATCTCTTCCACAAAGTCACTGCGTTTGTGAAAGACCTCTTCTCCGGCGGCCGCCATCTCCTCTTCCCACAGATCCATCAGGGAAACGTCGGGCTCAGTCTCCATTTTCAGCAAGGCATTGCGCTGCTGCAATGCTTTGTTGTAGCGCGTCAGCGCGTCCATATAGGTATGGTCATATTGTGCGATGACCACATCCATGAGCCGTCGCCTCTCCTCACCGGTGCCGCTGACCAGACTGTTGTCTGATGGCGTGACAAAGATGAGCGGTATGAGTCCGATGTGTGTCGAAAGTTTCTTATAGTCCTTGTGATTGCGCTTGAATTGCTTATGTCGGCCACGTTTCATGGCTGCATAGATGTTCTCCTGCTGTCCCTCGTCGCCTTCGTAATCGCCTTCAATGACAAAGAACTCCGCGTCGTGGTTGATGACCTGCGAGTCGATGTTGGTGAAGTTGCTGTGGCAGAAAGAGAGGAAGTACACCGCGTCGAGGATATTGGTCTTTCCCTCACCGTTGTTGCCAATGAAGCAGTTGATCTTGGGCGAGAGCTCCAGAGCCGCACTCTTTATATTTTTGTAATTGATAATAGATATCTTCTTTAATCTCATGGTCGTATACCGATTGCAATGCCTAATTACTGCAAAGTTAAGTGTTTTGAGGCTGAAAAGCGAAAAAAGAGTCGGATAAATTTTAGTATGTGGCGGAAATTTGTTAATTTTGCGCCGATATATTGGCTCGTGTCGGTTCGATACGCGGCTGACTTGTATCATCAATCATTAACGAAATAACAAAATCATTTCAAATAAATGGCAAACAACAACGGTCAGGCAACATTTGATGCTGCCTTTAAGTCACAAGAGTTTTTTGACAAGAACAAGAAGATTTTACTGGGTGTAATCATCGCATTGGTCGTCATCATTGCAGGTTATTTCTGCTATCGTACTTTCATCGGCGGCCCACGTGAGGAGAAGGCCAGTACAGCATTGGCTCGCGGACAAGAATATTTCAATGCAGAGCAGTTCGACAAAGCCCTCAATGGTGATGGCGCAGGCTATTCTGGCTTTGTGAAGATTGCCGATGATTATAGCAGCACCGATGCCGGCAATCTTGCCAAGCTCTATGCAGGACTGAGCTATGCCTATCTCGGCAAGTGGAGCGATGCCGTGAAATATCTCGAAGACTATTCTCCTAAGGGCGACGCCATGGTGAGCCCTGCCGCTATCGAGGCTTTGGGCAATGCTTATGCTCATGTGGGACAGATCGACAAGGCCGTCAGCAAACTCCAGGAGGCTGCCGACAAGGCTGACAGCAAAGCCGAGGATGGCACCAACAACAGCCTGTCTCCTATCTTCCGTCTGCAGGCCGGCGAACTGCTGGAGTCCCAGGGCAAGAAGGCTGACGCACTGAAGGTCTATCAGGAGATCAAGCAGAAATATGTCAATTCTCAGTTGGTTCAGAGCAACGAGATCGACAAATATATCGAGAGAGCCAGCAACTAATGGCTCTCCTGTCAAGGAGGTATTGGAGGAAACACTAAAGAGTTATGGCAACAGCACTACATCACTTATCTGATTACGATACCACGACCGTGCCCGACGCAAGTAATATGTGTTTTGGCATTGTCGTCGCTGAATGGAATAAAGACATCACGAGCGCTCTGCTCGACGGTTGTGTGTCTACACTGGAAAAGCACGGCGCGCTGCCGGAAAATATCCACGTGAAGACCGTTCCGGGCAGTTTTGAGCTGATCTATGGCGCACAGCAGCTGTGCAAGAACGATGGCTTCGATGCCATCATCATTTTGGGTAGCGTCATCCGTGGTGATACGCCTCACTTCGACTACATCTGTGAGGGTGTCACCTTTGGTATCTCGCGTCTCAATGCCACGCAGAACATCCCTGTCATCTACGGACTTCTGACCACCAACGACCACCAGCAGGCAGTTGACCGCAGTGGTGGCAAGCTTGGCAACAAGGGCGATGAGTGCGCCGTGGATGCCATCAAGATGGCTAAGTTCTAACCAACTGTCGTTTCACACATTTTTATCAGTAGGCGATATGATACTCTACGATCTCTTGCAGGCCTATCGTTTCGACGAGATTATGGCCACGATTAATAATATGTATCCAGGCACATCGGGCTACCGTGAACAGCTTCGCCAGGCATACGACCTGTTGCTCAACATGCGGCCGGTACCTTCCAAGAAGCCTATCCGCTTCAAGATCATCGACGGACCGGGCGATCTGAAATACATGGGAGCGGAGGACCGTGACTTCAACACCACTTGGGAGGTGTGTCTGGGCAAGAACCTGATCAGAGAGAAAGGCGTGGACTTGACCGATGATGAGATGGTCGCCAATTGTTTGGTGAACATCTGCTTTACGGCACGTCACCCCAAGGCTTTTGACAAAGCCTTTGAGGAGCTCCATCAAGAATGACACATTTGACTTTCTTCTTATCATTGTCAGGGTAGGAGATTCCTATCCTGATTTTTTTTGCTTGATTATCTGACTAATTCTTATTAATATGCTATCTTTGCATTTATGAATTCAGAAATAAATCTCAACGTACTTTCCGAGAGTGATTTGCTTTGGTTGAAAGAGACCATCCAAGCATCCAATCATATCGTTATAACCGGCCATTCCCGTCCCGATGGTGATGCCATGGGTTCTTGTCTGGCCTGGGCTACCTGTCTGCGCGAAGCTTTTGGCAAAGAGGCAACGGTGATCATGCCCAATGCCTATCCCGATTTCCTGCAGTGGTTGCCGGGCACTCATGCCATTATCCGTTATGACAAGCATCCCGAAGAGGTCGCTCATGTGCTCAGCGAAGCCGACCTGCTCTTCTGTATCGACTTCAACGACAACAACCGCGTGGACACTATGGCCGAGTTGCTTGCTGACTGTCAGGCACCGCGCGTGCTTTTCGACCATCACCTCGGTCCGCAGATGCAAGCCAACGTCAAGGTCAGCTCGGAAGCGTTCTGCTCTGCCTCGGAGGTCGTCTTCCGTGTTGCTTGGCAGTTAGGCGTTTTTAACAAGCTCAGCAAGACCTTCGCCACCTGTGACTATTGCGGCATGATGACCGATACGGGCGGTTTCACCTTTGCCTCCTCCCGTCCCGAGATCTTCTATATCATCTGTCAGCTGCTCACCAAGGGCATCGACAAGGATAAGATCTACCGCAATGTGTTCAACAACTACAGTTCGTGGGCCATTCGTCTGCGTGGCTATCTGATGTCGCAAAAGCTCAATGTCTTTGAGAATCTCCATGCCTCCTACTATACACTGACGCGCGAGAACATGCTCGACTATCACTACAAGCGCGGCGATGCCGAGGGGCTCGTCAACGAACCTCTGCGCATCAAAGGCATGAAGGTCAGCATCTCACTGCGTGAGGACGACCGCATCGACAACAAGATATGGGTGAGCTTGCGCTCAGTCGATGATTTCTCAGTGGAAGACATGGCGCGCCGCTTCTTCAACGGTGGCGGACATTTCAATGCCAGTGGTGGTCACCTCGACTGTAGCATGGCTGAGGCAGAGAAGATCACACGCGAGGCCTTCCAGTATTATCGTGAGCAGTTGATGGGTGCGCGGTAGGCATTTAATGTTTTTTATTCCTGCGTTTCGTCCCATTCCAACCATTTTTTGCTACCTTTGCAATATTAATCAACAATAAACGATAGACAATGAGGAAACTGGGCTTTTTGTGCCTGATGCTCATAGGCTTCATGATGATGGCTTCCTGCAATAATGAGGAGACCTACGCAGACCAGAAGAAGCGCGAGCAAGCAGCGATCAACAAGTATATTGCGGATTCGGCAGTGACTGTGATCTCAGAAGATGAGTTCTTGAAAGATACGACCACCGATGTTTCTAAAAACGAATGGGTGCTCTTCGAGACATCCGGCGTTTACATGCAGATCGTCCGTCGTGGATCGGGCAAGCCGTTGGCTTATGGCGAGTCGGCTACCATCCTCTGCCGCTTCACCGAGCGTAACTTGCTTGGAGACAGCATTCAGCTGAGCAATGTCTTGATGCCCAGTGTGTCACAGATGCCCGACAAGATGAGTGTGACCAACTATTCCGGTACTTTCCAGGGTGCTTTCGACACGAGCAGCCTGATGTATAAAGTCTACGGCAGCAGTTCCACCAGTGTGCCACAAGGCTGGCTGGTGCCACTGACCTTCATCAATCTGGGGCGTCGCTGGACTGCTGACGACGATATTGCCAAGGTGAGAATCATCGTGCCCCACGACATGGGACAGACCTATGCCGTGGCCAACGTCTATCCATGTCTTTATGATATCACTTATGAGCGTGGACGCTAACAGACAGTAGAATATTGTAGATGAATATCAATATATGACTCTGATTAAATCTATTTCCGGCATTCGCGGTACGATTGGCGGCCGCACAGGAGACACATTGAATCCCCTGGACATCGTGAAGTTTACTTCAGCTTACGCTACTTTCATTCGTCGTAGCGCAAAGTCTTCCGCCAACAAGATTGTAGTAGGGCGTGATGCCCGCATCTCCGGTCCGATGGTGCGCAGCGTCGTCTGCGGCACACTGATGGGCATGGGCTATGATGTGCTCGACATCGGATTGGCAACCACCCCGACGACGGAGCTTGCCGTCAGAATGAGCGGCGCTGATGGTGGTATCATCATCACGGCAAGCCACAATCCCCGTCATTGGAACGCACTGAAGTTGCTCAACAACGAGGGTGAGTTCCTGACCAAATCAGATGGCAATGCCGTGCTGGACATTGCCGAGAAAGAGGATTTTGAATACGCCGATGTGGACCATCTTGGACACTATACCCATGACGACAGTTTCAACCAGCGCCATATCGACAGCGTGCTGGCACTCGATCTCGTCGATGTCGACGCCATCAAGAAAGCACACTTCAAGGTGTGTGTCGACTCGATCAACTCTGTGGGTGGCATCATCCTGCCGCATCTGCTCGATGCACTCGGCGTGGAATATAAGTTCCTCAACGGCGAGGCTAATGGTGATTTCGCCCATAACCCGGAGCCGCTGGAGCGCAATCTCGGTGGCATCATGGGTGAGGTAGCCGGTGGCGGCTATGATCTTGGCATCGTCGTGGATCCGGATGTCGACCGCCTGGCATTTATTCAGGAGGACGGCAAGATGTATGGCGAGGAATACACGTTGGTGACGGTCGCTGACTATATCCTTGATCATGTCAAAGGCACCACGGTGAGCAACCTCAGTTCTACACGTGCGCTGCGTGACGTCACGGAGCGCCATGGCTGTAAATACTATGCTGCGGCCGTCGGCGAAGTGAATGTCACCACCAAGATGAAGGAAGTTGGTGCCGTCATCGGCGGTGAGGGCAATGGTGGCGTCATCTATCCCGAGAGCCATTATGGCCGTGATGCCTTGGTCGGCATTGGCCTGTTCCTCAGCAGCATGGCACAGAAAGGCATGAAGGCCAGCCAGCTTCGCGCTACCTTCCCCAACTATTTCATGGCCAAAAACCGCGTGGACTTGACTCCGGATACTGACATCGACGCTATATTAAATAAGGTGAAGGCGCACTTCGCCTCACAGCCTGACGTACAGGTGACCGATATCGACGGTGTGAAACTCGACTTCCCCGACAAGTGGGTGCATCTGCGTAAGAGCAACACCGAGCCGATCATCCGTGTCTACAGCGAGGCACATACGGCCGAAGAGGCCGATGCGCTCGGCAAGGAACTGATGGCGTTCGTAAAGAAATAAAGAAAAGCCTCACCCCCTTGCCCCTCTACAGCCTCACCCCCAACCCCTCTCCGAGGGAGAGGGGAGTGATATGTTGGTTAAACAATTCATGTGCGAGAAAATCTAGGGATGTAGGGAAAGTGTGAGAGAAATGTGGCGGGAATACTGGACTACACGCAAATACAAAAAGAGGAAGAGGACAGACAGCAAAAGCTGTCTGTCCTCTTCCTCTTTTTTGTATGTTTTATCCTCTCTTTAGCCCAAAAGTGTGCAGTCAGTTGCTTTGAAAAACTACAGGTTTTATAGGGTTTGCCAGAGTAATTACTCCCCTCTCCTTTGGAGAGGGGTTGGGGGTGAGGCTCATAATCTACAACCAGTTGCTTCCATAAGCATAAGGCGTTTATAGGGGTTCGCCAGAGTAATCACTCCCCTCTCCCTTGGAGAGGGGTAAGGGGGTGAGGCTTTAGGTCCTCGCCGAGGTGTGTGGTCTGCTCGCGTTTGATGCGTTCACGGATCATCTTCGGCTTGGTGGCATAGACGATCGTACGGATCGAGACGTTGTAACTGAAGTACTGCCATGCCCAGCTGAGCATCACCATCAACTTGTTGCGCACGCCGAGGATAGAGCGCAGGTGGACGACAAGCCACAGCACCCAAGCCATGAAGCCCTGAGAGCGCACCTTGCCGAGATCGGCAACAGCCTTGTTGCGGCCTACCGTCGCCATGGATCCTAAGTCGTGGTAGTGGAAGGGCTTGAGGTCATTGTCGTGATGGGCGAGTCGGATGATGTTGTCGGCCAGCTGGCTGGCTTGTTGGATAGCCACCTGTGCCAACTGCGGATGACCGTTGGGATACCGCGGATCAGCGGTCATCAGACACTGGTCACCGATGGCGAAGACATCCTTCATGCCCCGTACACGGTTGCAGCCGTCGACAAGGATACGGAATCCCCGGCCGAGCATGTTGCCCTCGATGCCCGTGATCGGTTGCGCGCGGATTCCCGACACCCAGAGAAAGGTGCGTGTGGCGATGGATGTGCCGTCCTTGATGATGATATGATAGTCGCGGTAATCCGTTACCATCTTTCCGAACTGCACGTTGACCCCCATTCCCTGTAAATATTTCAGTGCCTTCTCGGAAGCCTCGTGCGACATACCGGCCAGCAGACGGTCGCCGGCCTCAAGGAGATAGATGTGCATGTGCGAAGCATCCATGTCGGGATAGTCGTAGGGGATGACATAGCGCTTCATCTCTGAGATGGCGCCGGCAATCTCCACACCAGTAGCGCCGCCTCCGACGATGACGACGTTGAGCAGTTCTTGCCGCTCCTCCTCCGTGGCACAGGTCAGTGCACGCTCGAGATTGGAGAGCAGCGCATTGCGCAGTCCCATGGCCTCGGACAGTGTGCGCATGGGGATAGCCCATTCCTCCACGTTCTTGTTACCGAAGAAATTTGTCGTGGCACCCGCTGCGAAGACGAGATAGTCGTAGTCGATCTTTCCGATCGACGTTTGCAGGATTTTTTTATCGGGGAAGACCGCACGTGCCTCGGCCATGCGGAAAAAGAAATTCTTGCGTTTGCGGAATATCTGACGGAAAGGGAAAGAGATGCTGCTGGGAGCCAGACCGGCCGAAGCCACCTGATAGATCAGTGGCGGGAACTGGTGATAGTTGTTCTTGTCGATAAGTACGACTTGCAGATTACTGTTTTTTAGTTGGTTGGCAAGCCGCAGGCCGCCTAAGCCACCGCCTACGATGACCACACGCTTCTGACCGTTTCTGTTGATATTGACACTCATTGTTATAATATATTGGTATGTCTACAAAGGTAATGAAAATAGTTGGATTTTCCAACTGCGACCGCTTTCCTTTTATTTCTTCGTGATGGCCTCCATGATGATTTTTGCCAGCAGATGTGCGCCCTTCTTCGTCGGATGGATGCCATCGGACTGCATGATCGCGTTGAGCGCATAGCCCTCTGTGGGGTGGAAGGCCGTGTGGAGATCGAGATACTGCACCTTTTCCTTGCGGGCCACCTGTTTGACGATGGGTGTGATATGGTTGGCGATGATGCTGTCATTGATGTCCCATGACGGCTTCACGGCAGGGATCGGCGAGCAGAGCCAGATCTTTGGGTGTGAGGGCAGCGCCTTGAGCGTGTCGGTCATCATCGTCAGGTCGTGCTTGAAATCAGCGCTGTGCTGCCAGTTGTGCGGCTTGGAGTCGTTGGTGCCGAGTTTCACGATCACGATATCGGGTTGGAAGGCCTGAGCATCTTTCCATGCTTCCTCGCGCATATAGGGCAGATCACCCTTGTTGAGCAGCGTGCGGGCCGAGACCCCGAAGTCCTTCACGAGATAGCCATTGCCGAGCATCTTCTGCAACTGTGCGGGATAGCTCTGCTCATCGCACATGTCGATGCCGTAGCCATCGGTGATGCTGTTGCCGATGCAGGCCACGCGGACAGCTTTGGGCTGCGGGCTGGGCAGCGCCTTGAGCCAGGCGGTGAGGTCATCGAGCATTTGCTGGTGTGAGGGGAAGTAGGTTCCGAATCCGAAGCCATGACCGCCATGAGGGTAGATGATCAGTGAGCAGGTGTTGCCATTGCGGCGCATGCTGCTGTAGTAAGCCACGCCATTTTCTACGGGCGGCACGGCGTCGTCGTCATTGGCGAGCAGGATGATGGCCGGTGGCGTGAGGTGGGAGCGCACCTGCTGCTCGTTGCTCCAGTCTTTGACGACCGCTTTGTTGTCCTTGTCCTTGCCGAGGAAGTTGTCGCGCGAGCCCTGGTGTGTGCCCCGTCCCATGGTGATGACCGGATAGAAAAGGATGCTGAAGTTGGGTCGCAGCGCCCACGGAGCGTGTGTGCTGACCGAGGAGGCCAGATGTCCGCCGGCCGAGAATCCCATGATCCCGACGTCGTCGCGGTTGATCTGCCACGTGTCGGCCGAGTCGCGCAGGGTCTTCATGGCCTGATAAGCATCGGCGAGCGGGATGTCGCGGTCGCCCTTCGGCATACGGTATTTCAGCACGGCATAGGCAATGCCCTGAGCATTGAAGTAGCCAGCCCAGTCGTGTCCCTCGTGCTGCATGGCGAGATTGACATAGCCACCGCCCGGACAGTCGAGGATGGCCCGTCCCGATGGGTTGGCGGGCAGGTAGACGGTGAGTGTCGAGCCGCCGTCGCTGCTGTTGCGTAGTTCGAAATGACGAGCCGTCTGCGCGGCTGCGGTCATGACGGCCAGCGTGGAAAAGACCAACGCTGCCATGCGATGATAGATAGTTTTTTTCATGATGTTTGTTTTGTGATGAAGTTCTTTTATTCTTGCTTAACTTTGTTTGCCCCACTTCCGCGCTTCCTGTTCGATGAGTCCGTCGATAGGAGCCTGGATGATCTTTCCGATCTTCATGCCTTCCTCCTTCATGACCTCCTCGAGCGGCTGGTGATAGATGAGGGCGATGCTGCCGTTGAAGCCGATCGGCAACCGGTCCCAGCCATCGTATTGCTTGACGTTGCGACAGAGAAAACGGCGAAAGCCCTCCTTGACGAGTTGGTAGATGGCAGGCTCATCGAGGTTGTCTTGCAGAAATGGCACGAAGGAAGCCAGGAAGGTGTTGGGCTTCGGCTGTCGGTAGACACGGTCGATGATGTCTGCGGCCGTGAGATGGTATTTGTCATTGAAGCGCTGGATGATCGCCTGTGGCAATTGTTTTTTCAGGATGTCGGCGACGAGCGTCTTGCCGAGAACCGCTCCGCTGCCCTCGTCGCCGAGGATGAATCCGAGTGCAGGCACGTTTTTCACGATCTTCTTGCCGTCGTAGGCGCAGGAGTTGCTGCCTGTTCCCAATATGCAGGCGATGCCGGGCTGCTCGCCACAAAGGGCTCTGGCAGCACCGAGCATGTCGCTGGCCACCTCACACGTGCCGGTGACACGAAGATGGCGGCGGAGCGCACGCTCCACGACAGGGCACTTCTCCGGTGTGCAGCCGGCCCCGTAGAAATGGAGATGGTCGATCGAGAGCTCGCTGCCGTCGTCCTGTGCATCAGGCGTTGTGGCGTTGCAGGCGTCGATGAGCTGGGGGAGGAGCGTCGTGGCAACTTCTGCGGCGATCTCGTCCTCGCTCATCTGAAAGGGATTCATGCCTTTGGTACGGATGCGTGCAGCTACCGTTCCATCGGCCATCAGGCACCAGTCGGTCTTTGTCGATCCGCTGTCTGCCAATAATGTGTAAGTCATATATGATAATGTATGAATGATTGTGTAGATAACTCGTCGGGGACCGGTGGCTGGAAACCAAGTGGATTGACGTTGCTGCCGGTCTTTCTTCTGCAAAGATAAAAAATATTTTGGCATTGACAAAGCGCTGTGGCCACAATATGACCAGAATCATCTTTTTGCCTATGTTCAGAAACGCAGTGCATCTAAACTTTGTTGTAAAAACTGACATTTTCCCGCCCTTGTGACGGCGATTTTCTGAATCAGATGTCCATCAGCCGTGAAAATCGCGAATCTCAGCGATGCTTATGTAATTACTTGATAATCAGACGAATGTGAGAAAATGACTTTGAAAAACGGCCAAAAAATCGTGGAGAAGGCGCAATAACAAGCGTCAAAGCCGATGAAAACAGTGCTTTTGTGTGTTCATCTCAGTGCTCTGAGCTGATCATCTCGGTTGTTTGATCGTGTCATCTCGGTTGTTTGATCACATGATTTCGGTTGTTTGTCAGTGTCATCTCGGTTTTTTCTTCATTTCACTCTCGTTTTTTGCTTTTTTCTTCGTGCTGTTTTTTCTAGAAGAGAAGTTCGTGGCGATGCACTTTTGTCAATATCCTTTCTCCATGGCTTGAGGAGAGCGTCATCACGTGCAGGTTTGCTCTTGTAGCCGTCCGCATCACTTTCATCAATACATCGTATCAGATATGACATACGGGCCGAATTTTCCATGGGCAACCGTCTCCCTTGGGGAGCGAAAGAGACTTTTGGGGAATGACTATTTCGAGGGAAATAAAAGGGCATAAAAAAAGCGATGACCTTCGCAGGCAACCGCTCTTAATCTTCAATAGGTATTAGTTCCTTCAAGGTAAAAAGATTGTTTTCAGGATAACGCTGCAAAGATAGCCATTATTTTTATAACGGCAAACTTTTTGTGCTCTTTTTTTTAGAAAACTTTGATAAATGTTAATTTTGCAGGTGTGCGCGGTTATTTATACGCGGAAAAACCGGAAAATGGTACTAAATAAGATAGCTCTAAACCCTTAAGACAAAAAATATCACGAGCAGGGTCTTGCTCGTGATATTTCAATATTAACATTTATTACATTGCAAACGTGTTGAATCCACCGTCCACGACAGCCACCGTGCCGGTGACAAAAGCGGCGGCGTCGCTCATCAGATAGTGGATGGTGCCGCAGAGCTCTTCCGGTTTGCCCATACGCCCGAATGGCGTCTGCCGGATGACATCCTTGCCGCGCTGGGTGTAGCTGCCGTCGGGGTTGGTCAGCAGTGCCCGGTTTTGCTCGGTGATGAAGAAGCCCGGCGCGATGGCGTTGACGCGGATGCCCTCACCAAACTTCTTGGCAGCCTCGGTAGCCATGTAAGCGGTGAAGTTGGAGATGCCGGCCTTGGCGGCAGCGTAGCCGCACACACGTGTCATCGGACGAAAAGCCGCCATGCTGCTGAAGTTGATGATCGAGCCTTTGCCCTGCTTGACCATCGGCTGGAGAAACACCTGCGTCGGGATGACCGTGCCCGTGAGGTTGAGGTTCAGCACCTTTTGGAACTGCTCAGGATCGAGGTCGAAAAAGGTCTGGTCCGGTGAGATGGTGGCGCCTTTCATGTTGCCGCCTGCCGCGTTGAGCAAAGTATCTACGCGTCCGAAGTCCTTGAGGATGTCCTCACAGTTGTGCTTGACGAGCTCGACGTTCATCACGTCGGTCTTATAGAATTTGGCGATGCCGCCCTTGTCCGTGATTTCTTTCACGATCTCGTTGCCCACCTCTTCCTTGCGTCCGAGGATGGCGATCTTGGCTCCTTGCGCTGCGAGGTATTTGCCGATGCAGCGTCCAAGGACACCCGTGCCGCCAGTGATGACGACAACATAGTCTTTGATGTTGAATAGTTCGTTCATATGTCAATCAAAAAATCCTGGTTGTTTGTATTTGATGCCTAACTCTTTATCCACGGCGGCGAGGATGCCCTGCACCTGGCCCATGGCAAACATGCGTCCGAGGAAGCTGTATCCGGCATTGTAGCCGCGCTTCTCATCGCCGAGCATCGTCATGCCGTGGTCCACTCGCATGGGCAGTAACCGTGCGTTGGGTGAGGACAGCAAAGCCTTTCCGCTCATGCGCTGCTGCTCTTCCTGCTCGAAGATGTGCGCCAGGGCGACGATGTCGGCGCGGCCGCCCAGGTGGCTGGCCTCGGTGAAGTCGCCGTTGGGGAAGACATGACAGCTGCGCAGATGCACGAAACTCGTGCGGTCGGCAAAGCGGCGCGCCATTGTCACCACGTCATTCTGTGCACCTGCTGAAAGCGAACCGGCGCAGAAGGTCAGTCCGTTGTGCTTGTTGGGGATCTCGCGGAGCAGCCATTCGATGTCGTCGGCACTCGTGATGATGCGTGGCAGACCCAGAATTTGGAAAGGAGGGTCGTCGGGGTGTACACACATGTAGATGTCGCACTCGTCGCAGACCGGCATGATCGCGTCGAGGAAATACTTCATATTGGCGCGCAGCTGCTGGCGGTCGATGCCCTCGTAGTGCTGAAGCAGCTCGCGGAAAAGACCTAGGGGATGCTCGTCGCCTTCCTTGAAGTTGCCGGAGACAAAGCCCTGGGTCTTGATGACAATATTTTCCACCAGCGCATGATCTTTCTCCGGCGTCATTTGTCGGCGCAGCTCTGCCACCTCTTTTAAGATGTCTCTGCCGTTGGGCTTACCGTCGGGGCCGAGCACCCGGAAGTTTCTCCAGTCCTCTTCGGCGCCCTCACGTTTCAGCAGGTCGATGTCGAAATACGCAAACTCGGGTATGCTGAAATAGAGATTGCTCGATCCGTTGGGGTTGAGATGGAGCAGATCGGTGCGTGCCCAGTCCAGTACGGGCATGAAATTGTAGCATACGGTGTGGATGCCCTCGGCGGCGAGATGGCGCAAGCTCTCGCAGTAGATGCTGATCTGCTCGTCTCTGTCGGGGCCACCATATTTAATAGTCTCTGTGACGGGGAGCGACTCCACCACACTCCAGCGCATGCCGTATGACTCGATATAGGTTTTCAGATCGTGGATCTGCTGCTGCGTCCATACCTGTCCGAGTGGCACTTCGTGCAAGGCCGTCACGATGCCCTGCACACCAATCTGTCGAAGCATGTCGAGCGTGATCAGATCGTGGCGACCGAACCATCTCCATGTTCTTTCCATGATTTGATTTGTTTTTTTGTTCTTGGTTAATAATATGGTTGTCAGACCAGGCGTCCTCACATTGGTCGCAACACGGCTTTTGAGGAGGGTGATCTACTGAATTGCAAAGATAAATAAAATACTTCAAACACGCAAAAGAAGTAGCGCAATATTTCTATCGTCTGATCGATGAAAGACTTGGTGAGACTATCATATTTATTGAAATAAAACAGCTCTCAAAACAATAGTCATCGTTGATAATTGTTATCTGATAGTTTCACTCTAACCGTTGATAATAAAGCGATTTTGCCTTGAAAATAGATCTATTTTTTAAAATAGGGTGTCAAGTCTGTGCTCATAATTCTATCCAATTTTTCGGGTAAGGTCTTTC
>URCI01000022.1 GCA_900546345.1 uncultured Prevotella sp. | reverse complement strand
ATCGTTGATGGAAAACAACATTCACGAAGACTGTGGAGTGGCTTTGGTGCGGCTCCTTAAACCTCTTAGTTACTATCAGGAGAAATACGGTACGTGGAGATATGGTTTGGGCAAGCTCTATCTGATGATGGAGAAACAGCACAACCGTGGACAGGAAGGCGCAGGTATTGCCTCCGTCAAGCTCAACACTCAGCCGGGCAACGAATATATGTTTCGTGAACGTGCGGAAGGGCCTAATGCCATTACTGAGATCTTTGGCTCTGCCAACCGGCAAATCAATCAAGTGGTCAAGGAGAATAGTGACTTTGAAGAGTCCAGCCTCCAAGAGATTCCTTTTGCTGGTGAACTCTATATGGGCCATCTCCGTTACTCCACCACTGGTAAGAGTGGACTGAAATATGTCCATCCGTTCCTTCGTCGCAACAATTGGAGAGCCAAGAACCTTTGTCTCTGCGGCAACTACAATATGACCAATGTAGAGGAGGTCTTTGAGGAACTCACACGTCAAGGACAGTGTCCCCGCATCTACAGCGACAGCTATATCATGCTTGAACTCATGGGACACCGGCTTGACCGTGAGGTGGAGCGTAATTTCCGTGAGGCAAAGAAACAAGGGCTGGAAGATCAGAATATCACACGCTACATCGATGAGCACGTCAAGATGGAGAACGTGCTGAAAACAACGATGAAGCATTTCGATGGAGGTTATGTGGTGACGGGTATCACCGGCAGCGGCGAGATGTTTGCCATGCGTGATCCTCACGGCATTCGTCCCGCATTCTATTATAAGAACGATGAGGTGGTCGTGCTTGCTTCTGAGCGACCTGTATTGCAGACAACTTTCGATATTGAATACGATGATGTTCAAGAACTCATGCCCGGAACGGCACTGATCGTTCGCAGTAATGGTGAGACGGTGATCAAGAAGATCCTTGAGCCGTTGAGCAATACAGCTTGCTCCTTTGAGCGTATCTATTTCTCCCGTGGTTCTGATCAGGATATCTATCGTGAGCGCAAGAAACTCGGCGAGCAGCTTGTCCCCGCTATTTTGAAGTCTATCAACGGCGACACGCGCCACACCGTGTTCTCCTTCATCCCCAATACCGCTGAGTCTGCTTTCTATGGCTTGCTCGACGGTTTCAAGAAGCATGTCATCGATAAGAAAATAGAGTGCCTCGAGAATCTCGGCCATACGCCGACACACGAGGAACTCCTTGACATACTCAGCGAGTCTGTACGCTGCGAGAAGGTGGCATGGAAAGACATCAAGCTTCGCACGTTCATCACTGAGGGCAATGCTCGCAATGATCTTGCGGCTCATGTCTACGACATCACCTACGGCTCCCTTGTACCGTATGTCGACAACCTCGTCATCATCGACGACAGTATTGTCCGCGGTACCACACTCAAGGAGAGTATTCTCCATATCCTTGACCGTCTTCATCCTAAGAAGATCGTCATGGTCAGCTCCGCACCGCAAATTCGCTATCCCGACTACTATGGCATCGACATGCCTCGTCTGGAGGAGTTCTGTGTCTTCCGTGCTACTGTAGCCCTGCTCAAGGAGCGTGGTATGGAAAATGTACTTGAGAAAGTATATAAAGAGTGCCTTGCAGAACTGGCAAAGCCACGTGAGGAAATGCAGAATGCCGTGCGCGACATCTATGCCCCGTTTACTGTCGACGAGATCAACCATAAGATCGTGGAGATGCTACGTCCCGAGGGCATGACGACCCCGATCGACATTGTCTATCAGAGTCTCGACGGTCTGCACCAGGCGATCCCCAACCATCCGGGTGACTGGTATTTCTCCGGACACTATCCTACACCCGGTGGCACACGTCTGTGCAACCAGGCTTATGTGAATTATTATGAGAAGGTGTACAAGCCTTCCGCATCGCAATCAATAGACCATAATAACGCGAAATGATGAAGAATGTAACCTTGGTATTGTCTGATGGGACAAAGTTCCATGGCAAGTCGTTTGGCTATGACAAACCCGTAGCCGGCGAAGTGGTGTTCAATACAGCTATGATGGGTTATCCCGAATCTCTCACCGACCCCTCTTATGCCGGACAGCTGATGACACTGACCTTTCCCTTAGTAGGCAACTATGGTGTGCCGCCCTTTACTTTTGAGAAGAACGGGCTGCCCACCTTCATGGAGAGCGATAAGATCTATGCTTCTGCCATCATCGTGTCGGACTATAGTGAAGAGTACAGCCACTGGAATGCGGTCGAGAGTCTTGCCTCATGGCTCAAGCGCGAGCATGTGCCTGGCATCACGGGCATAGACACACGTCAGCTCACAAAGGTGTTGCGTGAGCATGGCGTGATGATGGGAAAGATTATTTTCGACGACGATCCCGACAATCAGCCCAAGGCGGAGTACGAGGGCGTGAACTTTGTCGAGAAGGTTTCCTGCAAGGAGATCATCCGCTACAACGAAGGCGCCGGAAAGAAAGTCGTGCTTGTCGACTGTGGTGTGAAGGCCAATATCATCCGCTGTCTTATCAACAGAGGCGTAGAGGTCATCCGTGTGCCATGGAACTACGACTATACCGATATGGACTTCGACGGGCTTTTCCTGGCCAATGGTCCTGGTGATCCTGACACCTGCCAGGCTGCCGTAGACATCATCCGCAAGCAGATGAGCCGTTCGCGCAAGCCTATTTGCGGTATCTGCATGGGTAACCAACTCTTGGGCAAAGCCTCCGGCGCGACCATCTATAAGTTGAAATACGGTCATCGCTCCCACAATCAGCCTGTGCAGATGGTGGGGACAACCCATTGCTATATTACTTCTCAGAACCATGGCTATGCTGTTGACGGCAAGACACTGGGCGCTGAGTGGGAAGAGCTCTTCGTCAACATGAACGACGGGTCCAATGAGGGCATCCGCCACAAGACCAATCCTTGGTTCTCGTCTCAGTTCCATCCCGAGGCATGTGCCGGACCGCTCGACACGATGTTTATGTTCGACAAGTTTGTTGAGAGCTTGAAGTAATAGAGATGTCATCTTTTTCGTTTCATTAATTCTAAATTGCAAACGCTATGCGTGATTCAAGTATAAAGAAAGTGCTCTTGCTCGGCTCAGGAGCATTGAAGATTGGAGAGGCCGGAGAGTTTGACTATTCCGGTTCTCAGGCTCTGAAGGCTCTTCGCGAAGAGGGCATCTCTACGGTGCTGATCAACCCCAACATTGCCACTGTGCAGACTTCCGAGGGTGTTGCCGACCAAATCTATTTCCTGCCGGTGCAGCCCTATTTTGTGGAGCGCGTCATCAAGAAGGAGCGCCCCGATGGCATTCTTCTGAGTTTTGGCGGACAGACCGCGTTGAACTGTGGCGTGAAGCTCTATGAGAGCGGAGTGCTGGAGAAATATGGTGTGAAGGTTCTGGGTACGCCTGTTCAGGCTATCATGGACACAGAGGACCGCGAGCGCTTTGTCGAGAAACTTGATGAAATCAATGTCAAGACCATCAAGAGTGAGGCTTGCGAGTCCATGGACCAAGCGCTGAAGGCTGCTTCCGACTTGGGCTATCCCGTCATTGTGCGTGCTGCTTATGCTTTGGGCGGACTGGGTTCCGGCTTTGCCGACAACGACGAGGAGCTGCGCCGCATCTGTGAGAAGGCCTTCTCGTTCTCGCCTCAGGTGCTTGTGGAGAAGAGCCTGAAAGGATGGAAGGAAATAGAGTATGAGGTCGTGCGTGATAAATACGACAACTGCATCACGGTGTGTAACATGGAGAACTTCGACCCGCTGGGCATCCACACCGGTGAGTCAATCGTCATCGCACCGTCGCAGACTCTCTCCAACTCTGAGTATCATAAGCTGCGTGCGCTGAGCATCAAGATTGTGCGCCATGTGGGTATCGTCGGTGAGTGCAATGTGCAGTATGCTTTTGATCCCAATTCCGAGGACTATCGTGTCATTGAGGTCAACGCTCGTCTGAGCCGCTCTTCGGCTTTGGCATCTAAGGCCACTGGTTATCCTCTGGCTTTTGTGGCTGCCAAGCTTGGTATGGGCTATGGTCTGTTTGAGTTGAAAAACTCTGTGACGAAGACGACGAGCGCGTTCTTTGAGCCGGCTTTGGACTATGTGGTTTGCAAGATTCCTCGTTGGGATCTCTCAAAGTTCCGTGGTGTGGATCGTGAGCTGGGATCCAGCATGAAGAGTGTCGGCGAGGTGATGGCTATTGGACGTAACTTCGAGGAGGCTATTCAGAAGGGACTGCGCATGATAGGGCAGGGCATGCATGGCTATGTCGAGAACAAGGAACTGAAGATTGACGACATCGACGAGGCGCTTCGTGAGCCTACCGACAAGCGTGTCTTCGTCATCTCCAAGGCAATGCATAAGGGCTACACCATCGACCAGATTCATGACTTGACAAAGATCGACAAATGGTTCCTCTATAAACTGAAGCATATCATCGACATCGATGAGCGGCTGAAGCGGTGCAATATCAATACGCTCGACCGTGAATTGCTGCGTGAGGCCAAGGTATATGGTTTCACCGATTTCCAAATTGCCCGTGCAGTAGGATTGGAGAAGGAATTGGGCAACATGCACAAGGCCCTGCTGGTCGTGCGCCGTTTGCGCAAGAGCTATGACATCCTGCCAGTGGTTAAGCAGATCGATACCTTGGCTGCTGAGTATCCTGCTCAGACCAACTACCTCTATGTGACCTATGATGGCGTTGCCAGCGATATCACATTCTCCAATGACAAACGTTCTGTGATCGTACTGGGTTCAGGCGCCTACCGCATTGGCAGTTCGGTTGAGTTTGACTGGTGTGGTGTACAGGCCCTGAACACGATCCGTAAGAGTGGCTATCGTAGCATCATGATCAACTATAATCCTGAGACGGTGTCAACGGATTACGACATGTGCGACCGGCTCTACTTCGATGAATTGACTTTCGAGCGTGTCATGGACATCATTGACATGGAGAATCCCTACGGCGTCATTGTCTCTACCGGTGGTCAGATACCTAACAACCTCGCTATGTATCTTGATGCCGAGAATGTTAATATCCTCGGTACGGCTGCGAAGGACATCGACAATGCCGAGGACCGGGCTAAGTTCTCAGAGATGCTCTCTCGCAATGGCATCAACCAGCCTGAATGGAGTGCATTGACATCAATGGACGACATTGACAAGTTTGTCGACCGTGTGGGCTTCCCGGTCTTGGTACGTCCGAGCTATGTCCTTTCTGGTGCTGCCATGAATGTTTGCTCCAACCGCGAGGAGTTGGAGCGTTTCCTGAAATTGGCAGCCAACGTCAGCGAGGATCATCCTGTGGTGGTGAGCAAGTTCATTGAGCATGCCAAGGAAATAGACTTTGACGGCGTGGCAAAGCAAGGCGAGGTGATGGCCTATGCTATCAGCGAGCATATCGAGTTTGCCGGCGTTCACTCCGGTGATGCCACGCTGCAACTTCCGCCACAGAAACTCTATGTTGAGACTGTGCGCCGTATCAAACGTGTCAGTAGAAAGATCGCCCAGGAATTGCATATTTCGGGTCCTTTCAACATTCAATTCATGGCTCGTGATAATGACATCATGGTCATTGAGTGTAATCTCCGCGCAAGCCGTTCGTTCCCCTTCGTGAGCAAGGTGTTAAAGATCAACTTCATAGATCTTGCCACAAGGGTGATGCTCGGTGAACCAGTGGAGAAACCCAATAAGAATCTCTTCGATTTGGACTATGTAGGCATCAAGGCCAGTCAGTTCTCCTTCAACCGTCTTCAGAAGGCAGACCCTGTTCTGGGCGTGGATATGAGTTCTACCGGTGAGGTGGGATGTCTTGGTGACGATACCAATCAGGCGCTTTTGAAGAGCATGCTCTCTGTCGGTCAGCGTATCCCGAAGCATACGGTTCTGCTCTCTACGGGTGGTGCTAAACAGAAGGCAGAGATGCTCGATGCTGCTAAGCAACTGTTAGCTCATGGCTACCAGCTCTATGCTACGGGTGGTACATCCCGCTACCTCACGGAGAATGGCGTTGACAACACATTGGTTTACTGGCCTTCGGAAGATGGCAAGCCACAAGCACTCGATCTCTTACATGAGAAAAAGATTGATATGGTGGTGAATATCCCGAAAGATCTCACTTCCCGTGAGTTGACCAATGGATATAAGATTCGCCGTGCCGCCATTGACCTCAATGTGCCTTTGATTACCAACAGCCGACTGGCCAGTGCCTTCATTAATGCCTTCTGTACTTTGAAGCCGGAAGACATAGACATTAAGGCATGGGGCGAATATTAATAGCGAGACAATCATCTATTCTGGTTTCCCGTTGAAGTAAGAAAAGACGGAAAACGTTATCGTTGTCCTCCCTCAGCTTTATCCTTCGTGATGAGGCTGGTGGAGGACTTTTCTTTGGCATATAACCGTATTTCATAACTTTTCTCTATAATTTCGTAACGGCTTATCAACTGATCTTTCGTAACTTTGCACACGTAAGCAAGAACTTGGCAGAAGACCATGTTCAATTACAGAGAAATAACAATTAAAAATACAAACGACCATGAAGAAGACATTTAGTGTATCCGGTATGAAGTGCAGCCACTGCGCTGCCAACGTTGAAAACGCATTGAAGGCTGTGAAAGGTGTAGCCAGTGCTGAGGCTCAACTCGAAGACAAGACTGTCACCGTGGAATTTGACGAGCAGCAGACCAACGAGGCTGATCTCAAGTCTGCTGTAGATGCTACCGGCCGCTATGAGCTGACCGACTAATGTTATTCTATTATGAAGAAGACGATTCCTGTCATCGGCATGGCCTGCGCCAGCTGCTCCGCCAATGTTGAACGGAAACTCAATAGTCTTGATGGCATTCAACAGGCTTCGGTTTCGCTTCCTGGCAGAAGTGCGCTTGTCGACTACGATCCTGACAAGATTTCTCTTGAGGACATGAAGCGGGCCATCAACGGCATCGGCTATGACCTCGTCATTGAGGCTGACCGCAGTGCAGTGGAGATAGAGCGGAGAGCCTATACATTGCTGAAGCGCAAGACAATCCTAAGTTGGCTGTTTGCCGCGTTGTGTATGTCGCTTTCCATGCATTGGCTGCGCATAGGCGACACCTCACTGACCAATCAGGTGGAGTTGCTCTTGGCTTTGGCCAATATCGTGGTTTGCGGTTGGACCTTCTACCGTACGGCATGGCGTCAGTTGCTTCATGCCACTGCCAACATGGATACGTTGGTGTGCCTCTCCACTGCCATCACCTTCCTCTTCTCTGTCTTCAACACCTTTTGGGGCGAGCAGACGTGGGGCAGTAAGGGCATCGAGTGGCATACCTATTTCGACGCTTCGATCATGATCATCACCTTTGTGCTCACTGGCCGTCTCTTAGAGGAAAAGGCCAAGGACGGCACCGCCTCCAGCATCCGTCAGCTCATGGGTATGTCCCCTAAGACTGCCCACATTGTTGAGGATGGACAAGTGAGGGAAGTGCCTGTCTCTACGATTGAGAAAGGCGATGTCCTCGAAGTTCGCCCCGGTGAGAAGGTACCTGTTGACGGTGAGGTGATCAGCGCAGAGAGCTTTATGACGGCCGATGCTGCCTATGTCGATGAGAGCATGATCACGGGCGAACCGACACCGACCGAGAAGAAGAAGTGCAGTAAGGTCTTGGCCGGTACCATTCCCAGCCAGGGCAAGTTCCGTATGCGTGCGCGTGAAGTAGGTGAGAACACGGCGTTGGCCCATTTCATTCAGATGGTACAGCAGGCTCAGGCTTCCAAAGCACCGGTTCAGCGCATCGTTGACAAGGCTGCCTTTGTCTTTGTGCCGGTGGTAGGTGGCATTGCTGTGCTTACCTTCCTGTTGTGGTTACTTATTGGTGGTACAACGGTGTTGCCACAGGCTATTCTTTCTGCCGTCGCTGTCCTTGTCGTGGCTTGCCCCTGTGCGATGGGATTGGCAACGCCGACAGCCCTGATGGTGGGTATAGGCAGTGCAGCCCAGGACAAAGTGCTCATCAAGGACGCTACAGCTTTGGAGTGTCTGCGTAAAGTAGACGCACTGGTCACTGACAAGACAGGTACTTTGACGATCCCCAATCAGAATGTAGACTTCACCAAGTCCGATGATCTGCCTTTGGAGCAACGTGAACAGCTTAAACCATACGCAACTGAGGCGATGCATCAACTCCAGCAGTGGGGCATTGAGGTATGGATGATGAGTGGCGATAAAGAAGAGGCAGCACGCTATTGGGCACAGAAAGCAGGTATCAGCCATTATAAGAGTAAGGTGTTGCCCTCTGATAAGGAAGAAATGGTGCGTCAGTTACAAGCAGAAGGTAAAACGGTGGCAATGATTGGTGACGGCATTAACGACACACAAGCGTTGGCACTTGCTGATGTCAGCATTGCCATCGGACGGGGGACAGATGTCGCGATGGATGTCGCGCAGGTGACCTTGATGGGTGACGATCTTCGTGCTATTCCCAACACCATTGTGTTGAGTCGCAAGACTGTGAAGATGATCTGGGAAAATCTGTTCTGGGCTTTCATCTACAATATCATCTGCATCCCCTTAGCAGCTGGTGCCTTGAGAGTCTTTGGTATCGATTTCCAAATCACGCCGATGTGGGCTTCTGCTCTTATGGCCTTCTCAAGTGTCAGTGTGGTGCTCAACAGTCTGCGTCTGAAGTGGATCCTTCGTCATAAGCGATAGACAATCTTCAACAAAAATCATCGCCTCCTGCAATATGCTGCCCTGACGTGCGTTTTCTAAAACACATTTTAGACACTAACAACAGACTGTATGATGACGCAAGACCAAAGATGGATGATGATGTGGCAGATGTATATGGACTTTCTGCACGATAACAAGAGACGCCCTTCCAAATATTATCCCGAAGAGCGTGACTTGGTCAACTGGGCCAAGTACAATCGCAAGTTGGTCAACAAAGGTGAACTCAAAGAATGTCGCCGAAACCGATTTGACGAGCTTGTCGCTGAGGCCGGGAAGTATCAACGTGTCAACCAGCACCAATATATCAATGGAGAAAGTACACATCATCAGTCTTCCCAGGACCGACATGCGGCTAAATGTGAAGAGGCAATGTTGGATTTCGGTGAATAGCTGATCATTTTCTTTTTGTCTCAGGTTGCCCATCATGAAAAAGCCCACAGCGAGTGAAGTCACTCTCTGTGAGCTTTTCTTTTTTTCAAGTATTTAATGCATATCGACGTGTCACTGCTGTTTAGTATCAGCGGCTTTCTTCATCGCGTTGTATTTTTTCAGATGTTGCTGTGCCTTTTCCGCGGCAGCGATGGCATAGGGGTTGGTAGGTGCTTCCTCCGGCGTGATACGCATCGTACCTGCTGCATTGATCAGATCCTTTACGACTTCACCACCAACAATCAGTCCGGCGGCTGCTGGGACGAAGGCATCACTGGCAGGAATGTCACGCCGTTCGGTGCACTTGCGCATGTCTTTGTTAGGACAGATGCAGTGAAAACGACAGGAGATGGTGTCGTCATCGATCTGTTTGAGAGGCTCTTCCTCACTAAAGACCACTTTCAGGTGGGGAATGTGGAGCCTGCGCAGTTTCTTGCGGATGACTTTGGCCAACGGATCCATCTTGGTCTTGTTGATATCGGCCACGCGGAAGGCAGTGGCGTCGAGCTTGTTGGCGGCTCCCATACACGAGATGATGGGGATGTGAAGCGCATAGCATCGCTTGATGAGTTCCAATTTCGCCGTTACGGTGTCTACACAGTCGACAACATAGTCATATTGACTGAGATCGATCTCGTCGGCATTGGAAGGCATATAAAACATCTGATGCTTATGTACGATACAGCGTCGGTTGATATCGTGGATACGAGCTTCCGCAACGTCCACCTTGTGTTGTCCCACGGTAGAGATGAGCGCATAGATCTGTCGATTGACATTGGTGAGACACACGCGGTCGTCATCAAAGAGATCCAACTCGCCGACACCACTACGGGCTAATACCTCCACAACATATCCACCGACACCGCCGATACCAAATACGGCTACACGTGAGCCACTGAGTGTATCGATGGCAGGTTTGCCAAGGAGTAACTGTGTACGGGAAAACTGATTTTGCATCTTTTAGGGTTCCTTCTAATACCTATTTGTATAATATCATATTTGCGGGTGCAAAGATACAAAAAAAATGCAAAACAACCAAGAATGTATTAGGCATCTTGGATGCTGGCGGAAATACTCTTTGATATCGTTGTCTATGTCCACAAGGCTGCGTTTTCCTGTAACATAAGGCTTAGCGAGTATGGTCAGTGCGTAGGTGAGGCAACCCAGCACAGCAGCGGCTGCAAAGTTCAGAATCTCACTGCGGATGAAGTCAGCACTGAGAAACGCTACCATCACGATGATGGGCACGATGGCCAGCAGCCAGTCGCCGGCCGTGTTCATCTTCAGAGAGTTTTCTCTCTCCTGGCGCAAGTGTTGAGGTGCCCGGGCGATGAGCTCGCTTTTGTGCTCTGACCAATAGAGCTCAAAGTTGTCTGCTTTGTCGTTGGATGCTTTCATGGTTGACTTGTTTTTGTCTTGTGTAAAAGTACATGAAATCTTTGAATCTACCAATTGTTTTCGTTTAACTCTTATCATTTTTATAAAATCAGTGGTTGAAATTTTGAGGTCTTGTAATTTTTATGTAAGTTTGCATGAGTAAATAAGAAAAAACAGCGATACAATGAATATATGTGTATTTTGTGGTGCCCGTCCCAATTTCATGAAGGTGGCACCGGTGATTCGGCAGATAGAGAACCTGCGTCGTGAAGGCAAATCAGTGGAGTGTCAGATTGTCTATGCTGGCATTGCCAATGACCCGACACTGGAGGACAGTTTGTTTAGTGATTTGGGTATCAGACGCCCTGATGTCTTCTTGGGTGTGGATTGTGTGAACCTTAATGAGCTCACAGGACAGGTGATGTCTAAGTTTGAGGTTTATCTTCAAGACCATCCAATTGATGTTGTCGTGGTCGTAGATGACCTTGCCTCGACAATGGCTGCCTCTATTGTCACCAAGAAGCAGGGGATCAAACTGGCACATATCGCTGCCGGCACACGCAGTTTTGACATCAATATGCCTAAGGAGATCAACCGGCTGGTCATTGACGGACTTAGTGATATTCTGTTTACGGCTGGCATCAGTAATAACTCTATTGCCAATCGGGAGGGTGCAGAACTGTCGAAAGTGTATATGGTCGGTAATATATTGATGGATAACCTGCGTTATTGCCATACGCGGATCGAACAAGCCACATTGCCGGATGAGGTGGCGCATGTCGTCACGGACGTAGATGGTAGTCTCAAACCATATCTTGTCTTTACGCTCAACCGCAAGGCGCTTCTTGCTGACAAAGCCAATTTGGAAAAAATGCTGCAAGTATTGATCAAACAGGCTGGTGACATGACGATCATTGCACCCTTACGTGGGTTGGCTGTTGAAACCATCATGGGGATGGGCTTGCGTGACCATCTTGATTTTAAGAATTTCCATATCGTTAGTCCGTTAGGATACTTGTCTTTTGCCAGGCTCACACGCCATGCCAAGGGCATCATCACTGACAGTGGCAATGTGGCCGAGGAAGCTACCTTCAATCAAGTGCCTTGTATCACACTCAATAGTTACACGGAACACATTGAGACGGTAAAGATTGGTACGAATGTGCTGGTGGGTGAGGATCCAGAGAGACTCGCAGAAGCTGTCGGGAATATGGTTGGAGAGCAATGGAAACCAGCTGGTATCCCTGACCGATGGGACGGACGCACGGCTGAGCGTATTGTGGAAGTACTGCTCAACGAGAAATAGGGTGGAGATCGTGAGGGCGGCTTTGGCTGCAACTTGCATTTACCATTTACGAAAGAGTTCGAATCCAAACTTGCAACCGAAAACACGGTTACCTCGGCCATTACTGGTGAAGAGCCCTACAGAGAGCAGACGGGTGGTGAATCCATAGCCGACCTCTATATAGGGATGGACATGATGTGCTTCAAGTGCAGAGACATAGAGACGCTCCATCTCCATGTAATGGCCGGCCCAAGGTAACCAGGAAAGAAGTAGGAGAGGGGACTCGTACGTCAGATTCATGCGTACATAGTGGTCTGAATTATCATAGGTCTGGGAGCGAAGCAATTCAAATTGACCGCTCCAGTCATCGTTCCAGCCACCAGGAATGTTGTTCTCCCGGAAGTTCTCGTAGCTCAGGAAGTAAGATCGCTTCCCTTTCCATGAGTAGAATCCGAATCCGGCGTGAGCTTGAAGCGATTGCAGACGGTTGAAACGATAGATGTATTCTCCGTTCATCTCCCAACGCTCATAGTCTGTGTTGGAGTTGAGAATCCCTTTTAATGAACGGTCATAGTCAAGCGTGAATATGGGACCTTCCCATCCTCCGGGACGATATTGCAACTGTAGGGCAGGAGCAAAGGAACGGTACGTGTCGGTCCACCCAAATTGTTGGAACTCTTTCTTGTGCACAGCCTTGCGTTGTTGATAAAGCACACCGAACTGTATACCGAAGATGCTGTTGGCATCATAGTTCATCACCAGTCGGCCATCGCTTTGAGTAAATTCATAGAGCTGGTCGAGGTAAGACGTAAGATGAGTGGTGTCTGGCAACTCCTTGATGACATCATTGCGTATGTTGTTGCTATGGATGTTATTACCATTGCCTACCTCAAATTTCAGGTAGGCATTTTTGCGTTTATGGAAATAGTAGATGAGTGGAACACGCCAATAAAACCGGTGTTGCTTAAATGCATAACCGCCCATGAACCGGAGTGAGATCTCTTTTTGTTCAGAAAACTGGTAGTTGCCACGCAGGTCGATCTTGTAGGTCACGCCACGGTTGTGGTCATAGCTCATATAGAGAGGATTCAACATAGGGTTGAGGCGGATATAGCCTTGGTTGTTGACTCCGAAGTTTGACTTGATTCGGTTGAGGGTATTATTGCCGATTACATCCCAAAGAACATCTTTCACGAAGTCTCGTTTCTTGGGCTGATGGGCATGAGCTAAGGCGATAGAATCACTTTTATATTTCTGTATAAATTTCTGAGTGTAAAGAGCTTGTTCTTCTGGGGATAAGGTGTCGGGACGCAATGAGGCAAGCAAGGCATAGTCGTCTCTCCTGCGAATCGTGTCGACAGGCGGCTTGGGGCGGTTGTAACTTGCCAGCGCATGCGCCTTGAGTCGGTTGCCAAGCAAGCCAAAGCGTGTCTCTGCTTTACATTGTTGTGGCAATAATGTGGTAAAGCCCTCACTGCCAGTTGTGATGTCAAGAGAGAAGTCGATCATGTCGTATTCTCCTTCCAATGTACAGCGGAGAATACGCCCTGTGTAGTAATCGACCAAAGCCTCTCCACTTACCAATTGCGTGTTGTTGCGACGGGGGACAAAGGTAATACGTGCAGTACCATCGAGCAGAAAGGCAACACGGTAGCGATAGAACTTGCGGTTGCTGGCATTGAACGGGGACAGCAAGTAGTTTTCGATGATTGTCGTGTTGTAGATGTTGGGTGAGAGGTAGCTGAGCACGCGATCCCAAGCTTTGCGACCATGTGGTATCGTTGTCTCATGCAGCAGCACTTGGGTGTTGAATCGCTTTTGCTGAAAAACATTATTGGAGAAGGTCTCACTCACATAATGCCGGTTGTGACCATGGGCGATGACATAGAGAGAGGGTACGAGCATGAGCAGAGGATTCTTCTTCTCGATATCGATGGAGAAGCGGTTATAGCTGTAGGTGGAGTAGCCCTGCATGTGTGTAGTGTCTACTGTAGCCGCATAATGAAACACCCGATGCAGCAATGCTGTGTCGGCACGCTCTCTTGCCCTTAGTGGTGAGGCAAACAAGAGAAAGAGAGCCATCCATATCATGCGATGCCAACCGGGGTGAATCATGATTACCTTTTCTCTCCTCGCTTTCTTTTTAAATGAAACTAATTATCTAATTCGCTCAGTTCCAGCCATCTCATGCTTTTGTCATCAAGTTCTTCTTTCAGCTTAGGCAAACGCTTGCTTTTCTCTGTGAGCTCCTCAACGGAGAGTGTTCCGCTGCACAGAGCGTCTTCCAACTGTTTCTGTTCCTTTTCGAGCTTCTCGATGTCTGCTGTGAGCTGTTCAAACTCGCGCTTCTCCTTGTAGCTCATGCGCCGGCGCGTGTCGTGGTGGTAGTCCTTCTTCGTTGTAGGCTTTTCCGTCTTGTCTTTCTCTACCTCATCCTTCGATTGCAGGGAGTTCCACTCACGATACTGCGTGTAGTTGCCCGGGAAGTCCTTGATGACACCATTGCCCTTGAAAATGAGCAGATGGTCGACGACTTTGTCCATGAAGTAGCGGTCATGGCTAACCACGATGACACAGCCGGGGAAGTCCTCCAGATACTGTTCCAATACTTGCAGCGTCTGGATGTCGAGGTCGTTGGTGGGCTCGTCGAGGACGAGGAAGTTGGGATTGCGCATCAGCACGGTGCAGAGGTAGAGCTTGCGCCGCTCGCCGCCACTGAGCTTATAGACATAGTTATGTTGTTGCTCTGGGGTGAACATGAAGAAGTTGAGGAACTGCGAGGCTGTCATGTGGCGTCCACCGCCGAGGTCAATATAGTCGGCGATGTCGGTGATGACGTCGATGACCTTCTCCTCGTTGTTGAACTTCATGCCTTCCTGCGAGAAATAGCCGAAGCGCACTGTCTCACCAATGTCAAACTTTCCGGAATCAGGTGGCACGATACCGAGGAGCATTTTGATGAACGTAGACTTCCCGGTGCCGTTGTTGCCGACGATGCCCATCTTCTCGAAACGGGCAAAGTTGTAGTAGAAGTTGTCGAGGATGATCTTGTCGTTGCCTTGCGAGTCGGTGAACTTCTTCGACACGTATTGGCATTCGAATATCTTTGAACCTATATAGACGTTGCTGGCCTTGAGCCTCATCTGCCGTTCTTCGATGCGCTGGTGAGCCTTGGCTTGCAGGTCGTAGAATGCCTCTTCACGGTAGCGCGCCTTGTGTCCTCGGGCTTGTGGCATGCGGCGCATCCACTCCAGTTCGGTTCGATACAGATTCTTTGCTCGTGCGATCTCAGTAGTCTGATTCTCAATACGTTCCTGCCGTTTCTCTAAATAATAACTATAATTGCCTTTGTACGAATAAATGGTCTGATTGTCGAGCTCTAATATCACCTTGCAAACGCGGTCGAGGAAATATCGGTCATGAGTGACCATGAGCAGTGTCAGTGTCGAGCGCGAGAGATACCCCTCCAGCCATACAATCATCTCAAGGTCGAGGTGGTTGGTGGGCTCGTCAAGGATAAGGAAGTCCGGCTCGTTGAGCAAAGCGTTGGCCAAGGCCACACGTTTCTGCTGGCCACCGCTGAGCTGCCGCATCGGCTGGTCGAGGTCGGTGATATGCAGCTGGGTGAGTATCTGCTTGGCACGCAACACCTTGTCGGGATTGCCCTCATGGTTGAAGCAAGCGTCGAGCACGCTCTCGTCGGGGTCGAACTTCGGTGTCTGCTCCAAATAGCCCACGCGGATGTCGTTGCGATAGATGATTTGTCCATCGTCATACCCTTCTTTCCCTGCAAGAATCTCCAGTAGCGTGGATTTGCCCGTGCCGTTCTTCGCAATGAGTCCCACTTTCTGACCCTCGCCGACCGAGAAGCTGATGTTGCGGAAGAGCGTCTGTGCGCCAAACGACTTCGTCAGGTTTTGTACGTCCAGATAGGGTGTCATGCCTTCACCTCCTTCAATATTTCGTCGATATAATCCAGCATCTCCTCCTTGCCGCTCTTTTTCTCCGAGCTGGTGATGAAGTAGGGTGGTAGCGTCTCCCATGTGTCGAGCAGGGCGTCCATCCACTGCTTGGCATTCATCTTGGCCTTGACCGGCCCCAGCTTGTCGGCTTTTGTGAAGACGATGGAGAAGGGAATGCCGCTGGCCCCCATCCAATCGACAAACTCCCGGTCTATCTTCTGCTGCTCATGACGTATGTCGATGAGTACAAATACGTTGCAGAGTTGTTCTCGTTGGAGAATGTATGATCGGATCATCCGGTCGAGCTTGTCCTGCACCGTCTTCGAGCGCTTGGCATAGCCATAGCCGGGCAGGTCAACCAGATACCATTCGTTGTTGATGATAAAATGGTTGATGAGCAACGTCTTGCCGGGCGTGGACGAGGTCTTGGCCAGTCCCTTGTGGTTGCAGAGCATATTGATGAGGCTCGACTTGCCCACATTACTTCGGCCGATGAAGGCGAACTCGGGCTTGGTGTCCTTGGGGCACATGCTGACGGTGGGTGCCGAGATGACGAATTGTGCTTTCTTGATGTCCATGTCTTTCGTGATTTTTTGCAAAGATACTCATTTTTGGCTAAAAAGCAATGATTGTCTTGTGTGAAACCTAATTTTTTGCTACCTTTGCGCAAAATTATAATTATCAAGGTAAAGAAAGAGAATTATCTATGTCTAAGAGATTTGCCGAACATACCGGCCTTGATTTGACGAAAATCAACGGCGAGGTGTTGAAGGAGTGGGAGAAAAACGACATCTTCCACAAGAGTATTGATGAGAGAGAGGGCTGTCCGCAGTTTATCTTCTTCGAGGGGCCTCCCTCGGCCAATGGACACCCTGGCATCCACCACGTGCTGGCACGCAGCATCAAGGATACTTTCAACCGATATAAGACCATGCAGGGCTTCCAGGTCAAGCGCAAGGCTGGATGGGACACCCACGGACTGCCCGTCGAGCTCGGCGTGGAAAAAGAGTTGGGCATCACCAAGAAAGACATCGACAACAAGAAGTCCGACAAATACATCTCGGTGGAGGACTACAACCACAAGTGCCGTGAGAACGTCATGAAGTTCACCGCTGAGTGGCGCGAGCTGACCGAGAAGATGGGCTATTTCGTCGACCTCGACCATCCTTATGTCACCTATCACAACAAATACATCGAGTCGCTGTGGTGGCTGCTCAAGCAGCTCTACAACAAGGGACTGTTGTACAAGGGCTATACCATCCAGCCGTATTCTCCTGCTGCCGGCACCGGACTGTCGAGCCACGAGCTCAACCAGCCGGGATGCTACCGCGACGTGAAGGATACGACGGTCACAGCCCAGTTCCTCATCACTGACCCGAAGGCCGAGTGGACGAAGTGGGGAAAGCCTTACTTCATCGCTTGGACGACCACACCATGGACTCTGCCCTCAAACATCGCACTGTGCGTGGGACCGAGCATCGACTATGTGGCCGTGGAGACTTACAACCCTTACGATGGTGAGCCGATGACGCTCATCATGGCAGAGGCTCGTCTGGGCGCCTATCTGAAGGCTGACCAGGAATGCAAAGAGGGTGAACTGCCTGCTTTTGACAAAGAGAAGAAGATCTGCCCTTGGCGTGTCGTCGACCGCATGAAGGGTGCTGACCTCGTCGGCCTCCACTACAGTCAGTTGATGAAATGGGTGAAGCCTTGTGAGAAAGTAGGGGAGTACCAGCCCGACTTTGTCAATGCTTATGCTGAGGCTCATCCCGACAAGGTCTTCATCGGCGAGAACGGCAAGGACCGTTTCGTCGAGATGGAGAGCGAGGCCTTCCGTGTCATTCCCGGCGACTATGTCACCACCGAGGATGGTACCGGTATTGTGCACATCGCCTCTACCTTTGGTGCTGACGATGCCAAGGTGGCCAAGGACGCTCATGTGCCTGCCCTCTACCTGATCAACAAGAAGGGGGAGACACGCCCTATGGTGGATCTCCAAGGTAAATATTATGTCCTGGATGAACTCGATAAGAACTTCATCGACCGTTGCGTTGACGTGGAGGCTTATGGCCATCACGCCGGTGACTATGTCAAGAACTCCTATGACCCCAAGTTCAATCCTAATGGTGTGTGGGACAAGAAGGCTTCTGAGAAAGCTGACGACCTGAATGTCATCATCTGCATGGAGATGAAGATGGAGGGCACAGCCTTCAAGATAGAGAAGCACGTGCACAACTATCCTCACTGCTGGCGCACCGACAAGCCTATCCTCTATTATCCGCTCGACAGCTGGTTCATCCGTGACACGGCCAAGAAGCAGCGTATGGTGGAACTCAACAAGACCATCCACTGGAATCCGGAGTCTACGGGAACTGGCCGCTTTGGCAATTGGTTGGAGAACCTCAACGACTGGAATCTCAGCCGCTCACGCTTCTGGGGCACGCCGCTGCCTATTTGGCGTGACGAGAATCGAGGTGAGAAGTGCATAGGCTCTGTTGAGGAACTCTACAACGAGATAGAGAAGTCTGTCGCTGCCGGTGTGATGAAGAGCAACCCGCTGAAGGACAAAGGCTTCGTCGTGGGTGACTACTCCGAGGAGAATTACAATAAGATTGACCTCCACAGACCTTACATCGACTACATCGTCCTGGTCAACGACGAGGGCAAGCCCATGTATCGCGAGAGCGACCTCATCGATGTATGGTTCGACTCCGGCTCGATGCCCTACGCCCAGCAACACTATCCCTTCGAGGGCGAAATCAACGCAGAGGGACTTAAGAAGACGGGGAAGAGCGAAAGCGAATACCGCAATGAGCTCATACACAGTACGTATACAGGCACTCCAGTGCCGCCGGCTTTCTTCCCTGCTGACTTCATCAACGAGGGTGTCGACCAGACGCGTGGCTGGTTCTTTACGCTCCATGCCATCGCTACGATGGTCTTTGACTCTGTTGCATTCAAAAATGTGATCTCTTCCGGCCTCGTTCTCGATGCCAAGGGCAACAAGATGAGCAAGCACGTGGGCAATGTCACTGATCCGTTCGAGATGATCAATAAGTATGGTGCCGACCCTGTGCGCTTCTATATGATGACCAACAGTGAGCCATGGGACAACCTGAAGTTCGACCCCAATGGTGTCGACGAGGTGCGCCGCAAGTTCTTCGGTACCTTATATAATACGTATAGCTTCTTTGCCCTCTACGCCAATGTCGATGGCTATGATCCCGAGACAACGTCTTTGGAAGCTTCCAAAGATCATCTCGTGGAAATCGACCGCTGGATTCTCTCCAGTCTCAACACGCTCGTCAAGGGTGTCCGCCGCGAGCTCGACGGCTATGACCCCACACGTGCCGGCCGTCTCATCGACGCGTTTGTCAACGACAACCTCAGCAACTGGTATGTGCGTCTCAACCGCAAGCGCTTCTGGGGCAAGGAGATGAGCGACGACAAGCTCGCTGCTTATAATACGCTCTACACCTGCTTGATGACCGTGGCCAAGGTGCTCGCTCCGTTCGCACCCTTCTTCGCCGACCAGCTCTATCACGACTTGGGCGGCAAGATGGAGAGTGTGCATCTGGAATCCTTCCCGACGGTCGACGAGAGCATGATAGACTCTGACCTGGAGCAGCGCATGGACATGGCCCAGAAGATCACGTCGATGGTGCTGGCCTTGCGTCGTAAGGTAAATATCAAGGTGCGTCAGCCGCTGCAGCAGATTCTGATCCCGGCTGTCGACGATACGCAACGCAAGCATATCGAGGCCGTCAAAGACCTGATCATGAACGAAGTCAATGTCAAGGAACTGAACTTCGCTGAGGGACAGGGTATCCTGGTCAAGAAGGTGAAGTGCAACTTCCGTGTCATGGGCAAGAAGTTCGGTAAGCTCATGAAGGGTGTGGCCGCCCATATGGGCAGTCTCTCACAGGAAGATATTGCCAAGCTGGAACAAGAAGGCAATATTGTCATTGATGTAGAAGGACAGTCTGTCACTGTAAATGCCGCAGATGTGGAGATCATCTCAGAGGATATTCCCGGATGGCTCGTCAGCAACGAGGGCAACCTCACAGTGGCATTGGAGGTGGAGCTCACTCCCGAGCTGCGCAACGAAGGCATGGCCCGAGAGCTGGTCAACCGCATTCAGAACCTGCGCAAGGAGAGTGGCTTGCAGATAACCGATCGTATTGCTGTCACCATCGCTCCGCATGCCGAGGTGGAAGCTGCCGTCAATTCCTTCGCTGATTATATCAAGGGACAAGTGCTGGCTGACAGCCTCACCGTAGCTGATAATGATGGCGTGGAGACTGACTTCGACGACTTCAAGCTCAATATCAAGATAGAGAAGGTAAATGCCTAAGGCATAGGCGGTGAGACCATCCTGGTCTCACCATTCTCTCTTCTTTTGTGCGACTTTTATGATGAATAACAAAAAGAAAATTCTTACCGACGGCCGTTTGGCGTGGCTCATTGTCATGGCCATTCTGGTCGTCGATCAGTTGATAAAGATTTGGGTGAAGACCCACATGACATTAGGGAGTTCCATCGAAGTCACTCCTTGGTTCTATATCGCCTTTATAGAAAATAAAGGGATGGCCTTTGGTATGACGTTGGGCAGTAAAATTGGTCTGAGCGTCATCCGTATCGTGGCCGTCTCTGCCATCGCGTGGTTTATCTGGCAGACGGTCAGGCAACATGGACGCACACGTTATGTGGTTCTGCTCTCACTCATTGCTGCGGGAGCTGCCGGCAACATCATCGATTCGATGTTCTATGGCTTGGTCTTCAGCAGTTCTTCACCTGACTATGTCTCTTATCTTGTACCCTTTGGCACAGGCTACGCAGGCTTTTTGATGGGGCGCGTGGTAGATATGTTCTACTTCCCTTTGATTCATGGCACTTTTCCCACCTGGTTTCCACTTTGGGGAGGTGAGTCATTTGTTTTCTTCTCTCCTGTGTTTAATTTCGCAGATGCCAGTATCACTGTTGGCGTCATTGCCATGCTGATATTCTGCCGTAAGGACTTGGAGAATTTCAACCAGACAATTGACAGGGGACTCCATCGCGGCAATGTCGCTCAGACGGCCTCATCAAGTGAGAAAGGAGGCGAGCGATGAGGCGACTGCGATTATTTTTGGCATTCTGTGTGATGGCGCTGATACTGTCCATTGCAGTGAGTTGTAAACCCTCTGTGCCCAGCACATTTATTTCGCCGGATGATATGGAAGATCTCCTTTATGATTATCATTTGGCGGACGCTATGGCCGGGCAGGCCAAGGGCGACTATGCCGAGAACGTGATCGCATACCGTGCTGCCGTCTTAAAGAAATATGGTGTCAGCCAAGAGAAGTTCGATACTTCTATGGTCTATTATATGAGACATGCTGATCAACTCCATACAATCTACGAGCATGTGGCGCAGCGACTGGAGGATAAGTCGAGGGAACTCGGATCATCCGTAGCAGAATCCTCCGTTTTTACTGCTAATGGAGATACTACAGACATTTGGAAGGAGAGCAATTCGGTGGTACTCATTCCTAATGAGCCTTATAACGTCTTTTCATTCTCAATGAAGGCAGATAGCGCCTATCATCAAGGGGACTCTTTCGCTCTTCAATTCCAAAGCGACTTCATCTATCAAGATGGATCAAGAGATGGTGTCGTGGTACTCTCACTCGTCTATCGCAATGATAGTGTAGCTCAGCGGGTGATGCATTTCTCCAGTTCCTCGAACTATAATCTTTCCATCGATGATCCGGGCTCTTTGGGTATCAAAGAGATCAGGGGCTTTTTCTTCTTAGCAAGAAATAACGACATGAACAGTTCCATGACGACATTGAAGATGGCGTGCATTAGTCATATCCATCTCTTCAGAGTTCATGCTAAGAAAGAGGGACTCCAAGAAAATCCTGCACCAGGAGCAACTGGGCCCAATGGACCTGCCGGCTCTCCGCAGCCTATGCCCGCAAACGCGCAGATGCAATTGGCACCGGATACAATGCGAAAGCAATGATGATGGCAATTCGTCATTCATCATTCATCATTCATCATTTCAATCGCTCATCATTCATCATTCAATATTCATCATTCATCAATTATGTTATCAATAGATCAATTAGAAGACAAACTCATCGATCTGGCTTTTGCAGAAGACATCGGTGACGGAGATCATACCACCTTATGTTGTATTCCTGAGGACGCAATGGGAAAAAGTCATCTTCTTATTAAGGAAGATGGTATCTTGGCTGGTATGGAAGTAGCGAAGAAAGTGTTTGACCGTTTCGATCCTACATTGCAGGTACAGGTGCTTATCGGTGACGGGCAGCCCGTGAAGAAAGGTGACATCGCCATGATTGTCGAGGGAAAGACACGTTCTCTCTTACAGACGGAACGCCTGATGCTCAATATCATGCAACGAATGAGTGGCATTGCCACAATGACTCATAAATATGTACAACGCATCGCTGGTACCGGTTGTCATGTCCTCGACACACGCAAGACCACTCCAGGTATGCGCATGTTGGAGAAACAAGCTGTCAAACTGGGCGGAGGCATGAACCACCGCATCGGTCTCTTTGATATGATTCTTCTGAAAGACAACCATATTGATTTCGCTGGAGGTATCGCCAATGCTATTGATCGTTGCCATCAATATCTGAAAGATAAACATCTTGACCTGAAGATCGAGATCGAAGTGCGAAACTTTGATGAGTTGCAGCAGGTGCTTGACAAGGGGGGCGTGAACCGTATCATGCTCGACAACTTCTCCGTTCCTGACACGAAGAAGGCGGTGGAAATCATCAATCACCGTTATGAGACGGAGTCGTCTGGTGGCATCACTTACGACACCATTCGTGATTATGCTGAGCAAGGTGTAGACTTCATCAGTGTGGGTGCGCTTACTCACAGTGTCAAAGGACTGGATATGAGCTTTAAGGCTTGTTGATCTTATATATCATGGAACAATGAAAAAAGTATATCGTTTTTGGGTTATCGCCTTGGCAGCTCTTGCCTTGGCTGCACCACAGGCTGAGGCTTGTACCAATTTTATTGTTGGTAAGAAGGCATCTGTCGACGGATCTGTTATCTGCAGCTACAATGCCGATGATTACGGAATGTTCATAGGACTGGCACACTATGCCGCCGGAACCCACAAGAAGGGAGAGATGCGCGATATCGTCGACTGGGACACACATAAATATCATGGGCAGATCCCTGAGGCAGCACAGACCTATAATGTCATTGGCAATATCAATGAGTTCCAGGTGACCATTGGTGAGACCACCTATGGCGGTCGTGAGGAAATGGTCAATCCCGATGGACTCATCGACTATGGTTCTCTCATTTATATTGCGCTGCAACGCTCACGCACGGCGCGCGAGGCCATTAAGGTGATGACCACCCTGGCACAGACCTATGGCTATTGCTCTGAAGGTGAGACCTTCACGATCTGTGATCCCAGCGAGGCTTGGATCATGGAGATGCAGGGCAAAGGAAAGGGGGAGAAAGGTGTCGTGTGGGTGGCACAGCGCATCCCCGATGATGCCATTTGTGGTCATGCCAATCAGAGTCGCATTGGTAAGTTCAATATGAAGGACAAAAACAATGTGATGTATGCTAAAGACGTGGTTGCCTTCGCACGTAAAAAGGGATGGTTCAAAGGGAAGGATGCTGACTTTAACTGGAAGATGACTTACGCAAAGCCGGACTTCAGTGGCCGTCGCATTTGCGATGCCCGTGTGTGGCAGTTCTTTAACCGCTACGCCAAGGGCATGGACAAATATCTGCCTTGGGCACTTGGTAAGGACTCTACAGCAGAGGATATGCCTTTATGGGTGATCCCATCCCGTAAACTGTCTGTTCAAGATGTTCAGGTGGCTATGCGTGATCATTACGAGGGCACACCGATGGCCATCGACTCCAGTGATATCGGCGGTGGTATCTGGCAGATGCCTTATCGCCCTACACCGCTTTTCTATGAGGTGAATGGCAAGAAATACTTCAATGAGCGTCCGACCAGCACGCAGCAGACGGGATTTACCTTTGTCTCTCAGATGCGTGCATGGCTGCCACGTAAAGTGGGTGGTGTGCTGTGGTTTGGCAATGACGATGGCAATATGGTGGCATATACGCCGATCTATTGTGGCAACACAGTACAGCCTAAGTGCTATAATACTCCGGGTGCTGACGCACTGACCTTTTCGATGAAGAATGCTTACTGGGTGTGCAACTGGGTGAGCAATATGGTTTATCCACGTTATTCGCAGATGTTTCCAAGCTTGAAGGCCGTTCGTGACTCCTTGGAGCAGAGCTACTTTGCTCGCCAGAAAGAAGTGGAAGACAAGGCTGTGGCAATGGCTTCATCCGATGAGAACGCTGCCGTTCGTTATCTAAATGATTATAGCAACACTGTCGCCCAGCAGATGTTGGCACGATGGAAGCAGCTTGCTTTCTATCTGATAGTGAAATACAATGATATGACAGTGAAGCCGGAGAAAGATGGCAAGTTCCTGCGTACACCGGAAGGTATCGGAGTAGCAGTGAAGCGCCCTGGCTATCCAGAAACCTATCGGGAGCAAATCGTCAAGCAAACAGGTGACCGTTATGAGGTTCCCGAAAAATGATTAAGGCTTGTTGAGCCTCTGGCGAAAACTTCTCGTCAGAGGTGCCTTTCTGTAATGGAGAAAAAAGAAAACCTAAGAAAGATGATTGCCCTTGCGCAACGTACTTTCTTAGGTTTTTATATGTTATAAATATTCAGTCTGCCTCTATTTCTCTGGTGTCAGCGGTATCTTGTTGACACGGCGCTCATGGCGTCCGCCTTCGAAGTCAGTAGCAAAGAACTCATCCATGATCTTCTTGGCCATCTCATTGTCTATGAAGCGACCGGGCATAACCAGCACGTTGGCATTGTTGTGCTGACGGATCAGATGAGCCACCTCGGGTATCCAGCACAGTCCGGCACGTATCCCCTGATGCTTGTTGAGCGTCATGGCGATGCCTTCACCGGATCCACAGATGCCGATGCCAGGATACACCTCGCCGGCCTCGATGCCCTTTGCAAGCGCATGCCCAAAGTCGGGATAGTCGCAACTCTCCTCTGTGTAGGTACCATAGTCCTTATAGGGGATGTTACGCTCATCGAGGTATTTCTTTACGTATTGCTTCAAAGCATAGCCGGCATGATCACTTGCCAGTCCTACAGTTTTTATTTCCATCTCGCTTGTTTTTGTTAGTTTCGACTTGATGATATATAAACGTCAAATGAGCAATGGTATTGTCTACCATTGCTCATCTTTATTTATATAGCGACAGCCATTACTTGTTTAAGAAGGCTTTCACCTGCTTGTAGACGTTCTCACCTGTATAGCCAAGTTTCTCGTCCAGTACCTTGTAGGGAGCAGAGAAGCCGAAGCTCTTCATGCCATAGATACAGCTGTTGGGACCGATACCTACCAAGCCTTCGAGAGTGACAGGCAGTCCGGCAGTCATACCGAATTTCTTGACATTGTAAGGCAACACGCTCTCCTGATATTCCGGGGACTGACGGCGGAAGAGGCCCTCAGAAGGGGCACTGACCACACGCACCTTGATGCCGTCGGCGCGGAGGGCGGCACAGCCAGCCTCAAGCGTAGAGACTTCGGAACCGCTTGCCACGAGAATGACATCAGGATTCTCATCGGAACCGGCAACAATGTATGCGCCCTTGCGAGCCTGCTGATAGTCGTTACCCTCAGGCAGTTTGGCGATACCCTGGCGAGAGAAGATCAGCGCTGTCGGTGTGTCCATGTTCTCCATAGCCATCTCCCAGCAGACGGTCGTCTCGTCGGCATCGGCAGGACGGAAGACGCGCACGCTGTCTTGTCCCTTATGGTTTTGCAGCTTCTCCATCAGACGGATCTGTGCTTCCTGCTCCACAGGCTCGTGGGTAGGACCATCCTCACCGACACGGAAAGCATCGTGGGTCCAGATGAACTTCACAGGTACGCCCATCAGGGCAGCCAGACGAACAGCCGGCTTCATATAGTCGGAGAAGACAAAGAAGGTACCGCAGGCAGCAATGACACCGCCATGGAGCATCATACCAATGCACATGTCGGCCATTGTCAGCTCGGCGACGCCAGCCTGGAAGAAAGCACCGGAGAAGTCACCTTTCTTCAAGGCGTGGGTCTGCTTCAGGAAACCGTCGGTCTTGTCAGAGTTGGACAGGTCTGCGGAGGCACAGATCATGTTAGGAACCTGCTTAGCGAGCTCTGCCAGGCAAGCGGAGGAAGCGGCACGGGTGGCGGAGCCTTCCTTCTGCTGCACCTTGCTCCAGTCGATCTTAGGAGCTTTACCGGAGAACCATGTGTCCATCAAGGCTTTCTTCTCTGGGTTAGCCTTAGCCCACTCTGCCTCCTCAGCACGGCGAGCCGCAACGATCTTCTTCAGTTCCTCGCGACGGTCGGCATAGAGCTTCTTGACATCATCGAAGATGACAAAAGGATTCTCAGGATCGCCACCTAAATGCTTGATGGTGTTGATATAAGCGCCATCGCCTAAAGGAGCACCATGAGTCTTGACATTATGCTCATAGCTTGTACCGTCTGCCTTCACAGCACCACGGCCCATGATCGTCTTACCGATGATGAGAGTAGGACGCTCTTTTTCTTTCAGAGCTGCGTCCAATGCCTTGCGGATCTCTGCAACATCATTGCCGTTGATCTCGATGACATTCCAGTTCCATGCGCGGTATTTGGCAGCTGTGTCCTCGGCCATGACATCCTTTGTCTCTGTGGACAGCTGTATGTCATTGGAGTCATAGAACATGATGAGGTTGTTGAGGCCCAGCGTACCGGCGATGCGGCCTACACCCTGTGAGATCTCCTCTTCAACAGCACCGTCGGAGATATAGCAGTAGATATGATGCTGCATCATCACGCTGCCCAGACGGGCTTCGAGGAATTTCTCGGCAACGGCGGAACCGGCAGCAATGGCATGACCCTGTCCTAATGGACCGGAGGAGTTCTCAATGCCATGCATCACGTCGAGCTCGGGATGACCCGGACATGGAGATCCCCACTGGCGGAACTGCTGGATATCTTCAAGCGAGAATTTGCCTTGAAGGGTCAGTGCGCTGTAGAGCATCGGGCTCATATGACCCGGATCGAGGTAGAAACGGTCACGGCCCGTCCATGTGGGATCCTCAGGATCATAGATCAAGTACTCGCTGAAGAGTACATTGATGAAGTCTGCACCACCCATTGCACCACCGGGGTGACCGGAGTTTGCTTTTTCAACCATCGAAGCAGCCAGAATGCGTATGTTGTCGGCTGCATGATTCATTACTTGAATGTCGTTCATAATAATATAGTAAGTGATAAGAAATTATTTCGCTGCTTTGTATTTGACAGCTGCCTTTTCTATTTCCAAGCCTTGCTTGTAAGCTTTGATATATGCGTCGAACCCAGCTACGTCCTCAGGCGTGGGCTTGATCTCCGTGCCGGTATTGCCTGCGAAGACCTGTTCATCGAGGAAGTCGGGCAGGCTCTGTCCCTGCTGACGGTGCACGCAGTAGGAGGCCAGCAAGGCGATGCCCCATGCGCCTCCTTCTCCTGCTGTCTCCATGACAGAGATCGGGGAGTTGAGTGCTGCTGCGAGTATGCGCTGACCAACGCCTTTGGTGGTGAAATAACCACCATGGCCTGTGATGCGGTCAACGACAACTTTCTCATCTTTAAATAGGATGTCATTGCCGATCTTCAATACACCGACGGCTGCATAGAGCTGGGTGCGCATGAAGTTGGCGAGAGAGAATTTGTCGTTGGCGGCACGCACGAAGAGAGGACGGCCGTCGGCAAGTCCGGCTACGGGCTCTCCTGATACATAGTTGTAGGAAAGCAATCCACCGCAGTCTGCATCGCCTTCGAGAGCGACGTTGAACAGACGGGTAAAGAGCTCGCCAGTGCTCTGCTTGATACCTAACAGTTCTGCATACTCATTGAAGACCCGCGCCCAGGCGTTGATCTCGGAGGTGCAGTTGTTGCAGTGTACCATGGCGACGGGCAGGCCGTCGGGTGTGGTCACGATGTCAATGACAGAATAAGGTTTCGAGAGGTTCTTCTCCAGGACAATCATCGAGAAGGAAGAGGTGCCGGCAGAGACATTACCCGTACGTACCTTTACGGCATTTGTAGCAGCCATACCTGTTCCTGCATCACCTTCCGGCGGACAGAAAGGAGCGCCAGCCTGTAGGTGACCGGAAACGTCGAGGCGCTTGGCGCCCTCTTCTGTGAGTTGGCCCGCATCTTCACCGGCCACCAGCACCTTGGGCAGGATGTCGGTCAGATGCCAGGACAGATGCTTGGGAGCAATAAGTTTCTCAAACTTGTCAACCATTGATGCATCGAACTGTTTTGTTTCCGGGTCGATAGGAATCATACCGGATGCATCACCGATGCCAAGTACTTTCTTGCCTGTGAGCTGCCAGTGGATATATCCGGCCAGTGTGGTCAGATACTTGATACGATCCACATGGTTCTCGCCATTGAGAATCGCCTGATAGAGGTGAGAGATGCTCCAACGAAGAGGAATGTTGAAGTTAAACAGCTTGGAGAGTTCCTCGGCAGCTTGTCCCGTGTTGGTGTTGCGCCAAGTACGGAAAGGAACGAGGATCTGGTCGTCTGCACCAAACGGCATATACCCGTGCATCATGGCACTGATGCCAATGGCGGCGAGACGGGTGATCTCTATACCATATTGTTCTTTGACGTTTTTGCGCAAGGAGGCATAGCAGTCCTGAAGACCTTCCCAGATGGCTTGGATGCTATAGGTCCACAGACCATCGATGAGCTGGTTCTCCCAGGTGTGACTGCCCTGTGCGATGGGCTTGTTGTCTTCGTCAACCAGCACAGCCTTGATACGTGTGGATCCGAATTCAATGCCCAACACGGCACGACCGGATTCTATGATTGATTGAGCGTCCATTATGCTTTTCTTTTTAAATATTGTATCCGGCAATGGTCCATGTGGACATTGCCGGATACAGCTGCTCATGTCGGTTAGCGCAGCGCTTTGTTCAACATGTAATACATCTCATTCCAGCGGAGCTCCTTGCGGAATTGCTCGTAGTCGGTATCCTTGTTGATGATGCAGGCTTCCATATCTGCGATCTCAGCAAAGTCGCGCCAGTACTCATCGGTCAGACCAAAGCTGAAGCATGAGTGGTGGGTGCCACCGGCGTTCATCCAGCATCCTACGCCGACCTCAAAGGTAGGCTCCGGAATCCACAGGGCAGAAGCGACAGGAAGTTTCGGCAGTGGCTGGCTCTTGATGAGGTTGACATCGTTGGCGATCAGGCGGAAGCGGTTGCCCATGTCCACCACGGTGGCTGTGACACCATGGCCTTGCTTGGCTGTGAAGACAAGACGGGCTGTCGGGGTCTTGCGGACGCCGATGCCCAGGAAGTGAACCTCCAGACGTGGCTTCTCCTCAGCGATATCCGGGTTGACCTCAAGCATGTGCGACTCCAGGATAGAAGTGTTGTCGCCATCGAAGTTCAGCGTGTAGTCCTCCAGGAACGAGGTACCGCCTTCCAAGCCCTGGCTCATGAACCAGGTGGTGCGATAGAGACATGCACTCTTCCAGTCGCCCTCGGCACCGAAGCCATAGCCGTCGTGCATCAGACGCTGAGAGGCCAGGCCTGGGATCTGGTCAAAGCCACGTCCTGTCTCTTCCACGTTGACATCGCCCAGGTCATCGAAGTTGGTGGTAAAGCCCTTGGCGCCATAGGCCTTCAACACGGCACGGAGCGTGAGCTCAGCCTTGGCGGAGTTCCAGATCTTCTTATATTCGACACTCTTCTCATCCTTCAAGGCGTCTGCGACGGCATACTCCTTGAAGTAGACGCCATGTACGAGGGCATCGACATCTTCGTCCTTCACCTTGTCGAAATACTCCATGACTGTCGAGAACTGCACGTAGTCGACATGATAGCCCAATACCTGCTCGAAGGCAACCTTGTCACCATCGGTCACGGCGACATTGTTCATCTGGTCGCCGAAGCGGATGATCAGGCAGTCCTGTGCATCGGCAACACCGGCGCAGACACGCTCCCACACAGCGATGTGCTTGAGTGTCTTCTCGTCTTTCCAGTAACCGATGACGGTCTTGCGGGGCTTGCGCAGACGGGAAAGGATATGAGCGAACTCACGGTCGCCGTGAGCGCTCTGGTTGAGGTTCATGAAGTCCATGTCGATGTCGTTCCATGGTATCTTCTCATTGTATTGGGTATGCAGGTGGAGAAGGGGTTTGCGAAGGATCTGCATGCCCTTGATCCACATCTTAGCGGGGGAGAAGGTATGCATCCAGCAGATCACGCCGATGCACTTGCTGTCTACGTTGGCACGGGACATGACATCGGCAACCTCCTTGGAACTGTTGGCCGTTCCAGCGTATACGACCTTGACAGGCAGCAGGCCGGAATTGTTCATGCCCTCTACCATCTCTTTGGAGTGACCGTCTACTTGCTTGACAGCATCACCTCCGTAAAGGAGCTGTGCACCTGTGACAAACCAGATCTCGAAATCTTTAAATGCTTTTTCCATGATGATTGTTTGGTTGATATGTTTTTAATATAATTTGATTGTGGATATACTTATTATTTCTTTTTCTGACCATAGTAGGCGTTGGGACCATGCTTACGGGAGAAATGCTTCTCGATGAGCAGTGGGTTCATCTTTGTCTGCGGATTCACAGAGTAGGAGATGAAGGCCATTTTGGCAACCTGTTCGGCGACCACGGCATGATAGACGGCCTCGTCGGGATCCTTGCCCCAGGTGAAGGGACCATGGTTCTTGACGAGCACTCCGGGAGTGTGAACATAGTTGATGTTGTCTTTCTTGAATTTATCGACAATCACCACACCTGTGTTGTACTCGTATTCTGCCATCTGATCCTTGGTCATATCATCGGTGCAGGGGATGGCATCGTGGAAATAGTCGGCATGTGTCGTGCCGATATTGGGGATGTCGCATCCAGCCTGAGCCCAGGCGGTGGCATAGGTGGAGTGGGTGTGTACCACACCGCCGATCTCTGGGAAGTTGCGGTAGAGAACCAGGTGGGTGGGGGTGTCGGAAGAAGGATTCAGATCGCCTTCGACGACCTTGCCTGTCTTCAGGTCCACGACGACCATGTCGCTGGCCTTCATGGTGTCATAGCTGACACCAGATGGTTTGATGACAACGAGGCCTTTCTCGCGGTCGATGCCGGAGACATTGCCCCAGGTGAAGAGTACCAATTGATGCTTGACCAAGTCAAGGTTGGCACGATATACTTTTTCTTTTAGTTCTTCAAGCATAATGAATCAGTTTATAACTTAAATTCTGGATCTTCGTCATACGCTTTGCTGTTGAACCGATAGAGGGCAGCACCGCGTTTGGAAGTCAACTTGTCTATTTGATCGGTTTTCTCGATGAAGTCGATTTGTTTGATGCGTTTGCGGAAATTGCGCTTGTCGATCTCTGTCCCCAGGATTGCCTCATAGACATGTTGCAACTGTGTCAGTGTGAACAGTTCAGGCAGGAGATTGAAGCTCAGGGGCTCTGTATTGATGTGTCGTCTCAACATCGCCAAGGCGTCTCTCACCATGGTATTATGGTCGGAATAGAGTTTCGGCAGATTCTCTACCGGCACCCATTCCAGTCCGTAGCGTTCGCGGAGCGAGTCGTCATAGTCTCTCACATTGATCAGTGCACAATAGGCCACGGAGATGACGCGCTCGCCCGGATCACGGTCGATGGCTCCGAAAGCCCCCACCTGCCGCATGTAGAGTTCTTTCAGTCCGGTGAGGTCTTGGAGCACGCGCTCGGCAGCTTCTGTCAGACTTTCCTCAGGACCGACGAAACCTCCATACAAGGACCATTCACCACGTCCGGGATCCATCTGACGCTTGCCGATGAGCAGTTTCAGCTTGTCTTCCTCAAATCCAAAGACAATGCAGTCTACGGAGACCCATACTTTTGAGTGTTCACTATAAAATCCTGTCATAGATATCGGGGATTAGAAGAAATACCAATAGAAGGCACCGCAGAGGGCAATGACGCCCAAAGTGGCAATGATGTCTCCTGTGCTCCAGCTGTCACGGATCTGCTTGCGGTATTCCGGGGTGAAGGTGATGGCGGCAATCTGCTCTTGAGAAGGAGCCTTGGTGAACATAGAGATGACAAACATCATCACGATGATGAACACCAGCAGCCAGCACTCAAAGATCAGCCAGTTGGTCTGCCAGAACCATGTGGTGTTCTCCCAGAAGGCACCCGTCATGGCTGCATTGCCGTTATGGGTAATGACGTTGGTGACCAGGCGCAGCATGCCGATGATGAAACCACCGATGAGGCCCCACTGACCAGCCATAGGAGTAATCTTCTTGGAGAAGATACCCAGTGAGAACACGGCCACCATGGCCGGTGCCAAGAGTGACTGGATGTTCTGCAGATAGCTGTAGAGCGTGTCCATACTCATCATGATCGGCATCCATGCCAAGCCCAGGAGGACGACGGCAACAGTAGCCAGACGGCCGACGAGCACATAATGAGCCTCGCTCTTGCCGGCACGCAATGGCTTATAAAAGTCTTCGGTGAACAGGGTTGCGCAAGAGTTGAAGAAGGCGGCAAGAGATGTAACCAGGGCACTGATGAAGCCAATAGTCACAACGCCCTTTACGCCGGCGGGCAACACGTCTTTCACCATCAGGGCAAAGGCGGCATCGGTGTTGTTCATTACCAAACCATATTTAGCAGGATTAGCGGCCAAGGCGGCTGCAACCATACCAGGAATCAAGAACATGAATACTGGAAGCAGCTTGAAATAACCGGCGCAGATGGTGCCACGGCGTGCACGCTTCATCACGACGGTGTTGTCCTCACCCTTGGTCTGACCGAGCACACGCTGTACGATGTGCTGGTCGGTACACCAGTACCAGAAACCGATGATCGAGGCACCGATGAAGACGACGAAACCGGGATACTCATGATACATAGGATCACCCTCGCTCCAGTGGAACATGTGTGTGGTGCCGTAGCCATTGTGCAGATGGCTGCAATAGGTCATCATGTTGCTCCAGCCTTGTGTGATGCTGCCATCACCGAGAGTGGCCAGTCCAAGGAAGAGTACCAGGAAGGAGCCGATGATCAGAATTGGTGTCTGAATGGCCGACATGGTCATCACGCCTTTCATGCCTCCGAAAATGGTGAAGACGGCGGTAATGAAAATCAGCCCCAGTGCGCCATACCAGAAGGGAATGCCCAACAGATATTCAAAGAAGATACCTCCGGTGAAGGCGGTCACGCTCACCTTTGTGAGCACGTAGGCAACCAGCGTGATGATGCTCAGCCAGGAACCGGTGGCTTTGGTGTAGCGGAACTTCAGGAATTCCGGCATGGTAATAATTCGGCCCAGCTTGTTGTTGAGCAATTGATAGAAGGGGACGAAGAGCCAGCCGAGGATGAGGATCATCCAGCCTTGCATCTCCCAGTGTGCCATGCCGACACCGTCTTTGGCACCTGTTCCGGCCAAGCCTACGAGGTGCTCTGATCCGATGTTGGCGGCGAAGATGGCAGCGCCAATTACCCACCAGGGCTCACCCTTTCCAAAGAGATAGTCCTGGCTGTCAGCGCCTTTCATCTTGCGCTTGTCTTTCATAATGCTTTTGTAGACGGCCACTGCCACTAAGCCGATGCCAATGGCAAGTACCACCCAGTCCAGCCAAATAAATTCTTTTGCGTTCCAGTTCATAGTTTTTATTTATTAGTTTTTATTTGTTATGGGAATCGGTTATTTCTTCACAGAAAACTTATATACGAGGTGACTGTAGTAGGTCTGTCCCGGCTTGAGATAGGGATTGGAGATCTCCCAGCCCTTGGTCTTTTGATTGTATTTCGTAGGGCTGTCGGGATATTTTTGACTTTCGAAGCAGACACTGACATGTTTCGGATATTTGATGCCATGCTTGCAGGGAATGCCCGTTCCCTGGAAGTTGCCCGTGTAGACTTGGAGACCCGGCTCGTTGGTGTATACCTCCAGCAAGATGCCGGTCTTGGGAGAGTACAGACTGGCGGCAACCTGTGTGTCATCGCCCTTGCCGTTCTTGAACGTGTTGAGACACCAGTTGTGATCATAGCCGGTAGCATTGTGAATCTGGTCATAGGTGGTGTCTGTGATGGTCTCCTGAATAGCGTGGGGCTTGCGGAAGTCCATCGGTGTACCGGTCACATCACGGATCTCACCCGTGGGAATATATTTGGCATCTGATGGGGTGAACTTGTCGGCATTGATATACATGACCTCGTCAGTACCCACCTTGGAAGGATCGCCGTTGAGATTGAAATAAGAGTGGTTGGTCATGTTGATAACCGTCTCCTTGTCGGTGGTCGCCTTGAAGGTGATGTCGAGCGTGTTGTTGCTTTTCACCAGATAGGTGGCCGTGGCTTTCACGGTTCCGGGGAATCCATTCTCTCCATCGGGAGCAGTGAGGGCAAAGGTCACGCTGCTGTCTGTTTTCGACTGAATCGTGTAGACCTGATGGAGCCAGCCTGTGTTGCCACCACCATGCAGGGTGTTCTCATTGTCGTTGGCGCGGAGCTTGTAGACCTTGCCACCTACGGTGATCTGTGCATTCTTGATTCGGTTGGCATAGCGCCCTACACTGGAACCAAAGTCAGAGGGCGTCTTTAGGGTGTCGGCATATTGATGGATATTGTCATAGCCGAGAACGACATCTGTGGGCTTACCGGTCTTGTCTGGCACACTGAGCGAGACGACTCGGCCACCATAGTTGGTCAGGCACACTTCCATGCCGTTGTTGTTCTTCAGCGTGATAAGTTCTACCTTCTTCCCATTTAAAGTGGTGTCAAAGGCTGCCGGATCAAGACCTGATACGGTGCGACTGGCAGTTGGGTTTCCTGCACATGAGGCAAGTGCCAGAAGGCTAACCCCTGCGATTCCAAAGTAGTTTTTGATATTTCCCATGCTTGTTTATAGTTATTGGTTTTATTTGGTGGTAAAGTTACAATATTTTTTTGTAAGTCGTATCACATGCAACGTGAAATTTTTGAAAAATAGTACTTTTTACACTTTTAAACCGCGATTGGGGCGTATTGAGGCCATTATCAAGGTAGTTTGAATGCTTTTCTTGCTTAAAAACTCATTTCTTTTATGTGTTGATGGCGCTCTTGTAGGAGCCTGTCATGTGTTGTATAGTAAACTGACATTTTTGCGCACTTCTGGCTGCGATTTTCTGAACTTCGTTCTATCTTTGTGCCGATTTCGTGAATTTTGGCCTTATATCGTAATTATATGAAAATCAGTAGAATATAAAATTGGAACCGTTTCTCGCTATTACATCTTGACCATGATGCCTTGTCTTTTCAGTGGTTTTATCACTTCATCTCAGTGGTTTTACTCCTTCATTTCAGTGCTTTTGTCTTGTCATCTCAGTTTTTTCTCAGGTTCATTTCACTGTTTTTATGGGTTTCTTCAGTAAAAAGGTGCGGTTCAACTCGATTTTTGTTTTATTGCACAATCTTTCTATTGCTGGAATACATCGTCAAGATGAAGTATTTTTGTAAGGGAGTTTGGTCGGTTAAGCGGTATAGGCATAAAAAAAAGCCTTCTGCCGAAGGGGGCAGAAGGCTTTTTTGAGCTTATCTGAATATTAGCAGATCTTTCGTGATCCGTCACCGATGACGACATCGATGACAACGGGCTCATGACCATATCTGGCCTTGAAGTTTTCTTTGGCGTCCGTAATGAACTTGTCGTAGAGCTCGTCTTTGACAAGGTTAATCGTGCAGCCACCGAAGCCACCACCCATGATGCGGCTACCCGTGACGCCATTCTTTTTGGCTACATCATTGAGGTAGTCGAGCTCCTCGCAAGAGACTTCATACTCTTTGCTCAGGCCATAGTGGGTCTCGTACATCTTGCGGCCTACTGTCTCGTAGTCGCCTGCCTCCAAAGCATCGCAGACGGCCAGTACACGGTCCTTTTCGCCCAAGACGAAGTGCGCACGTTTGTAGTCCTCGGCGCTGACCTTGCCTTTGACGGCCTCCAGTTCATCCCAGTCAGCATCACGCAGGGTCTCGAACTTCTTGTCGGGGAATTGCTGGCCGAGGGCCTTGACAACGTTTTCACACGAGGTGCGGCGGTCGTTATAGGGAGAACCCTTCAACTCGTGTTTCACCTTAGAGTTGAGCAGTACAAGCTTGTAGCCCTTAGGCTCCCAGGGGAAGTACTCAAACTCACGGCTGCGGCAGTCCAGTCGCATCAGCTTGCCTTTCTGACCGAAGACAGAGGCGAACTGATCCATGATGCCGCAGTTCACACCGATATATTTATGCTCAGTGGCCTGACCGGCCAGGACGAGGTCCCATTTCGAAACCTTGTTGTCGCCAAAGAGATCGTTGAGTGCAAAAGCAAAGCAACTCTCCAAAGCAGCGCTGGAAGACATGCCGGCTCCTAAAGGTACGTCACCCGCAAAGGCGGCATTGAACGGCTTGACATCCACGCCCAAGGCGCGCATTTCCTGAACGATACCGTAGATGTAGCGAGCCCAAGTAGCAGAAGGACCTTTGGGATCATCGATTTCGAAGTGAACCATATCCTTCAGGTCAATGGAGTAAACATTGCAGGTCTTCTGACCGTTAGGCCTGATTTCTGCCATGATCCCTTGTTCTACTGCGCCAGGGAACACAAAGCCCCCGTTATAATCTGTGTGCTCGCCGATGAGGTTGATACGACCTGGTGAAGCATAGATGTTGCCTGTCTTTCCATCGAAGTGTTTTACAAACCGGCTTCTTACAAATTCTATATCCATATAAGTTGAAATTAAATTGTTATAAGATGAAAATGTTCATGATATCTTTTTCTAAGATGACTCCATGGGCTTTCTTTATGCTTCCTTGCTTAATCCGATCTTGGAACCGAGGTTGCAGAACCATAAGATGTAGGCGTAGAAGATAAACAGGCAGCAGGTAGCGATGATCACACCGGCGGCGTCTACGATCGATCCCATCAACGGCATGAGCAGAGCAGCACCGATCACACCTGTGTTGATGACGCCTGTGGCTGCCTTGGTGTGAGGACCCAGCTGTTGAAGACCCAGGTTGAAGATCAACGGCCACATTACGGAATGGAACAGTCCGGCTGCCAACATGGCATAGATGCCCAACATGCCAGGAAGGACGATGGACAAGGCAATGCAGAGCGCACCGAGGCACAGACAAGCGCTCAGTAATTTACGGGGTTGGAACTTTGCCAGGATGGCGGCTCCTGCAAAACGTCCTACCATCATGCCGCCCCAATACCAAGCAAGATAGGAAGTGGCAATGGCTGCGTAGTTGGTCTCAAATTCCGGCATGGCCTTGAACTTATAAGGCAGCATAGAAGGGACGCCGATCTCTACGCCCATATACATAAAGATGGCCAAGGCACCCAACCATACATGAGGATATTTAAAGACACTGCTCTTATATTCATGGTGTACACCGGTATCCTCGGCTTGTTTGGCCTCGTCAATACGCGGTAATTTCAGAAACACCAGGATGAGGCAGATCAGCAAAGTGAAGATGCCCAAACCCAGAAAAGGACCGGGAACGGCTGATGGAGTAGGGGCTTGTCCACGAATGATCACATAAGTGATGAACAGAGGGGCAAGCGTTGTTGCCACAGAGTTCAAGGCCTGGCTCAGTGTCATACGGAAGGCACCTTTCTCAGGACTTCCAAGCACCATCACATAAGGATTGGCGACATTCTGAAGCATGACCACGCCACAGGCTACAAGGCACATGCTTGCCAAGAAGACTACATAGACATTGGCCTGGGCGGCGATGGCCGACTGAATGCCAAAGGAGTTGATGATGAAGCCGACACCCGCTACTGCCAATCCGAGAATCAGCGTGCCCTTGTATCCAATCTTGCTCATCAGCATGGCAAATGGAATACTCAACAGGTAAGCACCGTAGAAAGCGGTGTTGACATATTGACCTTGTTGGGCCGTCAGATCAAAAGCCTTGGAACAGAATGCGATCATGGAGTTGTTCATCGTTGTGATAAATCCAATGAGGAAGCACACGATAAACACGACGATCAGTGCAAATGTGTAGTTGGGATGCTGTGTATTTGTTGTGTTGGTCATGATTTTAATAGATCAGAAGAAAATTGCTTTGATTCATTTCATAAAAAACAGATGAAAAGTTGCACACCCCTCGTTCATTCTTTTCTTTTTGGGAAGAAGAGTGATGAGGTGTGTGCAACTTTCAATTCTTCAGGGCTTATTTTTCAACCCCGAAATGATAAATGGTGTGTTGCTGGTATTGCTCTCCCGGATTGAGCACAACCGATGGGAAATAAGGATGGTTGGGCGTGTCGGGGAAGTGCTGGCATTCCAGACAGACAGCAGAGCGGCGTGGATAAGTAGCTCCATGTGTGCCTTTGATGCCGGCGAGGAAGTTGCCGGTGTAAAGCTGTATTCCCGGCTCTGTGGTATAGACTTCCATCGTGCGGCCGCTGACGGGTTCAATGAGTCGTGCGGCAAAGCTCATCTCGCCTTCCTCATGCTTGTTCAGCACGTAGTTGTGGTCGAAGCCGCTGCCATTCTTGATCTGCTCGTTGTCGGCATTGATGTCCTGACCAAAAGGCTTGGGTTTGCGGAAATCAAACGGAGTACCCTCCACCAAGCGGATCTCACCGGTAGGAATGGATGTCTTGTCAATGGGCAGATAGTAATTTGCATTGATCTGACAGATGACATTGTCGATTGTGGGGGTAGGATTGGCGATGCCTGCTAAGGCAAAGAAACCGTGGTTGGTTAAGTTGATGATCGTCTTCTTGTTCGTGCAAGCCAAATAGTCGATATGCAGGGAGTTGTCGTCATCCCAAGTATAAACGACGGTGGTCTTCAGTTCTCCGGTATAGCCTTCCTCGCCGTAAGCCGATACATAGTGGAGAACGAGTGTGTGGTCGTTCATCAACTCGGGATCCCACACCTTGACGTTGAAGCCTTTTTTGCCGCCGTGGAGTGAATTGGGGCCATCGTTGACCGGCACCTCATACACTTTGCCGTGGAGGGTGAACTCGCCTTTTGCGATGCGGTTGCCGTAACGGCCGATGAGGCGGGAGAGGTACGGCTCGGGTGAGTTGATGACGTCGTTGATGTTGTCATGACCCATGATGACATTGGCACGATTGCCGTTCTTGTCTGGAACCATGATGGCAACAAGAGCTCCGCCAAAATTGGTGATAGCAACCTCGTTGCCCTGAGCATTCTTTAACACGAAGAGATCTGTCTTCTTTCCATTTACTGTGGTCTGAAAGTCTTCACGCTTCAGACCACAAATATTCTCTGTTGTTGTGTTTGTCATATCAACAAGTTTTTAGTTACGTTCTTAATAGAGTTCTTATATAGTTCTACTTTTATTTGCAAAGTAACTAAAAATATGCGATAAAAGCAAGACAAATGACGATAAAATATACTTGATTTAGTGTTAAAAATGCTTTAAAGACAGAAAATCTGCTACGACATAGCTCGATCCGCCCACAAAAATGAAATCATCTTCGGAGGCTTGTGCCAATGCCTGCTGGTACGCATTGACCACACTGCCAGCGTCTTCACCATGAAGTTGATGTTGAATACCAAGCATTTTCACCTTGGAAGAGGGGATGGCGCGTTGTGAGGTCGCTTGTGCCCAGTAGTAGACGGCGTCTTGCGGAAGCAGGGACATCACGGAAGAAATGTCCTTGTCATCGACCATGCCGAATACCATTCTCAGTTGTCGGCAGGGCACGCGTTGGATCTGCGGAGCGAGATACTGCCAGCCGCCGACATTGTGTCCGGTGTCACAGATGACCAAGGGGTGGCGTCGGACGATCTGCCATCTGCCCATCAGACCTGTTGTCTCAGACACTTCGGCAAAGCCTCGTTGAATGACGTCCAAGGTCAGCTTGGGATCGTTAAGCTCACGTAGTGCGCATAAGATGGTGTTGGTGTTCTTGGTTTGATAGTCTCCGCCGAGCTCTCCATGGAAAGATCCGAAATGCCGTGTGGCATAATCGCGGCCTCCGTTTGCGTCCATGCAGGGTGTTGACGAGATGACCTCGGGCTGATCTTCTGCAAAGGTGATCGGGGCTCCCATCTCTTTGGCTTTGTTCTCGAAGACGGGACGCGTCTCCGCACAGGCCTCTCCGATGACGACGGGTGTATGGTCTTTGATGATGCCGGCTTTCTCACCGGCTATCTTTGCCAGCGTGTTGCCAAGAAACTGTGTATGGTCAAAACTGATGTTGGTGATGATGGAGAGCTCCGGACGGATGATATTGGTGCAGTCCAGACGTCCGCCAAGACCCACTTCTATAACAGCGATGTCGACTTTTTGCTCTTGGAAATAGAGAAATGCCAATGCGGTCGTCAGCTCGAAGAACGAAGGATGGAGGGGTTCGAAGAAAGCGCGCTCCTTTTCGACAAAGTCGATGACTCGCTGCTCACTGATGGGACGGCCATTGACACGAATGCGTTCACGGAAGTCCACGAGATGGGGGGAGGTGTAGAGCCCGACGCGGTAACCGGCCTGTTGAAGTATGGCGGCTAAGGTGTGGGAGCAGGATCCCTTTCCGTTTGTACCGGCTACATGGATCGTGCGATAGGCTGTGTGTGGGTGGTCAAAATGATCATCCAGTGCCAGCGTGTTCTCCAATCCGGCTTTGTAGGCTGATGCGCCTACATGCTCGAAGACGGGCGTGCTATTAAATAGGTATTCAACGCATTCTTGATATGTCATAGTCTGAGGATCAAAAAAAATCCCCCCTGTTGTCAGGAGGGATGATCATTATTTAATTAAAGTAACTCTTAAATTTCTCGAAGATATTCTTCTTGGTAGACGTGTCGCCTTTGAAGTTCTCGCTGTCACGCAGCTCCTCAATGGCCTTACGCTCGTCTTTTGTCAGTGTCTTGGGAACGAAGACACTCATATTCACTACGATGTCACCCGTGCCCGTGCCATAACCCTTGAGAGCCGGGAGGCCTTTGCCTCTCAGACGTGTGCTCATGCCGGGCTGTGTGCCTGGTGCTACTTTCATCTTGATCTTGTTGCCACTGATCGTCGGGATCTCCACTTCGCCGCCTACGGCTGCAGTGGGGAAGTCCAGCAGCAGATTATAGATCAAGTCTTGCTTGTCGCGGATGAAAGTGCTGTCTTTTTCTTCTTCGATAAACACCTGTATATCACCGTTGATGCCATTGTGCGGAGCAGCATTGCCCTTGCCGTGTGCGTTGAGAACCATGCCGTCTTCAATACCGGCTGGGATGTTGATTTCCACAACTTCCTCACCTTTGACGACACCGGATCCATTGCATTCCTTGCACTTGTCCTTGATCACAGTGCCTTCGCCGTGACAGGTCGGGCACTCGCTCTGCGTGGTCATCATGCCAAACATCGAGCGTACGGTGCGTGCTACCACACCTGCACCGTGACAGGTCGGACATGTCTCCGGCTTGGCCCCATTGGCCGCTCCTGTTCCGTGGCAGGCTGTACACGTGACGTCTTTCTTGACTTTGAACTTCTTTGTCACTCCGCTGGCAATATCCTGAAGGGAGAGTTTTACTTTCAACCTTAGGTCAGAGCCGCGGTAGACGCGTTGCTGGTGTTGCGATCCTCCGCCAAAGCCGCCAAAACCACCGAAACCTGAATGGCCGCCAAAGATATCGCCGAACATAGAGAAGATGTCATCCATGTCCATGCCGCCGCCACTGAAGCCTCCAAAGCCACTGCCTTGCGGGCCATCGAAGCCAAACTGGTCATATTGTTGCCTTTTCTGTGGGTCATGTAATACTTCATAGGCTTCGGCAGCTTCCTTGAATTTCTCCTCGGCCTCTTTGTTGCCGGGGTTGCGGTCGGGGTGATATTTGATGGCGAGCTTGCGGTATGCCATCTTGATCTCATCCTCAGAGGCATCGCGGCTGACGCCGAGTACTTCGTAGTAATCTCTTTTTTCCATTGTCTTGTCTTTTGTTGACGTCTCAACAAATTATTGTCCTACTGCTACCTTGGCGTGACGGATGACCTTGTCATTCATCGTGTAGCCCGTCTGTACGCAGTCGATCACCTTGCCCTTCTTGTCGTCGCCCATGCCTGGTACCATCGCCACGGCCTCGTGGTAGTCGGTATCAAAGTCCTTGTCTTTGGTGTCGATCTTCTTCACGCCTAAGCTTTCAAGGGTCTTGACAAACTTGTTGAAGATCATCTGCACACCTTCCTTAATGACTTTCGGGTCTTCACTCTTGTCTGCGATGGCACGCTCGAAATCATCAAGCACAGGCAGGATTGCAGTGACGGTCTTCACGCCTCCGTTGAGAATCAGATCAGCTTTCTCGCGCAGGGTGCGTTTTTTGAAGTTGTCAAACTCAGCGGCCGTACGAAGATAACGGTCCTTGAGTTCCTCAATTTCTTTTTGAGCCTCAGCCAAAGGATCCTTCTGATCGTCTTGGACATCCTTCGCTCCGCTGTTCTCTTCTTTTTGATCTTTCACGTTGCTATCATCCTTTTTCTCTTGATGAGCAGTCTGAGGATTTTCCTCATTTTTGTGAGCGTCAGAGGAAGCGGTAGCTTGCTTCTCGTCCTTTTGCTTTGCGTCAGTGCGATGGGTTTCAGCACCCTCTACCTTTATGTCTCTTTCTTTTTGGTCGTTTTTCTTTTCTTCCATGATAAAATGTTTTTTATTGAACGCCTTGCAAAAAATGTGCCGAATGGACATGTTCTGACATATTAGGCGTTGCCACCGTACATTTTTGCCTTCTGCTCTTTGATGGCATCATCATGGATGTACTCATCATAAGGCATCAGCTTGTCGATGGTGCCGCTCGGCGTCAACTCAATGATGCGGTTGGCGACCGTCTCAATGAACTCGTGGTCATGGCTGGAGAAGAGCACGTTGCCTTTGAAGGTGACGAGGTTGTTGTTAAAGGCCTGAATACTTTCCAGGTCGAGGTGGTTGGTGGGCGTGTCGAGAATCAGGCAGTTGGCGTTCTGCAGTTGCATTCTCGCGATCATGCAACGCATTTTCTCACCACCGGAGAGCACGTTGACTTTCTTTTCCACTTCTTCCTGACGGAAGAGCATGCGACCCAGATAGGCTTTCATCGTCACTTCATTGCCGGTGCCGTATTGACTCAGCCAGTCGACGAGATTCAGGTCGGACTGGAAGAACTTGGTGTTGTCAAGAGGGAGGTAGGCTGTGGTGATCGTCACGCCCCACTTGTAGCTTCCTGCATCTGCTTGTCTGTTGCCGTTGATGATCTCGAAGAGGGCAGTCATGGCCTTAGGGTTGTGACTCAGGAAGACAACTTTCTGGCCCTTCTCGATATTGAAGTTCACATGATCGAAGAGCACGGTGCCGTCAGCGTCTACTGCTTTCAAGTTCTCTACTTCGAGAATTTGGTTACCAGGCTCACGATCCATTTGGAAGATGATGCCAGGATATTTGCGGCTGGAAGGACGGATCTCTTCCACATTGAGCTTCTCCAACATCTTCTTACGGGACGTGGTCTGCTTGCTTTTTGCCACATTGGCAGAGAAGCGGCGGATAAACTCCTCCAATTGCTTCTTCTTCTCTTCTGCCTTCATGCGTTGGTTCTGAGCCTGACGCAGGGCCAACTGAGAACTCTCGTACCAGAAGCTATAGTTTCCTGCGAAGACAGTCACCTTGCCATAGTCGATATCGATGGTCTGGGTGCTGACAGCGTCCAGGAAGTGTCGGTCGTGGCTGACAACGAGCACGGTCTGATGCTCGTCGATGTCGCCGAGATAGTCTTCGAGCCACTCCACAGTGTCGAGGTCCAGGTCGTTGGTAGGCTCATCGAGAAGGAGGTTGTCGGGCTTACCAAACAAAGCCTTGGCCAGCATGACGCGTACTTTCTCGTTGTTGGAGAGTTCGGCCATCTGCTTGTGATGAAGGGCTTCGCCGACACCTAAGTTCTGGAGTAACTGTGCGGCATTGCTTTCTGCTTCCCAGCCATTCATCTCAGCGAACTTTTCCTCCAGTTCGGCCGCTCTGTTACCATCTTCGTCGGTCATCTCGGGCTTGGAGTAGAGTGCCTCGCGCTCTTTCATGTTGTTCCAAAGTGCCTCGTAACCCATCAAGACGGTGTCCATGACGCTGAAAGCGTCGTATTTGAAGTGGTCCTGCTCCAAGATGGAAAGACGCTCGCCGGCGCCAAACTCCACGGAGCCTTTGTTGGGTTCAAGATCACCGCTGATCGCACGCAGCAGCGTAGACTTTCCTGCGCCGTTGGCACCGATGACACCATAAATATTACCACGGGTGAACTTGATATTAACATCTTTATAAAGTACTCTCTTGCCGAACTGGATGGCAAGGTTTGTCAGTGTAATCATTCTGTCTTCTGATTATTATTGTGGATGATCTATAATTCCCTGCAAAGGTACAAAAATAATGTGATTTACTCGTTGATAATACGGAATTTAACAATTATAGGGCACACTGCTTATTAAGGCGCAACCGACATCACCTTTGGATAGAGGATATCTCAAGACCACCATGCTTTACATTCGTCCATGCATCACAAAGAGTGGAAGATATCTCTCGCAAAGAACGCAAAGGGATATGCACCGCCATAGGCCCTTTGCGATCTTTGCGTCTTGGCGAGAAAAGAAAACAGCGCGAGGACACCGGAGA
>URCI01000021.1 GCA_900546345.1 uncultured Prevotella sp. | reverse complement strand
GCGACTATCTTCGGATAATGAGGTTATCAATCCACGGACTATTGCAACTGAGCCCTGATTTGCCCTTTGAAAGCAAGTAAGCGCTTTCTCGCTGCTATCATTCAACGCATAATATTTCCCCATATAGTACATGCATTTGGCATACAGTGTGTCAGTAGGTTTCTTGCCGTACCAGTCGTATGCTTCTCTAATAAGAGAATCATTGTCTACATCAAGTCCAGATTTGTCTTGCGCCATAGTATAAACAAGGCAATACATCGCGTCATCAGAGTTAGGCAATTCGTCTCGATCTATCTTATTAAGAATGTTCAGTGCGCTGTCTGCCATATCAGAATCAGCTAAAGATAAAGCCGTAGAAATCCGTGCGTCATGTTTACCATTGCATGAGACCATCAGGATAATGGAGAGCAATATTAGTGATATGGTCGTCTTTCTCATTTCTTACTCATTTACTTTAGTAATGCTTTTGCAAAGTTACGTCTAAATTTTCAAATTTATCCATTTACATGGTCTAAATCGCTATCTACCACGCTCAATTATTTTATATTGGTTATCAATAAGTTATAAATATTATTTGAAAAATAACGGTCTAAAACTTACATAGCAAGTCCAATCAACTCTGTTATTATGAATAATAATAGCTGATTGGGCTTGATTTAGGCTTTGCAATTTATGGACCCTCAAAAATCGTTTTTATGTTCATCAACATACATCTTCACGATGCCGTTGATGATATGCTTGACACTTGACGGCTTGCCATGCTTGAGGTTGAGCAGTTCAAGCTGATGACAGAGGTCAGCATCAATCCACACCTGCTTTTCCTTCGGCTTCTTCGCCTTAGAGATGTCTGCAGCTTGCCACAAAGCATCCAAAGTCGTGGAGTGTGACTGGCGGCGGTGTGAGGAAGGCAGAGCCTCTTTCGTTGTAACGGACTTCGAAGCAGAGTCTACTTTAACCTTGTCAACCAGAAAGAACGGAACATTTTCCTTCGGCTCTGACTGTTCAGCAAGTTTAGGATCTGTTGGCTTGGCTACCTCTGGCTTTGTTGCTACAGGCTTGGGTGCTGCAGCCTTCGGAGTAGCAGACTTACCTGCACGTTTCGGTTTCTTTGGTGTTGTGTCAGAAGTTGGACCCTCTGAGGCCTGTGCCTCATTCTTTTGAGCCATCAGTGCACGGCTCTGCTCGAAGAAGGACTTAAAATCCAGGTCTTCAGGCTCTCCGTTGACTCTCCTAAGGTAATCATGGATGTCTCCGAATGTCGTTTTCTTGTCATTCTTCATAATGAATATGTGTTAGATGTTATACAATGTGATCTTATCTTTTGAGGCTGCGCTCATCGTCGATATCTTCCCAGCGGGAACGTCCACCGACCTCATACTCACGGTTATGACCCATAGAGGTAGCGTTGACGGAAAGCACAGACTGCAGTCGATGCATAAGGGCGCTGTGCTGCTGCACGAAATTCATCGTTCCAACAAAGCCGTCCTTGCCCTGCTCAGGACGGATGCCCACCTTATTATATTGGTAGTGATCGGCTATGGTCTCGGTTTCCTCACGCAAGACATACTCCTTGACCAGACGGCACTTCAGGGCTTCGCGCTCCTTCGGGACATCGTCAGCACGGTTGCACATCCTGACTTCTTCCTCCGTGAGTGTGAACTTGACTGGCATATGCCCAACGTCAATAGCCAACTGCCATCGGCCGTTCATCAACTTGTAGAGTCTTACCTTGTCGTAGGGTATCTGCCAAGCTGGCTCACCATTCTTGATGCGTTCCTCTATCAGTCGCTTCCGGTATGCCTCGTAGATTTCTTTATGGAAGTAGAACGCAGCAAGATGGATGGCGATGTCCTCACGGCACCCTTCACTTTTGGTATTGTAGTACCATGCCGTCTGCTTGTCTGAGATCTCATGATCATAGGTTTTGCCGTCCATAGTCATCCTTACGACGTGCTTTCCATTGACAGTTCCCACCTGTACGGTGAACAAGTCGCGATAGACGTCAAGTATGGTCATCCGCTGGTAATGATGTTCCTCCTTCAGCTGACAAGGCTGCTTTTCTTTCGGCCTTGCCGGTTGGGCTTGCGACTGTACTTGTGGCCGTGCCTGTAATTGTACCCGTGCTCGCGACTGTGCGTGTGCTTGTGGCAGCCTCTGTTCCCTGAAGTCGACTATGTCTGCAAGCTTCATCACCTCACTGCCGTTGAGTGCCATCTTACGGGTATGGTCGACGATGCCGTAGCCACGGACAACCCCGTTACGGTCTTTCTGAAAGATGATGCTGACACCGAACTTGCTCCGCAACTGCTGCAGAAACCACAACAACTGTTGCTGTTCCGTCTTTCCGAGTCGCTTGCCCGAAGCATCCGTCAGCCGGGCGATGTCACTCTTCAGTTGGCGATCCGACTTCATCAGTTCCTTCCTGTTCTTCGCACGTTCTGATTTCTTCTGAGACTTTTCTGTTGCCTCAAATTGCTTCAAACTTTGCTCACGGTACTTGAAGAAGACGGCTTTCAACTGCCGGGCTGCATCTTCTCGACGCTCCATCTTCTTCCGGTCATCCTTGCTGACGGCATTACGTGCTGTCAGGTCGGCGAGATTAGCCTTAAAGGCCTCCGCGCCACCGTGATAGAATATTACTTTGTCGGGCTCTTCCTTATTCTCACCGGTCGTGAATCCGAACTCACGGATGATGTTCATGAGCTGACCCTCTGTCTGGAAACTGTACGACAGCAGTTCGTTCATATCTTGGAACTGATCTTTCTGCACGATCCGATTAAGACACTCGTTCAGTCGCCGGAAGTCTTGATGGTCGGAGAGCAGCGTGCCGTTGGGCTTGACCCTCGTGCCGAGGATATGCACGTGGTTGTTATCCGTATCGCGGTGAAAGTAGATGAAATAGGGATTGTGTTCGGCGCCGAACTCCTTCATGAGCTGATGAGCTATTTCTACAAGCTGCTCCTTGCTTTTCTCCCGTCCTTTGACAGACAGGGCATAGTGGAACTGTAGGCGAGTCGACTTGCTGTTGCCGAAGGTGTTGGAGTGGTCCTGCAAGTACTGTTCCACCTCATGGGCACAGTTGACTCCGGCTTCATGGAGCATGTCGAGCACAAGGAGGAAGTTACCGTCAACATTGGCTGCTCCGGCAAAGTCGGCCACGCCCTGCTCCACCTTTGTCTCATTGTAGGCGGCACCAGGGAACACGCCTCCCGATACCTGTTTTAATTTCTTAATGATCATGATGAATGATGTTTGTTAATAAAAGGGTTGTTGATTAAGAGATTAACCGATTAAGTGATTAATCGGTTGGGTGATTAATAGCTGACTTAACCTTCTTCCACCGGTCTGCCGACTGGCTGCGAAGAGAGCTAAGGTCGCTGGTTGCCTGCCCTAAATCATCCGCCACCTGGCGGGTCAGCGGGTTCGGGTAGGTCATGGCGTTGGCATTGACATGATGGGCGATCTGATTGATATTGTTCCCAATGGCGGACAGTTCCCTATTCTCTGTCTTGTACTCTTCATAGACAGACCGGAGCCAGTCTACGACCTCTTGAGTTGAAGATCCTCCTGCGAAGGTTGCATTACAACTACGGTCAAAGCCATTAGCTTCTGTCGTATTATACATTTTCGTAAGATCAGTATTGTTCAGCATGTAGCGGAACATGGCACTCATCTTCCCGTCGAAGTATTTTTCGGCAAGCGCCTTGGCTGTAATCTTCGAGTCTCTGTCCAGTCGAAACTGGATGAACTCCGTTTTGTTCTGTGTAATGTTTTTACTCATGGTATAGATTGTTATTAGTATATCAAGTGATAAAGTGAGCGAGTTTCGAGCAAACTGATTCCCAGCCCTGGAGGGTGGGCAAGTTGCCGTTGTCATGACAAAAGGCATAACTTGCCCACTGACTCTTCAAGTGATAAATCAACAAAGTGATTAAGTTTCATCTTCCTGTAAACTGCCTACTGACCTGACCGGCAAGATAGGAATTGATATCCTTGTCAACGAAACTTTTGTCAATCTTGATGAACTTGCCAAAACGGTCGTCATAGTAGTCACAGTTCATGTCGTCTGCGAAGAGAATGGCCTGTCGGCCAAACAGTTTTCGGGCCATCTCTTCCGAAAGGTCGTTGCCATGTCCTATCGCCAGCCAGTCGATTTCCGGCATCGCCAGGGCACCGAGCAAGACGGTCTTCTCCTCCTGTACGACTGCTACTGGCTTACCGGAGAGGGTATGCTCTCCGAAGAAGACACTGTCGTCTGTGTAGTAGTCGAAGCAGTACCATTGATAGAGATTGTCTGTCAGTGGTTCACTTTTCAACATGTCGCCTTTCTCTGCATCGAAGTAGATAACTGAGCCTCCCAAGATTTGATCTTTCCGGTTGATACGGGGCAGAACGGTACCGTAGTGGTCATTCATCGTCTTGTTGACGGCCCCGAGACGGTACTTCTCTATAAGGCTGTCGATCTGCCTCATACCTTCCGGACTATAACAGACAGTCCTGTCAAGGTAGTCGGTTAGCGATGAGTGATGGCTGGAGATGCTGTCTTCGGGAATTCGGATCAACTGCCGCTGCCATACTGGAGCCCTCGTGGCTTTTACTCGCTCATAGTCAATAGTTGTCATAGGTAATGTCAGTATTATGATTCATTATTCAGGTTATTCATTTTATTCAGATTATTCACTTTATTCATTTTATTCACTTATGCATAACTGAATAAAGTGAATAAAATGAATAATTGCATAAGGTCTATTGCCTCAGCAACCGTGACACCTTGCTTTGAGATATGCCGCACTCGGCTGCTATCTCCTGCTGTGACTTGCCCTGGGCTGACAGTTCCCTGACACGCAACTTCAGACTGTCCCGTTCATCGGTGTTTTCCGTTGACAGATGGTCCGACTCGCAGCCATAGTCCTTGAAGGTGAAGCAGAGGTTGCCCGAAGCATCCTTGCCACGCTCATAGAGCGCCACATTGCCGGAGTCGAGGGCTATCTCGCCGTTGCGCCACTTACACTGCTTGACATAGACCATCGACGGATCCTTGTGCGACTGACCAAGACCAATAGCATCATCAATGAGCTGGTTGATCTTTGCCGAACCCTGTATGGCTGACAGAGACAGGGGGACGGCACCGGAGAACATCTTGGGCACGTGGTTGAGGATGACTAAGGTCCAGTTGTGCTGCTTCTTCAGGGCGTTGAGTGCTGCCATCAGACTGCCGGCGTCAGAGCCTTTGTCAAGGGATTGTCCGAGGGCCGTGATGTTGTCGATAAAGACGACATCGGTCTGGTTGGCAAGTGCAGCCTCCTCAATGCCTTTGAGGATGTCCTCCGGCAGGTTGTCTGTATCCATCTCGGCACGGAAGAGTGTCAGAGGAAAGTCGGCCGTACCATAACGTAGGGCAAGCTGCCGGGGTGTCATCTCGAAATCGGCATACAGCACCCGTCTGCCACTGGCGGCAATATCACGCGCAACCTGCATGGCAAAGATGGTCTTGCCGATACCCGACTGCCCGAAGATGACACAGAGGTCACCTTCAAGGACGACATTGGGATAGAGAGTCACCAACGGTGGCAACGAGCGCGCCTTGTCCAGGCACTCGTTCATGGATGACACGTGGAAGCCACCGGCATCCTCGGCACTGCGAAGATGCAACTCTTTGAATGCTGACTGAATGAAATCGTCTTGCGCCATAGTTATGCTCCTCCCAAGGTTAGAATGTTCATTACGTCATCATATTTATAAATGACGCGGCGCGGACCGACTTTCACCGACTTGAGGATGCCTGACTTGTTCCAGCGCCATAGTGTCGAGAAATCGACCTTCAGCAACTCAGCTGTCTCCTTACGGGAAAGGAACTGTTTGTCCGCAGCGACGGTCTGACTGTGGGGGGGCGCCGGTGCTGGCTGGTTAATTGATTGTACAGGCTGCAGCCTGGTTGCAATTTGGGCAATGGCTGCCTCAAAGTCTGCCTTAGTCATCACGATGAATGGATTAGTAGTAATTTCCATGGTAGAAAAAAGATTAGTAGGTACTTCGACGTCGTTGCAGAAGGAAGATCTGCTCAAACATCGCATTGCAAAGTTAGGAATAAAAATGACTGCACGAAAGCATAGCTACCTATTAACTTTCTGTATAACAGTAAGTTCAATAAAGATTCATGATATTCAAGGATTGTTCAACTGTTGTTCAACGAAAGTTCAGTCGAGTTCAATAGATATGAAAAATCCCCACCAGTTTTTACTGATGGGGACAAATAGTTTCCATGGGACTTTACCTCATTCCTTCCTCAATACGCCTCAACTTCGGCTTCATCGCTCTGACATCTGTCAGGAATTCGCTCGTAGCGTTACTATAGTCATCAGTCGTCTGGCGGACCAAAGCCATGTAAGTTGAATAGTTGCTTTTCGATCCCACTATGTCTGTACCGAAGACGGCTACCATATCGTTGTATGTCGGATAGCTTGCAAGCCATTTAAGATCCCGCACACAGTATAGGGCGATACCCACGTCTTTCTTAGCCTTTATCTCCTTGAATAAGCTGTCAAGAATGTCGAGAACAGGAGCAGTGGGTCGGTCGTCTTCATCAACGGCCACATAGGGTTGAAAAATCTGGTGCCGCTCATCAAGTTGCTGTCCATGTTCTTTTGATTGGCTATCTACTTCATTTACTGAGGTTATCATAGCCTCAGGTTCCTTGTCATCCTCTACCTCTTTCTGTTGTCGCTCCGAAGGAACCTTCGATTTCTTCGTTCGCTTCAGCACTGCCTCTAAAGGTATAGCCACAAAGATATACACCAAGCAAGAACACACAACAACCAGCGATATTCCGCAGATGAGCCACGTAATATGCCATATCGTTGGGGGCAGTTCAGAACCTGATGCGACCTCTACAAACTTGGCAAGTAGCGGGACTGCTGCAACTATTGCGGCATAGCACATGATCTCGTGGGGCTTGTGAAGTCTGTTCATAGTTTATTCATTCATTGGTATTTCTCTTATTACTATCCATTTTCCACCTTTGGTCAGACCATCTCGCCGGATAAAACCACTTTCTTTAAGAAATCTAATTTCACGTTTTACAGTCGAATCTGACATTCCTGTTAGTTCTGCTATAGCTTTTCTTGAGAACTCTGGATGAAGTTGGATAGTCTTCAATATAGTATTCTGCCTCTTTGATAATTTATTTGGGTCAGGATTTGGGCCATTTGGGTCAGAATTTGGGTCAAAGCCTCCTTGATTCGGCTCATTATTCGGCCCATTCTCGACCTCATCAAAAGTTTTGATGGCAATATCCGAGCTTTTTACAGTTTCGTGAATAGGTATGAATACGTCAAGATAACTGCGTGTATCATCCGTGATAAATCTGGCTCGAGGAGATCCGTTCTCTTCAAGTTTGGCTTGGATTGTTGGTATGCCCGTGAAACGACCCTCTGTTAAATCCAACTCCTTAAGAAAATCTCCCAATCGACGGTTCCTGTACCTACGAGAATACATTATCCCGCCCTTCTCAATTGCATCAGAAGATATAGAGCGGTCGGGTCCAGGGACACTGCTTACTGTGATTCCATCCGGTTGTACCTCTACCGTAACTGGCTCATAAAGTGAGTAATCCCGATGATAAAAAGCATTGGTGACTGCTTCTTCCAAAGCTTGGACAGGATAGTTGAAGTATCTGAGACTCTCTGCACGGTCGGGAAGTTTGACAACGAACTCACGGAGTACATTGTTCTTTAGATAATCCAAAGTTCCATTGATAAGCTGAGGTACACTGCCATGAAGTATGTTCTCACTGAAATTATCAGGATCATTCAACCTGCCCTTAGGGAAGACGACGATTTCTGACTGGGTATATGGGAAGAACTTCTCTGGATGATCACTGAACATCATCGCTGCGACATTCTTCAGCATTCTATTCTCCGATGGACCAGTATAGAGATCCATCTGCTCAAGGGTTAACTCAAGGGGTTGCGTGAAGAGAGATTTCTGGAGTCTGCTGCCTATCTTCACAAGATAGTCTCGAAGAAGAACCATCGAGATGTCTTCTATCTTGACCTTTGGATTCGGGCGTTCATCAAATGGCACATGATTAGCCATAGCCATCAACTCATCGTAGATTTCTCCTTTGGCAACGACACTACTTGACCCACTTCTGACATAGTAGGTCATCTTCTTTGTCTTCGAAGTGACATTGGCAGGAACAGCATAAGGACGATTGAGTCCCGCAGGCACCCAGATGACAAAGACGTCAACTCCGTCTACTTGCTCAAACGAAGTGCGCGGCATGTAGTAGGGGCTGATCATATTGTTATATGCCACCATCTCCTTTTGTATCTTATCGTGCTTCTCTATCGGGACGCCCATGACTGGCCGTTTGGCAAGTCCATTGTCATCCTGGTCTACACCGACAAGGATATACCCTCCACCAAGATTGTCTATATCGTTGGCAAAGGCAGAAATGCTATGATAAATATCATCGGGATTCCAACCACGTTTGAACTCAATACGGTTGTCCTCCACCCTTCGCTTCTTGAGCAGGTCTTCTATGTTGATAGGTAATGCCATAATGCTATTATCAATATTGAGTGGCTAAAGTTACGTATTTTATTTCAATAAATCATCTCGGATTGATTATTTTTGCCCCAAAACTTTCTTCAGCATCTCCTTCATCTGCTCCGGAGTCATGCTGTCGACGTCTATATCCGGCTTTTCTTCCTCAAGATTCAACAACTTGGAGTTATACTCGAAGCGAGTCTCAAGCGGGTACATGTCCTGATATCCGGCTGTGATGTTGTTGCCAAGCGAATGGCCCATACTCTCAGAGATATACAACTCTTCAACCCCAAGATGCTTGAGATTAGTAGCAAAGGAGTGGCGGGCCCAGGTACCCGAAGGTTTCTTCTCCCACCCAAGCACTTCCTTGCAGATGCGGATGACACGGTCCTTTATATTCGAGTTCTCCTGTACCGTCAGCTTACGTCTTATCGTCTCATCCTCAATGCCACGGAAGATTTGCGGAAAAACATAAGCATCCTTTGCTGGTTTAGCGCCAATCTCGTCAAGAATCACCTGCAGAGGCTTGATGATAGGTACGATAACGACGGACATGCCATTGCTCGTCTCAGAAGTCTTCTTCCTCAGAAATTCAAAAGCACGTCCTCCTTCTGCAAAATAGGTGCGATTGAACTTCAGCCTCCCGGCATCGGCCAGATTGAAGCCATTACAGAGGTACTGAGTAAGGAACAGCCCAAGAGAGTCATGGGCACGCTCCGTATATTCCTTCGTCCAAGTCTCGGGATAACGTTTCTCTGTAAACACATGATACAACTGCGTCATCTCCTCAATGGTCAAATACGACTGCTGCCGCTTCTTCCCTCGCGGTATAGAAACGAGATCGTTGTCCTTATTTGAAAACGGGTAACTTTCTTCGGGGAGATAGCCTCGCTTGATGCACTCGTTCCATACGACACGACAGGTCCGGAGATACATGCCCCTGGTAGCATCAGAGATTTTCCCCTCGAGCTTTCCGTTCAGCATAATACCGTTTCTCATACCTTCATCCCATAGCTTGATGGTGTTCTTGTCTATCTTAAATCCATTAACCTCACCGATAATCTTTCGGAAGGAGTTCAATGACCAAGAGTAGTTATCCGCTGTACCTACCCTATTCTCTCTTTTATACTTGTTGATAAGTCCCTCCCACACGCCAAGGAAAGAGAAGTCGTTCTCTTCCTCGAAGCCGGCGCCAGAAAGCATCGTCTTGATATTGTCAAGCGTGATCGGTCGTGACTTGCTAAGCTTCACAACCTTCTCACGGTATCCTTCCAACAACTGTTGCCACTGGTCATGGATATCCATCAGCCGGCTGCGTGAGCTGCTGACACTACATACAGAGTTGAAGAACGTCTCTGTCTGAAATGGCATATCGACGAGCTTATAGTACCATCGCGTTCTGTCTATATTGAAGCAGATCGCCATAGGATACTTTTCTGTATTCTTGTTTGTACGCTTATCAAGCACGAGGGTCATCGAAAGATTACCGATTTTGTTACAATTGAGTGATGTTTTGGAGGCCTTCATAATGGGTGTCTGTTAGAATGAGAGTTGATTTTGCGAACATTTTGCGAACACGATGCGAACACAAAAGCCGTATAAATACAATTTTATAAGATTGCATCTTTTGGTTACAAAGTTAGTAATTAATTGTATATCAACCAAATAAAACAAGTCATGAAATCTTATAAAATTTCATAAAAACGTATTTTAACAGACTCATAATCTGGAGGTCCTAGGTTCAAGCCCTAGCTGGTCCACACTAATAATCAGCGACTTAGAGACATCTCTAAGCCGCTGATTTTCTTTTCGGGAAAACAGTGGAAAAACAAGTCTATCTTGATAAGCCTATGATATATCTCTTTTCTTAACACTAAAAATGGGTGGGAAAACAATCGGGAAAACATTTCATAGGCTATCACACATGTTTCAATAAGAGGGAAAGCCCCACAGACAGACCAGCATTTCAGCTGCCCGTCTGTGGGGCTTGATGCTTTCTACGGCCGCTTGTCGGGAGCCGGAGTGTACTTGATTTCACCGCTCTCCCACTTCTTCCATGAATTGGGATTCTTCTCCTTCATGTATTATCCCCAGTTCCCAAACTCCTAATAGCCTTTCTTTTGCTGCTCCACTTCCTTCACTTTGTCGCCGAGCTGCGCATTGCGGAACCAGAAGAGAACAGTGAAGCATGTGCCGAAAGCAATGGAGAATACAAGCGAGAGGATGTAATAGATGCGGTGCTTGCAGAACTTTTCGAGCAATGTCTCATGCTTCTGCGACAGGTTTGCCTCGACCTTCTTGGGAATGCTCTTCAGAAGTTCGTTCTTGAAGACGGTGAAGTCGTTGATGGCGGTCAGAAGAACATCGGTATTGCTCAAGACGCTTGCCGTCATCTCTTACAAATATCCGCACACGTCTGCTTCCCCTCCAGCATATCAAGCAGAAAACTCCCATTCTCCTTCCCATGCTTTATCCAGTGCGCCGTATTGACCCCATCTTTTTCCTTCTCTTCTTTTTCGCTACTTCCGTTTGGGGCTGGCATTGAACTTCCACGCCAGTGAGAGCATCATATAGCGGGGAAGGCTGTTGTACCAAACTTCTGTACGGCCTTGGGCGTTCATCTCATAGCGGGTGTTGGTCAGTTGGTGTAACAGGTCGAAAACTGTGAGTTTGACGACCAGCGCACCCTTCATCAAGCTGCGGCTCAGATGAGCATTCCACACCCAGTCAGTAGTGTTCATCATACTTTCGTAGTACCCCCGACGGGCGTATAATGTCATGTCCGAGCCAAAGGCAATGCTCCATGGGAGTTGAAACTCTGTCGTAAGGCCTACTTTGTAGTCACCGGCATGGACATTGTTGAAGCCGTTGCGCCGGCTGTGGATAAAGTAGTACGTCCCACCGGCCAGAAGAGCAAACTCCATACGGTCATTCGGGCGGAAGTTCAGCTTTACCTCATCTTCCAACTGCCAGTTGTTTACGACGCTGCGCATGCTTGCCGCGTCCTTCTCGGTAGTTGTCATGTCGACATTGTGGTCGTAGCGCACGGACAGTTGGTTGCCAATCGTCCATCGGCGTGCGCTGTCTAATGGCAGGTTCAGCCCCGTCTGTCCTTCCATGCGCCAATTGCCGTTTACGCTGACAGGCATGAGGGTGGAGATGCCCGTGCTCATGTCGTAAAGAGTTGCGTATGCGATGTCGTTGTCGGTCTTGTTGTATTTCACCGATGCATTCCATATTCGTTGTCCTTCTCCCTCATGGCGCAAGAGAAGCGAAGCCTGATAACGATGGATGTTTTTCAGATTCGGGTTGCCAGAGAAGAGAAACAACGGGTCAGAGTCATCGCGGTAGTCAACCTTCTTGACCAAATCGGGAATCTCTGACTTTATGCTGGCATTCAGTTCCCATCTGACCGACTTGCCGCCCGTGAAGTAGGCTTCCGGCTCGAAGAACACTTCATGTGCAGACACGTCGTGACGGCCCATGCGCGTGTAATAAAGGTTCTTGTTGACGAAGCGAAGGGGTAGGCGGATGTAGCCGTATTCGATGTTCATCTTATTGTGGCCGGTGGCAGTATGGATTTCCCATTCCAACATCAGCCGGTGGTGATTCTGGTATTCTGTGTAATAATAGCTGTTGTTGTCATCCAGGACCTTCAGCAGGGCCGCCCGCGAAGACGGAAGGAGGTCGTAGTGCGTGCTGTCGCAGTTTTCAAGTTTGTCAAGCCTGTAGAGGGCGCTATTGGTCTTGTTGTATTTATATTCGTACTGGTATTGTGGGCGCAGGCTCCATCCCGGCCAGTTCCAGTCGTAGGCAATGCCCTCCTTCACATCCCAGTGTCTGCTGTCGCTTGCCAGGTATTTGTTGCGGAAGTCGCGGGACAGACTTGCCTCCTCATACCTCAGGTCGTAGAGTGAGAAGGTGTTGCCGTGAAGCTTGTCATACTCCATACTGAAATCGGAATGCAGCAGGTCGGTGATATATTTCAGCGTACTGCTGTTAGTCAATGTCAAATGAAAGTTCTCGCTTTTGTCCTTGCTCCGCTCCATGAGTTCATTCAATAAGGAGGTTGAATCGGAACTGGCCGCGTATGCGTCTGTGTATTTTCTGTTGCGCTGATAGTGGAAGTTGAGGCTGGTCATGGTGGAGTATTTGCCGCTTTCGCCATAGTGCAAGGCATTCTGGCTGTCAAAGACTGTTGCCTTCGTGTCCGTTTGGCCCATCGACTGTCTGATAAGGTTGCCTCCTGGCAGGAAGGTCTCTGCGTTTTTCCTCGTTTGCCAGTCAATGTCATCATGCGATATGGTGTTTTGCGTGCTGAACCACTTGTCCATACTGCTGTCATAGAATCTCGCATAGCTGACATTGGCAGAGCGGTTGGTCAGCAGACCGTTGGGCGTTTCCTGCGGAGTCCATTGACCATTCATGTCGGCTTTCTGGTTGTCACTGAGGTTGTTGATGTTGGTGAAAGCGAAGAACATCTCTTTGCGAGAAGACTTCATACCGAAGCCTTTCAGCGCAAAGCGGCCGTCGGTGCCCACTCCTGCCTCGACGTTGCCAAAGAGGGTGGCGTAGTATTCCTTCTTCAGTTTGACATCCATCACCAGGCTCTTGTCGCCCATGTCCCTCTGCATCAGACGAGAGCTTTGCCCCTCCCGGTCATAGACCTTGATCTTGCTGACCGTATAGGAAGGCAGGTTCTCCAGAGCCATCTTCGGATTGCCACTGAAGAAATCCCGGCCGTTGACAAGCAGGCTCTTGACGAGTCGCCCGTTGACAAATATCTGTCCGTCTCTCGTCAGCCGTGCCCCCGGCAGTCGGGAGACGAGTGCGTCGAGCATGCTGCCTTCCGCCAGATTGAAGGCATAGGCATTATACACAATCGTATCACCGCGCATCACCATCTTTATCTTCGTAGCTTTGACGGTCACTTCTTGCAGTTCGTGAACATCATGCTCCATCAGTATGGGCTTGGCTATCAGCACGGTCTGTCGCTGACTTTGCAACGTCACGTTCTCATAAGCGTCCTTGTAGCCAGACATGGATGCCTTGATGATGTACTTTCCCTTTTGCAGCCGCTTGTCATTGAACACATACAAGGCTATCTGACCTTGGTAAGGGGCTTCCTCAATGGCGGCTTCGGTACTGGCTATGATGGTGCTGTCGGCATCCATCAAGAACACTTTGGCGGGTATGGGGTCGCCGGTTATCTTGTCGGCCACACGCCCCTGTACGTTATGATTGCTTTCGGCAGCCTTGGCTGACAGACAGAATAATAATGCCAAGATAAAAAAAGAAGCGATTTTGTTCATGGTGACGATAGACTATAATCCTTGTTTTAGTTTGTGCCAGGTGACGTGAATAGTCCAGAGAGGTAAGCTGGAAGTTTGGAACGGGTCCATTCCTCATTATGTCGCTTGCCGTCCACGGCGTAAGCTACGACCATTGTGTCAGCATCTTTCCAACGGACCGAATACCTTGTACCATCCTCGGCGACGATTTGGTCTTTGCCATAGTTCACAGCCTCCAGAATAGCATTGGCCGTATCTGTGCTGCCTTGCGGCGATTCGTAGATAAAGAGCAGCAATGAACGTGTCGGAGAGAATATCTTGTAGCATTTGATGCCTGAAACCTCAAGATACCACACGCCAAGGACTTTGTTGACCGGAGTCGTAAAATCCCTTGAGAGGAGGCTGACCAAATCCTCTACTTCCGGTGGATTGGCCGTTACGGTGTATGTCGAGTCGCTGTTGCTTCCGTCGGACTGAAGAAAGCCCGGCTTTATTCGAAAGCGGATCCTTTCTTTTCCATTGTGGGAATTACGCTGGACATAAGGTTCTAAAAGCATCGTGCTGCCATTGATGCCGACGATCATATATTCATTCTTAAGGGGCATATTGGTTTCGGCACCAGCTTTGCAACTTATTCTCTTATACACGCCCGGCTTTTGTGCAGCCAATGTGATGGCGTTTATACATACCATCAATATCAACAATATCTTTTTCATGGAAGGGCTATTAGTCGTTTTGGAAATCTTTCTCATACACAATGTTCTCCCCTCTGATGGCTTTGATTTTCCACCATGACCGTCGGGGAATAAGCCATTCTCCTTCATTTGACAGCAACAACACATGAAGCCCATTGTCGGTCATCTTCATGTTGATGCTGAAATGCCGTCCGCTACTTTCTGCTATGCAAAATATCAGATGGTCGTAAGCAGAACTGTTGTACTTGGCATTTCCTAAAGGAAGGGTATAGAAAAGGCTATATTCTGACGTGTCAGATGTAGACGTCAGAAACTGAGTAATTGCTTCTGCGATTTCCTTTACAAGGCCGTTCTGCACATTTTTGGTTGTAGGGATATAATAATGTGTCCCATAGCTCTTGGAATGTGACTCGTCAGAGTGTTTTAATATATACCAATCCTGCGGATAGATGTTAGCGCCCGAATTAATATCATAACTGACAGTGTACTTCTTCCCTTTGTATTTTGTCAGGATAGCTTCTATATGAGTCTTGAGCGATTCTTCAGTATAAAGGGTCGCCAGTGAGCTTCTCTGTAGTGGTGGCAAAATATAATGCAGGAAAGTACCTCTGTTGTAGCTGAAATAGTCAATGAATTCATTACCCGCTTTCTTCTCTACTCGCCCTTTTACTCGCTGCCGAAATAAGTCCTCCGGCATGTTGTTCAACGCAAGTACATATTTGGTGGTATCACTCAAGCCATTGTGCACTTCATAGTGGTAGCATTCTTTTGACAACGGAGCAAGACTGTCAAGCGTATGCTTGATGACAGGCTTTATCATGGATTCATCATGCTGAGCCTTCGCGCTTTCTTTGAGCTGAGAGTCTATATACTCCTTTGTTCCCTCTAATTGGAAAGGAAAGTCAGCCTGTCCCAACCTGTTATACTGTATGAGATCATCCATGTCGGCTTTGGGGAGCTTGTAGAGCGCGAGGTAGTACTCCTGCCCTTTGTTGTCGGCAGAATAGGTGCGTTCTATGTCGGCATGGCCAAACTCATTAAAGAGTTTCACTATAGCCGGGTTGGGCTTTTGTGCCAGCGATGCCAGCGCAAAAGAGACACACGCAGCAAGCATTATCATCTTTTTCATAAATTCTGCTCTAAGTCTTTGTTGATACCCATGTTATACTCAATGTAGCCTTTTGAAGCCAAGACTTGTCTCTCAAGATTCTCACCTCTTGATTTGATGTAAGCGACAGAGGCGTCGATGTCGGCGGCCCGTCTTTGATGGGAAGGCTCTTCGACCCTCGTCTCTGTTGATGTGATAGCATAGTGCCGGGTTTCAGTCGCTGCGACAGGTTGGGGAACAGGGACGTACCCAGTGCTGCTTGCCTTTCTGCTTGTGCTGTTGCCGCTTCGCTTCATGCATACCTTTCCGGATGAGTTAGTCTTTGCCCCGAGCGTTGTTAATGGATTTCCTTTCACGTCGGTTGTGTCTGTCGCTTTTCGGGCTACCGTCTGTTGCACCTGCTTGGATGTCTCTGTAGCCAGCCTTTTACCGCCTTCTGAAGTGTATAAGGTATACCTCAACGCAACAGCACAGACTGCCATTGCAGCAACACAAGCAACAGCGTAGTGCCAATACCTTCTTAATATTGGTGTTGAGTGACCCGTATTGAAAGACGCCTTTCCAGAGTCGAAGGCCTTGAAGTATTGCTTGTAAGCCTCCCTTTCTTCAGGGAGCTTCTCGGCCCGACGGAAATAGTCAGCAAGCTCAGACTCCTGTTGCTCGGAAGTCTCTGCTTGCATAAACTTCTTGAGAAGCTGTCCTATGTACTCTTCTTTCTTCATTTCTTTCTCCTTTCGTTGAATTGCGTGATGAGCATCGCCCGTGCCTTCGCCACCATACCGCGTACAGATGACTCTGTACTGCCAATGAGGTTTGCTATGTCCTTATAACTCAACCCCTCACCGTTTCTCATCTGTATCAGTTCCTTGTATTTAGCAGGAAGTCCTTTCATACATTGCTGCATCAGCCGTTCGTTTTCAGACTCTTCCAGCATCGATTGCGGTGTAGGGCCGGATGTCTTGCCTTCCGCCCAATCCACTTCCACAAAGTTATAGCCGTGCCTTCCCCTTATTTTGTCGAGGCAGACGTTTCTTGTAGCTATTGCTCCATATTCGTGGAATCGTTCGGGTGGCTCTATCCTTTTCCTTGCCATCCACAAACGAATCAGCGCATCTTGCACGGCATCTTCCACCTCGCGCTCATCATGGAAATAGTGGCGTGCGATGCCGACAAATTCAGGTCGGTATCGCTTTACATATTCTATGAACTCGCTAATTTCCATTCAGATTTTCGGATGCGTTTGTTACTAATACGATAAAAATGTAAAAACGCTACGCAAATCTCAATATTATTTTTTTGTGCTGCCTTCTTTTGTGCTCGCTGTGGCTCTGTGTGAGGATCAGTTTAAAAATATTGAGAGCGTACAAAAACGGGTACGAGTGAGTACTAATAATAGATATATGGTAAAGCGGCTCCGTGTGAGCGGAGCCGCTTTCTTAGGTTCTCAGTCGCTGTGCGACCATGTAAATTCTACATTTATTTTCCTTTTGTGCATCATAGCCCCAGTTTGTCGGCCTCGCTGTATTCGTGAATGGTGCAGTCGTCGGCGAGGATGAAGGGTCGCTGAGCGTCGAGCATTGCAAAGGAGTCGTTGATGACCGGCTCATTCTTGCGTGTATGTGCGAAGATCTCGTAGTCATAGCCGTCGATGGCGTATGGCTTCCCGTCGGCATCGTAGTGCTCGCTGACATCGGCCCACATGGGGCCTCCCGTCTTAGCCCATCCGCCTCGTTCCTCGCCCACATCGGAAAGAGCGAGCCACCCTTCGTCACTCTTGGTGAGAAGGTTGAGACTGTCTGCGCTGACTGTGCCGATGAGGTCTTTATGGCGCTCGGCCCACCCGCGGTTGATTCCGGCATGAGTGAAGAGCACCCTTTTGTTGCCTATGGTCGTCTCGAAAGCGACTTGAAACATGCGGTGGCGATCCTCGAAGATGCCTTCGATGGTATGTAGATGTCGTTCTGACTTACGGCTGCTGGTGGCTTTGGCGGCAAATACCTTGCTGATGTAGTGGGCGTCGTGATTGCCAATGAGAAAGACCGGAGCACACATGAGATAGGTGCCGAAGAGTGTGTCGTAGAGTCTTTCCCAGTTGCTGATGGCCTGGCACTCACTGATGTTCTCGGTAGGGTAGGGGTCGAAATAATCGCCTAAGAAGACCACCTCGTCGAATTCGCGGCGATGGTTGGCCAAATCGTTGACTGCTTCTTCCCAGAAAGCACGTCCATGAATATCAGGGATCATCAGAATGTTCATAATCGCTACTTTTCTCGCAAAGATAAAACAAATTATCGATAAATCAAAGGCTTATCCCATGATTTTGCATGAACTTCTTATTTGCGTGACGGCTTCAAGTCTTATTATCATTTGATTGCAATGTGGGTGCAATACCTTTGTAACCCTGAATGTGTAATTTTGCCACTGAAAGTTAATGATCGACAAAATACACATTTTATATATAATCAAAGACAATGAAAAGACAGATGCAATCATTTGTAGTGTGGTCTTCCCGCTTCGGCGCTTTCCTGATGACCGTGATGATGTTTATTCCAATGGCTGTTCGTGCTGGATCGGAAAACACGGCGCCTAAGACCCATGAAGACAATATCGCCGTCAACAGCCGTGTGCTGGTGATCCGCGCTTTAGACAACGTAAAGTCAAACTACTACGATGACTATCTCCTGGCCGAGAACACCGATGTCGCCCAGGACAGTGTCAACCAAGTCTACAATGGTGTGGTGGAGCACAATCTCCAAAAGGCCGGTACCGGTCTCCATTTCGTCAACATGGACGACCACATGCTTAATGGCAGCCTCTGGCAGCCCATCGTGAGCAATATCTTGCTCACGGGCGAGGGCGAGAACCTTCGTGCCGACCTCTCTGCGATCAACAAAGCCGATCTGAAAAAAGCCATGCAGGCCGCCGGAGCACAGTATCTGCTGGTCATCGACGCACAGTATCTGCGCTACACCGAGAAACCTATGCCGATGATGTATCACTTTGTCAATTACTCGCTCTACGACAGTGACGAGCAGAAGCTCACCAGTGGACAGAACTATTTCTCGGCTTATCAGCCACAGCGCAAGGCCGAACTGGCAAAAGCTTCGATGAAGACCGTGAAGAAAATCGCCGAGCAAGTCAGCAAAGTCATCAAGGCTCAGTAACAGCACGACTAGATTGCCATTCACGATAACTACAATCACATAACTCTTTTATATTCTTATGGAAACACGCATTCAGACATTATTGCTGTCTACAGCAATGATGTTAGGGGGCTCCGTGGCCTCTTGGGGACAAAATGTGCTGGCCACTGTCAACGGCAAAGTTGTTGACGAACAAGGCCAGCCGGTCATTGGAGCCGTCGTCACAGTGAAGAATGAATCTACAGGTTTTTCTCTGTCTACGCCAACCCGTTCCGACGGTACCTACAGTTTTCGCGAGGTGCCTTTGGGCAAGCCCTACACGATCACTGCAAAGTATATCGGCTATGGCGACCAAAAAAAGTCAGGCTTCACGCTCAACCAGGGCGATGCGCTGCGCGTCAACTTCAAGATGAGCGAGACGGCCAGCGACATCCAGGAAGTGGAGGTCATCGCCAACTCTCTGAAAAAAGGAGTGGAGTCGGAAGGTGCCTCGACCACGATCTCAGAGCAAGACATGAAGCATCTGCCGGTCAACGGCCGTAACTTCACCAACCTGATGGACCTTTCTCCTCTTTCAAATGGTCATCAGCTCAGTGGACAGCTTGCTTCTTCCACTGGATTCAACATCGACGGCATGTCGAGCAAAAACCCCATCTCAGGCGGTGCCGCCAACATGCGCAAAGGCAGCCCTTACGCACTGACCATGGAGGCCATCAAGGAGTTTAAAGTGGTGACCAACGCCTATGACGTGACTTACGGACGCGCCGGCGGCGGACTCATCAACGCCGTGTCGAAGTCGGGTACCAACCAACTCCACGGTTCTGCCTTTGGCTATATGCGGGCTGACTGGCTGTCAAGCGACAAGGACATCCTTGGCAATAAACGCAACAGTGACTTCTCGACCTATCAGTATGGCTTCTCGCTCGGCGGCCCGATCATCAAGGACCGTATGCACTTCTTCGTAGCATGGGACCATCAGCGCGACACACAGCCCCTGCGCATTGCCGACCTGCGCAACGAGAGCGACCAGGTGCGCTATAACCTCTCGCCCGAAACCTTGCAGCGCTATGTCTCCATCGCACAGAACAAATATGGCCTGAGCACCACACAGCAGGAATATGGCTCCTTTGACAAGAAGTCAAACACCGACGCTGTCTTTGCCCGTGTCGACTGGCAGCTCAGTCCTACCAACCTGCTCACCGTGCGTGACAACTTCAACTATAACAAGATGCCCTATTCCCAGGGCGACAACAGCTCCATCAATCTTTTGGAGAGCTATTCCGACTGCAACACTTCCGACAACAGCCTCATGGCTACCCTGCGCTCTATCCTCAGTCCTTCGATGACCAACGAACTCAAGGCACAGTGGATGCACTCCATGGAAGAGACCAAGCCAAATAGCTTCCTGCCTTCCAGCAATATCCCACGTGCCATCGTGGAGGGTGTCACCTCCTCGGTCGGCGGAAAGGAAGTCTCCACAACCATCCAGCTCGGCGGGCAGCGCTTCACGCCGGAAAACTTCCATGACAATGTCTATCAGCTCATCGACAACCTGCTGCTCACCAAGGGCAAGGTCAACTACACCTTCGGCGTAGACCTGATGTACAGCCATCTCAACAGCCGCTATGGCAGTGAGACCAACGGACGCTTTTATTTCACCGGGCTCGACAACTTCGAGAATCTTACTCCTTACCGCTATGCCCGTGACATCTATCTCACCGCTGATGAGGACGCACAGCATGTCAAGGAGCGGATCGTCAATGCCGGCATCTATGCCCAGGCTGTCACCACGCTCTCGCCGGGCCTGACCTTCATGGGTGGCCTGCGTATCGACGATGCCAGTTACCTCGACAAAGGCAATTTCAACGAGACTGCTTACCGCACGCTCGGTGTGAAGACCAACCGTGGACTCAGCCTCTTCCTCGTGCAGCCCCGTCTGCAGTTGACCTGGGACGTTGCTGACCGCCACACCGACATCTTCAAGATCGGTGCAGGTATCTTCGCTTCTGATATCAACAACTATGCAATGGTCAACAACATGGTCTTCGACGGATCGCGCATTGCCACAGTCGATATCCAGAGCACGTATGTGCCGACACCTGACTTTGCGTCTTACCGTCAGGATCCGTCTACGGCTCCCGGTCTCGACCTGTTCAACAACCCCAACATCGAAAAGACCTACACCATCAACTGCAACGGCAGCAACGCTCAGGTGCCAACGATCTACAAGGCCAACTTCTCCTATACCCACTACTTCAACGACCGTTTGAAAGTGGGAGCTGCCTTCTACACAACGTTGGCCCGCCACAACTATCTCTATCGCGACAAGAACATGGTCGACGAGCCTTACTTCCGTCTGGCCAACGAGGCCAATCGTGGCGTCTATGTGCCGGCAGAGAGCATCAACACATCCAACGGTGCTGTGAACTGGATGAACGGACGCAAGACCACAGAACTCGGCCGTGTGCTCGAACTCAACAGCGACGGCAAGGTCAACCAGTTCGCCGTGGTCTTGGATGCGGCATGGCGCTACTTCCGCGATGGTGAGCTGAGTGTGAGCTACACCTGGAACGATACCAAGGACAATATCACCTATAACGGTGATGTGGCCAACACCTCCACGCTCGTGAAGATGGTGGTGGATGATCCGCGCGACATGAGCAAGATGGACTATAGCAACAACCAGTGGCGCCATAAGGTGGTGGCTTATGTCACCTCGCCTTCTTTCTGGGGCTTCAACGCCGGTCTGCGCTTCTCTGGCATCGGCGGCACGCGCTACTCGCTGGTTGTCAATGGCAACATCAACGGCGACTTTGTCTCCACCAACGACCTGGCTTATATCTACGATCCCAACAGCAGCTCCACACCGCAGTATCTCAAGGATGGCATCAACGCCATTCTTGAAAACCCCGACGTGCGCGGCAGTGTCAAGAAATACATCCGCAACAGCTTTGGCAAGGTTGCAGAGCGCAACGGTGGCGTCAACGGTTTCTATGGTGTCTTTGACTTCCACCTCGGCAAGAGCATCAAGCTCTACAAGGCCCACAAGCTCGACCTCTCTCTCGACCTCTTCAATGTGGCCAACTTCCTCAACAAAGACTGGGGCGTGGGACGCAACCTGAGCAACGTGTACATCTATACGGTCAAAGGCTTTGACGCACAGAACAAGGAGTTTGTCTACCGTGTCAATACCAACGCTGGCGTGGCCAAAGGCAATGGAAACCCTTATCAGTTCCAGTTGGGACTCAGATATGAATTCTAATCTTTACTATCATTTAGACAAATATGAATAAGACGCTTAAGTTTGTAATGGTGGCAGTGGTGGCTATGTTCGCTGCCGTGGCATCTGCCGGAACACGTATCATCGCCCATCGCGGCTATTGGACGCTGGCCGGAAGTGCCCAGAACTCTATCGCCTCGTTGGAGGCTACGCATCACATCGGGGCTTATGGCTCAGAGTTCGACGTGTGGATCACTCAGGACAACCAGCTCGTGGTGAACCACAATTCCGAGATTGGGGGAGTGACTATCGAGACGGCTAAGTATAAGGACATCAAAGACAAAAAGCTGAAAAACGGCGAGACGATCTCTACGCTCAAGCAGTATCTCGAAGACGGCAAACAGCGCTGCCAGGGCACGCAGCTCATCCTGGAGATCAAGCCCCACAAGGTGCAGGCCGATGAAGACCGCTGTGTCGACGCTGTTGTGAAGATGGTGGCTGACGAGGGCATGGCGCAGCAAGTGGAATACATCTCTTTCAGCATGAAGGCTTGTGAGCGTCTGGTCGCTGCCGGCGCCAAGAACGTCAGCTATCTAGGCAGTGACGTGGAGCCGAAAGTAATCAAGGAGAAGGGCATGTCGGGCATCGACTATGCCGGTCCTGCCTTTGCCGTGCATCCCGAATGGATCAAGCAGGCGCATGACCTCGGACTGACGGTCAACGTGTGGACCATTGATGACCTCGACGACGTGGATGACTTTATCAAGGCAGGGGTCGACTTCATCACCACCAACAAGCCCGTTGAGGCCATGAAACTCGCCAAATAGGGCGTGAAGTAGTTCATGGTATATTGGAGATATTCTTGACAAAAGTATGTCGGGAAATAGTTTCAATCTAGAGCGCGCGGTAGACTGATTTGGTGAGTTCACTGCCCCGAAAACGACAAAAAATAGAGTTTTGATGGCGAATATGGTGAGATGACTTCGCCAAAACGGTGGTTTTTTGTGGTCATCTCAGTGGATAGACAAGATAAAAACGGTGGTTTGATGAAAAATTCTCTAGAGAATTTTTCATCAAACCACCGTTTTCTTTAGACGTGTGTAGAGAGTAAAATGTAAAACGCTATTTGTCAGCTATTTATAAAAATGGCTGAAAATCGAAAAATCACGGCAATTTGTGCTGTTGCTGAAAAAGAACGCCTTCTCGTGCCCACTTTTTTGTCAGTTTATAAGACAAAACAAAGATAAGAATGCAAACGATATAAAAAAGAAATGGAGGTGTGCTTTGCTTTTCAAAATAATATAGTATCTTTGCAACAGTTAGCATCAAGGCAACAGTGTGCTGTTGACTTGACAGATCATTCCCTTTTCGTATCACCCTTTAATCAAAAATATTATGCAGATTCATATCAATCCTGAGACATGTATCAAATGTGGTAGTTGCGTGGCAGTGTGCCCCGTGGGCATCTTTCGTCAGTCGGCGCCACGCACGCCGGTCACCATTGTAAATCCTGAGACCTGTATCAAGTGCGGACATTGCGTTGACGTTTGCCCCACTAACTCCATCGAGCATGAGTGCTTCCCGCCGGAGCGTCTTCATGAGATCGACTATCAGCAGATGCCATCGCCTGAGCAACTGATGAACCTGATCCATGCGCGCCGGTCCAACCGCACGTTCCTCAAGAAGGAAGTGCCCGCTGACGCCATTGCCATGATGCGTGAGGCTGCCCTCTACGCGCCCACTGCCGGCAATAACCAATTGGTGGAACTGAATGTCATCAACGATCCGGAAAAGATCACCGACATCATCCGCTTCACCATCGACACCCTTGGCGAGCATCTTGACATCCTTGGCCCCAACTATGCGGGCGTGGTTAGTGGCGCACGTCAGTCTTTTGAACATGGCAAGGACATCATTCTTCGCGGTGCACCCTATGTGATGGCGTTTGCCTCTGATCATAGTTTCGGAGCAGCCGACTGCAATCTTGCTTACGAGAATGCCTCGCTGATGGCGCAGAGCTTAGGCGTGAGCCAGTTCTACATGGGCTTCGTCATGACCGCTACAGCCTTAGCAGATCCGGAGAGAGTGAAGGAACTCTTCGGCGTGAAGCAGAAGGTGCAGGCGCTGATGGCCTTTGGCATGGCGCGTCTTCGCTATAAGCGTTATGCAGAGCGGGGATAAGTGATTCGGCTTGCGGGGCTGTGTTAAAGTGGATTTTTGACACAGCCCCGTGTCGCGTCTGGATATTTCTGCCAGGTCTTTCTCTTATGGCTTAACAGAGTATTTGGAAAAAAGCAATTACAGAAGATTCATTCTGATAATTCAATTGGATTATAAGGCATGACCTTATGCATTAATTTTAAAGTCTCGGCATCATCCATGTTATTTGGGTTAAGTCCCATTTTTATTTAAAAGTCTATAGGAAATTAATATATTTAACAATATAAAGTTTTGATTGGCGTGTTTTTGAAAGCAATAGATCGTGAATTTGAAGTGATAAATATATGCCTCAATGCTCTCGCTTCTGAAATAACGAATTTCTAATTGAGTTTAATTGTCTTGCTTCCCCTTTGCTTTTTATTCTTTATAAGGATAATCAGTTAGTATAAAATTGAGGATCAATTTAAAACTTTCATAAAATGATGGTCGCTAAGTTAGTAGGTATTTTTCTCTTAATTGGCCATAGATACGAGCCGAAATAGAAAATTGTGATTACAAATTTTATCTTACTTTTTGCTACCTCTGAAGTTATGGATTATCAGGGCGAATTTTCTGGAATTCTGTGAAAAATCTCTGCTGGTAGAATTTTCGTATTTGTGATGATCATAGATTTTTAAATAATATCAAATGTAGTTATATAATGTTGTATTATTTGTATTTCAAGGATATTATACTTAATTTTGATTCAAAATAAAATAACTCATTAGATTTAAAAATGAAAAAGATATTTAGCCTAGTTCGTGTAAAAGTATTCGTTCTGATACTTTTTATGTGTTTTGACCTGTCTGCACGTGCTCAGAATGAGAATGCGCAAAATGATTGGAAATTCAGTCATCCAATTTTAGTTGAGTCACAAGCGCCAACGTCACCCCAAACGGGTATGTTAAATAATGGAGAAATGCCTGAATTTCAAGGAGGAAGCATTGAACTGAAAAAATATTTAGCAAAGGAGGTTCATGAAACATTATTAAGGAGAGGTGATAATGTATTTGGGAAAGTTATAGTAAGTTTTGAGGTCGGCAAGAAAGGCAATTTGTCAAATTATAAAATTGTAAAGTCCACAAACCCATCATTGAACGAAAACATTGTCAAATCTATGCCAAAATGGAAGCCGGCAAAAAAGAACGGAAAAAATGTTAAATCAAAAATTAGTATCATTATAAATTTTGAGTGAGCCGTATGGGCTGAAGATTTGTATAAACCTTGTTCGGTCCTTTAAGAAAGTCGCCCCCTCCATATAACTCCATATAGTTGGAGCGATAACCTCTTTGACTGGACACAGCGACTGTCCCTCACTTCCACTATTAGCAACGTGGATCTCACTTGGAGCGGTGCATTCTATCATAACGAGATAGTGTCATCGCCATCCGTCAACACCTTTTTCATGGATGCTTCGGCTGTGTGGCGCTTAAAAGTTATGCGAATCCGTGCCATACTCCGCAACATTCTCAACAAAAGGGAATATGCCGTAACCACGTATAGCGGTGTCGGCGTCTTTACTAACAGCTATGAGCTAAGGCCAAGAGAACTTCTCATTTCCGTACAATTCAGTCTTGGATCATGGTAAAACTTCTGTGATCTTTTTCCAAACGTCCGGTCAAGAGCCTCGTCTACATTGCATTTTCTGCTCGGAAGATATGGTATAAGTCTAATCAGGGATGTTTGATGATAGAAATCTTCGAATAGAGTTAGTAAATAACATAAATGTGTTCAGACGGGAAATAAAATAAAATAAGATTTAGAGATAAAAAATAGCATTTTATTTTTCTCAGATTGATAAAGTTAGTAACTTTGTAGAAAATTAAAACGATATGAATATAATAGGAAGAGAAAAGGAAATAAAAGAGTTAAGACGTCTGTATAACAGTAACAAAGCAGAGTTCGTAGCTATATATGGTCGTCGCCGTGTCGGAAAGACTTTTCTTGTCGACGAGACTTTAAAAGGAAAAATTACATTTCGGCATGCGGGATTGTCGCCAGTAGAGAAAGGTAGCAAGAAGAACAGTTTGAAGGAACAACTAAAGCACTTCTACTATTCACTGCAGACGTATGGCTTGAAGAAGAAAAAGTGTCCGACTTCTTGGATGGAGGCTTTCTTTTTGCTCTCACAACTTTTGGAAGGTATGGACGATGGTAAGACACGACAGGTAGTGTTCCTTGATGAATTACCATGGATGGACACACCTCGGTCTGGGTTCATCACAGCTTTCGAAGGTTTTTGGAACACATGGGCATGCCACAGGGACAACATGATGTTGTTAGTTTGTGGCAGTGCAAACTCTTGGATGCTCGACAACCTTGTAAACAATCACGGAGGTCTTTACGGGCGCACTACTTATGAGATTAAACTATCCCCATTCAATCTACATGAGTGCGAAGAGTTTTTTAAACAAAATGCCTTCAAAATCTCAAGATACGACATTGTGCAAAGTTATATGATTTTTGGTGGTATTCCTTTTTATCTCGGCTATATGGATAAGTCTCTGAGCCTTGCACAGAATATCGATAACATATTCTTCAAGCCTGGAGCCAGATTGAGCAGCGAATATGACAGGCTCTTTTCTTCAGTATTTTCTAATCCCGAAGAAATGAAGACTATAGTCAAGGCTCTTAGTGACCGAAGGACAGGTTTTACACGGCAGGAACTTTTGAAGAAAACAGGCATTGACAACAGCGGCAGCTTTTCAAAGATGCTTGACGCACTTATTGCCAGTGACTTTATAGAAAGTTATGTTCCTTTCGGCGAGGGTAGGCGCAATACACATTATAGGCTGACGGATCCATTTTGTATGTTCTATCTTAAATTCGTAGCAGGAAAGAAAATCATTGACGAGAACTTTTGGAAGTATAATGTTACATCCCCATCAGTCAACAGTTGGCGCGGCTTTGCTTTTGAGGGTGTATGTTTTCAGCACATTCCGCAAATAAAGCAGGCTCTTGGGATTTCCGGAGTCGTTACATCGCAATCATCATGGTCGCTAAAAGGTGACGACAATATTGACGGCACGCAGATTGACATGCTGATAGACAGGAATGATAATGTCGTGAACATGTGCGAGATGAAATTCTACAATGAGGAATTCACTGTCAACAAGCAGTACCACTCTGTTCTTGTTCACAGGCAGAACGTTCTATCCGGCATGATGCCACGCAGAAAGGCTATACACAGTACGCTTATAACGACTTTTGGCTTAACTCATAATGAGTACAGTGGAGACTTTCAACAGGTGATTACAATAGATGCCCTTTTCCGTTGATATTGTAAAAAACGATATCCTATATTAAATGGTCTTATATCTCTTTCATATGAGTATGAGTTGTTAGTTGATAGCGTTGAATTTCCAAGTTCTGCCTATTGCTCATGCTCGGTATTATATAATAATGAGGGCATGACTTTAGAAGAGCATGATAATTATTTCGTTATAGAATCTTATGTAACATCTTCCATGCCTGTAATCATCCCGAATTTTCTGTTATTAATGCAATCAGTTCTTTCTAAGAAGTATAATGATTTCCAATTTCAAATAATAAAGTCTGATAGTACTCAAAAACAGACTATTTTATTTAGTAAACAAGTTATAAAAGAAGGGCAATATGTATAGGATAACGATTCAAATATAGACTTGTCAAAAAATAAGGAAAAACATAATATTTATTGTCTAATTGAAAAGAAACGCTTATCTTTGCGCTATGAGTAAGAACGATACACCTAAAGAAGGTTACTTGGACTTTGAAGCCTACGAGCGGGCAAAGGAACCGCATACAAGGCAGAAGGCATCTGATTGGCGGACTGCTATAGGTTTGCAGGAGGTAGATGGTCTGAAAGTCTCTGACTATCTCAAACAGACTGCTGCTAAACATATCGAAGGCGACATCACTATTGATGAAGCCAGAGATATGATTAGGGATTACTATGTCTCAAAAGATTCGCATGACAAGTCTGATGACGAAACCGAAGAGGCTGATAAAGTTTCGGCAAACATTGCGAAGTTACTCAATGAGAAATCATTCTCTTTTACTGCTGGTGAATTTCTGAGCATCCACCGTCATCTTTTTGAAGGCGTATTTAAGCATGCCGGTGAGATACGTCCATATGATATTACAAAGAAAGAATGGGTGCTGCGTGGTGACACTGTCCTCTATGGTCGCGCCGATGACATCCTTATGGCTTTGGAGTATGACATCCAACAGGAGCGTGAGTTTGAATATAAAGGTCTTTCTACTGATGAGATGATAGAGCACATCTGTCATTTCGTTTCCCTTTTGTGGCAGAACCATCCATTCCGCGAAGGCAATACAAGAACAACGGCAGTCTTTATCATAAAGTACCTACGTTCCTGTGGCTTTAATGTCAATAATGACTTGTTTGCCAATAACTCGTGGTATTTCCGTAATGCCCTTGTTCGTGCCAACTACCGTAATATGGCGAAAGGCATAGACCCAGACCTCTCTTTCCTCAAACTATTCTTTCGCAACCTGCTTCTTGGAGAGCATAACGAGCTTAAGAACCGTTACATGCTTGTTAATCCGCCAGAAGAATGGAGAAAGAAAGAGGAAATCAGTAAAGCAGACCGACCAAGTACCGACCAAGTACCGACCAAGTTGACCGACCAAGTAACGGAGTCAGAGAAGAAGTTGATAGAAGCGATTGGAACAGAAGAGCTGTCTATTAAACAATTGATGGAAATCATAGGATTAAAGCATCGACGTACGTTTATGCTTAACTACATTGAGCCTGCTATCAAAGATGGAGTGGTTACTTTGCTCTATCCTGATAGCCCTCGCCATCCGCGCCAAAAGTACAAATTGACCGTCAAAGGCCTTGCTTTGCTTCATGACTTGAAGGATTTGTAGCTGCCATTTTGTCCTTATTTTATCCTATGATATTCTACTTGCGAAGTATGATACTTGGTGATAGAAAACTTAAAAAGGCGTAAATGGCTAACAAAAAATTGTTCAGATTAAAACGAAAAAAGGAGTTAGATTTCTCTAACTCCTTGATTCTTACGCGCTCCAGGATGGGCTTGAACCAACGACCCCCTGATTAACAGTCAGGTGCTCTAACCAACTGAGCTACTGAAGCAGTGTGCGTGTCATTTCTGATTTGCGGTTGCAAAGGTACGGACATTCCTTGAAACCACCAAATGTTTTTGCAACTTTTTTTTGAGAAAGATGATTTTGTGGGCTCTTTTTCGTAACTTTGCACCCGTGATACATTAATATATACAGAAAACGACATAAAAAAGATATGAGAAAGACTTTCCTGACACTTGTCTGCCTGTTGCTCGTCACCATGGGCTGGGCACAGACCGACACAGACCACAACTTCAAGGTGGCGAAGAACCTTGAAGTGTTCAACACCATCTATCGCAATCTCGACATGATGTATGTCGATACGCTCGATGCCGATGAAGTGGTGGGTTATGGCATCAATTCGATGCTTCACTCTCTCGACCCTTATACCGAGTATTACCCTGAGGATAAGAACAAAGACGTGAAGATGATGCTCACAGGCAAGTATGCTGGTATAGGCTCGCTGATACGCTATAATTATAAACTCGGACGTGTGTGTATTGATGAGCCATACGAGAACATGCCTGCCGCAGAGGCAGGGTTGAGGAAGGGCGATATCATCCTGAGCATTGATGGCGAGGATATGACCAAGCGTGACAACAGTTATGTCAGCGATCACCTGCGTGGCGATGCCGGCACGACCTTTCTGCTGAAGGTCCTGCGCCCGTCTACAGGTAAGGAGATGAAGTTCAAGGTGACCCGCCGCACCATCCAGTTGCCTGCTGTTACCTATTATGGACTGCAACAGGATAGCATAGGCTATCTCAACCTCAGCCAGTTTACCGAGGGCTGTGGCAAGGCTGTGCGCAACGCCATCATCGATATGAAGAAGCAGGGAATGAAGGCCCTTGTCTTTGATCTGCGCGGTAATGGTGGTGGCTCGGAACCCGAAGCCGTGAATATCGTCAACTGCTTTGTCCCCAAAGGAAAGCTTGTGGTGAGCAACCGGGGTAAGGTCAAGCGTATGAACCATGACTATCTCACCACCGTGGAGCCTGTGGATACGGTCATGCCGATCGTGGTGCTGGTCAATGCCGGCAGTGCGTCGGCGTCAGAGATCACCAGTGGTGCCCTGCAAGATATGGACCGTGCCGTCATCATGGGTACCAAGACCTATGGCAAGGGACTTGTGCAGACAGTGCTGGACTTGCCTTATAACGGGCAGATGAAGCTGACGACCAATAAATACTATATACCTTCGGGGCGCTGCATCCAAAAGGTCAACTACAAACATGCCAATGGCGGTTCTACAGAGGTCGTCGCCGACTCGCTCAAGCGTGTCTTCTATACGGCTCGCGGACGCAAGGTGATGGACGGTGGCGGTATTATGCCTGATGTGGAGGTAAAGGCCGACTCGATGTCAAATCTGGCTTACTATCTTGCTGCGGTGAAAGACTCAGATGAGCTTGTTTCCAGTTTCGAAATTGATTACATCGCCAAGCATCCTACGATCGGACCGGCAGCTACATTTGATTTGACCGACGCAGACTATGACGAGTTCAAGCAGCGTGTGCTCAACAGCCGTTTCAAATACGATGCCATGAGTGAGAAAACACTTGATAATCTCGAAAAGGTGGCTAAGTTTGAAGGCTATTACGACGATGCCAAGCCCGAGTTTGAGGCACTGAAGAAAAAGCTTAAGCACAATCTCGCCAAGGATCTAGACTACAACAAGGAAGGTATCAAGCAGATACTTGCCAGCGATATAGTGACAGCATATTATTTCCAGCGTGGGGCCGTGCTTAATACCTTGCGCTACGACAAACAGGTGAAGGCCGCTTATGAGCTTCTCAAGGATCCGAAGCGCTATGCTTCCATTCTGGCTCCTAGTGAAAAAGAAAAAAATAATAAGTAAGCTGCAACTCATGCCTTTTCTTGTGAAAACACCTCTTTTTATGGGGGAGAAAGCAAAAAAGTATGGCTGATTGAATGTAATATGGAAAAAAAATAGTAACTTTGCAGTGTTCAGTGGAATGAGGGGCTCCCGAGAGCTCCTCATTTTTTTATAAACGCATGTTTTTTAACTGCATGATATGATAGACAAGAACGTCGTAAAAAAATTAGTGAATGAGTGGCTGGAGGACAAAGACTACTTCTTGGTGGATGTCAATGTTACGCCCGATGACAAGATTATCGTTGAAATTGACCATGCTGACGGTGTGTGGATTGAAGACTGCGCAAAGCTGAGCCAGTATATCGAGGACCATCTCAGCCGCGATGACGAGGACTATGAGCTCGAAGTGGGCTCGGCAGGACTCGGACAGCCCTTCAAGGTGGAGCAACAATACCATAATTTTGTGGGCGAGCCGGTAGAGGTGCTTCAGGCTGACGGCCAGAAGGTGCGCGGCATCCTCAAGAGCGTGGACGGACGCGACTTCGTGGTCACAGTCAATGAGAAGGTGAAGGTTGAAGGCAAGAAACGTCCCGTGAAAATGGATGTCGATCACGCATATAATATGGACGAGGTGAAATATACCAAGTATCTCATCAATTTCAAATAATCAGGATGCGGACGAAGACGTCTTGCAAAAGACCTTCTGCAAAGAGAAAACAATAAAAGAAAAAATATATATGGTAGCAAGAAAGAAAGACGACGAGCAAGTGTCGATGATCGACTCCTTCCGTGAGTTCAAGGATACGAAAAATATCGACCGTACTACACTCGTGAGCGTGCTGGAGGAAGGCTTCCGCAACGTGTTGGCGAAGATCTATGGCAGCGACGAGAACTTTGATGTCATCGTCAACCCCGACAAAGGCGACTTTGAGATCTATCGCAACCGTGTGGTCGTTGCCGACGGTGAGGTGGCTGATGAAAACAAGGAAATCAGCCTCACCGACGCCCGTAAGATCGAGCCCGACTATGAAGTTGGCGAGGAAGTGTCGGAGTCTGTCGACTTCGCTAAGTTTGGCCGTCGCGCCATCCTGACGTTGCGTCAGACATTGGCCAGCAAGGTGCTGGAGTTGGAGCATGACCAGCTCTATAACAAATATAAGGATAAAGTCGGTCAGGTTATGGCTGCAGAGGTCTATCAGGTGTGGAAACGCGAGGTGCTCCTTGTGGACGACGACAATAACGAGCTGATCCTGCCTAAAAGCGAGCAGATCCCTGGTGATATGTATCGCAAAGGTGAGACCGTGCGTGCCGTCATCGAGCGTGTCGACAATGAGAATAACAACCCGAAGATTATCCTTTCACGCACCAGCCCCACTTTCCTTCAGCGTCTGTTGGAGCAGGAAGTCCCGGAGATCGCCGACGGCTTGATTGCTATCAAGAAGATTGCGCGCATGCCGGGTGAGCGTGCCAAGGTGGCCGTGGAAAGCTATGACGATCGTATCGATCCGGTCGGCGCCTGCGTCGGTGTGCGTGGTAGTCGTGTCCATGGTATCGTGCATGAGCTCAACAACGAGAATATCGACGTCATCAACTGGACCGCTAATACCAAGTTGTTTATCCAGCGTGCTTTGAGTCCCGCAACGGTGACCAGCATCACTATCGATGAAGAGAATAAGAAGGCCGACGTCTATTTGCAGCCTGATCAAGTAAGTCTTGCCATCGGCCGTGGCGGTCTGAACATCAAGCTCGCTTCTATGTTGACCGAATACACCATCGATGTGTACCGTGTAGTGAAAGATGGTGAGCAGAACGCCGAGGAGGACGATGTCTATCTCGATCAGTTCAGCGACGAGATCGACCAATGGATCATCGACTCCATCAAAGGCATCGGATTGGAGACGGCTAAGGCTGTCCTCAATGCCCCACGGGAGATGCTGGTGGAGAAGGCCGACTTGGAGGAAGAGACCGTCGACCATGTGCTCGAAGTGTTGCGCAAGGAGTTTGAAAACGAATAAACCGGTCCGGCGCACACATCACACATTTATTAATTAAAACGAAAGTAGAACATATCAGGGTATATGAGCATCAGATTAAACCAAGCATTACGAGAATTAAACATAGGAATGCAAACGGCAGTTGAATTCCTGCAAAAGAAGAGCGAACTGGGCGAGGTGAAAGCAGACCTCAGCTATAAGCTCAATGAGAAACAGCACGCTGCACTCGTTGAGGCTTTCAAGCAAGATGCTGCCTTGCGCACCGACGCAGAGAAACTCTTCGGAAATAAGAAAAAGGACAAGAAGCGTCCGCAGACCGCGAGAACGGAAGATCAGCGCACGGGATCAAGTGTGCTGGCCGGGACAGGTCATCAGACTTATAAGCCGCTGGGGAAGATTGACCTCAGCGCTGTAGGCAAGAAACCGGTGGTCATACAGTCTGATGCTTCTCAAACCAAGAAAGCAGAGTCGACGACTGCTGCCGTCAGTCATCCTCAGTCTGCCGCTCCTGCTCAGCATAAGGTTGAAGAGAGCTCCACGCATGTCCAGCATGCGACTGCTTCGACAAGCCAGCCACAATCTCAGTCCCCAAAAACTGAGCAGCACAAGGCTGAACCTGTTAAGCACGAGCAGAAAGTAGAAAACCACGTGGAAAAGAATAATGCTCCACAGCAGAAGCCGGAGCCTGTCAAGTCTGCTGCGCAAAAGGGTGAACAGAAACCTGCACAGAAACCGACTGCTCCTAAGATTGCTGCCGTGAAGGTGGCTGAGGTCGTGGAACCCAAGCAGGACAGCAAGGTGTTCCAGCTCTCCAGCGAGAAGAAGATTCTCAGCACGCCGAAGGTCAACGTCCTCGGTAAGATCGATCTCGACTCTATCAATCAGAGCACACGCCCCAAGAAGAAATCCAAGGAAGAGCGTCGCCGTGAGCGCGAGGCTAAGCAAAATGGTGGAAACGGTGGAGGCAATGGCGATCACAAGAAGCGCCAGCGCATCAACAAGGATCGCGTCGATATCAATGCCGCTGCCAACCAACAAGGCAATGGCCAGGGCAAGAAAAAGAAAAACCGCAAGCGTGGCGGCCAGAAGCCTGCTGAGGTCACTGAGGAGGATGTCGCACGTCAGGTCAAGGAGACGCTTGCTCGTCTGACCAGCAAGCAAAGCCAGACCAAGAAGGGCGCTAAGTACCGTAAGGAGAAGCGCGAGGCTGTGCAGGAGAAGCTCAACCAGGAGGCCCGCGCCGAGAAGAAGGAAAGCAAGATACTGAAGCTCACTGAGTTTGTGACCGTATCAGAGCTTGCCACGATGATGAATGTGGGTGTCAACCAGGTCATCTCTACGCTGATGAGCATCGGCGTGATGGCATCCATCAACCAGCGTCTCGATGCAGAGACCATCAATCTGGTGGCTGATGAGTTTGGTTTCAAGACTGAGTATGTCAGCGCTGAAGTGCAGGAGGCTGTCAGCGAGGAGCAGGACGACGAGAGCGAACTCGTGCCGCGTGCTCCGATCGTGACGGTGATGGGTCATGTCGACCATGGTAAGACATCATTGCTCGACCATATCCGCAATACCAACGTCATTGCCGGTGAGGCTGGTGGTATCACCCAGCACATTGGTGCTTATAGTGTGACACTGAAAAATGGCCGCAAGGTGACGTTCCTCGACACGCCGGGTCATGAGGCCTTTACTGCCATGCGTGCCCGTGGTGCGCAGGTGACGGATATCGCCATCATCATCATTGCTGCCGATGACAGTGTGATGCCTACCACCAAAGAGGCTATCGCTCACTGTCAGGCTGCCGGTGTGCCAATGGTGTTTGCCATCAACAAGATTGATAAACCGGGAGCCAATCCCGATAAGATACGTGAGGACCTGGCTAATATGAACCTGCTCGTAGAGGAGTGGGGCGGTAAGTATCAGTGTCAGGAGATCAGTGCCAAGAAGGGTGTCGGTGTCGATGACCTGATGGACAAGGTGCTGCTCGAGGCTGATATGCTCGACCTCAAGGCTAATCCCAACCGCAAAGCTACCGGAACGGTCATTGAGAGCTCACTCGACAAAGGCCGTGGTTACGTTTCGACAGTACTGGTGAGCAATGGTACACTCCATGTCGGTGACTATATCATCGCAGGTACGAGTTGGGGACGTGTCAAGGCTATGTTCAATGAGCGTAACCAGCGCATCGACGATGTGAAGCCTGCCGAGCCCGCTATCGTGCTGGGTCTGAATGGCGCTCCTACTGCTGGTGACCAATTCCATGTGCTCGATACGGAGCAAGAAGTACGCGATATTGCCAACAAGCGTGAGCAGTTGCAGCGTGAGCAGAGTCTGCGCACTCAGACACGTCTGACGCTGAGCGACATCTCTCACCGTATTGCGCGTGGTGAGTTCCACGAGATGAATATCATCGTCAAGGGTGATACCGATGGTTCTGTCGAGGCTTTGAGCGACTCGTTCATCAAGCTTTCTACTGAAAAGGTACAGGTGAAGGTCATCTACAAGGCCGTCGGTCAGATCTCGGAGAACGATGTCACACTGGCCGATGCTTCCGATGCCATCATCGTAGGCTTCCAGGTTCGTCCTTCTGCAGCAGCCCGCAAGCTTGCTGACAGCGATGGCGTGGAGATCAATACCTACTCAGTTATCTACGACGCCATCGACGACGTAAAGTCTGCTATGGTCGGTATGCTCGACAAGGTGAAGAAAGAGATTGTCACCGGACAGGTGGAGGTCAAGCAGGTCTTCAAGATTTCCAAGGTTGGAACCATCGCCGGTGGTCTTGTCACAGAGGGCAAGGTCCACAACAAAGACAAAGTCCGTGTGGTTCGCGACGGTATCGTCGTACACACAGCGCCTATCGCCGCCTTGAAACGTTACAAGGATGACGCCAAGGAGGTGGCGGCCGGACTGGAGTGCGGTATCTCACTTGTCAACTACAACGACATCCAGGTGGGCGACCAACTGGAGACCTTCACCGAGGTAGAGGTAGAGCAGAAGCTGTAGAGTCAGTGAGAGGTGCGCTGCACCTATATATATAATAAGGTGTATCGAAAGCAGATATAGGGTAGGGGCGCAATAGGTCAGATCTGTTGCGCCCCTTACTTTTTCAATCAACATATTAAGACGGAGACAAGAGGTGACAAACGACCACATTTGTGACCGCTTTAGCTTGTCAAAGACATATGGCACGTTGTTTGTGGCTTCGACGTTGACAACGATTGTCATACACCCATTCTCTATTTATCATTGTTATATGGAAATACAAGTCAACGATAACGAAAAAAACAAGCTCGTCAGGGAGGTGGTGGACCAGAAGTATGAGTATGGTTTCACTACCAATGTCCACACGGATGTCATTCCCAAAGGACTCAACGAGGATGTGGTACGCCTAATCTCGCAAAAGAAAGGGGAGCCTGACTGGCTTCTTGACTTCCGCTTGAAGGCTTACCGCTATTGGCTCACGCTGCCTGTACCGACATGGGGTCACGTGCACGTACCTCCTATCGATTTTCAGGGCATTTCTTACTATGCCGACCCATTGGCCAAGAAACCCAAGAACAAGGAGATCGATCCTGAGTTGGAGAAGACTTTTGACAAGCTTGGCATCCCCTTGGAGGAGCGGCTGGCTTTGAGTGGCACTGCTGTGGATGCTGTTATGGACTCGGTATCGGTGAAGACTACCTTTAAGAAACAGTTGGCTGAGAAAGGTATCATCTTCTCCAGTATTGGTGAGGCTGTCAAGCAGCACCCCGATCTCGTGCGCCAATATCTTGGCAGTGTGGTGTCCTATCGCGATAACTTCACATCGGCGCTCAACTCTGCTGTGTTTTCTGATGGTAGTTTTGTATATATTCCCAAGGGAGTGCGCTGCCCGATGGAGTTGAGCAGCTATTTCCGTATCAACGCACGCAACACAGGTCAGTTTGAGCGCACACTGATCATTGCTGATGACGATGCCTATGTGAGCTATCTCGAAGGCTGTACGGCACCGATGCGTGACGAGAACCAGCTCCATGCCGCTGTGGTGGAGATCGTGGTGATGAACAACGCTGAAGTGAAATACTCGACCGTTCAAAACTGGTATCCGGGTGACGAGCATGGAAAAGGCGGTGTCCTGAATCTGGTCACGAAGCGAGGCGATTGTCGTGGCGTCAACTCTAAGCTTAGCTGGACACAGGTAGAGACCGGTTCGGCTATCACATGGAAATACCCGTCGTGCGTCTTGCGGGGTGACAACTCACAAGCCGAGTTCTATAGCGTGGCTGTGACCAATCACTATCAGGAAGCCGACACGGGTACGAAGATGATCCATATCGGCAAGAACACCAAGAGTACAATCATCTCCAAGGGCATTTCTGCCGGACACAGTGAGAACTCCTATCGTGGTCTTGTTCGTGTAGCTTCTGGCGCCGAGAACGCGCGCAACTACAGTTCTTGCGACTCTTTGTTGCTGGGCTCCAACTGTGGCGCTCATACTTTCCCCTATATGGACATCCACAATGATACGGCAGTCGTAGAGCATGAGGCAACGACCTCTAAGATCTCCGAGGATCAGCTCTTCTACTGCAATCAGCGTGGTATACCCACAGAGGATGCTGTCGGGCTCATCGTCAACGGTTATGCCAAGGAAGTGCTCAACAAGCTGCCGATGGAGTTTGCCGTGGAGGCACAGAAACTGCTCAGCGTGTCGCTGGAAGGAACTGTAGGATAATTCAAGAAGGATAAGACAAGCATTTACAACAACCTGGTGGGGAAAATGACCACAACAAATCCTCACTATCAATACCATACATGATATGTTAGAAGTAAAGAACTTACATGCCTCCATTGCAGGCAAAGAAATATTGAAGGGTATCAATCTCACTGTCGCCGACGGCGAGATACATGCGATCATGGGACCTAATGGTTCGGGTAAGTCTACGCTCTCTGCCGTGCTCACCGGCAACCCGCTCTATACTGTTACCGAGGGTGAGGCTATCTTCAACGGCAAAAACCTTTTAGAGATGAAGCCTGAGGACCGTGCTCGTGAAGGACTTTTCCTTAGTTTCCAATATCCCGTAGAGATTCCTGGAGTGTCGATGGTCAACTTCATGAAAGCTGCTGTCAATGCCAAACGCAAATATCAGGGCTTAGAACCGTTGACTGCCGCGGACTTTATGAAACTGATGCGCGAGAAGCGTGAGATTGTGGAGCTCGATGCCAAGCTCTCTCGTCGCTCCGTCAATGAAGGCTTCTCCGGTGGTGAGAAAAAACGCAATGAGATCTTCCAGATGGCTATGCTCGATCCGCAGTTAAGCATTCTCGACGAGACAGACTCCGGTCTTGATGTCGATGCCATGCGCATCGTCGCTGAGGGTGTCAACAAGCTCTTCACACCTAAGAAGTCCATCATCGTCATCACACACTACGAGCGACTGCTCGACATGATCAAGCCCAACATTGTACATGTGCTTTACAATGGTCGCATCGTCAAGACGGAGGGACCGGAACTCGCCAAGGAGATAGAGAAGCGCGGCTACGACTGGATCAAGGAAGAAGCCGACGCGAAATATGGTAAATAAATGCTTTCCCCGCTTCCCCTCTTGTGAGGGAGACGGAGAAGACTATTAAAGCTATTCAATATGGCAAGCGAAAAACAATATATAGATTTATTCACTCAGACACGAAGCCAAATCAATGACCATTCGTCGGCTGTGCTCAATGCACTGCGTGACCAGGCTTTTGAAGACTTCCAGCGCTTGGGCTTCCCTTCACGCAAGGTCGAACGCTATAAGTACACCGACATGGAGCAACTCTTCGCGCCTGATTATGGACTGAACATCAACCGTATCGACATTCCTGTCAATCCTTATGATGCCTTCCACTGTGATGTTCCTAATCTCAGTACTTCTCTCTATTTTGTCGTCAATGACCAGTTCTACAAGCAGGCACTGCCCAAGGCACAGTTGCCTGAAGGTGTCGTGGTGGAGAGTCTGTGCGATGCGGCAAGTCACAATCCCGAGCTGGTTGCCAAATACTATGGCAAGATTGCCAAGACAAGCGAGGACGCAGTGACAGCTCTCAACACCATGTTGGCCCAAGACGGCCTCTTCGTCTATGTGCCGAAGAATGTGAAGGTAGAGCGAGCCATACAAGTAGTAAACATCCTGCGCTCTGATGTGGACTTGATGGTCAACCGGCGTGTGCTCATTATTATGGACGAAGGCAGTGAGGCTAAGTTCCTCTTCTGTGATGACTCTGCAGATGACCGTCACTTCCTCGGTACGCAGGTTATCGAAGCTTATGTCGGCGATAATGCCAGCCTCGACCTTTATTGTCTCGAAGAGACACATGAGAAAAACACGCGTGTGTCCAATGTCTACGTCGAGCAACAGGCTAACAGCCGCTTCAACCACAACGTCATCACACTGCGCAATGGCGTGACACGCAACAAACTCGACCTGGTCTTCAAAGGCGAGGGTGCTGAATGCTGGTGCAATGGATGCGTGATTGCTGACCACAACGAGCATGTCGACAACAATACGCTTATCGATCATCAGGTCGGACACTGTGACTCGCATGAACTCTATAAGTATGTTCTCGACGGAAATGCTGTCGGTGCCTTTGCTGGAAGAGTGCTTGTTCGACATGACAGTCAGAAGACGACATCACAGGAAACCAATCAAAATCTGGTGATGACGAAGACTGCACGGATGTACACACAACCGATGTTGGAAATCTATGCCGATGATGTGAAGTGCTCACACGGTTCTACTGTCGGTCAACTCAATGATGCTGCCCTTTTCTATATGCAGCAGCGTGGCATTGATGAGCATGAGGCCAAACTGCTCCTGGAGTTTGCCTTCATTGGTGAGGTGGTCGATCAGATCAAGCTCGAACCGCTTCGCGACCGCCTTCACCTCCTGGTTGAAAAGCGCTTCCGCGGCGAACTTGGCAACTGCGAGAATTGCAAGATAAAGAAATAATTGTCTTCCCTGGTCTTCATCTCAGATGAGGGTCAGGGAAGTCTTGTCAGAATCTAATAAATAGAATAAAATGTACGATATAGAACAGGTAAGGGCCGATTTCCCCATTTTGTCGCGGAAGATCTACGACAAACCACTTGTCTACTTCGATAATGCGGCCACTACGCAGAAACCACTCTGTGTACTCGATGCCATGCGCGAGGAATACCTCAATGTCAATGCTAATGTACATCGTGGTGTGCACTGGATGAGCCAGCAGGCTACGGAACTCCATGAGCAAGCGCGCGAAACGGTGCGTCGGTTTATCAATGCTCAGTCCACCACGGAGATTGTCTTCACTCGTGGTACTACTGAGGGACTGAACCTCATTGCCAGCACGTTTGCCGATGAGTGCATGCAAGAAGGTGACGAGGTCATCGTCTCTACGATGGAGCATCACTCCAATATTGTGCCTTGGCAACTGCAAGCCCATAGGAAAGGCATTGTCCTCAAAGTCATACCAATGAGTGACGATGGCATCCTCGACATGGAAGCTTACAAGCAGCTCTTCACTGAAAAGACACGTATCGTATCGGTTTGTCATGTGAGCAACGTCCTCGGAACGGTCAATCCCGTGAAGGAGATCGTGCGCATCGCCCACGAGCATGGTGTGCCTGTGATGGTGGATGGAGCGCAGAGCGCGCCTCATTTCAAGGTGGACGTGCAGGATATTGACTGCGATTTCTTTGTTTTCAGTGGGCATAAAGTCTATGGTCCTACCGGCATAGGTGTGCTCTATGGCAAGGAGAAGTGGTTGGAGAAGTTACCTCCCTATCAGGGTGGTGGCGAGATGATCGAGCACGTGAGCTTCGAACATACTACCTTCGAACGTCCGCCATTGAAGTTCGAGGCCGGCACGCCCGACTATATTGCATCGCATGGACTGGCCATGGCGCTCGACTATGTGACCAAGTTAGGCATGGACAACATTGCCGCTCATGAGCAAGAACTCACCCGCTATGCCATCCGTCGGTTGCAGGAGATTCCTGACATGCACATCTATGGTCCGATTGCTCAGGATGCTTCGTCTGCGTCTCAGCCGTCACCGGTCCCTTCACACACCCACGATGCTGTGGTGAGCTTCAATGTCGGCAACATCCATCATATGGATCTGGGTACACTCCTTGACCGCTTGGGGATTGCCGTGCGTACGGGTCACCACTGTGCGCAGCCCTTGATGGATCGTTTGGGGGTATTAGGCACGGTCCGCGCCTCTTTTGCGCTTTACAATACCAAGGAAGAGATCGACACACTTGTTGCCGGTATCGACCGGGTCCGCAAAATGTTCTGATAGAGATGCTTCCACATTATTATACAGATTGCGTTGAGGCCGGTTGTGACGAGGCTGGTCGCGGTTGCCTGGCAGGCAGTGTCTATGCTGCCGCCGTCATCCTGCCGCGTGACTACGACAATCCGCTGCTCAATGACTCGAAACAACTTTCTGCCAAGAAGCGCTATGAGTTGCGAGGGGTCATTGAGCGTGATGCTGTGGCATGGGCTGTGGGGGTTGTCACACCGGAAGAAATTGACGAGATCAATATTCTCCATGCCAGCTTCCTGGCCATGCACCGTGCCCTTGACCAGCTTAAGGTGCGTCCTGAGAAGCTGATCATTGACGGCAACCGCTTTGATCCCTATGTGCCCATCTCCAACCATGCCTGTGAACCACGGCAAAACCGTGTCTTTCCAACGCGTGACGGGCGTCAGCCACTTCCTTATCAGTGCATCGTCAAGGGTGACGGCAAGTATGAGGCCATCGCTGCCGCCAGTATTCTAGCCAAGACTTTTCGTGATGATTATATGGATGAACTTGACGGGCAATATCCAGTATATGGTTGGAAGAAAAACAAAGGCTATCCTACCCGTGAGCACCGCATGGCGATTCGCGATCACGGTATCTCTCCCTTTCATCGCAAGACGTTTAACCTCTTGGGCGACTTGCAACCGACACTGTTCGAGAACGTAGAATAGTGCGGTATATTGTTTGGTATATGAATGAAGAACCTATGATATGAAACAACCTTTATGCTACCTTTTCTTATTGATGGCATGTTGTCATCTCCTGTTTGCTTCTGCTGTTCCTGCACGACGTGGAAATTGGATGCAAGTGATGACGGTCGATGGAAGGACCGTCAACGTGGAGCTCTTGGGAGACGAGTGGGTGCGTTATGCCCGCAGCTCCGATGATACATATTATGTTATGGATGCTTCTACACGAAGATACCAGGAAATTTCTAAAGACAGTCTTGTGGCGAGAGCCGCCAAAGGACATGCACCTGTACGGCGTCGTCATGCTCCCGCTTTCAGAAACGCGGCGGCAAAGTCTTCTGCCTTTGTGGGAAACAAGCATGGCCTTGTGATCCTTGTGGAGTTCCCCGATAAGAAGTTCAGCATGTCAGATCCCGTTGCGCTCTACCAGAAAATAACCAATACGGAAGACTATCACGAGAATGGTTTTCAAGGATCCGTTCGCGACTATTTCAAAGCACAAAGCCAAGGTCGGTTTATCTTGGATTTTGATGTGGCCGGCCCAGTGATGATGTCCCAACCCTACAGTTATTATGGAGCCAACGAAGAAGCCAACATCAGTGAGATGATCATTGAGGCGTGCAAAGGCGTACAGGACAGCATTGACTTCTCGCGTTATGACTGGGACGGAGACGGCGAGGCAGAAGAAGTCTTCGTGCTTTTCGCCGGATATGGCCAAAATGATTACGACAAATCCGATGACGACCTGATCTGGCCGATGATGTACAGTTTGCAGGGAGAAAAGAAGGCGTTGACCATCCATGGCACGAAGATCAACACCTATGCCTGCTCCAATGAGTTGAGATACGACGGACAGGTTGCAGGCATTGGCACTTTCTGTCATGAATTCTCTCACTGCATGGGCTTCCCCGATCTCTATGACGTACAGAACAAAGGCAGTTTTGCTTTGGGCGCATGGGACCTGATGGACTACGGTTCCTACAATGATGACGGTTATCTGCCTGCCGGTTATTCGGCTTACGAAAAAATGAGCTGTGGGTGGCTCACGCCTGTGGAGCTTGGCAATGAGTCGTTGGAAATTAAGGACATCACGCCTTTGGCAGAGGGTGGATCGGCCTATCTGATTCGTCATCCACAGTATGGCGACGAATATTTCCTTTTGGAGAACCGTCAGCCCATAGGCTTCGACCGAAAATTGCCGGGCAGTGGTGTGCTCATTACCCATGTCGATTATAACCAGGACGCATGGACGGCCAATGCTGTCAACACGATCGGACTCTATAATGGCTACCAGAGCGACCACCTCCATCTGGCTTTGGTCCCTGCTGATGGTATGGCCACATGGACAACCGACGACAAGGATGCCTATCCTTATGGCTCGCAGGACAACTTTTCCGACAGTTCGTCACCGGCCACAACGGTCTTCCATGCCAATTACGACGGTGGTGCTCTTCTTCACTGCAGCGTGTCCAACATCTCTGTGGACGGTAATGGCTTGGCCTCTTTTACATATTCTCCCGATCCCAGTCTTTCCGGCGGGCAACAGAGCACAGTGTTGTTGAATGAGACCTTCTCAAATTGCCATGGAAAGGGAGGCAACGACGGACTTTTTAGTGGGCGGATTGCTAATGGACCATTCAATCCCGACTTGAAAGGCTGGAAGTCTCTTTGCAACGCATATGCCGGCAATCAATGCGCCCGCTTTGGGAGTAGTGGGACGGGTGGCGATCATGTTTTTATTGTCACTACCCCCGTGTTCACACTTCCGGGAGATACGGTGACGCTGACATTCCGTCTTGCGGGCTGGAACGCAAAGAACGAGGGCACTGACTTGCAGTTGGAGTTGAGCCAGCAAAACGCCAAGTTTGCCAATGTGAAAGGTCAGACAATTCTCGAGACCATGAAGAAAGGTCAGTGGCAGACCTATACCTATCATATCGTGGGAACAGGCGCTTGTACACTGACCTTCACCGCCACTGGTCGTTTCTTCCTCGATGATGTCTCTGTCACGCGCCCGGTCACAACGGGCATCAGCCGCCGGCCCCTATTTTTGTCCAACCGCCGCTCTGTCTTTAGCCTTACAGGACAGAACATGGGGACGGATGCCTCTGTGCTGCCAAAAGGTATTTACATTGTTGATCACCGAAAGGTTGTTTTGGGTAGATAAGCTCAATTACATATTTCAACTTATTGATTAAAACTTTTGTGGCCTTTATTCAATGAAATCCAAGAATAAAGCCCATAAAAGTTTTATTTTTATACGGAAATATCAATCTGTTTACTAATTTGTGTTAACAGAATCATATTTTTAACACGTTTCTTTCTTCTTTTCACATATATCTATGAGTCCACTTTAAAAAGTGGCAATTTAAAATTTTATATGTGTCCGAGACCGGT
>URCI01000020.1 GCA_900546345.1 uncultured Prevotella sp. | reverse complement strand
GTGACACCGACGGGAGCACGGTCCTTGGCAGTTCTCTTTGTCGCTCGTTGATTGCCTGCCTTGCCAGTCTCATTCTCTTTTCCCTTACCGGTGACATGCCGCTTACCGTTTGAGAATATCGACCTCGACAGTTCCACCCCGATAGCCGTCTCAATCATGTTGAATATCTCTTTTCTTGCGACGACCGTCACACGCTCCGAGAGCTTGACGGGATGCAGCTTGCCACGGCTTACCATTGTATAATAAGTCCTCATGCTGATGCCGAGCAGTTCCGCGACCTGCTTGGGACGGTAGAACTCTTGCCCTTGGCTCACTTCGATAGGAGCTCCGACCGAACTGTTAAGTAGTGTTTCGTTTTTCTTTACCATAGTTTTTGCCATTGTGAATTATTCCGTTATTCGCATTGTCCGACAATCATCGTGCAACTATGTTGCATTTGCTGCAATGTTATGTAGCTTCTTGTGCCGTGGCACGTTGATGCCGAGCTACAAATGCGGTACAAAAATAATCAAAAAACGGATAATCCACAATAGGCAAAAACAAAGTCTGCAAACGCTTGTTAATTGATAATCAACGAGTTGTTTATATCCGTTTGCCGTCGTTTACCGACATTAAAGTTCATGTGGAACTACAGGGTACACGGTGCTGTGGACCGTTTCCTTGGCATTGACGAATACAACATCCACCAGGCCGTAGTCCTTTCCAATGAGCGTCGCATCTATCAAGACAAAGACATCACTTATCTGCCCATCTATGATGTCATGTTTCTTTAACGCGCTCTCCAACAAAACATCGCCGCGGCCAACAACTGGGCCACCACGCTGACAACGGTCATGGCCAAAAGACTCTGGTCGTAGAGCACGCCCAAAAGCCAGCTGCCCAGAAACCACGCAGCGCCAAAGCAGCACTCAAAGATGCCGTAGCCCGTGGCGCGGCTGCGCTTAGGCACCATCGAGGCCACGGCAGCCTTGAGGATGGACTCCTGCGCACCCATGCCGATGCCCCACAGCACTACTCCAAGAACGGCGCTGGCCACACTGCCACCCAAGAAGGCAAAGACGGCAAAGGGAGCGGCCACCAACGTCGAGACTACCAACGACAGACGGGCATGACGATCGTACATCCAGCCAAAGACAAAGGCAGAAGCCGCATCGGTGAGCATGGCCAGCGCATAGAGCAGCGGCAGGACATCGGCCGTGAAGAGATGGTGGCGAGAGAAGTGCATGACGATAAGAGAGTAATCGGCAAAGCCGAAGGCAAAGAGACAGACACCGATGATATATATCACAAAACGCTTGTCCAAGTGAAAAGGAACGTATTCTTTCGGCTCAGGCTCAAAGTTCTCGGGATGAGGAAACTTTTTATAGGTGACCCATAACAATAACAAGGTGATGGCACCCGGTATGGCAAGAAAAACAAAACATGTGCGGTAGTCGCTGAAAGCATCGTCGCGCCGCTGAAAGAGCATAATGACGTAAAGCAGCACGGGGCCGAGCACAGCACCGATCTGGTCGAGCAGCTCTTGAATGGCAAAGCTCTTGCCCACCCCTTCCTGTGTGGCTGCAAACGACATCACCGTGTCCTTGGCCGGTTTCTTGATGGCTTTGCCGAGCCGCTGAACGATGAGCAGCGCACATGCCAGCACCCATCCGTGGCGGTCAACGAGCGCCAGAGCCGGCACTGCCACCACGTCGAGCGCATAGCCGAAAAGCACCATCGGCCAGTAGCGCCGTGTCTTGTCCGTGAGCAGGCCGAAGACATAGCGCAGCCCATAGCCCACCAGTTCTCCCAATCCCGACACAAAGCCGATGACTGCCGCCGACGCTCCTGCCAAAGCGAGAAAGGCGCCACGGATGCTGTTCGCACTCTCGTGGGTCATATCGGAGAACAAACTCACCACGCCAAAGAGCACGATGAACGTCATCGCTGCTGAGATCTTCCGTTTCTTCATCGCTCCCTCAATCTTCATTCAACATTCATCATTCGACATTGCACCAACTCAACACTCATCATTCCTCATTCAACATGCTTTTGCATGTCTCTCTTCGACTTCGACTTGATGACAAGCCACACACCGGAGAAGACCAGCACGACAGCAATGCCCTGCGGCAGTGTGAAGACGCTCATGCCCACAGCCACGCTGACGACAACCGACAAGATGGGCTGCACATAGTTGTACACACTTACCACCGTGGGACGGAGCACACCCTGTGCCACCACACTAAGCAGATAACTGACAAAGGTGCCCAGCACGACCACATAGCCGACCTCCAGCCAAGTGGCTGTGGTGAACGCATGCCACGGCAACTGGCTGACATGCCATGACGAGAACGGCAAGATGAACAGCGTAGCCCATGTGAACATCCACTTGTTGACTGTGAACACGTTGTACTTGCGGATAATAGGATTAAACAGAGCCAAGTAGAGGGCAAAGGAGAACTGTGCGAAGATGCACATCAGGTCGCCATGGATGTCGCCCACCATGGCATTGCCCGCACGGGCACTGCTGAGAATCAGGATGAGGGCGCCACAGCAGCCAATAGCCACACCCAACGCCTTCTTCCACGTGATGGGTTCTTTCAAGATGAGGAAGGAGAGCACCATGGCGAAGATAGGCATCGACGTGGTCACGATGCTGGCGTTGACTGGCGAGGTGATGCTCAGCCCGATATTGAACAGACACTGGTTAAACACGATGCCGAGCACAGCAGCCCCGGCCAGCTTGACAATGTCGCGCCCGGGGATATGCTCACGCGGCCCTATCAGCGAGGCCAGCCAAAACAGCAGAGCTGCCCCCACCACACGAAACGATACTACAGAGATGCCGTCGAAACCAGCGTTCATCGCATCCTTGGCAATCGGAGCCATGAAGCCCCAGATAGCCTCGGCGGTGAACATGCTCAGATGAGCCCGCAAAGGGGCATTGCTATCCTTCATTTTCTATCTTATTATTCCGAAATCACCCACAAAGTTACGAATAAATACCATCGGATGATACGACTTATCGTTTTTTTCCTTATATTTGCCATGAGAAAACCGGAACAACTATGCAGAAATACGCAGACTACATCAAACAGATAGAAATAGAGGCCCTGTGGAGCGGGCGCAAGCATATCATCTGGGACCTGGACCGCAAGGTCAACATCCTCAGCGGTGTCAACGGTGTGGGCAAGTCGACCATTCTCAACAAGGTGGTGAAAGGGCTCTCCGCCGGCGGTGACTTCCCCAGCCATCTGCTCAAAGGCGTGCACCTGCAAGTGGAGCCTGAGGACGCACGCCTCATCCGCTTCGACATCATCCGCAGTTTCGACCGCCCGATCATCAACGCCGAGGCAGTCACAAAGATGGGGCTCACCCTCGCCACAGAGATGGACTGGCAGCTCTTCCTGCTCCAACGCAAGTATCTCGACTATCAAGTCAACATCGGCAACCGCATCATCTCCACGCTGCAAAGTGGAGAGCCCGACGCACCGGAGAAAGCCCAAGCTCTCTCACAGCCTAAAAAGGACTTCCAGGACATCATGGACAGCCTCTTCGCCGAAACAGGCAAAAAGATTATCCGCACGGAAAACGAGATCAAGTTCAGTCAGATTGGGGAGACGCTCCTTCCCTACCAGCTCTCCAGCGGTGAGAAACAGATCCTCGTCATCCTGCTCACCGTGCTCGTCGAGGACCAGAAAAACTATGTGCTCTTCATGGACGAACCCGAGGTGAGCCTGCATGTGGAATGGCAGAAACAGCTCATCGACCTCATCCTGCAACTCAATCCCAACGTGCAGATCATCCTCACGACCCATTCCCCAGCCGTCATCATGAACGGCTGGATGGACAAGGTGACGGAGGTCAGCGACATCACCGTAGAGGACTGAGGACATCTCTCTCTTCCCAAGAGACAACAAAACCATCATCAGGCGCCATTGGCACGGAGCCCTTTTCCATGATCCTATGAAACGATTAAGAGACAATCTCACTTCCAGTTACTTCGAGGCGGCCAATATGTTGCGGTCGAAGCACGCCCGCAGGAAGGTCGTAGCCTATGTCGAGAGCTACGACGATGTCTTCTTCTGGCGACAGATCCTCAGCCAGTTCGAGACCGACAGCCTCTACTTCGAGATCATGCTGCCCTCAAGGATGCAACATCTCGAACGCGGCAAGAAAGCCGTGCTCATGCGGTTGCTCTCCGGAAAAACAGGACAGAGCATGATCGCCTGCGTCGACGCTGACTATGACTACCTCATACAAGGCAAGACCGAAACCTCGCGCGCGGTCATCAACAATCCCTATGTCTTCCACACCTATGCCTATGCCATTGAGAACATGCAGTGCTATGCCCCCTCGCTCCATGAGGTGTGCGTGGCCGTGACGCTCAATGATCACAGCATCTTTGACATGGAAGAATACTTGCGGCAGTATTCCCAAGCCATCTATCCGCTCTTTGTCTGGAACATATGGTATTACCGCACACCTCATTACGGCGACTTCACCATCACCGACTTCCTGCGCATCATTGAGCCTGGCGGCTTCTCGCTCGCCAATCCCTGGGAGCCCATCAAAAGGGTCAAGCACAAAGCCGAGAAAAAAGTAGAACAGCTCTGGCGCATCCATCCCGACGAGAAGAAAAGCTATCACGAGGTGGAGCAAAGCCTCGCGGAGCTCGGTGTCACACCCGACAATACCTACATGTATATCCAGGGGCACCACCTCTTCGACAAGATTGTGGTCCCCATGCTCAGCAAAGTTTGTGACAAACTCATCCGGCAACGACAAAGCGAGATCTCGAGGGAAAGCGTCCACGGCACACAGCGCCGCAATGAACTCTCATGCTACACCAACAGCCTGGCCGACATCAATTCGATGCTCAAGAAAAACGCCGGGTTCATGCGCTCACCGCAATACCGGCAGATACAGTCCGACCTGCAACGCTTCGTAGGCAACTTGCCGCTGACAGCGCCGACCGCCTAACCTGTCGCCGCCACCCTTCTTCACGTCATCACCCCCTCCACCATTCGCAAAGGACAACAACCCAAACCTTTGCGAATGTTTTTCGGACTTTCGCTTGCTATAAACAAAATAAATAGGTATCTTTGCAATATGAATATGCAAGCAAACCAAAACGTCAGTTTGAGTGAAAACATCATCCTGGCAGATGCCGATTATATCGATCTCGTCACCTTCCGACTGAGCGTACAGTTTGAGCGGATGATTGGCCGTCGCATTCCCAAGGCCGATCTCAGCCGCTGGGTCGTGGACATCGCCCTCGACGGAGGACTGCGCGTTGACAAAAAATCCCATGAGACCCAACTTGTGCTGCTGCACGACAAGGACAAAAAGCAAATGGACAACTTCAGTCCCTCGGTCTATGACACAGAGCTCAACGCTCAGGCTTTCCGTGACGAACAGCTCGGAGAGTTTCTCGTCAACGCCTACCCCACAGGCTCCATGGTCTCTAAAGAGCAGTATCTGCAAGAGACCATCAAGACCATACTGGAGCACGACGAGGTGAAGCGCCTGATGATCATACCCAATGGCGAGGAAGGCAACGACTACGCACTCGTGAGCCAGTCACTACGCGACGCTCCCGATGACAAGCGCATCACTGTTTTCGCCATGCAACCCATGCCGGGTGGCAACTTCCGGCAGGAGATCCTCGGCTATTCGCTCATGAATGCCTTGGGCATCAAAGCCGATGAGCTGAAGACAGAAGAGTAGGCGGTGCCGCAACGACGACGATGCTGAGCTAATCACAACAGATAGAATAAAAAACTAAAAATATTATGAGTAGAGTATTAATGATTGGAGCCGGAGGTGTGGCAACGGTCTGCGCCTTCAAGATGGTACAGAACCAGGACGTCTTCTCTGAGTTGATGATCGCCAGCCACCACAAGGACAAGTGCGACAAGCTCGTCAAGGCCATCCACGACAAAGGTTACAAGATGGACATCAAGACCGCTGAGGTCGACGCCGATGATGTGGAGCAGCTCAAGCAGCTCATCGGCAGCTACAAGCCCGAGCTGGTCATCAACCTTGCCCTGCCCTATCAGGATCTGACCATCATGGACGCTTGTCTGGCCTGCGGTGTCAACTATCTCGACACCGCCAACTACGAGCCTAAGGACGAGGCACACTTCGAGTACAGTTGGCAGTGGGCTTACCGCGACCGCTTCAAGAAGGCCGGACTCACCGCCATCCTGGGCTGTGGCTTCGATCCGGGCGTAAGCCAGGTGTTCACTGCCTACGCTGCCAAGCATGTCTTTGACGAGATCACCGACCTCGACATCGTGGACTGCAACGCCGGCAACCACCACAAGGCCTTTGCCACCAACTTCAACCCGGAGATCAACATCCGTGAGATCACACAGAAAGGTCTTTACTACGAAAACGGCAAATGGATTGAGACTGACCCGCTCGCCGTGCACAAGGCACTCACCTACCCCAACATCGGCCCGCGCGAGAGCTATCTGATGCACCACGAGGAGCTGGAGAGTCTGGTCATCAACTTCCCGACGATCCGCCGCGCCCGCTTCTGGATGACCTTCGGACAGCAATATCTCACCTATCTCGACTGCATTCAGAACCTCGGCATGTCACGCATCGACGAAGTGACCTACGAGGCTCCACTCGCCGACGGATCAGGCAAGATGGTGAAGGTGAACATCGTACCACTGCAGTTCCTCAAGGCCGTGCTGCCCAATCCGCAGGATCTCGGCGAGAACTACGATGGCGAGACATCGATCGGCTGCCGCATCCGTGGCATCAAAGACGGCAAGGAGCACACCTATTATATATATAACAACTGCAAGCACCAGGATGCTTACAAGGAGACGGGCATGCAGGGCGTGAGCTACACCACAGGCGTGCCGGCTATGACCGGTGCCATGATGTTCCTCAAAGGCATCTGGCGCAAGCCCGGCGTGTACAACGTTGAGGAGTTCGACCCGGATCCCTTCCTGAAGGTGCTCGGTGAGCAGGGACTGCCCTGGCACGAGGTTCACGACGGCGACCTGGAACTGTAAACATTCCATAATACCACAAACAGACAACAACAACAGAAATGGCAAAAACAGAAGAAGAATTGGCTGCGGAAAAAGCAGCACAAGATAAGAAAGAGCGTGAAGGCAAACTGAAATCGCTCCAAGAGGCCATGGCCAAGATTGAAAAGGACTTTGGCAAGGGCTCGATCATGCGCATGGGCGACGAGAAGGTGGAGAACGTGGAGGTCATCCCCACGGGTTCCATCGGTCTGGACTGCGCGCTCGGTGTAGGTGGCTACCCTCGTGGCCGTATCATCGAGATCTATGGTCCCGAGTCTTCCGGTAAGACGACGCTGGCCATCCACGCCATCGCCGAGGCTCAGAAACAGGGTGGCATTGCTGCCTTCATCGATGCTGAGCACGCCTTCGACCGCTTCTATGCCGAGAAGCTCGGCGTGGACGTTGACAACCTCTGGATTTCTCAGCCCGACAATGGTGAGCAGGCACTGCAGATTGCCGACCAGCTCATCAGCTCCTCGGCCGTGGACATCCTCGTCGTGGACTCTGTCGCAGCACTGACGCCGAAGAAAGAGATCGAGGGCACCATGGGCGACTCTGCCGTCGGTCTTCAGGCCCGACTGATGAGCCAGGCTCTGCGCAAGCTCACCGGCACAATCTCCAAGACCAACACTTGCTGCATCTTCATCAACCAATTGCGTGAGAAGATCGGCGTGATGTTTGGCAACCCTGAGACCACCACGGGTGGTAACGCTCTGAAGTTCTATGCTTCGGTACGTCTCGACATTCGCCGCACCAGCCAGCTCAAGGACGGCGATGAGGTTTATGGCAACCACGTACGCGTGAAGGTGGTGAAGAACAAGGTAGCACCTCCTTTCCGCAAGGCTGAGTTCGACATTCTCTTCGGCCAGGGCATCAACAAGGCCGGTGAGCTCGTGGATCTCGGTGTGGAGTACAACATCGTCCAGAAGAGCGGCAGCTGGTTCAGCTACAACGGCAGCCGACTGGCCCAGGGCCGTGACGCCACCATCAAGCTGATCAACGACAACCCTGAGCTTTCGGAAGAGATCACCGGACTGGTGATGAAAGCTATCAAGGATCACAAAGAATAATCACCTTTCATCCAAAGGGAAGAACCGACAGAGCCGGTTCTTCCCTTTGTTGTTTTTTCTGATAGAAAACGGGCGCCGAGAATCGATTCTTTTTCACGGAGATCTCCTTTGCTCTGATTTTCGCGGAAAATAGCGCGATTTTGTATTTATCAGATAATCAGAGCTTTATGAGCATATACGTTCCCCATGGATAGTAGAAAGGGAATTTCTCGCAAAATTCTCTAGAGAATTTCTGGTCAGAAAAGGCTTTTGACCTGATCAAACAACTGAGATGATCGTGTCATCTAACTGAGATGATCGTGTCAAACAACTGTTTTCTACCCACTACTCAACAAAAAACGATGGGAGGCGACACCATTTTGTGGTTTTAAGGAGGGAAAATCGTTTTTCTCTTCTCTAGATTGTAAGTTGAAGCGAAAGGTGTTTTGTAAAAAGAAATAGCAAGCAGGCCTCTCCTACTTGCTATTTCGCTATCATCTATCTGATTGTCTTTACGCTTAGCTTACACGTAAGTCTCGATGAGTTTCATCTTTCCCTCTGTCTTGATCTGCCTGGTGGTAGCCGGAAAGATCAGGCTGTCGCCGGCCTGCACGTCGATGACATTGCCCTCGTCATCCGTGAGTCTGCCACTGCCCTTGGTCACGATGGTGATCACAAAACTGTCCAACGCCGAGAGATCAATCGTCATAGGATCCGTCAGATCGTAGAGCATTGTATGGAAATAAGGGCATTGTACGAGCATGATGCCTTTGTTCTCCTCCGGCACATATTCCGTACGGTAGTTGGGCAACACCGTGTAGTTGATGCTTTCTGCCGCCTCCTTGGTGTGCAGCTGCCGGTAGTTGCCATTCTTGTCCTTACGTTTGAAATCATAGATGCGGTAGGTGACATCACTTGTCTGCTGTATTTCACAGAGGAAGCAACCCTTGCCAATGCTGTGAATGCGGCCGGCAGGCAGGAAGAAACAATCGCCCTCCTTCACATCGTAGTGGTCGATGGCATCCACAATCGTGTCATTGGCTACCATCTCCTTATACTCCTCGGGGGTGATCTTCTTCTTCAATCCCACGAGCATGCTGGCATCGGGATCAGAGTCCATGACGTACCACATCTCGGTTTTTCCACGTTCTTTGCCCTGTTTGTGGGCGATCTCGTCGGTAGGATGCACCTGGATGGACAACGGCTGAGCCGCATCAATGAATTTGATCAGCAAAGGAAACTCGTTGCCGAAACGCTTGTAGTTCTCGGCACCGACCAGCTTTTCCTTCATCTCGGCCACGACAGTACTCAGTGTCTGTCCGGCATACGCTCCCTCACTGACGACCGTCTCGTTACCAGGGACACCGGAGATTTCCCAACTCTCTCCCACATTCTCAAGATGATCACAGAGATGCTTAAACGGAATGATCTTGTTACCACCCCATAGCGTCTGCTTCAATAAAGGCTTAAAACGTAATGGTTTCATTTCTTATCTGTGTTTTTTGTCTGCTTATAATATACGTTTACACCCTGCAAAGTTACGTAATTACAAGCGACATCTTGCTGCCTCGATTATCAAAACATGATACTATCTTACTAATTTTTCGTCCAGAACGACGGTGTGAGACAGACGATCACCGAGAAAATTTCCAAACGGCCGAAGAGCATCATAATGGTGCAGATCCACTTGGCAAAGTCGGGAAGCATCGACCACGACATGGTCGGGCCGATCTCAAGACCCAAGGTCGGTCCCACATTGCCGATACAACTCATGGCGATGGTGATGGCGTTGGTATTGTCAATGCCTGCTGCGATCATCACAAAGGCAGAGATGAAGATCAGCAACAGATAAGCTGTGAAGAACGCCAAAAGCGACACACGCTGCGGATAGGTGATGTTCACGCCGCTGATCTTCAACGGCAGAACGGCATGAGGGTGCAGACGCTGCCGGAGTTCGTTGCGGAGCACCTTGAAGAGCATGGAGATGCGCACACATTTCATGCCACCGGCCGTACTGCCCGAACAACCGCCTACCAGCATACACACGGCCAAAACCACCCAAGTGACGTGTGGCCATTTCCCGGCATCGTCATTGAAAAGACCTGTCGTGGTCATAAACGACACCACAGAGAACAGCGAGGACCGGAAGGCATGCTCCAAAGCATAGTGATTGCGCGCGATGAGCTCCATCATGATGAAGACAGTAAACAGCGCAGTGAGTATCAGATAGAGCCGGAACTCAGTGTCGCGAAAGAGCGCTTTTGCCTTTTTCTTTGCTACAGCACAGTAGAACAGCGTGAAGTTCACACCGGATATAAAGCAGAAAAACGTTGCAGTGTATTCCATTCCCGGTGAATGGAAGTGCTCGATACTGTCGTTGTAGATCGAGTAACCGCCCGTGGCCGCAATGGACATCGCATAGTTGATGCCCTCAAACCAGTTCATGCCAAAAAGCATGAAACAGCCCATACAGCCAAAGGTAATAAAAAGATAGACGAGCCAGATCCATTTGGCACTCGTCGAGAGCCGTGGGCTGAGCTTGCTCTTGATCGGTCCCGTGGCTTCGGCGGCAAAAACTTTCGTGCTTCCGCCTACTACCTGTGGCAACACGGCAATGGTGAAGAACACAATTCCCAAACCACCGATCCAGTGAGTCAGCGACCGCCAGAACAGAATGCCATGGGGCAATGCCTCCACGTCGTCAATGATGGTGGCACCTGTCGTGGTGAATCCCGACATAGTCTCGAAGTAAGCGTCTGTGAAGCTGCTTAGGTATCCGCCCACCAAAAAGGGTATCGTACCAAAGAGCGAGAACACGGTCCAAGTGAGCGTGACAATCAGATAAGAGTCACGGCGCGACATGATGTTCTCCGCATTGCGCCCTTTATATCCCAAGATGAAGCCTGCGAGCAAGGTGACGACAATGGAGACAAGAAAGGCAAAGATGTCTTCCTCGCCATAGTACAGCGCTATGCCCAGACAGGTCAGCATCATAAATGCCTCCAGAAAGAGCAGCGATCCCAATATCTTATAAATGATTTTAAAGTTGATCACACCTTCTGTCTCCTATTCTTTATAAGCATCAAACACGATGGTCATCTGCTCAATTGAAGAACTTCTCTATCTTTTTCATATTGACATTGTGGCAGAACACCACGACGTCATCACCGGCTTGTATCTGTGTGTTACCGGAGACCAGCATACCCTCTCCGCTGCGGACCAGACCGCCAATGGTCATTCCCTGGGGAAGCCCCAAGTCTTTCACCGGCTTTCTGGTCACCTTGGAGCCCGGCTTCGGTATAAACTCAGCCACATCGGCATTGGCAGACAACAGGAAGGTGACGTTGAGCACGTCGGCGTCCAGCATGAGCTGATAGATGCGGCTGGCGGCAATGGCTTTCTTATTGATGATCGTGCCGATGTCGAGGCTCTCGGCCATGCTGGCATAGCCCATGCTTTCCACCATAGCCACGGTTTTGCGCACGCCCATGCGCTTGGCGGCCAGACAAGCCAGAATGTTTGTCTCGGCATTGCCCGTCAAGGCTACAAAGGCCTGCGTATTGTAGATGCCCTCATCGGTCAGCACGCCCATATCACGCGGATCGGCATTGATGACCAGTGCCTGGTCGTTGAGCAGTTGGTTCAACTCGTCGCATCGGTCAGGATCCACTTCAAAGATCTTGGTATTCATATATTCCGGCATACTCTGTACGGCACGCACGGCAGTGGCGCCGCCTCCCATGATCATCACATTCTTCACGTCGACATAGTGCTCCTTACCGACAATCTTGCGGATGTAGGGAATATATTGCTTGGTAGTCATGAAATAAGCCAGATCATAACATTTTAGCTCATCATTACCGCCCGGAATAATCGTCTCGCCTTTTCGCTTAATGGCCACCACGTGATAAGGGTCATCAGGACCACAGAGGTCTTTCAGCGGCTTGTTGAGTATCTCGCAGGTTTCCCGCAACTTGATGCCGAGCATCACCAGGGCACCGTTGTGCACGTCCCAACGTTGTCTCACCCACGACATGCGCAGACCGTTGATGATGTCACGGGCCGCAAGCATCTCAGGATAGATCAACTCATCCACGCCCAGTTCCTTATAGAACTGCTGGATGTCTGGCTCCATGTACTCGCTGTCATCGATCTTGGCAACAGTCTTGCGGGCATGCAAGGCATGGGCAAGCACACAACTGTTGATATTGGCACTATCGTCGGGGGTCACGGCAATGAACAGGTCTGCGTCACCGGCATTTGCCTCTTTAAGCGTCTTCACACTCGAGGAAGAGCCACACAATGTCAGCAAATCATAATCGGTGCCAATGCGGGCCAGGCGATCCTCATCGTCATCGATCACCGTGATCTCTTCCTGGTTACGGGAAAGCAACCGGGCCAAATAGGTGCCTATGGCGTATGCTCCTGAAATGATAATCTTCATAAGTCTACTTGAAACTTTCTTCTATCGTCTTTTTGATACTTGGGACATCGAGTCCACACTTCTCCCGCAACTGCGCCACAGTGCCGTGTTCCACAAAGCTGTCAGGCAATCCCAATCTGACAATATCGGGATGATAGCCGTGGTCGCTCATCCATTCGAGCACCGCCGAGCCCATACCGCCGTTGCGAACGCCGTCTTCTACAGTGATTACCTTATTATATTTGGAACCGATCTCCTGCAGAAGATGCTCATCCAATGGTTTCAGGAAGCGGAGATCATAGTGGGCCACCCGGTTCTTTTTTCCTTCGTCTTCAGTCTCTATCTGTTGGATGGCATACTCCACATCGTAGCCTATCGGCCCGATCGTGATCACGGCCACGTCACTTCCCTCCTTGATCACGCGGCCCGTACCGACGGCGACCTCGTCAAGCGGGCACTGCCAGTCGACCAAGTGTCCGCGCCCACGTGGATAACGGATCACGAAAGTGCCCATTCCCGGCCGCTGGGCCGTATACATCAGCCGGCGCAGCTCGTGCTCGTCCATAGGAGAGGCGATGGTGAGATGGGGGATGGGGCGCAAGGCCGCCATGTCGAAAGCGCCATGATGGGTAGGACCGTCCTCGCCGACAAGACCTGCACGGTCCAGACAAAGCACGACCGGAAGGTTCAGAATAGCCAGATCGTGAATGATATTGTCGTAAGCTCGTTGTGCAAAGGCACTATAGATGTTGCAGAAAGGCAACAGACCGTCCTTGGCCATACCACCGGAGAATGTCACTGCATGCCCCTCGGCGATACCCACATCAAAGACACGGTCCGGCATCTCCTTCATCATGATGTTCATCGAGCAGCCAGTCGGCATAGCCGGTGTGACACCGACGATCTTGGGATTGCGCCTTGCCAGTTCCAGCAAGGTATTGCCAAAGACCTCCTGAAACTTAGGCGGTTCGTTGCTCGTATCAGGGACAATGCGCTCACCGGTCTCCGGATCAAAGCGTCCGGGAGCGTGCCAGATCGTTGCTGCCTTTTCAGCGGGTTCGTAACCCTTGCCTTTGATGGTATGAAGATGCAGCAACTTTGGGCCACGCATTTCTTTGAGCTGCCGCAAGATGCGCACCACTTCCTTCACATCGTGCCCGTCAAAGGGCCCGAAGTAACGGATGTTCATGCCTTCAAAGATATTCTGCTGATGGCTGATCGCACTTTTCAGCGCATTGTTGAGTCTGAGGATCCCTTTTCTCCGATCATCATTGAGATAGCCTTTGGAATGTAGCCACTGCGAGGCTTTAAAGCGCAAACGATTATAGGTCTCGTTGGTATCGAGATTGAGCAAATATTTCTCCATGCCACCAACGGCACGATCGATGCTCATGTCATTGTCGTTGAGCACGATCAGCAGGTCATTGGGCGTGGAGCTGACATTGTTCAGCCCCTCAAAGGCCAGTCCGCCACTCATGGCGCCATCACCGATGACGGCCACGACATGACGCTCGGGATGCCCGGTCTTGCGGGCAGCCACAGCCATGCCAAGGGCAGCAGAGATGCTGTTCGAGGCGTGTCCACAAGTAAATGTGTCGTAGGGGCTTTCCTCTGGTGAGGGGAAAGGCCGCACGCCTCCCATCTTGCGATTGGTGCAGAAACTGTCTCGCCGACCTGTCAGGATCTTATGTCCATAGGCTTGATGACCCACATCCCAGACGATACGGTCATCGGGAGTGTCAAAAACATAGTGCAATGCCACGGTGATCTCCACCACACCAAGACTGGAAGCGAAGTGTCCGGGATTGACCGACACCTCGTCGATAATGTCATCCCTGAGCTCGCGACACACCTCCGGCAATTGCTCGACACTGAGTTTTCGCAAGTCGGAAGGATACTGAATCTGACTAAGAAGTCCGTATTTGATCTTATTCATTCACATTCGTTTGCTATAGCCTTGCAAAGGTACAATATTTAATTGATAATATGGTGAAAAGACCATAATTTTTGCTACCTTTGCAGAGATTGAAAAGCATATAGCAAAAACCATAAAATCACAAATATGAAGAAAAGAACCTTTCTGGCCGTGCTTCTCGTGGCGGCTTCCAGCACTCTGTTGGCCCAGACACGCGAAGGCGGCATCTCTGCCTCGATGTTGCAACAAATCGAGCAGTCGCAAAGCAAAAACCCAGCTTACAAAGCCCTCGCCAACGCCATCGCCTCCAACAAAATCGACGATCTGGCAAAGAACTACAAGAACTTAGGAGAGATCGACACCTATTTCAGCGTCGAGACACCCAAGCAGAGCATTGAGGACCAAAAGAGTTCCGGACGGTGCTGGATGTTCTCCGGTCTCAACGTGCTGCGTGCCAATTTTGCCAAGGCACATGGCGATTCCGTACGTGTGGAGTATTCCCATTCCTTCCTTTTCTTCTATGACCAGCTCGAAAAGGCCAATCTCATGCTGCAAGGTGTCATTGACTGTGCACGCAAGCCTATGGATGACACGCGCGTGCAGTTCTTCTTCCGCAACCCCATCAACGACGGCGGTACTTTCTGTGGTGTTGCCGATCTGAGTGAAAAATACGGTCTGGTGCCGATGAACGTCATGCCGGAGACCTTCTCCAGCGACAACACATCACAGATGCAAAAGATGGTATCATCAAAACTTCGGGAATTCGGACTGGAGCTGCGCCGTATGGTCGCTGACGGTAAAAAGACGGCCGACATCAAGAAGCGCAAGACAGAGATGCTCGGAACAATCTATCACATTCTCACCCTGACGCTGGGCGAACCGGTAAAGGAGTTCTCCTATACATTCCGCGACAAGAACGGCAAAGCTGTCGGACCAACGAAGACCTACACACCGAAGTCGTTCTACCAGGCTACTGTGGGCGGCCCCCTCAACGGTACCTTCATCATGGTCATGAATGATCCGCGACGTCCTTATCACAAGACCTACGAGGTGGAGTATGACCGCCATGTCTATGACGGACACAATTGGAAATACCTCAATCTGCCTATGGAAGAGATTGCCAACCTTGCCATCACCTCACTCAAAGACGGGCACAAGATGTACTCCAGTTACGACGTAGGCAAGCAACTCGACCGCAAGCGGGGCTATCTCGACACCGACAACTATGACTACGGCTCCCTTCTTGGCACTACTTTCGGAATGACCAAAGCCGAGCGTATCGAGACTTTTGACAGTGGGTCCACACACGCTATGACGCTCACAGCCGTAGACCTCAACGCCGAGGGTAAGCCGCTGAAGTGGAAAGTAGAAAACAGCTGGGGACCGTCCTATGGACAAAATGGTTATCTGATCATGACCAACAACTGGTTCAATAACTACATGTTCCGTCTCGTAGTCAACAAACGTTATGTCCCCGAAACGCTTCTCAAGCAGTTTGAGCAGAAGCCGACAATGGTCACACCGGAGGACCCGTTGTTTCTGGAGGACCAGTAAAGACTCTCCCTAACCCTCCCTAAAGGGAGGGAAATGCGCAACCTTTTCCCGTTTCCTTCAAAGAGGGCTTAGGGCGTGAACATTGGAGGTTGGGGAAGTTGGGTATAGAGTAAGTCAACACTCAACATTCAACATTGTAGTAAGTCATCATTCATCACTCAACATTCAACATTAGCCAATGTATCTGCTCATCTGTCTGTTCACCTTTGTGGAGCTGAACTGTGAGAATCTATTCGATACACAGCACGACAGTCTCAAACACGATGAGGAGTTTCTGCCTACCGCAGCGATGCACTGGACACCCTCGCGCTACTGGCATAAACTCAACCGCATCGGGCAGGACATTCTCTCTTGTGGCATATCGGACTCAGTCGAAGTCGTTCCCGACATGGTAGTGCTCACAGAGGTGGAGAATGACAGTGTGCTCCATGATCTCACCAAGCGGTCATTGCTCCGTAACGCAGGTTATGAGTATGTGATCACCGACAGTCCTGATGAGCGCGGCATCGATGTGGCGCTTCTCTATTCGCCTTTTTCCTTTGCGCTGATCAACCATCATTCCATCCGCATCACACCGCCTAAAAGATTCCGTCCTACACGCGACATCCTCTATGTTAGCGGGCAAGTGATCACAGGCGACACACTCCATGTCTTTGCTGTCCATGCGCCCAGTCGCAGAGGAGGCGAACAGGCTTCCCGCCCCTATCGGCAGATCGTTGTCACCCGATTGTTGCAGGCCGTCGACTCCGTCAGAGCCTGCTCTCCTACGGCACGTATCATCATCGCAGGCGACTTCAACGACTATTCCACCAATCTTTCCATGCAACGGATGGTCGGACACGGACTTGTAGAGATCTCTGCCAATGCGCAGGGGCGTCACGGCGCAAAAGGCACCTACCGCTATCACGGTCTCTGGGGCAGTCTCGACCACATCTTTTGCGATGCCGTCACAGCAAAGCAACTCGTCAGCTGCTGTATCAATGACGCACCCTTTCTGCTTGTGCCTGACGAGAAATATGGTGGTGTGAAGCCACGCCGCAACTATCTGGGCCCAAAATATCTCAATGGTTTCAGCGATCATCTGCCCCTCGTAGCCACCTTTAAATAATTCATCATTCAACATTCATCACTCAACATTCAACATATGCATCTTCGTCATAACACATTCATGCGGCTGGCCTATGGGCTGGTGCTTTGCATCGGCATCCCCGGTCTGCTGTTCTTAGCTTTATGGCCATTTGTGGGCTGGCGATGGGCATTGCCACTACCTGTCGCTTGGAATCTCTTAGCAGCCTATGGCTTCTTCTTTGGCTGGCGCCACATTGTGGTAAAGACAGCCACCTGCTCCTCACCTCTACTTCCAGACTCGTTTGACGGCTATCGGGTACTGCAGCTCAGCGACATTCACATTGGCACTTTTCTGCGCAACCGAAAGTTCATTGACAAAATGGTGGCCATCGTCAATGAGCAGCATGCCGACCTGGTGGTGTTTACCGGCGACCTCGTCAATGTCAGTGCCGAGGAAGTGATCCCCTTTCAGCATATATTAAAAGCAGTACAAGCCCATGACGGTGTCTACTCCGTGATGGGCAATCACGACTATTGTGAATATGGAGAGGACAAAAGCAAGTATAATATCCGCCGCAACCAAAACGTGCTGAAATATCTGGAAGAGAAAGCAGGCTGGCATCTGCTGCTCAACGACCATATCGTCATACGCCGCGGCAATGATGCCATTGCACTCATTGGCGTAGAGAACATCAGCCGGCCTCCTTTTCCCGACTATGGCGATCTGCACAAAGCCATTGGAGACTTACCCAAAGGCATGTTCAAGATGCTGCTCAGCCACGACCCGAGCCATTGGCGGCGCGGTGTGCTTCACCAGACCGACATCGCACTGACACTGTCGGGACACACCCATGCCGGTCAGATCCGCGTGGGACGCTTCTCTCCTGCTCGATGGGCTTATAACGAGTGGGGAGGAAAATATGTCGAGGAAGGGTCCATGCTCTATGTCTCTTTGGGCATTGGCGGTACAGTGCCCTTCCGCTTTGGCGCCTGGCCGGAAGTCAACGTCATCACTCTACACAAAAAAGCCTATTAGACCTGCCTGATGATACAGGGCAGACCCAATAGGCTTATAAAATCTCATAGGTCCTCATGACCCGACGACTGCTCTATACGAGCGTTGCGACCACTTCCTCGCGTGTTCCAGGCAACATGTCAATGACAGGAATCTCAGGCATGGTGTAGCATCCTGGTTGCAAGCGCATAGAAGCACGAGCCACGTTGACCAGCACCTGACCGGTCAGAGCAGGGTTGTTGATGCTCATGTCGAAAGAGAAACGCTGGTTCTGCGTCTTGCCGCTTACGCCCTTACGCGTCATGTGCACGCCATGCCCCATGTCACGTACTTCGTCCACGCTCTTAACAGCAAAGACATGAAGCTCGTCGTGGGCAAAGTAGTCATCAGCCTTCAACTCATCGTAGACCTGCTCAACGGTGTAGCCGTCCTCCAACTCCACATAGACCATCCGGCGATGGATGCCCTCACCCAAAGGAATCGTCATGGAGAGCGCGTTCTTCACACCTTTCTTAGAGCGTGCCACCACACTATGACCCATTGACATGCCGGGACCAAAATTGGTATAGCTCAATCCCTTGGGAGCAAGGCTCTCCAACAGCACACGCACAATAGAGTCCGAACCGGGATCCCATCCAGCAGATATCACGCTCACGCGACCAGCCTTCTTGCAGTTCTCCATCTGACGGGTACGATAGTCAAGAATGGACGTGTGGATGTCAAAACTGTCAACCGTGTTAATGCCCAAAGCCACGATTTTCTCAGACATCTCAGGACACGTACGCGTCGGAGTAGCAAGGATCGCCACATCCACGTCTTTCAACTTGGTGATGTCGTCAACCACTTCATAAGGAGCCAACTCTGCGGGTTTGTCCTTATCGCCCTGACGACGTACGATGCCAGCAATCTCAAAATCGGGCGCCGCCTCAAGCGCCTGTACACTGTAATGGCCAATATTGCCATAACCCACTACAGCAGCTCTGATCTTTTTCATTTCTCTTATTGGTTGTATTTTTGGTTATATGTTTTGCAAATGAAAGTCACTTTCTATCCTGCAAAGATAACAATAATTTCCTAAACACACTATTTTCCTTGCAATTTATTGAAAAATATTAATGGTTCTGTTCTTCTTCCCATTCCTGCCAGTCCTCCATAGCCTTCTTCCAGTCGGTTTGTTCACCACTGGCCACAGCCTCCTGCTCACGCAGAGCCTCGTCACGGGCTTTGTCACGGGCTCGTTTGGCCTTCATGGCTTCGATCGTCTGATCGTCAAGAATCTGTATGGCGCCACGTTTCACGGCGTCTTGCAGTTCTTCCTCGCCAAAGGCTTTGCCCGGCTCATTAAAGTCCGAGATATTGAACTCATAATCCACTCGCAGTTCATGGCGGATCAATTTCTGCTTGCCCCGGTTGACCGAGTTCTTCAACCTGAGCAACTTTCCTATCTTTTTGATTTCCTCTTGTGAAAACTTGTTTCTTCCCATATCTGTTGGTGTAAAGCATGATAATAGAGCGGGTAACGGCTTTGTTGAGCATCAAGCGGTCGTTCCTTGCTTATCCGGTATATCGTTCCGGCATAGCTGTCTCTTGCCGCCTGCAAATTTACGCTTTTCCTTCCATCTACACAAACTTCTGAATCGGAAAATCGTCTTCCTCGCTCCTGCCAGTCCATGTTTCCTCTCACCATGGCAAATGTCTTGACGACACCATAAAGAAAGTGGCGAACGCTACTGGGAAAACAGTGAACCGCCGTGAAGAAAGCAGCAAGTCATCCGTTTTATAGGCGTTGCGGAGCAACTGCCCCCTCTAATCCACACAATAATCCCCCAGTCATCTCGTTATCTCTTTATCACACATTAATAAATAAAAGACAACGACACAACAATGATAGAATATATCCATGGTCAGCTGGCAGAACTGACTCCAGCCCTTGCCGTAGTAGAAGCCGCCGGCGTAGGCTACGCACTGAACATCTCGCTCAACACTTACACCGCCATACAAGGAAAGAAAGAGGTGAAGCTCCTCGTCCACGAATCACTGCAAGCCGGTGGTCGCGACGACAACTACACGCTCTACGGCTTTGCTACGCGCCAAGAGCGCGAACTCTACCGCATGCTGATCAGCGTCAGCGGCGTTGGAGCCAACACAGCCCGCATGATGCTGTCCTCGATCACGCCGGCTGAGCTTTGCGATGCCATCGCCAGTGGCAATGAAAAACTCATCAAAGGCGTGAAGGGCATCGGTCTGAAAACCGCACAGCGCATCATCGTCGATCTTAAAGACAAGATTGCTGCTTCGGGCATTGCCGACGAACTGCATGTGGCTTCCGGACGCAACGAGTCCCCGGCTGTCAACAATGCCGTGAAAGACGAGGCCGTCGCCGCACTGACGATGCTGGGCTTCTCTCCCGCTCCTGCTGCCAAGGTGGTTGTCGCCATCCTCACGGAGCAGCCCGATCTCGCCGTGGAGATGGTCGTCAAAGAGGCATTGAAAAGAATCAAGTAATCAAGGCTCCTCCCATCTCTCCCTGTAAAAGAGGAGAACCCAGGAGCTCTTGTCTTTCATCATCAGATCACTTTGCAAAGGCGTCAACATCATATTATCGGAAACATAGGAATCATACTTGTGCTGACTGTCATGACGGTCAGCTATGCAGTTGCTATGCCATGGACGCCACAAGTAATCAAGACGCGAAAGGCACAGCCGATTCTTGAGGAAGACACCATACCCGACTCTCTCCTTCATCCCCGATGGAAGATCCAGCGCACCACACCCATCACCTACGATGATCTCAACCAAAGCGCGCTCGACCTTAAACGACCGGAGGGCTTGAAATACGAGGTGACCTACAACGACAGCCTCAACGTCTACATCATCGGCACCAAGATGGGCGACACCTATCTCGCTGCACCCATCATGATGACGCCTGAGGAATATATGAAATGGAGTGAAAAGAACTGGCGCAACACTTACTACCGTGGAAAAAACGATGAGATCTATCAGGCAAAAGGCAAGGAAAAGTTCGACTTCACCGACATGCATTTCGATCTGGGACCGGCAGAGAAGATCTTCGGGCCGGGCGGTGTGCGCATCAAGACACAAGGATCAGCAGAGCTGAAGTTCGGCGCCACTTTCAAGAACATCGACAATCCTTCACTGCCGATTCGCAATCGCAAGACCACTACGATGGACTTTGACGAAAAGATCAATCTCAACGTCAACGGTAAGGTCGGCGACAAGGTCAACCTCAACCTCAACTACAACACCGATGCCACCTTCGACTTCGATGCACAGAACATGAAGTTGAAATACGATGGTAAGGAAGACGAGATCATCAAGCTCATCGAGGCCGGCAATGTCTCTTTCCCCTCCAACTCTTCGCTCGTGCAAGGGGCCAGCAGCCTTTTTGGTATTCGTACCGACATGCAGTTTGGCAAGTTGAAACTGCAAATGGTTGCCTCGCAGAAAAAAAGCACGTCAAAGACGGTATCCAGTTCAGGCGGCAAACAACTCACTCCTTTCGAGATCGATGCCTCGGACTATGAGGAGAACCGCCATTTCTTCCTTGCCCGTTACTTTCATGACCACTACGATGCTGCCATGAAGACACTGCCCAACCTCACCACTGGTGTGACGATCAATCGTGTGGAGATCTGGGTAACCAACAAGACAGGCAACACCGCCAACACCCGTAATATCATTGCACTCACCGACCTCGGCGAGAACAGCAAACTCAGCAACAGTAGGTGGACCACCACTGGACAGCCGGTACCTGCCAACGATGCCAACACCGAGTACAGTACCATGACAACTCAGTATGCCGATGCCCGTGACATCGACCGTACTTCCACAGTGCTTGACGGTGCCGGGCTGGTGGGTGGCAACGACTATGAGAAGTTGCAAAGTGCCCGTCTGCTCTCCTCATCGGAATACACGGTCAATAACGCCATGGGCTATGTCTCACTGAAGACTTCCTTGCAGACCGATCAGGTGCTGGCCATTGCCTATGAGTATACTTATGGAGGGCGCACCTATCAAGTGGGCGAATTTGCCAGCGATGTCACCGATGCTTCCAAGGCGCTCTTCGTCAAATCTCTCAAGAACACCAGCAACAACCCCTCGCAAGGCAACTGGCCGCTGATGATGAAAAACGTCTATTATCTTGCCTCGACAATAGAGAAGGATAAGTTTCGCCTCGACGTCAAATACCAAAGCGACACCACGGGTGTCTATCTCTCTTATATCCCTGAACCGCAAGTCAAGAGCCAGACGCTGATCAAAGTGCTGGGAGCCGACCGCCTCGACAATAACAACAAGGCACACTCCAACGGATATTTCGACTATGTCGAGGGCTACACCGTCAGTGACGGACGTGTCTTCTTCCCTGCTGCCGAACCGTTCGGCAGCTATCTCTACAACTATCTCATCGGTAAGGGGGTCAGTGCGGCTACTGCCTCGAAATATGCGTTTACCGAGCTCTATGACTCTACAAAGACGATTGCCAAACAAATTGCTGAGAAAGATAAATATATTCTGCAAGGACAGTTCCGTGGCACACAGGCCAATGTCATCTCGCTCGGTGCCTACAACGTGCCACAAGGATCGGTTGTCGTCACCGCCGGTGGCGTGAAGCTGACAGAAGGATCGGACTATAGCGTAGACTACAGTGCCGGCGAGGTGACCATTCTCAACCAGAGTATTATCGATGCCGGTACGGCTGTCAACGTCTCGCTTGAGAGTCAAAGTGAGTATTCTCAGGAGCGCAAGACCATGTTCGGCATGAACTGGGTGTATGACTTCTCCAAGAACTTCCAACTCTCCGGTACTGTGCAGCACCTTTATGAGCAGGCACTCACCACGAAGGTGTCAATGGGTGCCGAACCTGTCAACAACACGCTGTGGGGACTCAACGTCAACTGGAAACACGAGAGCCAGTGGCTCACCAATGCACTCGACAAGCTGCCCCTGCTCCATCTCACCCAGCCCTCGCAGATCTCTTTTACCGGAGAGTTTGCACAACTCATTGCCGGACAAAGCCATGGCACACAGGACAACGCTTCCTATCTCGACGACTTCGAGGCTTCCACCGACAAGATCGATGTATCCACACCCCATAACTGGCAGCTCTCCAGCGTGCCTTCAATGTTCCCGGAGCACACCGACAACACCACGCTGCGCTCAGGCTTCAACCGTTCATTGCTCGCCTGGTACACCATTGATCCTCTCTTCACCCGACTGAGTTCCTCGCTCACCCCTGGACATATCAAGAGCGACCTCAACCAACTCAGCGATCCTTATGTGCGGGAGGTGTATGTCAGAGAGCTTTACCCCAATCGCTCGCAAAGCACCTACAACGGTGCCACGTCGACGATCTCGGTTCTGAACTTAGCTTACTACCCCAACGAGCGTGGCCCTTATAACTTCAATCCGGATCTCGCGTCTGACGGCTCGCTCAACAACCCTGCGCAGCACTGGGGTGGCATGATGCGTAAACTCGATACCAACGACTTCCAAACCGCCAATATCGAGTACGTGGAATTTTGGATGATGGATCCCTTCATCCACTCGCGCCAAGCCGGCAATGCCGCAGACTATGGTGGCGACTTCTATATCGATCTCGGCGAAGTGTCGGAGGATGTGCTCCACGACGGCAAGAAGTTCTCAGAGAGCAGCATGCCTGTCGATGGCTCAAATAACTTCGTCACCACACAATGGGGCAAGATCCCGACGACAACCAACGTCACCTATGCCTTCGCTACCACCAAGGGCAGCCGTGCCCTTCAAGATGTGGGTCTCAACGGACTCAACGACAGTGAAGAGCAGACCTTCGCCTCTTACCAAGACTTCCTCAAGGCTGTGCAGGGCAAAGTCAATCAAGCCGTGTGGGATTCTATCTGGGCTGACCCCGCCAATGATGACTATCATTATTTCCGCGGCTCTGACTACGACAATATGCAGGCAAGCATCCTGCGCCGATACAAGTATATCAACAATCCACAAGGCAACTCACCCGATAGCGAAAGCCGCACCGAGAGCTATGACACGTCATACAAGACCACGCCTGATGTGGAGGATATCAACCAGGACTATACGCTCAACGAGTACGAAAAATACTATCAGTATCATGTGTCCATCCGTCCCGAGGATCTGGAGATCGGCAAGAACTTCATCGTCGACAAACGTGAGACACGACCCACGCTACGCAACGGCAAGAGCGACACAGAAATCGACTGGTATCTCTTCCGCATCCCACTGGAGGAGTTTGAGTCACGTGTCGGCTCCATCTCTGATTTCACGAGTATCCGCTTCATGCGCATGTTCCTCACAGGATTCAAGCATCCGATCATCCTGCGCTTCGGCAGCCTGGACCTTGTGCGCGGCACTTGGCGTGTCTATGAACAGAATCTCGACAACAGTGCGGCACAAACGGGAACAATGACCACTGCTGCTGTCAACATCGAAGAGAACAGCGACAAGAAGCCGGTCAACTATGTGCTGCCACCGGGTATCAAGCGTGGACAGGATCCCAACAATACGCAGCTCGTTGAGGACAATGAGCAAGCGCTGGACATCAATGTCACCACACTCTCGCCCAACGAGTCGAAGTGTATCTACAAAAATACGACGCTCGATTTGCGACAGTATAAGCGCCTGCAGATGTTCGTACACGCCAACGCCAACGAGCAAAACACAACCAATCTGGAAGACAACCAGCTGGCAGTGTTCGTGCGTCTGGGATCTGACTACAAGAGTAACTACTACGAATACGAAATTCCACTGAAGCTGACACCAGCCGGTACTTACAGCCGTTATTCAACTACCGAGGCCTACGCTGTGTGGCCCCAGGACAACATGCTCGACATTCCGCTTTCGCTCTTCACCCAACTCAAAAAAGAGCGTAATGAGAAAAAGGCTCAGGGGCTGGCCTCGTTCACACGCGCCTACTCGGGATATGACAGTGATCATCCACAAAACAAAATCACTGTGATGGGCAACCCGACACTCGGCGAAATCAAAACGCTCATCATCGGCGTGCGCAACCTCAGCGCCGAACAGAAGAGTGGTGAGGTGTGGGTCAACGAGCTCCGACTCAAAGAATATAACAACACCGGAGGCTGGGCTGCTGATGGCAACCTCAACGTGCAGCTCTCGGATCTCGGCACGATGAACATGCAAGGCAAATATGTCTCGCAAGGCTTCGGAGGACTCGAGGACGGTGTGAGCACACGCACCACCGATGATCAAAGCAATATGGCTTTCACCACCAGTCTGGAACTCGGCAAGTTCTTCCCCGACAAGGCCAAGGTGTCTGCTCCGCTTTATTACAGTGTAACCAAGCAGGTCACAAGACCCAAATACAATCCGCTCGACACCGACATGTTGCTCAAAGACGCCCTTGAGAGCACTGCCAACAAACTGGAGCACGACTCCATCGAGAACATCGCCGTGACAAAAGCCGTCACCACCAACTTCTCGATCTCCAATGCACGCATAGGCATTCAGAACAAACGGCACCCGACACCTGTCGATCCGGCCAACTTCTCTTTCTCCTACAGCCACGCTCACTCCCATAAGCAGGGAGAGACCACCGTCTATGAGAATGAAGACAACTGGCGGGGTGCCCTGGACTATGCCTGGACACCGGTATACAAGACCTGGGAGCCGTTCCGAAAGATCAAGAGCAAAAGCAAATGGCTCGATCTGCCCAAACGGTTGGGACTGAACTATCTGCCTCAGAGCGTGAGTTTCAACAGCGAGATGACCCGCACTTACTATGAGTTCCAAGAACGTGACATGGAAGCCACGGAAAACAATCAACTGCCTCTGACTTTCTCTGAGCAGTTTCTTTGGAACCGCGAGTTCCAACTCAGATGGGACTTCACCAAAAATATCCACATGAGTTTCCAAAGTGCCACCCATGCAGAAATCGAGGAGCCCTACACACCCGTGAACAAGGATCTATACCCCACACAATATCAGGCGTGGAAAGACAGTGTATGGCAGAGCATCAAGCACTTCGGCACGCCACTCGACTATCAGCAAAACTTCAACCTCTCGTATCAGTTGCCACTCAACCTCATCCCGGTCTTTGACTGGGTGACCTCCAATGCCAGCTATAGCTCCACCTACAGCTGGGTGCGTGGTACGTTGCTTGAAGACAGCACGTCGCTGGGCAATACGATTCAGAACAACCGTCAGCTCAACATCACGGGCAACTTCGATCTGGTCAGGCTCTACAACCATATTCCCTTCCTCAAGAAGGCCAATGAGCGATTCAATCGGGAGACAAGCCAGTATCAGATCAACCAGCAGAAGAAGCAGAAAGAGCAGGCTAAGGCAAACAGACAGAAACAGCAGAAGGCTGAGGAGGAAGCACGCAAGAAAGCTCTCGCCGAGGGAAAGGATCCCGATCAGGCGGTAAAAGAGTTGCGCGCCAAAAACAAAGCTGAAGAGGAAAAGAAAAAACAACTGCCACGTAACCGCAATACCTTTGAGAAAGAAATCACCCTGCGTCCCGACACGACTCTCATCGTCAGCCACGGCAAGCACACCAAACGGCTCATCGTGGCGGCTAAAGACGAGAAGGGGCATCGTGTGAAGCTCCGCTTCCGTAAACTCGATGATAACCGCATACGTATTATTAAAAAGGTGGACTCCGTGACAAAACTCAAACTCTCGGTGATGGCCAAGCCTGCTCTTGATGAGAAGGGATGGTATAAGACAGCGCAGGTCCTTGCCCGCACAGCAATGATGGTGCGTAGCGTCAGCCTGTCCTACCGCAATCAATATTCGATGGCACTGCCCGGCTTCATGCCAACGATCGGCGATGCCTTTGGACAAACCAAGAACAACGGTGCCGGTGTACTCTCACCGGGACTGGACTTCGCCTTTGGCTTCATGGGTGACAGCTACATCGAAAAGGCCAAGAGCAGAGGATGGCTCTTGATGGCTGACAGTGTGGCCACACCCGCTACCACCAATAAAACTGAGGACCTGCAACTGAGAATGACGCTTGAGCCCATCAAAAATCTGAAGATAGACCTCAACGCCAGCCGGACCATCACCACCGCAAAGAGCATACAATATATGTATGAGGGCAATCCCACGACACAGACGGGTACCTTCACGATGACGACCCTCTCACTCGGCTCTGCCTTTGAGGGGATGGGCAACGCCAATAATGGCTTTCACAGCAAGACCTTCGAGAAGTTCTGTGCCTCACTCGACGGTTTCCGTCAGCGGGTGGAAGCCCGCTACGCCGGAAGTGTCTACCCAGTAGGCACCGCTCTTGCCGGAAAGACATTCGACGCCGCCAATGGTGGGGTGAACAGCTATAGTGCTGACGTGATGATTCCAGCCTTCCTCAAGGCCTACACCAGCATGGGCAGTGGACTCGATCTCTTCCCTTCTCTCGCCCATATGTTGCCCAACTGGACGCTGCGCTACAGCGGACTGGGCAAGTTGCCATGGTTGCGCGACATCTTCAAGAGCGTCAATCTCAACCATAGCTATAAGAGCATCTTCGCGATCGGTTCCTATCAGAGCTACTCCACCTTCCAATCACTCATGGGTGCAGGCATGGGATTCATCACAGATGCCACGACAGGTAACCCGATTCCCAGCTCGATGTACAACATCTCGACCGTTAGCATCAACGAGGCTTTTGCCCCGCTGCTGGGTGTCGACGTCACGCTGCAAAACAACCTCACAGCCAAACTGGAATATAGTCAGACACGGGTGCTCGCTCTGTCAATGACAAGCGCACAGATCAATGAGGCTGTTAGCAAAGACTGGACCTTCGGTCTGGGCTACCGCATCAATAATTTCAATCTCTTCGGAGGAGGCAGTGGCTCCAGTAAAAGCGTAACCAGCAAGAACAAAGGAAATAATAGGAATAGCAATAATAAGAGTAACAACAATAGCAGCACACGCGGGCGCATCAATCATGACCTGAACCTGCGTCTGGATCTCTCCTATCGCAAGCAGGCCAGTCTGCTGAGGGATATAGCCACCGTCACCTCCACGGCCAGCAGCGGCAACACAGCTTTCAAGCTCTCGTTTATGGCAGACTATACACTCTCCAAGCTGCTCACCATGAGCTTTTACCTCGACCGACAGACCAACACGCCCCTGCTCTCGTCCAGCAGCTATCCGACAACCACACAAGACTTCGGACTGAGCATCAAGTTCAGTCTGACAAGATAGAGACAGGGATATACAACTATTTAATAGAATACATAATTGCGGAACATATTCCATGGATAGGCGTCATAAGCGGCTCTGCTGCCACGTGGAATATGAATACGCACAGAAGCGAAATGCCAGGCATCAAAGACATCCGAAATCTTTGTTGGCCAATAAGGATTGCCGATACGTGGCGGACGGTTGCCACGGATGTAGATATCCCGGAGGTTAGGACATTTTCTAAAAGCTCCCTTCATCAAGTGGATGTATCCTGGAATGATGATGGAGTGGAGGTTTTCGTCACCCTTGAAAGCATCGAAGGTGATCTCGTCGACTTGATAGACAAATCCCCCATACGACACTTGATCGGGAATCTCCACGACATGCTCCGTATGGACGGAAGGACGAATGGTCACCACGCCTCCACCCCAAGACTCAAAAATCATATTGGAATATTGGAAACGGGCCACCACCTCGAAATGAGGGCGTGGATGCACGATGCGGTCCCATGTCCAGACACCGCCACAAAAGAGTAATAAAGACAAAGAGAAGACAAGCAGAAATCTGATGGCTCCTCTGCGTTTCCGAAGCATAGGAGCGACATCACCGGCATGACTCAGACGCTCTCCTATCGGTCTGAGCATTCTGTGGATAACGCCTTTCCACATCCAGCCCAGCCTCATCTCCTGCAAGATGATGCCAAGGCTGTAGATGTCGTTACGCTTATCGGTGAGGGAGAGACTTCGTTGCTCGGGCGAGATATATCCCTTTGTACCACCCGTCTGCTTGAAGACCACAAAACTGTCGGTATCCGAGAGTCCGAAGTCGATGAGCTTTACCTGGCGTCCGTTGCGTGTGATCATGATGTTTGAAGGCTTCAAGTCACGGTGCACGACTTGTAAGGAATGGACACATTCCACAGCCTTCACAAGATAGAGCGCTACCTGCCGTCGCTCCTTCCGAGTGGGATAGCCCGGAAACTCCTTGGAAGTGGGACCATAAAGCCACTGTTTGAGCGTCACGCCATCGATCCACTCCATGACGATGCACATGCCAAAACGGGGTATGCGGCAATAGTCATAGACCTTCACGACATAAGGACAGTCAAACATCGAGAGAATGTCATACTCCTTTTTCAGCAAGGCAATGTACTGCGCACTGTCCTGATGCTCAGTCTGCAGGGCTTTGATGACATACCATTGTCCATCCTTGCAGGCTCGCCAAAGCGTACAATAAGATCCATCGGCCACCTTCTCAAAGTCGGTATACTGACTGGAGGTGGTCGTGAAATCACTTTCTAAGAAATCAGAGTATGTCTTATCTTCTGTCACACGTTCTGATGATCATTTTTCAAATCAAGGAGCTTCTCTCCTTTCTCCTAGAGAGATAGCAGTGGGTCTTACTTTTTATCGTATGCATGGAGCGGGTAGTCGATGGTGTAGTGCAGACCGCGGCACTCCTTGCGCTCAATAGCCATACGAGTGATCAGATAGCCCACATTGATCATGTTGCGCAACTCGCAGAGATCACGTGAGATCTTCACACGCTTGAAGAGAGACTCTGTCTCCTCGTAGAGCAAATCGAGACGGTCCCATGCACGCTTCAGACGCAGGTCGGAGCGTACGATACCTACATAGTTCGACATGATCTCACCCACCTCTTTGTTGGCTTGGGTGATGAGCACATGTTCCTCATTGGTGAGCGTCCCCTCATCGTTCCATGCCGGCACCTTGTCGTTGAAGTCATAATCGTCGACATGCTCAATGCTGTGCTTGGCAGCGGCGTCGGCATAGACCACCGCCTCGATGAGCGAGTTGCTGGCCAGACGATTGCCGCCATGCAGTCCCGTGCATGAACACTCACCGATAGCATAGAGGCGCTCAATGCTCGAACAACCGTTGAGATCGACTTTGATGCCACCGCACATATAATGGGCGGCAGGGCGCACCGGAATCATCTCCTTGGTGATGTCGATGCCGATGGACAGGCATTTCTTATAGATATTGGGGAAGTGGTGCTTGGTCTCCTCCGCATCTTTGTGCGTCACATCGAGATAGACGTGGTCGATACCATTCTTTTTCATTTCCTTGTCGATGGCACGTGCCACGATATCACGAGGAGCCAGCGAGCCCCGCTCGTCATATTTCTTCATGAAGGCTTCGCCATTGGGCAGCTTCAGGATACCGCCGTAGCCACGCATGGCTTCGGTGATGAGATAAGCAGGATGGGTCTCTCCGGGATGATAGAGCGAGGTGGGATGGAACTGCACAAACTCCATGTCCTTCACCGTACCCTTGGCACGGTAGACCATTGCCTCGCCGTCGCCGGTAGCAATGATGGGGTTGGTCGTGGTCTGATAGACAGCACCGCAACCGCCGGTGCACATGACCGTCACCTTACTCAGATAGGTGTCAACCTTGTTCTCCGGGTTGAGCACATAAGCACCATAACAATAAATATAGGGAGAGCGGCGAGTGACCCGTGCACCAAGATGGTGCTGCGTGATGATCTCCACAGCGAAATGGTTTTCCTTAATCTCTATGTCGGGATTTGCCCTCACAGCAGCCATCAGCGCACGCTGGATCTCAGCTCCCGTATCATCGGCATGGTGTAGGATACGGAACTCCGAGTGGCCGCCCTCACGGTGGAGGTCATAGTCGCCATTGCTCTTCTTGTCAAAGTTGGTTCCCCACTCCACCAAAGCCTTGATCTGCTCGGGAGCCTTGGTAACCACTTGCTTGACTGCCTCCACATCATTGACGTAGTCGCCGGCGACAATGGTGTCATGGATGTGCTTTTCAAAATTGTCAAGCTCCAGATTGGTCACAGAGGCCACACCACCTTGAGCAAACCGCGTATTGGCCTCGTCGAGTGTGGTCTTACAAATAATGCATACTTTACCTTTCTTCGCTTTTGCCACCTTCAGGGCATAGCTCATACCGGCGATGCCGGCACCGATAATCAGAAAGTCATATTTATAAGTCATGACTGATAATGTTTTGACTATGTTAGCCTTACAACTATTAATTGGTGCAAAATTACTAAATATTATCTAAATGAATGCAATTGGACAATGATAATCTTTAATAATCTTTGTAATTTTGCATTTCAGAAGATTTTATTAGGCGAAAGCATTTGATTTCTCCCCCATGATGACAGATCGTACTTTTCAACACAGATTCACCATCGGCGCCAAGAGTGGCATCATCGTATTGTCGCTGCTTGCCCTTTACTTGTTTTGGCAGAAGAGCGTCGTGGCGGCGCTTGTGGTCGTAGTGGCGCTCGTGGCTGTCATTGAGCGTGTGCTGCACTCATGCTATGTCGTTCGTGAAGAGGACCTGATCATTCACCGTGGACGTTTTTTACGTGACATCCGGGTGCCACTGAGCGCCATTCGCTCGATCCGTCCGATGACGACGACATGGCGACTGGTCCACTATCTGCTCATCGAGTATGGCGAAGGCAAGCTCATCGGTGTGGAGCCTCACGATGAGGATTCCTTCCTCAACTGCCTGCGGAGGCGCATCCAGGCACAGCATGTCAAAGACGATGGGGAGAGAGACACTATTGACTGATTAGAAAAAAATGATGATGGCGGAGAACAACGACAATTATAAGAAGATGAGATACCTGGGGCGGATCCTTACATGGCTCTTTGCCCTGACACTTGCCCTGCCTTTGCAGGCGCAGGTTGCCAATACGGAAATTGAGAAGGAAAACGACAGTACGGCGGTAGACTCGCTGTGGAACGACTCGGCGGTGGCGAAGAACGACACGCTGCCCTGGCCGCAGAATGTGCAGCGGGCCATCGACGAGTTGCTCAAAAGCGACATGTTCCAAACCTCACAGGTGGGACTGATGATCTATGATCTCGACGCCGACTCAGCCATCTACCGCCACAACGAGCGACAGCTCATGCGGCCGGCCTCCACACTGAAAGTGATCACAGCCATCACGGCATTGGACCGGCTCGGAGGCAGTTACCAGTTCAAGACAGAGCTGTGCTACACCGGTAAAGTCGACTCCTGCGTGCTGCATGGGGACGTCTATTGTGTGGGTGGTTTCGACCCACGCTTCAACGGCGATGACCTGCGGGCCCTCGTCGAAGCGCTCCACAAGATGGGCGTCGACACCATCCGTGGCAATGTCTATGCCGACAAGACCATGAAAGACCGCGACACGCTGGGTGAGGGCTGGTGCTGGGACGATGACAACCCGACACTCTCACCTCTGCTCATCAGCCGCAAGGATCTGTTCATGGACCGCTTCAGCGCCGAGCTGCGCAAAGCAGGCATCGTTGTCACGGGAGTCTTTGGCGAAGCCCGCAAACCAGAGGATGCTTACTGCATCGTCAGCCGCTTCCACACCATCGACCAGGTGCTCATGCGCATGCTCAAACAGAGCGATAACCTCTACGCCGAGTCGATGTTCTATCAGATCGCGGCTTCCACAGGCAACCGGCCGGCCACTGCCCGAGATGCCCGCTCGGTGATCCGCCAGCTTGTCAGCAAGGTGGGGCTGGATCCATCGCGATACCAGTTTGCCGACGGCTCAGGGCTTTCGCTCTACAACTATGTCAGCCCTGAGCTCGAGGTACGTTTCCTGCGCTATGCCTACAGCAACGCAATTGTCTACAACCACCTCTATCAGGCTTTGCCCATCGCCGGACGTGACGGCACGCTGAAAAGCCGCATGCAGAGTTCTTTCACACGTGGCAATGTCCACGCCAAGACGGGTACCGTGACGGGTATCAGCTCGCTCTGCGGCTATCTCACAGCTGCCAACGGCCACCACATCTGCTTCTCCATCATCAACCAGGGATTGCTCCACGGCATCAACGGGCGCCGTTTCCAAGACAAGGTTTGCAGCATCCTCTGTAGAAACTAAAGTCTGCGGAAGCGAAGATAAGCTCTGTAGAAGCGAAGCTCCGCAAAAACAAAGCTCTGCAAAAACAAGGCTCTGCAGAAGCGAGGACAAGAGGAAAAGACTTGCAGCATACCAGATAACAACAAAGCATCCCATAGAGCAACAAAGAAGGAGAGGATCGTCTCTTCATACAACCAACAACTAAAAACATCTTCACTATGAATATTTTCACGCCTTTTATATCCGAACATCTTCACATCCGTGCGGAACAAGTCGACGCTACACTCGACTTGCTCGACGCCGGGTGCACCATTCCTTTCATCAGCCGCTATCGCAAAGAGGCTACCGGCAACCTCAATGAGGTGCAGGTGGCGGGCATCAGCGATCTCAATGACAAGCTCAAGGAATTGCAAAAGCGCAAGGACACGATTCTCAAGACCATCGAAGAGCAAGGCAAGCTCACGGATGAGTTGCGCAACCGCATCACCGCAAGTTGGAACGCCACTGAGCTCGAGGATCTCTACCTGCCCTTCAAGCCCAAGCGCCGCACAAGAGCCCAGGTGGCAAGAGAGCGGGGACTGGAACCATTGGCCAACACACTGATGATGCAACTCGAACGACAGCCAGAGCGTGCCGCTGCCCGCTTTGTCAAAGGCGAGGTCAAGGACACGGCCGAGGCCATCAAAGGTGCCCAGGACATCATCGCCGAGCGCATCAGTGAGGACGAAGGCTCACGCCAGGCTGTCCGCAGTGTCTTCCGCCGTGAGGCTACCATCGCCTCACGTGTGGTACCCAAGATGCGTGACGAGGACGAGGCTCAGAAATATTCCGATTACTTCTTCTTCAGCGAGGAGCTGCGCCGCTGCTCTTCCCACCGCTTGCTGGCCATGCGACGGGGCGAGTCGGAAGGAGTACTGCGTGTGACAATCAGCGCCGATGACGAGGAGTGCACCGACAGACTGAAACGTCACTATGTCCATGGCACCGGTCCTTGTCAGACCATCGTCAGCGAGGCCGTCGACGATGCCTTCAAGCGACTGTTGGGGCCACAGATGGAGACGGAATTCTCAGCACTGAGCAAAGAGAAAGCCGATGACGAGGCCATCAGAGTGTTCCGGGAGAATCTCCGTCAACTGCTCTTGGCAGCGCCGCTCGGTCAGAAGCGGGTCATGGCTGTAGACCCGGGCATCCGCACGGGCTGCAAGGTGGTGATGCTCGATGCGCAGGGCAACCTGCTCCACCACGACGTGGTCTTTGCCACCGGCCATATTGCCGACAGCAAAGGAGGCAGCGAGGCTGCGCTCCGCCGCTTTGCAGACATCGCTCACCGCTTCGGGGCAGAGGCGATCGCCGTAGGCAATGGCACCGCTTCCCGCGAGACGGCCGACATCCTGCGGCAGATCAAGGACATCCCCGTATATGTGGTCAGTGAGGATGGTGCCAGCATCTATTCCGCTTCCGCCACAGCCCGTGAGGAATTTCCCAATGAGGATGTCACCGTGCGTGGTGCGGTGAGCATCGGCCGACGACTCATGGACCCGCTTGCCGAACTGGTGAAGATCGACCCGAAGAGCATCGGCGTGGGACAATATCAGCACGATGTCGATCAGACAAAACTCAAGCATAGCCTTGACCAGACTGTGGAGCTCTGCGTCAACTCAGTGGGTGTGAACCTCAATACGGCCAGCAAGAACCTGCTCACCTATGTCAGTGGACTGGGACCGGCACTGGCACAAAACATTGTAGACTATCGCAAGGAGCATGGCGCCTTCACCTCTCGTGCCCAACTCAAAAAGGTACCGCGTCTCGGCCCGGCAGCCTTCCAACAGTGCGCTGGCTTCCTGCGCATCCCGGGGGCAAAGAATCCGCTCGACGCCAGTGCCGTTCATCCCGAGAGCTATCCCATCGTAGAGCAGATGGCCAAAGACTGTGGCTGCCAGGTCGTCGACTTGATCAAGAATCCGGAAGAGCGCAAGAAGATCGACCTCAACCACTATAAGACCGCTACCGTGGGACTCCCCACCCTGCGCGACATCATGAAAGAGCTGGAGAAGCCCGGACTGGACCCGCGTGACAAGATCGAGACTTTTGAGTTCGATCCCCGGGTCAAGACCCCCGATGACCTTGTCCCCGGCATGGAGCTTCCCGGCATTGTGACCAACATCACCAATTTCGGCGCCTTTGTCGACATCGGTGTGCACCAGGACGGACTCGTGCATATCTCCCAGCTCGCCAATCACTATGTCAAGGATCCCAACGATGTCATCAAGTTGCATCAGCACGTCAAAGTGAAAGTGCTCGATGTCGACAAGCGCCGCCACAGAATCGCCCTGACAATGAAAGGGCTGTAAAAAGCCGGTGTCGAGTAACGCGGTAACGAGTAACATTTGTAACAAAAGAGAATGTCTGCATCACCAACAGGAGGATACAAGCATTTTCGCAAGAAAATACCAACCGATTAGCAGCATAAGAGATGGAGAATAAAGAGTTGCGCAACGCATGGGATTTTGCCGAGCACACAGGCATCAGCATCTTTCTCACCGGAAAAGCCGGTACCGGAAAGACCACTTTTCTGAAAACGCTCAAAGAGCATTCCTCCAAGCGCATGATCGTGGTGGCACCGACAGGAGTGGCTGCCATCAATGCGGGTGGCGTGACCATTCACAGCTTTTTCCAGTTGCCGCTCTCGCCCTATGTGCCGGGCACCACATTCAAGGACCGCTATGACTTCGGCAAAGAGAAGCGCCGCATCATCCGCACACTCGACATGCTGGTCATCGACGAGATCTCGATGGTGCGCAGCGATCTGCTTGATGCCATCGACAACGTACTCCGGCGCTACCGCGATCCGACACTGCCCTTTGGCGGCGTGCAGTTGCTAATGATCGGTGATCTCCATCAGCTCACCCCCGTGGTCACACCCCGTGATGAGCAACTGCTGCGCCCTTACTACGACACTCCCTATTTCTTCGGCTCCCATGCTTTGCAGCAGACGAGCTATGTCACCATCCAGCTCACCCATGTCTACCGCCAGCAGGATCAAGCTTTCATCGACATCCTCAACCATGTGCGTGACGGGGTGCCGACAGCCGAGGATCTAGCACGTCTCAACGCCCGCTGCAAACCCCTCTTCATGCCCAAGGCGGAAGAGGGCTACATCCGTCTGACCACACACAACCGCATGGCAGACAGCTACAACGACAATGAGCTGCACAAGCTTCCCGGCAAGCGCTATGTCTTCAAAGCTGAGATAGAAAAGGAATTTCCCGAGACCAGCTATCCCGCTGATGTCAACCTCGAACTCAAGCAGGGCGCACAGGTGATGTTCATCAAAAACGATGTCTCACCCGCACACCAGTATTACAATGGGCGCATCGGCCACGTCGTGGGCTTTGAAGAGGGAAAGATCATCGTCAAGTGTCCCGGCGATGACTTCACGATCAGCGTGGAGCCTACCGAATGGGAGAACACCCGCTACGCCATCAACGAGGAGACAAAAGTCATCGAGCCGAAGGTGCTCGGCATCTTCCGGCAATATCCGCTGAGGCTGGCTTGGGCCATCACCATCCACAAGAGCCAGGGACTGACTTTTGAACATGCGATCATCGACGCGGGTGCCTCGTTTGCCGCGGGACAAGTCTATGTGGCACTGAGCCGCTGCAAGAGTCTGGAGGGCCTGGTGCTGGCCTCACAGATCCAGCCCTATAATATCATCGGCGATGAGCGTGTCAATGACTATATCGCACGCCAGCAGAGCGAGGCGGAGAAGAGCATCGATGCATTGCCGGCACTGAAAGAGGAATACTTCCGCACACAGCTCTACGATCTGTTCAACTTCATGCCGCTCTTTGCCGCCGAGCAGCAGCTCCACCATCTTCTTCTGGAGTATTTCCAAAAGTTCCCCAAGCTCACCCATCTCCACACCACAGTCATCGATCAGCTCAAACGGCAGATCATCGACGTGGCCCTGCGCTGGCGGTCGGTGATCCAGCAGACGCCCACAGAGGGCTTGCATGCTCCTGCCTTTCTGGACAGGGTGAAGCGCAGTGCCGCTTATTTCATCACACACTTAGAGGAGATGCTGCCCGATGCCATCGAGAAAGCCAAGATGGCCAGTACCAACAACAAGCGAGGCATGCAGCTCTTTGACGAGCGCTACAAGGAGCTGAGACTGGCCTATCTGTCCAAAGACCGGTTGCTGCGAGCCATGGAAGAGACACCGTTCAGCGTCCCGGCCTATATGCAAGCCAAACAAGAGGCGATGCTCGAGGCCAAGGATGTGGTGGCACCGGGGAGCCGCCCCAAAAAACAGAAAGCACCCAAGGAGCCACGTATCCCCACCAGTGAACGCTCCTACGCCCTGCTTCTTCAAGGCAAGACACCCATGCAGATTGCCGAGGAGCGTCACCTGGCACTTAGCACGATCTACGGCCACCTGGCATCTTATGTGCGCTCCGGACAGCTCAGTGCCGACAAAGTCATCAGCAGCCAAAAAGTCAAGGCGATCCGCCATGCTCTTGGGCGGCTGCCGGAAGATGCCACTCCGGAAGAGAAAAAGGCAGCTTGCCCCAGAGGAGTGTCCCTCACTGAGTACTACTTCATTGTCAAGAGCATGAAATAGGAAAAAAGCTCTCGCATGAAAAGGAAGAGGAATATCGTTCGTTCCTGACAATCATTCTATAGGCATAGAATCCATCCTCTAAAGTTGCACGACACTGATGTGGATGATGGAACCACTCACAAGTATCTATGGTAAAAAGGAGACATCCTCCCCGTCATAAATACATCAAGACAAGTTTTTGATATTTCTCATTTCTCCATTCACAGAAGAATGCATTATCTTTGCACAAGATACAATCTTAATCACGATGCAAACTAAATCTACATTATTACTCTTCCTTGCCAGTGCCATCAGTACAATGGCATGGGCACAGCATGACTTGAACATGCCGATCATCCAAACCAAGTACACCGCCGACCCGGCGCCTTATGTCCACGGCGACACCGTCTATCTCTATACCACCCACGACGAAGACGACGCCGAGGGCTTCAAGATGCGCGACTGGCTGCTCTACACGTCCACCGACATGGTCAACTGGCAGGATCACGGCGCGGTGGCCTCGCTGCGCGACTTCAAGTGGTACAAGGGCGACAATGGTGCATGGGCCGAATGCGTGGTGGAGCGCAACGGCAAATGGTATATGTATTGTCCCATCCACGGCCACGGCATCGGCGTGCTGGTGGCCGACTCGCCCGACGGGCCCTTTGTCGATCCGTTGGGCAAACCGCTCGTCTGGCAGAAAGAGAACTGGTACGACATCGACCCGACCGTGTTTATTGATGATGACGGACAGGCCTATATGTACTGGGGCAACCCCAATCTCTATTGCATCAAGCTCAACGAGGACATGATCTCCACCAGTGGCGAGATCATGCAGATGGCTCATATCCAAGACTATCAGGAAGGGCCGTGGTTCTATAAGCGCAAAGGTCATTACTACATGGTCTTTGCCTCAACCTGCTGTCCAGAGGGCATCGGCTATGCCATGAGCGACTCGCCCACCGGCCCATGGACCTATAAAGGTCACATCATGGACCACACGCCACGCACCCGCGGCAACCATCCCGGCATCATCGACTTCAAGGGACGCTCCTATTGCTTCGGTCTCAACTACGACCTGTTGCGACTCGAGACCAGCCGTCATGCCGAACGACGCTCGGTCTCCGCGGCAGAGATGACCTACCGTCCCGACGGCACCATCGTGGAGCTGCCCTATTTCCAAGACTGCACACTCCGCCAGGTGGGCTCCTTCGATCCTTTCCGACGCGTAGAGGCAGAGACGATGGCATGGGGCTATGGGCTGAAGACCACACGCGAGAATCCCTCGGGACCGTGGAACGACACGCCCTTTGTCACCGACATCGACGACGGTGAGTATATCCTCGTCAAAGGTGTGGACTTTAAGAAAGGAGCACATGAGTTCACGGCCTCCTGTTCCGCTCAGCTCTATGGCGGCCGCATCGAGGTGAGACTCGACTCCGTGAATGGTGCTTTGGCAGGGGTTGTAAAAGTACCAAACACAAAGTTTCAATACCAAAAGTTCACGTGCTCTCTGACCGGTGCCAAGGGTGTCCACGACCTCTATCTGGTCTTCCGTGGCGGAGAACGGCAGAAGCACAACTTGTTTAACTTTGACTGGTGGCAGATGCAATGATCAGAACAACGATTCTTTCACTTTTTCTCACTCTATTCACCTCTGCACTTAGTGCCGCAGAGGTGAAAATCACCTTCATCACGCCGTCGATCGTCAGAGTGCAGTGGTCACCCGACGGCCGGCTGCCCGGCAACGCTACCGGTGTGTGCGTCTATTCTCCACACAAAGTGGCGGTCCAGGAAACGACAGCAGGCGGATGCCGCACGCTGCTCTCTTCTATGTTGAAGGTCAGCATTGACCTCAAGACGGAAGCCATCACCTTTGCGGACCGGAAGACAGGACACGTGTTACTGGAAGAGACACGGCGCGAAGCTAAGCCTGTCGTGCAGACCCGTACCGTCTACGATGACCGCACGGCACACGCCGAGCAGACGGCCAACGGTCAGGTGACCGTGAAGCAGGCAGTCCGCACCGACACCATGGGACGCTCCACTCGCTTCATCTCAACTTTCAACTGTCCGGGCACAAAGGCTCTCTATGGGCTTGGCTCACACATGGAGGACTATATGAATCTGCTTGGCAAGACGCTGTGGCTCACGCAGCACAACCTGAAAATCACGATTCCCGTGCTCGTCTCGCCACAAGGCTATGGCCTGCTCTTCGACGTAGGCTGTGCGATGAAATACACATCCAGCGCCCACACATTTTCCATGCAGATGGAGGCGGCCCGACAACTCGACTATTATTTCATTGCTGGCAAGCACCTCGACGACGTGGTGGGCGGCTACCGATACCTCACGGGCCACGTAGAGATGCTGCCCCGCTACGCCTTTGGCTACATACAGTCGAAGGAGCGTTACACCTCGTCGGCCGAGCTCATCGCCACGGTACGCGAATACCGCCGACGCCACGTGCCGCTCGACATGATCGTGCAGGACTGGAACTACTGGCCGCAGGGCTGGGGCTACATGAAAATGGATCCACGCTACTATCCCAGTCCCAAGGCACTTGCCGACACCATCCACAGCCTTCATGCCAAGCTGATGGTGAGTATCTGGCCCAACCCGCAGTACTGTCCCGAAGCCGACGACTTCCGTCAAAGGGGATATATGCTCGAGCACTCGGTCTACAATGCCTTTGACGCTAATGCCCGCAAACTCTATTGGCAGTATGCCGACCGTGAGTTTTTCCGCAATGGCTTTGATGCCTGGTGGTGCGACAGCAGCGAGCCGCTCGACGGCGACTGGAATCAGACACCGCAGCCCGTGGACGGACATCCCTATGGATGGGATGACCAGCAACGACGATGGCAGCTCAACAAAGATATCCTCAGCGAGACGCTTGGCGCTGAGCGCAGCCAGCTCTACTCGCTCAACCATGCCCGTGGCCTCTACGACAACCAACGGGCTACCACCGACCGCAAACGCGTGCTCAACCTCACACGCAGCAGTTGGGCCGGACAGCAACGCTACGCCACAGTAGTGTGGAATGGCGACACCCATGCCTCATGGGCTTCTTTCCGCCAGCAAATACCTTCCGGACTGAACTATATGGCCACCGGCAATCCTTATTGGACAGTTGATGTGGGCTCGTTCTTCACGCGCGACGACGGCCACCGCTGGTTCTACAAAGGCGAGTTCCCCGGCGGAGTAAACGACGAGGCTTATCGCGAATACTATGTACGCATGTTTCAGTGGGCCACCTTCCTGCCGATGCTCCGCTCCCATGGCAGTGACACGCCCCGCGAGATCTGGCGCTTCGGCGAGCCCGGCACTCCTTACTACGATGCCATCCTGCGGATGATCAGGCTGCGCTACCGCCTGCTGCCCTATATCTACAGCATGGCAGCGGCACAGACACGGGGCAACTACACCATGGCACGCCCGCTGGCCTTTGACTTTCCCAACGACACCACGGTGCTCGACATGAAAGATGAGTATCTCTTCGGCTCCCTTCTCATCTGCCCCGTGACGCATCCGATGTCTGAAACGACGACGCGAAGAGTCTATCTGCCCCGTGGCTGTCAGTGGTATGACTATTGGACGCGCCGCCGCTACGAGGGTGGACAATGGCTCACCCTGCCAGTGACCATCGACCGTCTGCCGCTCTTCGTCAAGGCCGGAACGATCATTCCTGTGTCCGACGTCGTCGAGTACACCGAGGCACAGCAGGGCAAACCTGTCACCGCTCTGGTCTTCCCCGGTGCCGATGCCGCGTTTACCCTCTATCACGACGACGGCATCTCCTACGACTACAAGAAAGGAAAGTACCAGCTCACCCGCCTCGTGTGGAATGACAAACAAGGGAAACTGACCGTAAAAGGAAAGACAAAAGTGGCATGGCATGTCGTCGAGTGACGCGTCCCGCTTCACGAACTCAAATATTGGCAAAGACAATCGTGATGCGAGACGCGTAACCTCCCCTGCTCTCAACGAAATCTATCTATGGTTAATTGTTGGATAAAGTGACAATCTTCCGCCCTCGTGGCGACGATTTTCTGAACGAGAGTGCATTTTTGTCTCAATTTCACGCTATTTTCGAGCTTTTTCGCAAACCAATGATAATCAATATGTTATGATTAAAATGGTATAATTTACGAATAAAATCATTTGAAGCCGAATGCAAAAGTGCCCATTTCTCACAAAATTCTCTAGAGAATTTTCGATCATCTCAGTTGTTTGACCTCATCAAAAAAGCTTTCTGACAAGGTAAAACTACTGAGATGATGTCATAAAATCACTGTTTTCTCACCCTCAAAGTCCTTTTCTGACCCATAGCCCCTTATATCATCGATTTTTCATTCTCCAGATTGCAAGTTCTCGCGGAGGTGTTTTTGTCGGAATAATTCCACAATTATCAACTCCTTACCTTTTAACTTATCACTAGCAAAGTACATTTTTCTCACATAGAGACACAGAGCCACAAAGAAGTCTTCTCCTTTTGGAGTACTCTGAGGAAAGCTCTCTAATCCCTGTTGACCCCTTGCAGCATATCACTCCCCCTCTCCCTTTGGAGAGGGGGCGAGGGGGGTGACGAGGGGGGTGAGGCTGCTTACCACCAGTTTTCCTCCTGCAGCCTGGAACTTGATGTCGAGTCCGGCGAAGGGCATGCCATAGATTTTGTCCTCGCTGCGCTGTATCTGTGGACGGGGATCCTCCTCCAGCACGGCACGCAGGGCCGTAATATCTTCTTCCGTGAGTCCTGCCGCCCGTAGCTGGGCGAGGACATCCGCCGGTATCTCCACCTCTACCTTCTGCCACTTCTTCCTATCGACGAAGCCACTGCGTGCCTCGGGATGGCTATCGGCATAGGTCACATAAGGTTTGATGTCGTAGACGGGCGTCCCGTCCATCAGATCCGCACCAAGCACATGGAGCACCGGGCCGCGCGGCGTGTCCCACTCGACATGGTCGAGACGCACCGACGACAGCCCGAGGCCATTGGGCCGGAAAGGACTGCGACTGGCAAAGACGCCCACCCGCACGTTGCCGCCAAGGCGTGGAGGCCGCACGGTGAGGCTGGTAGGCGCATGGCGGTTGGCCGAGAAGCCCCACACCAACCACAGGAAGTCAAAGTCTTCGATGCCACGCAGGGCATCGGGGTTGCGGTAGGCCTTCTCCAAAACAATCTCTCCCCGCAGTTCCGGCACGAGGCCGCTCTGCTTGGGAATGCCAAACTTACTGCCGAAAGGCGAATGAAACGTTGCAATCTTCTCTATTTCCATACTGCTTCGCGAAATGTTGATGATGAGATTGCAAAGGTACGAAAAAAAGTTCTCGCATGGATAATAAAAAGGAATATAGTTAGTACCTGACTATACCATTCTATAGGCATAGAATTCTTCGTCCAAAGTTACACATTACCCTAATATCCGCACCACAATACTCTTTAATATTTTATAACATCCTGAGCAACAAAAAGTTGCTCAGGATTTGGCCATGTCAAAAAATCACATGAGAATAAATACTAATAAAGGCAACCGATCCATGAAAGTGCGGAAGATGGCTCTCGTATAGCTCAAAATTTAGACAGCGAGCCATTTTGTCTACCTTTCTTGATAAGATATAACAAGCAAATATATCCCAATAATAGGTAGACAGTGTCATTGAATATAACAGTGAGAAAAGTCTGCCATCCCATTGTGGCATTCGCTATCATACAGAGTTGAAGGATAGCATTTGCTTTAGCAAAGGGAAAAAACATCATGAACAGATAGCTCTTAGACATACCTACCGCACCATATGTCAAAACACCAAAAACGATGGATGATACCATGCCGTAAAAAGAAGACATATTCTTGTATCGCAATGTCAAAGACGCACACGCTACTCCTAAACCTATCAAAGAGAAAACAGAAAGCAGCATAAATGGGAGGAGTGAGCACCACTGTGCAAAGTACACCAAGCTAACCTGGCGAACAAAAAGAAAACAAAGAGCAAATGTAAGTATAGACTGAAACATAGTGAAAAGAGCTGCAGTACAACCTTTCACAAATAGAAGGGAAAAGAATGAACGTGAATTAATGTACAATTGCTCAAGCGTTCCTTGATTCGTCTCCGACACGATTGCGTCCACTACTGAAATAAAAGTATTGTTAGCTATCAACCATATCATGAATGAGCAAATAAAAGCCCACGTCTTAGTTCCTGATTTGTCGTGAAAAAGGAAATGAGACAGAGCCAACATCAAAACTGCCCAAAACACGATATTGAACAAGGTATTGAACTTATATCGTATAGCTATCTTGAACGCTTTGACAATTTCAGCACGGAATAAACATAGCAAATATCTCATATCAGTCTCTTTTTAAGTAAAAGCGTGTCACACTATCTCTCTCTGCTTGTACACTTGAAACATCGTGTCCAGCTTTGTTCAATTTAATAATCTCTTCCCCTAACAAAAGATCTTCACATGCTATTCTCAGCATGCAATACATATTCTGACTTTCTACTATTTCATACCCAGCAGATTTCAACATGTCAACATTTGGATGTTTAATCTTGACAAGAAATGTATTATACGCTTTTCCTGACTCGGGCTTGGCTGTTAACTGGCCATTCTGAAGCTTATAAATTTTCTGTGCCGTTTCCTGCACAAAATGAAAGTCATGTGAGGTGATAATAATAAGTCTGTCTTTCACGTTTTCATTTTGTTTCAAGAACCTGCTTAGGCTTATGGAGCTTTCCATATCAAGTCCTAATGTCGGCTCATCGAGAAAGACCACCGGCGTACCCATGCTTAAGGCACAAACAATTGCCACTTTCTGTTGCATACCTCTTGATAAATTCTCTACCAACTCATTGCGCTTATCATAAAGATCAAGATCGTGTAGTAATGACAAAACGGTATCCTTAACAGAGGAGTAAGCAGTACCACGAATAGCAGAAAAGTATCTTACATTCTCCAAAGGAGTCAACTTAAAATATATATTTCTACTTCCTTCTGACAAGAGAGAAAAGACCTTACTCTTTTCCATTTTTCCCATGTGCTTTAAATCTTTACCTAAATAACACACAGTTCCTTTATCATAATCCAACAGTCCCGTACAAATCTTGATGAAGGTTGTCTTCCCTGCACCATTAGCTCCAATAATGGCAATAACGCCATTACCAAGACTTAGATTGATGTCCTTAAGCACATCCAATGTGTAGTTAGGTGTGTCATAAGTCTTTTGAAGGTGATTGATTTCCAGTATTGGGATCATATTATACATGGTGGTATGTAAAGTTCTGTTTTAGACATATGTCCTTTGAATAGGTATCTATACATTGCTGAAATCGGTATATCCCTTTTGTTAGACAGAAATTCGAAATCTTACATTCCTTGCAATTAGGACATGGAGGAAGATACATATTCTCGAATATGTTTTCATCCCTCATATCCTTGATAATATTTTCTGGAAGATTTTGCGCAATAGTCTTCTCGCTTGCATTGTTCAATCTGAATTGAATGTATTTTTTATATAATTGTAATACGTCAAATTCGAAATGTATTTACATTTTGTAAAATCATCGATATAAGAGTCTGCTTCCTTAAATCTCTTTAATTTTAAAGCTACCAAGGTTAGTAAATAGCTTATTGGTGTTATATCATAAATACAATTGGAGACAACAGGTCTCTTATATGATAACTCGTCACTACCAAAAAGTGCCAAGCCAGGCGTTGCCACCAATAGTCCCGCAGCCGCAAGTGCTGCTCTTCTTGTCGATTGACCTGTGTCAGCCGACATCATTACTGAATCTAAAAATAATTTTATAGGCATAACATTTAAACCACTGCAAAAATACGAAAAAACATATAAAGTTGTAACTTGTTAGCCTAACAATTTAATCTAATTTTAACTATCTGACAAAAATACAATGAAGTAATCTAAATAATATTATTACCACTATGTAAACTTCCCTCTAAAGAATTCAATTCCCATCTATCATTTAACTTAACTTTTTCTCAATATCCTATGCTAACGGACGCACGAAGGAGGAAATGTATTAATATAAAGAATGTATAAATATAAACAATGTTACACATAGTTTACTATCTTTTACATTGTAAAAAATGGGCTGTGTCAAAAGTCAGATTTTGGCCCAGCCTATCATAAATTAGGCAGCTATC
>URCI01000019.1 GCA_900546345.1 uncultured Prevotella sp. | reverse complement strand
GGCCTTCTCGCCCAACTACGGACAGTCGTACTACGAGATCTTCTCCCGCGGCAACTACGACCACAACATCGTGTGCACCTCGCCCTTCAGCGCCCCACAGCTCTATCACCACCTCACCTTTGACTTCCGGCTGTGGCGCACCACCTTCCGCGTGGGCTACCTCGGTGAATACCGGCAGATGAAAGCCAACAACCTCAAATACCACCAATACACCCACAGCATCACCCTCGGATGGTGCTATTGATCCCCCCTGCCTATGAAAACCACCGTCCGCCATCTCCTTCTCTTTCTCTCCGCCCTGCTGCTCTGTGCCGCCTGCGTCGACGAGGACCAGTTTGCCGATAACCCCAAGGGCAACTTCGAGGCACTGTGGAAAATCATGGACGAGCACTACTGCTTCTTCCAGGAGAAAGGCATCGACTGGGACTCCATCCACACGGTCTATGCACGGCAGATCAACAGTCAGATGACCGACGAGCAGCTACTTGAGGTGCTCGGCAACATGCTCGCTACCCTCAAGGATGGACACGTCAACCTTTTCGCTTCCTTTGACTATACCCGCTACTGGGGTTTCCACGAGAACTACCCCAGCAACTACAGCGACACGCTCGTCAGCCGCTATCTCGGCACCGACTACCGCATCGCCAGCGGCATGAAATATCGCATCCTCGACGACCAGATCGGATACCTGCGCTGCGCCACCTTCGAGAACAACATCGGCAGCGGCAACCTCGACGACATCCTACTCTATCTCGCTCCCTGCCGCGGGCTCATCATCGACCTGCGCGACAACGGCGGCGGCATGATCACCAGCGCCGAAGAGCTCGCCGCCCGCTTCACCAACAAGAGCATTCTCGTGGGCTACATGCGCCACAAGACCGGCAAGGGACACAACGACTTCTCTGCCATGCAGGAGCAGTGGCTCAAGCCCGGCAAGGGCATCCGGTGGCAGAAACCCGTGGTCGTGCTCACCAACCGCCAGGTCTACTCCGCCGCCAACGAGTTTGTGAAATACATGCGCTGCTGTCCCCGCGTCATGGTGGTGGGCGACCGCACGGGCGGCGGCGCCGGTCTGCCCTTCTCCAGCGAGCTGCCCAACGGCTGGAGCGTGCGCTTCTCCTCCTGCCCGATGTACGACCGCAACGGCCAGAGCACCGAGAACGGCATGGATCCCGATGTCAGCGTCTCGCTCACCACAAAGGATTTCTACCGCAACCGCGACACGATCATCGAGGCGGCCCGCCGCCTCCTCGCCACAGCCGCCTCCTCATCCTCAGCCTCATCATCCCCTTCATCATCCAGGACACGATGTATGGGGCACAGAACGAAGCGTATAAATGTGGATGAGACGAAAAGAGGACGAAAGGTTTGAGAGACAAAGGGTTAGGGAGATTGAGGGTGATGAGGCGGAAAAAACGAAACGTTTACATGGGTTTAATTTTGGTTTACATGGAGGGCGTTACGATGCTCGGATGATGGGCGATTGGTTTACATGAGGTTTACGAGTGGTTTAACGTGAGATGGGCGGTCGGATCTGGCTCGGCTGAGGGCGGTTTGACGGCGACGATTTTGGCGGCTGTGTGGCCGTCTTTTTTGTGTGTCTTTACCGGATGTGCGATGAGGCTGCAAATGGCTTAAATACGGGCGTTTGTGGCCGTTTTATGGCGTGTGGTTGGGGCTGCGTCCACTATGATGAAGGGAGGGGGAAAGGGATGGGGATTAAATAGCGTTGAAAAGGGGATGACATGGCGTTGGAAGATGACGGGAAAGGAGGTATTGGCTGAGGCTGGTGCCTCCTTTTTCGTGGTTTGCAGGATGGGCGGAAAAAGGCGGTTTTTGTCGTGATTTTGGAATTGGGGTTACAAAAGGGGTTACAGAAAGGGGTTACACTTGATGGAGAAAGGGGTTACAAAAAGTGGAAATGAGTGGGTGGATGGAAAGGGGGTAAAAGTACGCATTTTTTCGGTTTGACCCCCGATTTTTGGCGATAGCCCCCCCCTCAACGACCCCCACCTTTTTGAAATACACATTATTATATATAGCGTAAAGGCCTGTAAATAGGGGGATTGCGACTGTATTCAGGGGTGATAAGGGAGGGGAACACCAGGAAAAGGGAGGTCAGAGGGGTACGGGAGGGGTCGCAAGGGGGGACAGGGAGGGGACGGAAAGGATGCGGCGGGGCTGCTGCACAGCAGCAGCGTACAGAACCCAGCACTACCCCTCCTCTTCATGGCTAAACCAGGCGAACGAGGCTACTAACTAAGAGAATTTCGTTCTGCTTATTTGTATTTACCTCCAATTATTACATTCATCGACTTTAGCCTGCATGAGCAACGCCAGAATTTCTGGCATCCAAAGCATCTGCCCCCCTGTGCCTTTCGAATTCCTCTAAACGAGCCTTTAGTTTTCCGATTTCCTCAGCTTGGTCCCGAATAGTCTTGTCCTTTTCACGAATTAAGTCCATAAGAGGCTCTACAGACATTTCATTCTTAGTGGATTTTTCTTTTGTTTTGTCCTTTTCTGTAGGTAGCTCCATTATAAGAGCATCATCATCAACCCAATAATCTGGCAGGGCTGTCTCTCTAAATATGTGTTTTCCACGACTCATAAGCAGCCAGTCAGGTGAGATTTGATAGTAATCGCACATAATAGCAAGCATATCTGTGCCTGCCTTCATCCTATCATTCAGAATTTCTGAAAATTTAGCCGGCTTAACGCCCAACGACTCGGCTAACGAAGCTTTACTGGGCATTAAATTCTTTTGTAGAATGGCATTTACAGCCACATGAAACCTGCCGTTTATCTCATCCTTTGTGAGTAATCTCTGGATTATTTCCATATTTTCTGAAATTAAATTGTAATTTTCTGAAGATTTGCTTTGTCATAATACAGAAAATCTGTATCTTTGCAGCGTGTTCCGAATGGAATGTGCGCCCAAAGATACGAAAAAGGGCGGAGAAGAAAGAATTTAAAGGATTAAAAATTATGGCAACGAAAAAGAACCGCCACCGTAGTGGCAGTAAAAGAGGAGAAGTGGTTATCAGCATTGATGCGACCCAAATTCTCAAAGAGATGCTCAGAGAGCGTCGATCAGAGGGAGCATCGTTTCCTCGGAGTGGTCAGACTGATCAAAGACTTGTTGAGCTTGAGAAGCAGAGAAAGAATCTACTTTTCTTATTATGCCGTATTCTTCAAGCTGCCCCTGGATATAAGCTACGTCCATCAGAACTTGCAGCTGATGTCGTCGGTGACTTATCCTGTCTTTCTCAGGAGTCGTTAGCATGTCTGAGACTTCGTATGGTGAAAGATTCTGCCTTTCGAGGTCCCAGAGTAGATATTTAGCAAGCCAGACCTTACTGTCTTTCTCTTTGTCATTTTGAAAGATGGTTGGCAAGAGCGACGTGAGATAATTGCGTAGAGCCTCTACTTGTGCTTTGAGCATGATGATTTCAGTATCCATGTTGTTCCAATTAGAATGTGCGTCCAAAGATACGAAAAAGGGGCGAGATGAAAGAAGAAATAAGGTTAAATGTTAATAAGTGAAGATTATGAAGAAGTACATTCACCTGAAGAAGGAAGACCGCGAGTTTATCGCGAAGGCGTTTGGCATTACGCCTCGTATGGTGTTCAGTGCCGTGCATTTTGAGAGTGACTCCGAGCTGGCCCGCAAGGTCCGGAATTTAGCCATGGAGCGAGGCGGCATCGTGATGGTAGAGGCCCCGGAGGCTGAGACCCTGTTTGATGCCGACGGCTACATGCGCCAGTATCTGCCCGGTGGCGTGCTGTTGGAGTTCAAGTATGCCGACAACAGCTGCACTGTGTTTGTGAAAGGCGAGGAGCGTCGTAGATTTGATGATGTGCATGTGAGCGACATCCCGTATATTCAGGAGTTTGCGGGTAAATTCTATAAAGCCTCTGCTCATCAGCGTCCTACAGAACCAGCGCCTCAGATGGCATAAGGAGGGTTAGAGATGGAGTACTACGGCAACAAACTATGCGTGAGCTATAAGGAGCTGATAGACGGCGGCATCATGAGCGTGCCGAACTACAAGGCTATGAGCAGCCGTGGCCGTTTTGATGTTGTCCGCCGTGGTAACCGTTCCAGTTGCGCCCTAATAGCCGTTGACAGTTTGCCGGAGAGCTATCGCGAAGAAGTGCGCCGGAAATATCCGGATGGTGCGATGGTTCTATTGGTAGGCTGGGTGAACAGCAACTACGAGCTGGACCAGGGTGCGGTAGTCTACTTCCACGACCGGAATAAGACCGGCGTGGACCTGCCTGAGGACAAGGCGCGTGAGTACATTATCAACGCGAGCGTTCTGAACACGTGCATCAAGCTGTATGACCGTGCCAAGGACTACCGTAAGCTGATGGGCGAGAAATATGACTGGAGCATGATGGCGGAGGCCATCGAGGTGCTGCGGGACGAGCTCCACCACACGCTGCCCAAGAGCACGCTGCGGTTTAGGAAGAAAGTGAACGAGTACCGGAAGGAGGGCTACGGGTGCCTCATCAGCGGCAAGTTCGGTAACCAGAGCGCGAGGAAGGTCGATTACAAGACCGAGCGTCTGATATTGGCCATCGCCTGTTTGCCCAACAAGCCCTACAACACGAGCGTGCTGGAGATGTACAACATGTTTGTGACCGGCGAGCTTGACGTTTATGATCCTGAGACTGGCGAGCTGCTGAACCCCGACGACTTTGTAGACAAGACTGGCGAGCCTAAGGCCCTGAGCGAGGCCACCATCACAAACTACCTGAACAAGCCCAAGAACCGCGTGCTGATAGAGCACAGGTTAACGAGCTTCACGACATTCATGCACGAGCAGATGCCTCACGTTCACCGGCACTCCCCCGAATTCTCATTGAGCAAGGTGAGCTTTGACGACCGCGATCTGCCGCGTAAGCTGAAGGACACGAAGGCTCGCCCGAAAGCCTACTACGCCTATGACGTGGCGAGCCAGTGCGTTGTCGGGATGGCCTACAACCGCAACAAAAATGTGGACTTGGTAGTGGACTGCTTCCGCGACATGTTCCGCCTGTTGGACCGTAACGGCTGGGGCTGTCCGGCTCAGGTAGAGGTTGAGAACCACCTGATGAGCCAGTGGAAGGACAGTTTCCTGAAAGCCGGTGTGATGTTCCCCTTCGTAAGGTTCTGCGCCCCACAGAACTCCCAGGAGAAATATGCCGAGCCTATGAACGGCGCGAAGAAACGCAGCATCGAGCACAAGAACCACCTTGGCATCGGCCGGTTCTACGCCAAGGACCGTCACTACAGGACAGAGGCCAAGAAGGTGTTTGACGAGAAGAACGACACCTACGAGGACAAACAGTACTACACGTGGGAAGAGCTGATAGCCGACGACCGCCGTGACGTTTGGGAGTTCAACCACAGTTTGCACCCTAACCAGAAGAAGTACCCCGGTATGACGCGCTGGGACGTGCTTGAGGCCAATATCAACCCGACGCTTGAACCTTTGGAGAAGAGCAAGGTGGCACGGTATATCGGCGAGCATGTGGAGACCACGATACGGCGGAACTCCTACTGCCGGGTGCAGTATAAGGACTGGTGGCTGAGCGACGTGAAGGTGATTGAGCAGCTTGAGCCCAACAACTGGAAGGTAGACGCCTACTACCTGCCCCATGAGGACGGCAGCATCACAGACGTGTATATCTGGCAGGGCGACCGCTACATCGACAGGCTGGAAGACGTCGGCACGTTCAACACCGCCGACTGCGAGCAGACTGAGGCTGACGAGGCCGTGAAGCTGAAGCAGCAGAAGAAGATAGCCAAGTTCAACAAATGGGTGAAGGACAACGAGATTGGCACGGTGGGCGTGGCGGCGAAGAGCCTGGAAGAGCCGGAAGCCATATCATTAGAGGCCATAGAACCGCCTGAGGAGACGGAAGAGCCGGACGTGACGCTGACGGAAGACTACGGTCGAAAAGCGTTGGAGGACTATTAGCGCGGGGTTGTAACCCCGCGAACAGGACAGAAACAACATTTTAACAATATTAGAAAGGACTTCGAATTATGATTACAGAAGGACAGAAAAAGAAGATTTTGGAGGCGGTGAGAGCCAACCGCCCGAACTATCCGAGCGACGCCAAACATGCGGCAAGCCTGGGCATCAGCACGAGCGTGTACAGCTCCATCAAAAACGGTCAGACGGCCAAGGCGTTGAGCGACGGCAACTGGATAAGCATCGCCCGGAAACTGAACGTTAGCCTTCGCCCCGGCATGGAGTGGAAGGCGGCGAAGACCCCGACGTTTGACTTCATCACGACGCAGCTGGAGCTGAGCCAGCAGTCGAGCCTGAGCGCGATACTGGTAGACATCCCGAATATCGGCAAGACGTTCACAGCCAAGTACTACGTGAGAAGCCATAAGAACGCCGTGTATATCGACTGCTCACAGGTGAAGACTAAGACCCAGCTTGTGCGCAAGATCGCGAGCGAGTTTGGCGTGTCGAGTGGCGGCTGGTACCACAACGTGTATGAGGACCTGTGCTATTACCTGCGGAGCATCGACCACCCTTTGGTCATCCTTGACGAGGCCGGCGACCTGAAGAACGAGGCCATGCTTGAGCTGAAGGCGATGTGGAACGCCACGGAGCGCTGCTGTGCCTGGTACATGATGGGTGCTGACGGGTTGAAGGAACGCATCCGTCGGAGCATTGACCTGAAGATGGTGGGCTACACCGAAATCTTCTCCCGCTACGGCAACCACTACTCTAAGGTGACTCCCGACGACGGCCGTGAGCGCGAGCAGTTCCTGAATAGCCAGGCGAAGATCGTGGCCAAGGTGAACGCCCCCGAAGGCACCGACATTGCCGCCATCGTGCGCAGGAGCAAAGGCGGTCTGCGGCGGGTCTATACCGAGATAGAGAAACTAAAAATGACACAGGGATGAGCAAGCGTGCATACAGCGTGCGGGACATCGAGTCGAAGAAATGGGTGACTCTGCCTTGGGGTGAGAAATGGAGCCTTCCGTTCGGCTATCCCGCAGACAACGCTCGCTGGTTCATCAGCGGTGCGAGCGCGAGCGGCAAGAGCTCGTTTGTGATGCAGCTGGCCAAGGAACTTTGCAACTACGGCCGGGTTCTGTACATGAGCTACGAGGAGGGCGTGAACCAGAGCTTCCAGCGGCGTCTGGGCTATCTCCACATGGACGAGGTGCAGGGGAGGTTCCGCGTAGCGGTGGGCGACACGTGGGACGAACTGGTTGCCCGGCTGAAGAAGCCGAAGAGCGCGAAGTTTGTCATCATCGACTCCTTTCAGGTAGCTCCGTGGGACTATCCCGAAGCAGTGCGGCTGATGGAGACCTTCCCGAAACGCTGCTTCATCTGGATCAGCCAGGAGAAGAAGAGCCAGCCGTTGGGCGGCGGCGCGGTGCGACTGAAATACATCTGCGACATGAAGGTAAGGGTCGTGGGGTATAAGGCCTACTGCCAGGGCCGGAGCATCGGCGAGGCGGGCAGCTACTTCACCGTGTGGGAGGAAGGAATCTTGAAGAGCAGCAATCAGATATAGCGGGGTGGCCGCTGCTGAGCAGCGGCTTACAGAACCCATCGAGCGACCACGCCTTGAAAGGTGCGGCACAGGACGGAAACGGAAATATTAACTAATAAACGAAAACGTATATGGACGAAGTAGTTGAGAAGATTGTGGCCGAGGCCAAGAAACAAGTGTCAGGGTTCGGATATACGGACCAATGGCAGATCCTTACCGCTATAGCGGAGCGATTACAGGACTTGGGGCATGAAGCCCTGAAGCTTGAGTATATGATTGACGACGTGGAAGGAGGTGAGGAATGAGCGAGGAAAGCAGGATGATAACGGTGCGTGCGCCTCACGGTCGGGTCACCCATGAGCGGTTGGTGCTACACGGCCTGCGCTGCGGCTACTGCCAGGGCAACGGATGGTTTTGGGGCCACGATGAGATTGGCGAGAGCGTGAAGGAGCCGTGCCCGATTTGCAAGGGCCGGAAGACGGTGGAAGCCGAGGTTAGGATAGACTGGAAGGCGGAAGGAGGTGAGCGATGAGAGCCGTATTGGAATTTGCAAAGATGATTGTGGCGTTAAGCTTATTCGTCGCATTTGAGCTGATTTTTGGGCTGGCTTCATTCTTCATGAACAAAAAGATAGATTTAGGAGAATGAGTCTATAAATTCAATAAAAACAATAAACTATTAAGATTATGAGTAACATCTTGGAGAATTTGAAGAAGCGGCTTCAGGTGTGGCACGAGGAGCGTGCCGCGCGCTTGGAGGCCGCGCGCCAGGCAGAGCTTGACGAGGCCGCGCGCAGAGAGGTGAACGTTATGGAGTTTAACGGTGCTCTATATCTGAGCGTGAGCGGCGTGCCCTTGTTAGGCATCAGTGATATTTCGGGCGACCTGCCGACAGCCGTTCAGGCTGCCCGTGAGAACTATAAAGACTGGAAGGAGGAGAAGCTATGGGAACGGAGAGGAACTACGCACGCTTTTACGCTCTTCTGAAGCAGATGCCCTACGCGGACAAGGAGACGCTCGTGGAGCAGTACACCCACGGCAGGACTACCCACCTTCATGAGACTACAGCGCAGGAGTACCGAATTATGTGCGACGAGATGGAGCGCGTGACTGGATATGACGAACGCAGGAAGGCGCTGCAAGCCCAGCTTAGAAAGAAGCGTAGCGCGTGTTTGCGTCTGATGCAGCAGCTTGGTGTGAACACGACGGACTGGCCGACGGTGGACAACTTTTGCCTAAATCCTCGCGTGTCGGGCAAGCGATTCGCGCAGTTAGACGCGGAAGCGCTTGACACATTACAAGTGAAGCTCAGGATGATCAAGAAGCACGGCGGTCTAAAAACAAGAGCTCAAGCGCAGCCCAAGACGGGGCATAGCATGATATACATACCCTTAGGCGGAGACACCGCCGAGGCATAAACAACAACCCATTAAAAACAACAGAACAATGGCAAAACGAGTAAAGAAAATCATTATTACCGGCGTGACGCGCGAAGCCGCCGACGAAGCCTTCGCCAAGTATGCCAAGGCTGATGCCGAGAGTGCGAAGATCACGGCCGACATCGAGTTGCAGTGTGCTAAGATCCGCGAGAAGTATGCCGGCCGTCTGGCCGAGCTGGACGCCGCCAAGACGGTGGCCTTCGACACGTTGCAGAGCTTCGCGACAGAGAACCAGACAGAGTTGTTCTCGAAGAAGAAGAGCCTGGATATGGCTCACGGCGTTATAGGCTTCCGCACGGGCACTCCGAAGTTGAAGACGTTGAAAGGTTTTACCTGGGCGAGCGCCCTTCAGCTTGTGAAGGAGTTCCTTCCGAGCTACGTTCGGAAGACCGAGGAGGTGGCTAAGGACAAGCTGCTTGCCGACCGTGACATGGAAGTGAAGGTGAAGGACGGTGAAGACAAGGTGAAGCTGAGCCATGAGATGGCCCGCTGCGGCATCCAGGTGGTTCAGGACGAGACCTTCTACGTTGAACCGAAGAAGGAGGAGACGGCATGAAGCGCAAGGTGGTACGGCCCGAGAAAGTGGCGCTGTGCCGCCTGTGCAAAGGCACGGGCACAGTGTCGGGCAAGGACAAGCACGGCCGCTCATTGCTTCGCGTGTGTCCCCAGTGTGAGGGCAGCGGCAGGGTGAAGGTGAGTGGCGTGATGGAATTTGACATCAAACCTTATAAAGAAAAGTAGCAGATGAACAATCGTCGTGGAGTAAGTTATCAGAAACGTGTGGAGGAGATTAACCGGATATACGACCAATGGGCCAAGCGCGGCGTATCGAACCGCGATATATGGCGTCGGTACGTATATCCTCGCTATGCCATTAGCGAGCGCACGTTCTATAACATACTCAACGCGAGCGCTGATACCAAGAACGTGATAGCTGACGATTGCCGTCAGCTATTGCTGTTCAAGGATGAGGACTTTGAGTAGCGACGGCTTGTAAGCCGCCGGACAGGACGTAGCAAGGACAGATTATGGCAAGCGACATGGAACGAGGCCTTCAACAGGTCATCAGGAACATATTGAAAGACATCAAGGTGGAGCTTGGCGACGAGTTTGACAGGAACTTCGAGCGCCAGGGCTTCTTTTCGGAGAAATGGCAACGCAGGAAGAGCCCTACCCGTGCCGGCGGTGCGATACTTGTAGATACGGGCAAGCTTCGCCGGAGCATCAAGAGCACGAGCACGTCGGACAGCATAGTGTTTTCGAGCGACCTGCCCTACGCAGCCATCCATAACGAGGGCGGCGAGATCAAGGTTACGCGTAAGATGAAGGCCTACTTCTGGCACAAATACTACGAGGCCACCGGTTCCTTTGGCCACAAGAAGAACGGCGAGGCAAGGAAGGACAAGCGTACGGTTCAGCTGAGCACAGAAGCCGCTTTCTGGAAATACCTCGCTCTGATGAAGGAGGGCAGCAGCATCAAGATACCCAAACGGCAGTTCTTAGGTGCTTCTTCTGAAGTGGAGCAGGCCGTGAGGGAAATCATCGAAGAGAATTTAGGAGAATATTTCAACGACGTAAAACTGAAATAATCATGATGAGAGAAGAATTGTTTGAAGCCATCAAAAGCGCTATGGCTGATACAGAAGTGAAACATATAGACTTGTGGAACCACAACGTAGAGTTTTTGGAGCAGGAAGATACGTGGCCCATGCCGGCATTGTTTGTGGAATTCGGTGCCATCAGCTGGGAGCCCGTATCCGGTCTTCATCTTCGCGGCACGGGAGAGGTTCGCCTTCATCTTGTAACGAACTGGAACGAGGGTGGCTATGAATCCGCTTTTGCCTTATGCAGCGAGGTGAGCGTGCGTGCTTGCGGCCTGAGCGGCAAGTGGTTTGACCATCTGCGTCTTCTACGCACAGAGACGAACCACAACCACGAAGATATATTGGAGAACATCGACACTTACAGCGTGCGTTATTTGCGTTATGGTGGATAGCGGATATAGAAGCTATAGCTGCGATAGAAGAAGCCCCGGCGGATGATTTACCGCCGGGGCTTTGTTGTGGCACCACGAGGCAAAAGAAAGGCCTCAGACGGCATTCTTCTTGAAAAGCATCATGTCGGTATATGAGGAACTGTAGTTCATGTGCTGATTGAACACCCTCAGCTCAGCACCCTTGAATGGATTTCCTAAGCCGGGATTGCGCCCCATCCATTCACATAATTCAAGGATGGACGATTTGTTGGAGGTGAAATATACGAATGAATGCCCTTCAAGCACCTTGATGACATCGAGATAGTCGGTCATGCCCCAAAACATGTTGTAAGTGGAGACATCGGTGGAGAGGTATGGCGGGTCAACGAGAAAAACAACTCCAGGGCAATCTTTGTATTGACTGACGAGTTCCTTGTAATCACAGGAAGTGATTTCAAGACCATGAAGATAGTCGTCGCACACTGGGTAGTCGTTCTTTCGGATATTGTTATAAAGGGCTTCTTTTCTCAATCCGTCAATGTTAGTCTTGTATTTCATGGAAAACATGAGAGAGGAAGACAGCGTGATGAAGTCGACAAAGCCACAGCCCAGTTCCTCCTCGATACGGTCAAATATCATCTCACGCAATGGGTCACGGATTATCTTATGCCTTGGCACGCTGTCGCCCACCATTTTCCTGATGTCGGCAATAAGGTGATTGGTGCGGGGTATGTTGTCTATGCGCCTACGATAATTGTCGAAGTCATTATAAACGACCTTAGAATGTGGTTTGAAGTGCTTTGTAATATGAGATAGCAGCCCTGAGCCGCCGAAGAGGTCAACAAACGTAGTGCCATCGGGGAACTGCTGGAGAACCTTGATAAACTCCTTTGCGAACATTCGCTTCTGGCCGACGAATGGCAGCGGTGCGGAAAGATACAGCTTGCTCATACGTTCAACTCGAATTTCACGTTATCGTCTCCATCGAGTAGGAGCCGTGTACGCTCCAGGTTGTTCTCGTAGATATGCACATTACCGATGTTGAGCGTTATGGACTTAAGGGGCAGTTCTATCTGCCTTGCCATGAGATACAGATGGTAGAGGTCGGCTGGCAGTCCAAGGTTGGCATCGCTGCTACGTTGATAAGCCGTCAGGACCAATTCGCCTTTCTCTATCTGGAACTGCACCAGACTCAGGCACGGGGCTTGGTTGGTCTCCACTCCAGTGGAACCGAGGAACAGCACATAGTTCTTCGAGCTACGTTTCTCGCGGTTGATTTGGCAAATGAGAGGCGGCAGCTTCTCCAGATACGTCGGATAGCTGTTGACAAGTACCGGCCCGCAATAGTCCCACCAGCTGATGCCGGCCTCACGGTATTTATTGACATTGCGCTCGCCCTTCATGAAGAGCTGCAGTTCGCTCTTCAGTTTCTTCCTTGCGATGGGATGTCCCTCGAAAATGTCCAGAAGGTCAGCCGGGGAAAGCGTGAGCTTCTCATTGAGCAGGTAGCGTATTGTGCCTTTTTTGTTGGTTTGGGTTCTGCCGCAGGCCAATACCTTTTGCAGAAGTTGATAGTATTTGTTCATATTGTCGTGTTAAAACCACGGCAAAGATAGGAACCAAGGCACGTAAAGCCATAGGCGCAGACGGCATTCATGCTGCAAGCGGCATGCAGTAGAACGGTACAAGACTACTTACCCCCCCCCTATGAGCGTTTCCCCCACACTCAGCCCGGAACCTCTTGATGAGGTCATAGACTTTTCGTTCGCAAACATGATAACGCTGAGCAAGTACCACTACGATATAGGATACCTTCTCGCCTTTTGAACGCATATTTGCATAGTCATTGTATAGTTCCACATAGTCGGCATCTTCAAGCCGGATACCCGCACGGCGTAAATTCTTAATCAATTCCCTGTTAAATTTCAGCACTTCTATTACCGTCATATCCAAAAAATATTTGTACCTTTGCACCGTCTCACTTATTAATAGCGCATGGCGCACACAAGAAAAAACCATCTACTGGCGACGAGGGTATATGGCCCCCGGTTGTGCCAGTAGATGGTAACTTGTGTTAATTAGTAAGTGAGACGACTATTAACAGGCCGGGGGCTTTTTTTTACCGCCCACCCCCGCGGGCGTAAGTTCAAACAGCGTAATCTTCCATCTTGAAAGCATCCTTGAGCTTCCATCCGTCAGCAATGGTCTGTTGGATATAGGTCAGTGCTGCGGTGTAGAATGTGCGAAAGTCTTCAAGTTGGCTGAAGACCCGATACACGGGCTTGTCATCGTTGCCAAGTTTAATGGTGACTGGCAGCGAAGCCCCGTTTGTCTGCACAGCGAGGTCGAATGCCGCCTTGTAGTTGAGCTGGTTTTCAGCAGAAAGCCAAACTGTGGAGCCCTCGAACGCGAATCCGGACAGGATTCGTCGGTCGGTGTCGTCGTTGTACCATTGAATGACGAGCGCGCGCACCTCATCGACGGACGGCTTGTGGCGGAACTCAGCCTCCATGAAGTCTGTGGTACCGTCTTCGCGCTGCTGGTAATCCCATCTTATGCGCCATTTGTTTTTTACGGGATTGACGCACTCGATGCGCGCCGTGTTTGGATTTCCTTGTACTCTGTGCATAGTTGTTATATGTGATTAGAAATTATAGAAGCTATAGAAAGAATAGAATCTATAGAGAGAATAGGAGCTATAGAGTTCTTATGGCGATCCAGGCAATGGCGGCGATTGCGCCTCCTACAACGGTGAAAAGCCAGTCGGTGAGGTCGAACTTGTTGCCGTAGAGTCGGTCTTTGAGTTCGAGGCATGTTGCGGCAACGACGGCGGCATAGATACCGGCATAGGGCGAAGCAGTGAGCCACGAGACGATGAATCCCCCGATGAGGTGCTTGTAGTGGTTGGAATTTTTGAGGAACTCGATAATTTTCTTCATAATTGTTTGGTGTTTGGAAATAAATGTTTAACTTTGCGGTGGATCATTCCCCGTTAAGGGGTTTGGGCCCCGATTCAGGCAGTCTTGTTATTTCAAGTCTGCCTGTCTTATTTTAAAGTCGTCTGAAGTCATTTGACTTCGCGTATAGATAACATCTTTGTCACCGACAATTAAAGTAAGACTTTCTACTTTTGTTCTTCTAACTCTGCTCTTGATAGCATCAGCTAATATTCCGAGAGGTGTTTGAGAGTCCGCGACCAATACGATGTGGTCTGCTTGCTTTGCAGCAGATCGTATCAAAGAGTCGATGGAGTTTTTTGTAGGCGCCTTGCTTACCTTATACTCCTGATACACCCCCAATGTCTTGTTATAGCTGTCAGGTGATTTTTTGTCGGAAGGGTTGGCGATAAGGTCTATCTCGTAGCCATGTTTATTGGCAAGGAAGGAACCCACACTCACGTTCTCCTTTTTTTCGTTCTTCCCGTGTAAAGAACTTACCCTGAGTTTTCCCTTTTCAGTAGGGCAGGTAATGAAAGTTTCCTTTGTATCATTTTTCTTATTCCTCCAGCATTCGCGCACGAGTTTGCATGCTTGACAGAGTTCATTTTCTGGCACGAAGGCGAGGTTGACTTTCCCCTTAGCGATGTCGCAGTCACGGCATCGCTTGATGGTGTATGGATTGTAGTCAGGGATGGCTTTCTGCTGCTTCCCTGGATTGAATCGGAATATTCCCTTGGTGTCGCTTTGCAGCGCCTCCTCTCCCCGTGCCATGGCCTCGTCGCGCGGTGTGGTGGCATACTTCGACTTTCTGACCTGTACGACGGTGCACCGGCAGTTCCATCCGTTAGGCGGATAGTAAGTCTCCCAGAAAGGGTCGGACATGGGCAGTGTGACCCCGTTGAGCGCCGCGTGCTCCGGGCGCACCTTATCATCTCCGGCGGTGCGGTACTGTAGGTTGTATCGGTCTCCATCCTCGGCGTACTGTTCCCATTTTGCCGCCATCTCGGCAGAGGCGTGTACAAAATTGTACTCAGCGTGTAGATAATTCTGATTGTATGTCTTGTCTATTTTCTGAACGTCGTTATAAAACTGTTCGAAAGACTTTCTATTGCCGTTCTCATCGAGGAGTGATGGGAAGGCCTCGTTGAGCTCGTGAAAGGTCTTGATCCCGGAGAAGATGTAGTCGGAACGCGTGAGCCGCCGGTGCATGGCCTCGGTCATGGGTACTTTCTGAAAAGCTTGGTCGAGGATGTCGGCATGGGTTGAGATGAATTTCTGCGCCTCGTCGGAAGCGAGGATATTGATGTCGAGCGTGGCCCCTTTCTGTCGGAAGAGGGCGGACATAAGGCCGGAGAAAGCCTCGGTGAGACGTGTTCGTATTTTGTCCTGCTCATCCTTGGTGAGGTTGATTTGAGGCGTGAAATCCTGTAGAATCTGTGCATAGCGTTGGTGCAGCCCCACGTAGTCGGTGGGGCTTAGTCGAAAAAAGAGGCAGCGGATGGCGTGGGGTTGTAACCCTGCGAAGGCGACGGCTGTGGAGCTGAATTTTTGGCTTTCTTGGGGTCGCTGGGGTTGTTGGGGTTGTTGGGGTCATTATCGTCTCCATCGTTTTTATCATCATCGCCGTTGTCGGGGTCGATGGGCGCTGTTGGGTTTCGTCTGTCACCAACGGGCATGGAGTATTTCTCGGCGAAGTATTTGGGGTCAACATCGTATCGGTCGGCAATCATGGTCTCGTAGGCAACCTGCTGCTCCGGTGTATAGTCGATGGAGTCGTCCCAGTCGAAGCGCAATCCGGCAACGGGGAAGCCATGGCGGACCATTCGTGGAAGCAGCTGGTTGTTGACGACATCGCGGAGCATGTCGGCGTCGGCGTCGATGAGGTTTTGGAAAACCTGCAAGTGTGTCTGTGACTGTGAGAGCGAAGAGCCGTCCTCGATGGTCATGGTCTGTCCGATGATGAGTTTGGATAGCTCCGAGTTAGCCCGGTCGACGCGCTCGTTATAGACATTGAACGCATCGCCCCGTGAGGACTCGACGAACTCCAGCTCCGTGTCGAGAGGCAGTACGGCGGAGCCCGCGAAGCCGAGCGCCGCGAGCTGCTCGTTGATGCGCTTTCGCTCCTTCTCGTCTCGTGTGGAAGTCTTTGCCACTCGTAGTGGCATGCCGAATATCTCTCCGAATGCATCCCAGAAGGCGAGCATGTTCTTCTTGGGAATGGTGTGCTGTGCTGCCCTGAGATAAAGACCGAGGTCGTCGGGCTGCCCCGCCTCGATGAGCCACTGTGAGAATGGCGGTTCGTGATAGTCGATGCCCGTAGTCCAGTCCTGTCCGAGGTCTGTGATGACTCGCCCGTATTCAGGGATGACATGCTTTCGCGGTATGAGGGCGACTTGGCTGTAGCAGGGGCATCCGTCGCCATCGGTGACGACATCGCCGAGCTCTATGAGCGAGTGCCCCCAGTATCGGCTGTCGAGGATGAGCCTGCAGAGCCTCTTGAACCATGCCTGGTCGAAGTAGTGCTGGGCATCCTCGTTCTCTTTGCCGTTTGCATCGACGAGCTTGAATGACTTTGCCATGACGAATCCCTCGCGCTGCGCGACGCATCCGGAGAGATGGGCATCGACCTCAACATCCCGGTAGATGTCGTAAAGTTTCTTTCGGTTTGGCGAATCGACATTGATTGCCAACTGCCATGCGTTGCGCCAGTCGGCAATGTCCTTTCGTGTGAGAGCATCGGTGGTTCGCTGCAGCCCGATGACAACGGACTTTACTGTTTTTGGATTTTTGGCCTTGGCAAGGTTGAAGTTGCCATAGGGAGTGTGGAGGAGGCCGTCGGAGCGGCCTGTTATCTTGCTGAAGAATGCTTTTATATCCATTGTTTTTTTACGGGATTATTGATTTACCCCGCCATGTATGGCGGGGCACGGAACGGAGAAATTACCAGTTATGCCTTAGCGGTGGCTGGGAGGTAAGGATGATGCCAGTGGAGACGGGTTCGCCTTGCGTGTCGACGGCAGCGGGCAGGTCGGGGACGATCTTGCCGGCCTGTACACCCTCCAGCCATTTGACGGCCCTCTCGTACCGCTCCTTTCTGATTTCGGAGCCGAGCTTCTGCGGCATGGCCGATACCATGTGATAGAGGGCGATGTCGCAGGTGTACATGACAATGAGCCTGTTGCGGCTGTCGCCCTCGGCAGCGAAGATGGCGTTTGTGTCGTATGTCGGACGCAGGTAAGACGCTATTTCCTCCTGCGCTTCAGCTTCGGCGTTAGCGCGGTTCTGCTCAGAAGTCTGTGAGACCACCTTTAGAGCGTTGTCGCCGATGACAACTTTGTAATCTTGGTCAGTGATGAACATAAGCTGATGTTTTTTAAGTTTACCATGAGTTGCGTGCCGTGGGTCGCCGTGCGATGATGGGCTGTGCGGATTCCTGTCGCGAGTTCCGCTGTAGGAGCCAGATAGCTCCCTCGTCGGCATCGGGTGCATCGTCGTGAACGCTCGAGCCCCTTTCGAGCGCCAGCGTCTGCTCGATGCCCACCTGCATGTCGGGCGAGTCCTTGAGAGCTGCATTGTAGAAGACGAATCCCCTCTCCCATAGCGGCGAGACCGCCTCGATGCGCTGAATCTTCTCCGGCTTCTTGCGTTTGTCGGGCATGATGGGCAGCTGGTAGCCGCGGATCTTTCCCTCGGCCTCGAACTCGTCGAGGATGGTGTCCTGTATGAAGTTTGCCTCCATGAAGAACTGCACGGCAGCCACGTCGCGCGTGCGCTCGTAGAGGTCGTAGAGCCAGCGTACCATGCCTGATACCGTGTCCTGCCTAACGTAGCAGTCGATGAGGTGTAGTTCGGGGCCTATCTTTCCCCATAGTCGTGAAGCCTTGTAGTCGTTGGCCTTGGTTGACTTGAAGGAAGGGTCGGTGTAGCAGATGAGCTCATCATACTTGGAGAGCTTGGGCATCTTCTTGAAATGAATCCAGTCATTGCGGAAGATAGTACCGTCGACGATGGGGTTGTGCATCATCTCCTTGTTCCATGCGCGGTAGCCCACGAACTCAGCATAGGCCTGTGCTTCCTGCTTGGTCCACTTCTCGCGCCATACCGGCTCTCCGTTCTTATCTACGGCCTGAATCTTTGAGAGGAAGACCCCGTGTGTGTGAGCGATGTTATAGAGGACGGACGTCTTGAAGATAAGGTTTCCGACCATGATGAACCGTCCGCGTCCCACGTCGAGTGAGCCGAAGAGCGCCTCCTTCACCCAGTCTGTGAGGTCGTGTACGCGCTTCTCGTTTCGGCAGAGTTCGTCGTCGTCGAGGTCGTCGATGACGATGTAGTCGGGTCGAGCCTCCCGGTCACGTAGTCCACGCGGCGACTGCCCACGCCCACAAGCGAGGAACTTGACCCCGCCTTTTGTCTTGAACTCCCCCTCCTGCCAGTCGCCGTCAGACTGCTGAAGACCGAAGTCGGCAATGATGCGCTGGTTGAACTGCAGCTCAGCCTGAATGTCACCGAGGAGTCGGTCTGCCGCATCCTCGGACTTACCGACGATGACCATGAAATTGATGAGCCTCTTGGGCTGGAACATGAGCCAAAGCGGCATGAAGATGTCGAAGTGGGTGGACTTGGCGTGACCTCTCGGCCACATGAAGACCGCCTTGAGGTTTGGCGTTGCCTTGACCTTTCGTGCCGCCTCGTTGTGGAAGGGCGCGTTGTGGATAGTGCGTATGACCTCGCCTGTGGTTTTGTCGCGCAGCTGCAGGAAGTGCGGAAAGTAATACTCGCAGAAAGCAGCATAGTTGGCGAGGAGCCTGTTTTTACGCTGCTCTCTCTCGGCATCGGTTTCCTTCTTGAGGAGCGCGGTGTCGGTAATGGCCTGCACCTGCTTGCATCGTTCGCGCCAGAGGTCGTAAGCTTGTTTTTTCTCTGCTACTGTTGCCATGATGAAGAGTTATGATGGCTGCTGCCGAGCAGCAGCGTACGGAACCCAACGGTTGAATGCTACTTAATGCCCATCTGTTCGGTGATATACATATCCTGATACTTGTTGATGACCTTCATGAGCTCCGGTGTTACTGCCGGGTCGGTTTGTGAGCGATATTCGAGCCATTTGGAGAAAGCCATGAAAACCTCGATGGTGTCGACGACATTCGCCTTCTTGTCGAGTTTTTCGATAACGGCGGATAGCTTTGCCAGCTTGTCGCCAAGCCCTGCAATGAGGTCCGGGTCTTTCGACGAGTTGACTTGCGTGATAAGCGTGTCGATGGTGAGGAGGAGTTTGTTGACGAGTTCTGGTCGTGTGACACTCTTAGCCGCCCTTGCCTCCTTCCATCCACCGGCTGCACACCATTTGGATATAGTTACTCGCGATACCTCTACCTTATCGGCAATCTCCGCCTGGTCCATTCCCGACATGTAGAGTGTACGTGCGAGGCTCTTTTTCTTTTCTGTCTGTTCTTTTGTCATGATGAAAAATTGATGATTACGGTGCAAAATTGGCCTAATAAATCGGTACCACAAAAAAAGTGTGCAATGGTTTCATAGATGTATGCAACCATTTCATACTTTTTTGGCGGTGAGCGAATTAAGGCGTAATATTGCAACCGGAAACGCGCACTAAGCGCAGAAGACGAAATGGCAAAACGAGTAAGAATATCGAATGACAGTCTGAACAGCTACGGCACCCGGGTGCTGACCTCAGGCATGGACACGAAGCAGTATGAGCGCAACCCCGTGCTGCTGTATATGCACGAACGCGGAAACGTGATAGGCTACGTGAAAGACCTTGAAGTGAAAGACGGCGAGGTGACGGGCGAGCTGATGTTTGACGAGGCCACAGAGCTGAGCAAGCGCTGCAAGAAACAGTTTGAGTTTGGCAGTCTGAAGATGGTAAGTGCGGGCCTTGACATCATAGAGATGAGCGAGGACGGACAATACCTTGTGGCAGGCCAGACAAGCCCGACGATCACGAAGAGCAAGCTGTTTGAAGTGAGCGTAGTGGATATAGGCGCGAACGACGATGCCATCGTGCTGAAGAAAGACGGCAAGCAGATAACCCTTGGCAGGGACGGCAAGTGTCCTCTGCCATTACTGAACAATAACAATAACCATCAAAAAAGAGAAGAAATGGAAAACAAGACCATCGCCCTACAGTTGGGGCTGCCGGAAACGGCTACAGAGGCAGAGATTACCGCCAAGCTGACCGCCCTGAAAAGCGCGGAGGCAGAAAAGAGCAAGCTGGAGCTGGAGAAAGCCCAGCTGGAAAGCGCCCGCATCACGGGCCTTGTGGAGCGCGCCATCGGCGAGAAACGCCTTGGCGAGAGCAACAAGGAAGAGTTTATCAACCTGGGCAAGAAAGTAGGCTACGAAGAGCTGGAGAAAGTGCTGAAGGCCATGCATCCCCAGGCGAAGCTGACGGCCATTCTGAATGGTGGCCGCGCGAAGAGCGACGAGGACGTGAAGTACACCAAGCTGAGCGAGGTTCCCTCGGCGGAGATACTGACCCTCCGTGAGCAGAACCCCAAGGAATATGCCCGTCTTTACAAGGCCGAGTACGGCATGGATCTGCCCGAATAATAAGTAGAACACAATAAACGACAAAAAGATGAGAAAGAAAACAATCTTGAAAGCAATGACGGCCCTGCTGTTCAACAGCGTGATGGGCATCACGGTGGCCCTCGTGCTTGGTATCAATCCCTTGCTTGGCGCAGTGCTGGCCAATGTAGCAGCTGCCATCCTCGGCCAGTTTGCCCCGAAAGGCGCTTTGCAGGCCGGTGTGCTGACAGAGGTATGGACGGGCGAGCTTGTGAAGAGCCTTCGCAGCGGCCTTGAGGGCAGCTGGCTTGACGGCATTCCCGACCAGAGCTCCCTTGTGCAGAACGACGTGATTCACCTTGTGGACGTAGGCATCGAACCCGACGTGCTTGTGAACAACAAGACCTACCCCATCCCCATCCAAGAATTGCCGGACGGCGACATCGCTATCGGCCTTGACAAGTTCCAGACGAAGGTGACCCCCATCACGGACGACGAGCTCTACGCTCTGAGCTATGACAAGATGAGCCGCGTGAAGGAGGCCCATGCCAACGCCATCAACGACTCAAAGTTTGCCAAGTCAGCCCATGCTCTCTGTGCGAACAGCAACACAGCGACCACCCCCGTCCTGACCACGACGGGCGATCGTGAGGCTTCAACGGGCCGCCTGAGACTGTGCGTTGACGACCTGGTGAATATGAAGCGTGCGCTTGACAAGCTGAAAGTACCTGCCGGCAACCGCCGCCTGGTGCTTTGTCCCGACCACGTGAACGATCTGTTGATGACGAACCAGAGCTTTGAGCGCCAGTACAACATCGACCGCAACACCGGCAAGGTGGGCAACCTGTACGGTTTCGACATCTACGAGTATGCCAACAACCCTGTGTACACTACTGCAGGGGTGAAGAAGAAGTTGGGCGAGGCCGGCATCAAGGGCGAGTTTGCCTGCTCCTTCGCTTTCTACACGCAGCGCGTGTTCAAGGCTACGGGCTCTACGAAGATGTACTACAGTGAGGCATCGACCGACCCTCAGAACCAACGCTCGCTCATCAACTTCCGCCACTATTACCTGTGCATGCCCAAGAAGGCTGATGCTGGTGTGGTGATGGTGAGTGGCTATAAGGAGACCGCGTGATGAGCAGGCCGATGAAATATCTCGTTATCCACTGCACGGCGACCCCTGAGGGGCGTGAGGTGAGCTCGGCCGACATCCGCCACTGGCACTGTGACCCCGTGAGCAAAGGCGGTCGTGGTTGGAAGCAGGTGGGCTATACCGACCTCATCCACCTCGACGGCAGCGTGGAGCGCCTGGTGAAGAACAACGAGGACGCCAACGTGGACGACTGGGAGGTGACGAACGGTGCGTCGGGCTATAACAGCGTGAGCCGCCACATCGTGTATGCCGGCGGCTGCGACAAGAGCGGCAAGCCCAAGGACACGCGGACAGCCGCCCAGAAGGAAGCCCTGAAACGCTACGTGCGCGACTTCCATGAGCGTTTCCCGTGGATACGCATCGTTGGTCACCACGAGCTGAACCCCGGCAAGGCCTGTCCGAGCTTCGACGTGCCGGCCTGGCTGCGGGAAATCGGCATCAGACAATAATCAAGGTAAAAAGCAATATTCAGGACAACACGGAAAGCGACCCAAGCTATGGACACGATTATGCAGATACTCCAGTGGGCGATACCCTCGGGCGGCATAGGCGCCGCCATCGCTTGGGTGGCCAACCGGAAAGCGAACAATGCCAAGCAGGCCAAGAGCGTACACGACACATACAAGGCCATGTACGAAGACATCTCGGCACTGCTTGTAGAAACCCAACGAAAATATGACGACTCAACGAAGCTCACCGAGAAGCTTGTCTCGGAAAACAACCTTACGCGGAGGGCTCTCAACCGCCTTTCGCGTGCCATTGAGGCTATCCAGCTATGTCCTCATGCTGGCTCTTGCCCTGTCAGCGGCGAGCTGTCGCTCAGCGAAGACGGTGACGAGGGAGAGGGCGACGGCCGTGGCAAGCGCAAGCGACAGCAGCGCAAGGAGCCAGGTTGTGCGCCGGGTGATGGTGAAGGAAGCCGTGAAGGCGGACAGCACTCGGCTGCGCATACCCCTTGACAGCCTGCTGATGCTGCCAGCGGGTGCGAGCTACACAGCGCGCAGCGGCAGGGCCCATGCGAGCGTCACGGTGAGGCGGACGGGGAAAGTGGCCGCTGCAAATCAGCCTACAGAACCGAGCGGCATGACGGTGTATGTGGAGACTGGGTGTGACAGCCTGGAACGCCTGTGCGCCTACTATGAGCAGGAGAACGAGCGCCTCTCGGTGGCGAACACCCATCTGACTGCCACCGTGAGCACGAAGGAGAAGGAGGAAAAGACCTCTCCCCGTGTCTGGGTGGAACTATTAGCGACATTCATAGCCGGGCTGTTGCTCGGCGGAATAACAACCTTTTTAACAACAAGAAAATGGACTACAAAGTATTAGACGGTACCGACCTCATCCTCTCATCGATGGGTCACGCCCTTGGTTTCTCGACAGGCTGCAAGGTGAGCACTTCTGCCGAGACCGGCGAGCGCAAGACCAAGGAGGCCAGTTCGGGCAAGTGGAAAGAACAATACGTGAAGTCGTTCTCGGAGCAGATTACTGCGGACGGTGTCGTGCTGACGAACGGGACTGACGAGGTTCCGACCTACGACCAACTGAAGGCAGCCATGCTGAAGGGCGATCCCATCGACGCAGCCTACAACCTGCGCGACGGTGACAAGCGTACAGGCAAGACCGCCGGCGGCTACACCGGCAAGTATATCATCACCGCCCTTGACCTTGACGCCCAGGCCGGGGACGACGCCAAGTACAGCATCACGCTGCAGAACAGCGGCCCCGTGACGGCACAAGGCAGCGGCCTGACAGAGGCGGCAGCATCAGGAACGGGTTCTTAACATCAACGCATGAGCAATGGAAACGAAGAAACTTTTGAAGCTGACGATAGGCGGCAAGGAATATCCGTGCCGTGTGACGATGGGCGCGATGACGCGCTTCAAGCATGAGAGCGGCAAGGACGTAAGCAAGATGGACCAGGGCGACATTGGCGAGCTGGTGCTGTTCATCTACTGCTGCGTGAAGAGCGCGTGCAATGCCGACGGCGTGTCCTTCGACATGGACCTTGAGACCTTTGCCGACCATTTAGAGCCTGACAGCGTGAAAGCCTTCTACGCGTCGTCGGGCGAGAGCGGCGAAAAAAAAACATCAGCGCCAGCTCTTCCGAAGCAAGCATAGAAGAGCTTGCGGGCATAGGGATGGGGTGCATCGGGATGAGCCGTGACGACTTTGAACGCTGCACCCCGTCTGAGTTTTACGCTGTGTGGCATCAGTGGCACGAACAGCAGGAGCGTATGGAGCGCGGCTCATGGGAGCGTACGCGGACCCTTGCCCTTGTGTATGTGCAGCCCTATAGCAAACGCGCCCTGAGCGCCCACGAGCTGTTGCCTCTGCCCTGGGATGAGGAAGGCAAGGACGAGCGCACGGCGAAACCCGACAGTGCAGAGACGGCCCGGCGCTATGCCGAGGCCAAGCGGCGCAACGGACTGAAATAAGCAACGCAAAAGAATATGTCGAATACAGTAGAATTCCATATCAAGATAAAGGGTGAGGGCAGCAATGTGCTTCACGACCTGACAGTAGAGGCTACTGGGCTTGACGACATCATCGCCCAAGTGGGCGAGAATGCCAGCCGGACAGGCGAGCGCCTGAAGGCGATGGCCGCCAAGAGCATGGTGTTTGACGGCATCACCAGTTCGCTGACCACGCTGAAAGGTATCGTTGGCGACATCGTGGCTCCGTCTGACAGCTTCGAGAAGTCGATGCGTGCCGTGAACACCATGGCCGGCAAGGGCGAGGCCGACTTTGAGGGTCTGACCGACAAAGTGAAGGAGCTGAGCGCCAACATCCCCCTGGCCCGTGAGGAACTGGCCAACGGCCTGTACCAGACCATCTCCAACGGTGTGCCGGAAGAAAACTGGATGAGCTTCTTGGAGCAGTCGAGCAAGGCGGCTGTGGGCGGTCTGGCAGACCTCGGGCAGACGGTGACGGTGACCTCAACGCTGATCAAGAACTACGGCCTGAGCTGGGACCAGGCCGGTGCCATCCAAGACAAGATACAGATGACGGCGAAGAACGGCGTGACGAGCTTCGAGCAGCTTGGGCAGGCGTTGCCCATGGTGAGTGGCAGCGCGTCACAACTTGGCGTATCGATGGACGAGCTGATGGCCGTGTTTGCCACGACGACGGGCGTGACAGGTAACACCTCGGAGGTGGCCACACAGCTTTCGGCCGTGCTAAACTCGCTCATCAAGCCAAGCTCGGAGGCCACGAAAGCCGCCAACGAGATGGGCATCGGCTTCAACGCCGCCAGCGTGCAGGCCGCAGGAGGCCTGCAGAACTTCCTGCTTGGCCTTGACAAGAGCATCACAGAATATTCGGCCAAGACCGGGCAGCTGAAGCAGACCATCTACGGTCAGCTGTTCGGCAGCGCGGAAGCCCTTCGTCTGTTGGGCTCACTAACAGGTGAGCAGAAAGACAAGTTCGCTGAGAACATTGGCGCCATGGCCGACAGTGCCGGAACGATAAACGACGCCTTCAACAACATGTCGAGCACAGGCGAGGCCGTAGGCCAGATGCTGAAGAACCAGGTGCAGTCGATGCTGGACTGGGCGGGCTCGATGGCCAGCACCTCCGCCCCGTATATAGAGCTGCTGGCCAACACGGGCCTTGCCATCACCAGCCTGACGCAGCTTCGTACGGGGCTGATGACCGTGGTGACCGGCTTGAAGGCCGTGAGGATTGCCACACTGGCCCAGGCAGCGGCGTCGAAGATAGTGGCAATCGCCTCGAACGCATGGAAGGTGGCGCAGGTGGCCCTGAACTTCGTGCTGAGCGCCAACCCCATCAGCATCGTCATCATGGCGATAGCCGGACTGGTGGCCATCCTGATAGAGGCTTACAACAACTGCGAGACCTTCCGCAACATCTGCGACAAAGTGTGGGCTGCGGTAAAGGACGTGGCGAGCGCGGTGTGGGACTATCTGGTCAAAGCCTTTGAGAAAGCCTCTGAGGTGATCAAGAAAGCCTGGGAATGGGTGAAGGAGTTCTTCGGCATCAAGGACGAGGGCACGGCCAGGCAGACCGCCGACATAGAGCGCAACACCAAGGCCACCAACGCCAACACTCTGGCCAAGACGAAGAACGCCCAGGCCGCGCTGAAGAAGAACCAGAAAAAGAACGCCCCCGACCCAAGCAGCTCATCGGGCAGCGGGAAGAGCGGAAAGAGCGGCACCACATCCACCCACACGGAGACGGACAAATACAGCGGCACCAAGCTCATCGCCAACGCGTCGAGCTATAAGGAGCTGGGCAACAACATACAGTACTACCAGAACAAACTGGAGACCACGAAGGGCACGGAGACCGCCACCATCCAGCTGTATGCCGAGAAAATCAAGCAGCTGCAGGCCCAGCAGGACGCCATCACCCGCCTTCAGGATGCCGTGGGCAACCCGAAGGAGCTGAACACTCTTGGTGACATAGACAAGGCCATAGCCTACCAACAAGATCTCAGGAACAGGGCAAGCGCCTCGGAGCTGAGAGGAATAGACCAAGAGATAAGGCGTTTGAACGACCTTAAAACAGCGTTTGAACGCAATGCGCATGTTGATGTCGGCATAGACAAGATAACGACCTACCGCCAGCTTGAGAGCGAGCTGCAATACTACAATGACCTGCTGAAGACAGCCACCGCGAACGAGCGCACAGAGATACAGAAACAGATCAACGCCCTGAACGCCCTGCGCGACAAATGGGACGAGACCTTGGAGGAGCTGAAGAAGCCCGATGACATCTCGCGCCTGGACACCATCGACAGCCTCGACAAGGCCATCAGCTACTATGAGGGCAAGCAGAAGAAAGCGAGTGCGGCTGAGATTTCTGACATAGCCCGCACCATCGGCGCCCTTGAGAAGAAGCGCGACAGCCTGAAACAGCTTGCCCGTCTGCCGGAGATGGAGCAGGAAACAGACCGCTTAGGCGGACTGGGAAAAGCCGAGCTGAAAGTGGAGCTGAAGGCCATCGGCATGGACGGTCTGCGCAAACGCATCAAGGAGCTGCAGAACATGCTCTCGGACACAAAGAACCCGATGAGCGCGAGCCAGCGCAAGGAGATGAAGAAACTTGTGGCCAGCTATGAGGACTACGAGAAGATCTTGCGGAAGAGCGACGTGACGGTGGAGAAGTCGTGGAGCAGCATCAAGGGCATCGGCGGCGGCATCAGCTCACTGACCGAGACCTTGCAGGAGAACCGCGGCGCGTGGGCCACCATCACAGGCGTGGTGGACTCGGCGATACAGATATACCAGGGCGTCAGGACGGTAATAAGCATCGTGGAAGCCCTGACCGCCGTGACCACGGCCAGCAACGCAGCGACAACCGCCAGCGGCGTGGCGACGACGACAGCCGCAGCCGCGAAGATAGCCTCCGCCCCGGAGGAAGCCGCGGCGGCCACCGTTTCGACCGTTGCGGCCAAGGTCGAGGCGATGGCCTACAGAGAGCTGGCCGCGTCGGAGTTCATGGCCGCCCATGCCTACATCCCCTTTACCGGTGCGGGCATCGCCGCGGGTTTCATCGGCATGATGCAGGGCATCGTGGGGTCTGTGGCCGTTACTCCCTTTGCCAACGGCGGACTGCTGTACGGCCCGACCCTCGCGCTGATGGGCGAATATGCCGGCGCAAAGTCGAACCCTGAGGTCGTGGCCCCACTGGACAAGCTGAAGTCGCTGATAGGCGACAGCGGCGCGGTGGCCGGCGTGCGGATGAAGGGGAGAGTGAGAGGGCGTGACATCGTGATGGCCATTGCCAACGAGACGCGCATCAACCGCAAGCGAACGAACATAAAACTATAGAGGATGTACATACACGGACAATTCTACAACGAGCTGAACGACCGCATAGAGGTGCTGATACTGACACACGGCGACCGCGGCGAGGAACTGGAGATAGGCGACGGTAAGAGCGGGCTGTACTTCAGCGATGACCCCGTGGAGACAACGAGCGAGGTGAACGACACGTTTGACCACCTGCTGTGCCAGCAGGCCACGGTGCGTTTGCTGACCCGGAACTTCGTGCAGGACTTCTTCTGCTCGTCGTGCAAGGACGCAGTGGTGAACATCTACCGCGAGGGCGTTTGCCTCTTCGCGGGCTATGTGGAGCCTCAGACCTACTCGCAGGACTACAACGAGGAGCTGGACGAGATAGAGCTGAGCTGCATAGACGCGCTGACGGCCCTGCAATATGCGAAATACCGCAATGTGGGCTCGTTGGGCGTGCTCTACAGCGTGGTGAAGGGACAGGCCTCACAGCGCACCTTCCTGAGCCTGATGAAAGAGATGTTAGGGGGCGTGGCCGAGATCCTGGACATCAAGGGCGGACAGACGACTCACTACTGGTATGACGGGAGCAAGGCCGTGGACGCACAGAGTGCCAACCGCCACGCCATCTTCGGTCAGCTGACCATCAATGAGCTGCTGTTTCTTGGCGACGAGGAGGACGACGTGTGGCAACAGGACGACGTGCTGGAGGAGCTGCTGAAGTATCTGAACCTGCACATCATGCAGGACGGACTGGATTTCTACATCTTCTCATGGGAGACAGTGAAGGGCGACAAGGACATCTACTGGCGCGACCTGCTGACCGGTGGACGTCTGACGACGGCCCGCAGCACGACAGACATCACGACGCAGAATGTGGTGGGAACGGAGACAAGCATCAGCGTGGGCGAGATATACAGCCAGTTGCTGCTGACATGTGACGTGAAGAGCGTAGAGAGCGTGATCAAGAGCCCGCTGGACAACGACCTCGTGTCCAGTCCTTTCTCGAACAAACAGAAATACCTGACTGAATACAGCAGTGACGGCGAGGGGGTGAAGGCCATCGAAGCCTTTGACGCGATGACGCACGGGCGGGAGACCGACTTTGACGGTGGGCGTATCACGGACTGGTACATGCAGGTGATGGACAATGCGGAGTGGACCTTTCCAGACAAGGGCAAGGGCAGCCTGATGGCCACCTACGGCGAGGGGAATTCGAACCAGGAGCGTCTGCCCAACGTGCTGGCCCAACAGCCGGGCGCGGTCATCATCGCCTTTGGCAAGGTGGAGCGAAAGACCGACGGCAAAGACAACTCGCCCGTGTCGAAGGTGGAGATGACGAACTGCCTCTTCATCAGCGTGAACGGCAACGGAGAGGATAAGGACGAGAGCAAGGCCTACCCTAACGAGACCACTCTGAAAGCCTCCATCCCCTTAGCGGAATACAACGGCAACACGACGGGCGGGGTGTTCTCGCCCAACGACGATGAGACGAACAACTACATCGTTCTAAGCGGGAGCATAGCGCTGAACCCCATAATGGCCCTGACGGACACCTACAAGGCTATATACAACTATACGCCGTCTGCAGGAGTGGTTCCGAATCCTATCTTTGGCGGCGGCATCCGTCAATGGTGGCACCGCACTGTGCCGAGCCGTGACAACGGCGACGGCCGTTACTACACCCAGAAGTGGTGGAAGGCGGCGACGCCCGGCACGGAGCCGGAGTGGGACGCGGATCGGACGCGAGGCCTCGTTCCCCTAACGGAGAAAGGTCCGGAGGAGTATGAGTTCAAATACAGCTCCATCGGCGACAGCTCGGACCAAATATCGAAGGTGGGCGTGGTGGCGTGCATGCTCATCATCGGTGACAAATGCGTGGTGGAGACCGGCTCTACGGGCACGCCATCGGACTTTGAGTGGCGGACCTACAAGCAGCGGAGCCAATGCGCGAGCGACGACGAATACTACCAGCAGAGCTTCACCATCGGCTTTGACCCGAAGATAGGCGACAAGCTCATCGGTACTAAATTTGATCTGCAGAACAACATCGACTACAAGATGGGCATTGACGCAGAAGGGACAGCAATACCCATCAGAAAGAAAGACAAGGTGAGCGGCGCGGTGAAGTTTGTCATCCTTGGCCCCGTGAACGTGACGTGGGACGTGGTTACGCGCCGCCATCCCACATTTTTCCGCCATACGAAATGGGGCAGCAGCACGGTGGCCCTGCTTCCTCACGTGAGCAGCATCATTATCGAGTCGTTCGAGATGAAGATATACAGTGACAATGGCCTTGTGAACAACACAGGCGACAAGGACATCGTGTATCTGAGCGACACGAAAGAAACATTTGTGAACCGCAAGGACGACATCAGCTTCAAGATCAGCTCGGCTCTTACCTCAGCAGAGAGCCATGAACTTGGCGTGACAGACAGCGTGAAAATGAGCACACCCGTGAACACGCAGACGGGCGGCGGCGTGCTGCAGATATACGACTACGCCCGAGAACTGAGCGCGAAGCCGGAGCAGCTGTATGTGGACAGCTACTATCAGGAATACCATGCTCCCCGGATAACGATGACGCAGAAACTGAGGGACAAAGCCGGGGAAGGACTTGTGAACCCGCTGCTGCACTACCGCCATCCGGCGATGGGGAGGACATTCTTTGTACAGGGCATCAGCCGCAGCATCAACGAGGGCTCGGCAGAAATGAACTTAAAGGAGATAGAACAATGATAGACGTCAAGATCATCAGCAAACCCAAGAACGAGGGCAGTACGAGCGCCGTGAACACGGGCAGTACGGCCTATGGCAGCATGGCCGTGAAAGAGGCCGCGCACGCCGCAAAAGCCGACATGGCAGAGACGGCCAAGGAAGCTGGGCACGCCAAGACTGCCGACAAAGCCAAGGAGGCTGAGCAAGCCGGCGAGAGCAAGGAGGCCGCACACGCCAAGGAAGCCGACCATGCCAAGGAAGCCGACCACGCGCTGACAGCCGATGACGCGGACAAATGGGACAACCACCAGTTTGACGACTATCTGGACCAAAGTGTGCGCAGGGGCGATAACGTGGCTTTCGCATCCGTTGAGACCGACGTGGTGCGCAGTGCCGGAAGATTCGTTGACGGGCTGCTTGGCGAGGGCTTCAAGCTGTGGAAAAGCGAGGACGGCACGACCTACCTTTGCCTTGACCGCCTGACCGTGCGCCAGACGATGACAGTGCTGGAACTGCTGATACAGAAGGTGCGGTCGGTGGGCGGCATGATATGCGTGAGCGCGGCCAACGGCAAGGTGAAGAGCGTGGAAGAGGCCGGTGACTACTACACCATCAGCTTTGAGGAGGACAACGCCTTTGTGGCCCACGACCTAATGCGCTGCCAGACCTTTACGGGCAACGCCATCAAGAGCTACTGGGTGGAGGTGGCGGAGACCGGCAAGGACTATGTGAAGGTGTCCAAGACGGAGTTTTCAGAGGCTCTTCCGGAGGCGAGCGATGAGGTGGTGCTGATGGGCAACACCACAGACAGGAAGCGGCAGAACCTCATCCTCATCTCGGCCACTGAGGACGGCCAGCCGAGGGTGGACGTGCTGGACGGCGTGAGCGGCAAGAGCTTCGCCGGGGCGTTGCGTGCCCGCTTGGGCAATCTCGACGGCATCAACGATGATGCCTTCCCTGCAGACAGGCAACCCAAGGGCAACGGCCTGTACTCAGACAACGCCTACCTGAAAGGCACGTTCCTGCTCTCGACGGGGGAGGACGTGAAGACCCGCTTCGAGATCATGGAGGGCAAGGTGGAGAGCGAGCTGACGGGCATCCGCGACGACTTTACTGGCGAGAGAGGCTACCTGAGCAATGCCGCCTTTGCCGAGGGCATGTCGAAATGGGAGACAGAGAACGAGGCCGTGTTCTTCCTCGTGGGCAACCGTTGGGTGTGGGCCAACGGCAACGTGCTGTCGAAAAAAGGCGACTGTGCAAGCGTGGCCAAGGATGAGGGCAGGACGGTGGTGGTGATACGCAACAAGTATATCAGCCAGAAGAAAGAGAACCTGCGGTCCATCCCCACCTTTACGGTGAACACCAACGGAGAGAAGCAGCCTGTGGCCGTTTACCTGAGCTTCTTCTACAAATGCCGCAAGGCCGGCAAGCTGAGAGTGGAGTTTGAGAACGTTGACAAAACGGGCTTCGAAGCCTTCAACTCCTTCCTCGTGGAAGAAGACCTCGGTGAGACGGACAGCTACAAGCAATACACGTGCAACGGCCTGTGGAACGGCACGGGCGACTTCAAACTGAGCTTCACGGGCGAGATATGCCTATACATGCTCGTGCTGAGCACAGACAAGGTGGAGAGCCTTGCGTACAAATACCGCACGCTGCTGGAGCAGAGCGAGAAGATAGTGAAGATAGCGGCCCAGAACTTTGACAAGGACGGCAGGGTGCTGGAGGAGAGCGAGATTATCACGACGGCAAAATACAACGAACTGACGAGCAAGCGGTTCAACGATGACGGAAGTCTGAAAAACGTGGCCGGCCTTGTGACGACCACGGACTGGGCTGCATGGCAGTCAACCTACACTACAGACATCAGTGGCCTGAAGACGCTGCTCGACCAGAAAATGGATGTTACAGCCTTTGCGGGAATGTTTGCCTCCGCGGTAGATAATGACGGCAATATCGTTAAGCAGGCCGATATAGCCGCATTCGTGACCAAGGACAAAGACGGCAAGCTGGAGAGCGGTGTGCATGTTAGTGCCGACCAGATAAACTTGGAAGGCCTTGTCACGGCGAACAAGGGATTCAAGATATTAGAAGGCGGCAGCATGGAGGCCGTTGGCGGAAAATTCAGTGGAGATATAAATCTGTATGATAAGAATAACGATGGATTGAAAGTCTTTGATGAGAATGATATTGTACGTGTGAACATACAATCGGATTCTATTGGAGACATTGCCCAGATGGCCAATGATACGTATACGTTTATCTCTGCAAGTTCTACCTCTTCAACCAAATCATTCAACAATACAGTTACTACACCGTCGATTGGTACACTGCAAGCAGGTAAAACCATAGAGATTGACAACGTTACCATCTTTACTTATGGAAGCGATAATAATAAGGACTTTCCATCAACGCCCTCGGCCCAATTGAAAATAGAGATTCTGAATGGTTCAACAGTCGTAGCGACCAAAAACGTACCGATTGTGAACAAGAGCTATGGTACGTATTCAGCATCAACGGGATTCAAACATACTATAAAAGAACAGGGAACCTATTATGTGCGATATACAATAAGCGGAATATCGAGTACTCCATCCAGTTCGTCTGTCAATCTTATGGTATCCGCAAGAATTCAGACGAGTGACGTTGTACAAACGTTACTTGGTAAGGATGGCCTGTATAGCCACCCTGGAGCAAACAAGCTTCTATGGCTCAATGAAAATGAATTGTTATTGAGATTTGGCTTTGGTGGCCTTAGATTGACCATGCCTTCTTCTCAATCAATGGCTGGAAAGCTTAGCACAATAGCAGGAATTTACGGTGAAAGTCCGAACTATAAGCCAGTATGGTTCCCTTTTCACAACATCACTCCGATGTTTTCCCCCTCATTCGGTACGACTACGGAGACCGTCGCCAATACAGGTTCTACAGGGAAGTATGTATATAAAATCGATCCGTTTAACGACTATGGAATGTGCTATATAGAGTTTCCCGCAATGGATAAAAACGCAAACGAGCAAGAGTCATGGATATTGCTGCCCTCCAGTACGCAGACCTATAAAGACAAAACCATACAACTGCCAAGAGGATACACCATCACCATAATAAACGGTACGAAAAAGAATGTGTTCGTAACGGGAAATGCCTCAGATTATCATGGATGTAAGATAATTGACGCAAACAGAAATGAGAACTATTTCTGTTCATTGAACGGAACCCAAAGCAGAGATACCTACATCTATGTAGGTTCATATGCTGACGGTTCCATCAAAGGTAATGTTGACTTTTGGATAGCCATGCATGATACTCAATAATGATAAATAAAATCCAAACAGATATGACAAACGAAGAGAAACAGGAACTGCTGAACGCCATGAAGGCGGAGTCGCAGAGTGTTGACAACCTTGAGGTGGTGACCAGCCTCGACGGAGTGAAGAGCCTCCCCGCCGTGCGTGGCGAAGAACTGGTGGCGGCGCCGCTGAACCTTCTGTCCAAACCTGCACAGGATGCAGCAGCCACAGCCAACAGCGCAGCAGCCACGGCAAACGAAGCCGCCGCAAAGGCCAGCGAGGCAGCCACGAACGCAGAGACCAAGGGCGAACAGGCGGAGAAAGCCGCAGCCACGGCCACGGAAGCTGCCAGCAAGGCCACAGATGCCGTGAGTGCGGCCAACACCGTGGCGACCAAGTATGAGCACTCGGCGAAGCTGGGCCTTGACGGTGCTACGGCACGGTTTGCAGCTGTTGACGAGACAACGGGCTTCACCACGGAGCAGACGAGCCTGATAGCCTCTGCCATGGACCTGGTGGTATGGTCGGTGGAGAAGAAGACCTTCCTGCTGCGGTCGAAAGACAGGAAATACTACACCTCCTGGTCTGCCGACGGAGGCCGATCGATGGACCTCTTCCTCGATGGTCAGACCGTGAAGCATGACAAAGTGTATGCCTGCGGGGAGTCGCTCTACGTATATAGTGGCGGCGACTTGGTGGAGAGCAGCGGTTCGGGTGGCGGCAACATCTACAACGTGACCACCGAGGCACCGCTTGCCACCGGCTACTATACACTGCAGACGGCCATAGCCGCCGTGGAGGAGAAGCAACGAAGGAAAGGCCTGTGCGTGACCTACGAGACGGCACAGGGCAAATGGGAAACCAAACAGTTTGTGGGGACGAGCCTGGAGACTTGGGAGCAGCCCACTGCCTGGACGGACTTCGGCGGTGACGGCACTGTGAAGAGCGTAACGGTGAACGGCCAGCGTCAGACCCCGGACGCAGACGGCAACGTGAGCATGAGCATTGACAAGGTGGAGGTGGACGAGAGCCTTGATACCAGCAGCACGAACCCAGTGCAGAACAAGGCCGTGGCAGCGAAGATGGCCGAGGTGGAAGCCTCTACCGTGTTCGGCATGACGGCAGAGGTGAGCGACGACCAGAGCAGCGTGCGGCTGGCGCTGACCAACAAGAGCGGTGCGGAGATAGCCAGTGCGGACATCCCGGCAGGCAGTGGCGGCGGAGGCGGTGAGAGCAGCACGACAAAGATAGTGCTCAGCGCAGCCGTGGATCATGCCACCGTGAAGGAGGGCGGCAGCGTAAAGCTCACCTACACTTATGACCATCAGAACACGGGTGGAGACAGCACGGGACAGAAGGCAACGATACAGGTGATTATCAAGCGCGGAGCCACTACGACATACTCGGACACCGTGCAGGACGTAGGCAAGGGCAGCTACGACTTGGATTTGACGAAGTACCTGCTTTTAGGTACGAGCGACATCTATGTGATAGCCACGGCTACAGACCCAAACACCGGCAAGACGCAAAGGAAACAAGCCTACGAGAGCGTGAAGGTGGTTACGCTGTCCCTGCAGAGTGCGTACAATCTCGCCAGTGCCCTGGGGAAGGGCGGCTACGGCGTGAGCGAGACAGTGAGCATACCCTACAGCGTGAGCGGCAGCGGCACCAAGACCGTGTTCCTGTATGTGGACGGCAACCAGCGCAGCTCGGAGAGCGTGACAAGGAGCGGCACGACAAACGGCAGCTTCGACATCCCCATGAGCGGACTGAGCATCGGACGGCACAACATACAGATGGTGGCTGAGATGGATGCGGGGGGCGGCCTGACGCTGAAGAGCGAGAGCATATACATCGACATTCTCAAGGGCGGCGGCAAGGACCCGTTCGTTGGACTGATGATGACCAACGCCGACGGACGCATCATGACCGCCTCGGAATATACTCATCCCACGATTGGCGTGGGTCAGTACGAGCAGTGCTCTCTGTCGTTTGTGGCCTATGACCCCACCGCGACCCCTGCCGAGCTCACCATCAGCCGCAACGGCAGCGTAGTGCAGACTGTGAGTGTGGCAAGGACCACCCAGCACTATCAGAACCGCTTCACGGAAAAGGGGCGGCAGACGATGGCCTTCACCGTGGGGCAGACTGTTTACACCTTCTATGTGGACGTGGCCGAGAGCAGCATCGACATCGGCGAGGCCACCTACGGACTGGCCGTTAAGCTGAGTCCGGCGGGGCGTAGCAATGGAGAGAGCAACCCCGCCCGCTGGGAGTCGAACGGCATTAGAACGTCGTTCGAGGGCTTTGACTGGCAGAGCAACGGCTGGACGGGCGACACGCTGTTGCTGACGAACGGTGCAAAGGCCGTCATCGGCTGTGAGCTGTTCAAGACTGATGCCGGCATCACGGGCAAGACCATCGAGATGGAGTTCAAGGTGAGCAACGTGAGCGACCGCACGGCTGAGGTCATCAGCTGCATGAGCGGCGGCAAGGGACTGAGCGTGACCCCCGTGGAGGCGAGTATCAAGACCGGCACCATCCTGCACTACACCAACGAGGACGGTGAGGACGCGAGCCGCGAGATAAAGATCGGCACAAAGTTCGCCCCGGACGTGTGGCTGAAGGTGGCTTTCGTCATCGGCAAGCGTGCCGACGGGAGGCTGATGGAGCTCTACGTGAACGGCAACCGCGCAGGTGCCGACATCTATGACAGCGGCTACTACTTCCAGCAGGACACGCCCGTGGGCATCACGCTGGACAGCGACGCCGCAGACCTTGAGGTGAGGAACATTCGTATCTATGACCGTGCGCTGACTGACGATGAGGAGCTGGAGAACCGTATGGTGGACGCCACTTCGGCCGACGAGATGATGGAGCTGTGGAGCGAGAATGACATCATCGGCGACACGGGCGCCGTGGACATCGACAAACTCAGGGCCAAGGGCAAGGGCGTGATGCGCATCGTGAGGAAAGGCGGCCTTGACGAGGTGAACGAGACGAACAACAAAAAGACCGACTTCCTTGCCGACATCTACTTTTACAGTCCTTTCGGCAAGCAGTATGACTTTGTGCTGCACGACTGCTACATCCGCATACAGGGTACGAGCTCAACGAAATATCCCAGCAAGAATATCCGCATCTACCTGTCAAAGGGTGGCAGCGGCCTCAGTCTTGAAATCAATGGTCAGCCGGTGGAGAAGAAAGCCTATGCCCTCCGCCCCGGCGGCATAGCCATGGGATTGCTGTGCGCCAAGAGCGACTACAGCGACTCGTCGATGAGCCTCAACACCGGCGGCGCAAAGCTGTTCAACGAGGTAATGAAGGAACTCGGCCTTCTGACACCGCCACAGCGCTACCAATACGAACAGGCTGGAAAAAATATGGCAGCGGTGACTATCCGCACGGCCATCGACGGCTTCCCGATAGACGTGTTCAGCTCGGAGACCGTAGACGGGGAAAGTACGTATTATGGCCAGTACAATCTGAACAACGAGAAATCGAGGAGCGGCAAGTTGTTCGGAATGGAGGGTCTCGACGGCTTCACGCCCGACTGCCCGCTCACTCTGGAGACACTGAACAACGGCGAGAAGACCTGCCTGTTCCAGAGCAGCAGCGACGATGACCTCATCGCTAACTTCGATGCAGGGCTGGAGACCAACGTGCCGGATGACGTGAAGTGGGCGGGGCTGAACGAGGCGCAGCAGAACGCACTGAAACGTCTGTTCGGCTGGATAAGGGCCTGCGTGCCGGAGGGTGCGAGTGCCGACGACCTCTCGACCTTCAAGAGCGAGAAGTTCGCCACGGAGGTGAGCCAATATTTCGACAAAGACTTTCTTCTCACCTATTACATCTATACCGACTATGCGGCAAGCGTGGACCAGCGCGCCAAAAATATGCTGCTCAGAACATGGGATGGCAAGATTTGGTTCATCACCTATTATGATGGCGACACTCAGGACGGCAAGCGCAACGACTGCTTCCTTGCCTACGACTACACCATCGACCGCAACACCTATGACGCGGAGGCATCTAAGTATGCCTTCGAAGGCAGGGAAAGTTGGCTGTGGAACCTTGTGCTGGCCAACCTGCAGGACGACCTGAGACGTTGCGCTGCCAACTTCAGGGCCAAAATGACACCCGAAAGGGTGCTGGCCATGCTGACCGTGGAGCAGATGGGCAACTGGAGCGACAGGGCCTACAACAAGAGCGGCTATCTGAAATATATCAAACCTGCCATGATGGAGACCTACGGCAAGAAATGGCCGTTCATCTACGCCCTGCAAGGCAACAACAAGGCGTTTCTGACCTACTTTATCCGCAACCGCTACGCACTGCTCGACGCCAAGTACGGGACGAGTAGCTTCACGTCTGACAACATCGACCTCTACATGTCGAGGACAGCTGCTGACGCGGCCGACACAGTAAGGGTTACCGCCGGTGAGGTGTATGCCTTCGGCTATGGTACGAACAACAGCCCGAACCTTGCCAACACGGGCATTGTGGAGGCAGGCAAGACAGCCACGCTGGAAATAAAGGGCTCATACACCGTGAACGACCCGTTGCGCATATATGGCGCGAGCCGTATGCGGACGCTTGACATGAGTGGTGCGGCTGACCATCTGAAGAATGGCTTCGACCTTGGAAAATGCACCGCACTGAGGGAACTGAATATGCAGTCGGAAAAGGGCGGCAGTACGGGATGGTGGTTGAGCATAGGCACCTGCCAGCAGCTGAGGACGGTGAACTTGCGCAACCAGCAGCAGGCCAAGACCGGCGGCAGCACCTCGACCGAACTTGACTTCACCACACAGCCCAAGCTGCAACACCTTGATGCACGAGGCACGCAGGTGAAGAGCGTAAGCTTCGCCAAGGGTTCTCCACTGACAGAAGCCTTGCTGCCCGGCACGCTGACCGTGCTGCGCCTGGAATACCTCAGCAAGCTGACGACCGACGGACTCAGCCTTGAAAGCTATGCCAACGTGAAGACGCTCATCGTTGATGGTTGCCCGAACATCAATTGGGAGACATTGCTGGTACGCTGCATCAACGTGGCAAGGCTCCGTGTGACGGGCATCAGCAAGACGGACGACGGTACGTGGCTCTCGAAGTTCATGACCATGGGCGGCATCGACGCGGACGGTAACGCCACTGAAACTTGTGCCCTCGTGGGAACTGTGCAGCTCACGCACTACATGGATGAGGAAGATTACGCCAAGTACACCGCCCATTTCCCAGAACTCAATATCAAGCAGCCTGAATATACGATGATAGAGTTCGACGATTCCGTGGCCGATGATGCCAATATCACCAACCTTGACAACGGAACCGGATACGCCTCAGGCAGCACGTACAAGCCCAACGGCCACATCCTGAAGATCCTATCCCAACGACATCGCGTATTGGCCAAGGTAACGAAAAAGCCTACGACAACCACTATCAATATGGCAGGGCAGGACATCACCGTGAACAATCCGGACGGAGAAATGACCTACTATCCCCTTGATGACGAGAACAGCCGCAAGTATGCGGATGGTACGGAGGCAAAGCTGGACGGGAGCGAGGGCGACTGGATGATGTATGAGCCTTTTTTCTGGTGCAAAGGTATCAACGACTACCTTAACGGCAAGCATTACAGCTGTTACAGTAGCAATGACCGGGAACACGAGCCGGAGCGCCCTGTGGCCACTGTGCTCACACTGGAGGATATTGGTGCGCAGGAAAGTGGCATATTGAAAGGCCGCAAGATAATGGCAAACAAGGAAACACTGTCCAATTCCTATACAAGCGACTCGTCATACAGCGTCTGCAAGGTCGTGGTTTCCGGCTATAAGCGCGTTCGCTTCCCCAGTGTACCAGGAACGAACCTTGTGGGAGCAGTCTTTGTGGACAGTACGGGCAAGGTGCTCAGTTCCGTGGTTGTGCCGACCATCACAAACAACTTCGAGCCGGGAATGTATATCATCAAGGACATCCCCGATGGTGCGACCGCACTCCACTTCACCATCCTCAACACGGCAGAGTTTGACAAAGTGGTACTTAGCAACAGCAGCCGGATAGAGGACATGGAACCAGATTGGGTGGCAGACGATGAGCATTTGTGTGCTGTGGTGGGTTCAACAGCCATCGGCTCTAAGCTGCGTGCCGTGATAAGCGGTGGCAGCACAACGTCAAACATGACATGGACGGACTTCCACTATTACAGCGTACAGCGCGGCATGCAACAGATAGACGCACTGATGCATTCACGCATTGCCAATTTGTTCTATGCCAAGTATGGCCGCAGAAACGCGCAGGAGCAGTGCGGAGCCGGTTCACACACCAACATGCGCACGACGGGTGGAACCGCTGATACTGGCATGACGGACACCATCGGCTACGAGGAGGCAAAGAGCGTTAATGCCAACGTCACCAACAGCCTCATCGACAATCTCGTCCACCAGTTCGCATGGTACAGGAGTAAAGATGAATACGGCGGTGCGAGCGTTACGCAAGTGAATAACATTTGCTGCCTTGGATATGAGGACATTTATGGTCATAAATGGGACATGATGGATAATGTCGACCTGCCTAATGATAACGGAAATCAGGGCAAATGGCGTATCAGAATGCCCGATGGCACGTTCCGTATGGTCAAGGGGTCAACCTATAATGGTATGTGGATAGAGGCCGTCGCCCATGGCAAGTACATGGATGTTATCCCGGTGGGAAACGTCAGTGGCTCGTCCTCGACATATTACGGCGACACATATTGGGTCAGCACCAGTGTTTCCCGTGTGGTCTATCGCGGTGTCAGCCACGCAGGCGCGAGCGGCGGCGTTGCGGGCTCGAGTGCGGTCAACGATGCATCGTACTCGCAATCGCTCGTCGGGTCGCGGCTGGCCTTCCGCGGCAAAATCGTCAAAGCGCAAAGCGTCGCTGCGTATAAAGCGTTAAGCGAAGCCGCGTAAGCGAAAGCGAAAAAGCGAAGAAGGGCGTTGGAGTGATGTTCCAACGCCCTTCCAACACAATATGGAGAACCGGCGAAGCCGGTCGATTTTTTTTGAGAAAAATGGAGGTTTGGCTTTATGGCAGGCTTTAATATTGGTGCAAAATACTCCAATATAACTATACAAAGGTAGTAATTTTCTATGAGATAGCCAAAGATTTCGACAATTATTTTTGCTTATTTGGGTAATATTTTTAGGGGTAAAAGACCTTTGAAAAAGAACGTTTCGTTTTAGCAAAAGTAACGCTTCGTTTTATATTGTGTGAACATTTCGTTTTGAGGATTATAGATGGAAATAGACAAGATCGCCACCTTCCACTCCCCCTTCGCCAGCCGCAGCCCCTTCCGCCGGACTCGACGTCCAGTTTCTCGCCGAGGGAGACAACATCACCGTCACGGGAGCAAGAAAAGAGGACAGCAAAGGCACACGGGTGACGGATACAGCATCTCACTCAAGCAAGGCGCCTACCGCCTCAGCTACTATGCCATAGGCTGGGCGGGGACCCCTTATATCAAATGCGAGGTGTTTGACGAGAGCAACCGCAACCTGGGATCACAGATTATTTATTGCGGCAACAATGTGGCAAGAGCCTGAGCGCCAACACTTACAGGACAGCTTACGGTGTGGTGAATTTTATCGCAGACCATACTGGCCCTTGCCAAGGGGATGCGTGTGATACCCCCCGTACTGCGCTCGTTCCTCGCTTGTGCGTGTTACGCATGCGTGTGCCCCGTTGGGGCACCGCCTTTACCATGGCAACAATTAATCCTCTAAATATGGTGTAGGCATATCCAAATGGCAGGTATGAGCATCATGGACAGGAAAGGCGTGGGCAACCTATACCGATAAATAATGGAGCCGACTCTTTACTCTATTTACAACCCCAACGGGGCTGAAGCATGGTTAACCCCGGTCAAGCGACGATAGGAGCGCAGACCGGGGGTGAGTAAGCTTACATCTTTTGCAGTGGTGACCCGAGGGGTCACACGAGCACCAAAGGGAAACATGAAGATTATCTGCACACCGGATATTTCCCATGGGATGTCCGACATCGTTGCCGATGCCCATGTTCTTTTATCGATTCAGAGAAGATAATGATGATCAGCCTTCTCGGAAATATCCGATGGAAATACTCTTTCTTCGGATGAAAATAACTGACTAAACCATGCTCGCCAACTGCTCTAATCTTGTTATCTCACCATTTTGTTGATTTCAATCCACCTTTTTCTTGTTTTCCTATTCTCAGATATTCTTTATAGCGCTCTCTAGATTAAAACTTTTGATGGATATACTTTTATCAGTGTCTTTCTTCTTTTTTATCCACTTCCATGCATAAGTATTTTGCATCCTCGCTATCATCTAAGTCACTATCCCCTTTTACTTTTCAATGAAAACTAACAAATAATCTGAGAAATGTTTGCGATTTCAAATAATTCTCACTAACTTTGCTATATATACTAATAACTAGAAACGATTCGTAAATTATGAGATTCAGGCTTGTTTTGGAAGTAGACCGCACTCATGGGGATTTGCTCCCCCTCAGCTACCAGTATGAGCAGTCGGCTGTTATCTACAAGATACTCAGCAGAGGCGACCGGGACTATTCTTCCTGGCTGCACGACAACGGCTTCAAGCTGGAAAGCGGCAAGCGTTTCAAGCTCTTCTGCTATTCTCGCCTGAATCCAGATAAATATCGCATATTGACCAAAGCCGGATGCATGAACCTCATTGGCAAACGGGCAGAGTGGATCATCGGCTTTCTGCCGGAAAAGAGCACTGAGCATTTCGTTCAGGGTCTCTTTGCCGACCAATACTTCACACTCGGTAACAAGGACTATAGGGTTGGCTTCCATGTGGTCAATGTAGAGCTGTTGCCCTCCATCCCTGCTGAGCCTACTATGGAGTGGGAAGCACTTTCGCCCGTCTGCGTCAAGGAGCACACTGAAGGCAGGACTGTCTTCCTCTCACCGGAAGCACCAAACTATGCGGAAGCAATCTTCAGTGGTCTTCTCTCCCGTTATGAGTCGCTCTACGGTCACCCTTATGAGGGTGACACTACCAGTTTCCGTTTCGAACTGTTGAGCCCTCAACCGAAATCCGCCCTCATCACCATCAAGGCTGGTACTCCACAACAAACCCAAATCCGTGGCTACCGTTATCGCTTCCGCCTCACCGCACCGGAAGAGCTGATGCACATAGCCAGCGAGGGAGGCATCGGCGAGGAATGCTCGCAGGGATTTGGATATATTAATGTACTTGATAATAACAATAAGAGATGAGTTTAGATACAGTTCTTAAGATAGGGAGACTATTAAGAAACTCAAGCAGAAGACTTGATTTCTTTTGTTATGTTGCACCTTGTCCTAAAGATGCAAAGGGAAATTATCCCTTATGTTTAGATATTCCAATAAATGAAAATTACGACATAGACTTTGATAAAATTTCTAAAGTATCAGAGCAAAAGCGTGATAAACTTTATTACCTAAAATACAAGACATCGGATAAAGATACCTCTACCAAATATATTTATGGGGACATCTACTATTCTGTTTCAGGGAAGATGTCGATTAATGGAAAAACTGTTTCCATTACTGAAGGTGGCAATTATAGGTTAGGCATCATCGGTCTAGATGGGAAAAACAAAGGCAATGCTTTTGATAAGGCAGAAGATGAATTTGAATCTATATGTCAACAAAATAATGCAAAAGAACTTGTTAACTTACGTCATAGCATTGAACGTGACAGGTCTGCCTTAGAGAAAATGATGAAGTTTATGCCGGCTGTTATACAGTTCTTCGAGTTCGGGAAAGAGAAGAAACAATCCTTTTATAATTTTATAAATCAAAAAGATCAAGTTTTAAAGGCTATATGCTGCAAGCTGAATGAGGGCAGAGTAAAGAAAAAGGAACTTGAAAAGTTTAATAAATTAAATGAAGATGATAAGCTAAAACTAAATACAGGCAGACTCTATTTCCACTTCTCATACCGTGGCAAACAATGGTATGAGTTCACGGATGCATTCGAGCTAATCACAAAAAAAATGTTGAATGAGTTTGTTCTACAGACAGAAAAAGGCTTTGTATTTCAGAAAACTCTATGGCCAACGCTGTGCTCTGGTGATAAGAAAAATGACATTCAATTCCCAGGTTTTTCACTATCAGGAAGATATAAATCACGATCTTTTACATCAGAAGAGGTAGAAGACTTGTTTTATGCAGTACAATATGCTAAAAAAGGAAATCTTATCCCTGCGACGGACTATAAAATAGTAGTTTTACCTAGAGGAGAAAATATTACAGCAGAAGATCTTATAGAGTTTAGAGATAATGAGGGCAATGAAGGTATTTTGCGCAATAGCAATGAATTCAGCGACGACCTTGTTTCTTCTATTCTAGGGGGGTGCAGTGCTATCACATCTTTTGATTTTCTTTTCCTCAAAAATGGGGGTAATAAACCAGATACTGTTCTGATAGAGTTATCTAATATAACTAAAAGTAATTTGAGTTATACAAATCAGCGTATCAAGCAGATTGCTCATGATATTTATAAAGAGAGGGAGGATGAATTACATGAAACAAATCCTAGTCCTTTTGAAATATCACGTTCATTCAAGAATATACTAGGTGAGGTACAATTTGATGAGAAAAAAAATAAAATAGAGTTTGTCGATTCAAAGAAATATCAAAGTCATATATTGTGGGCCTTGGCTTCCATCTATCAAAGCAATTATTATAATGATGAAAGTCTGTTGCATTCTTTTATACAGAATGTTGAGGCTACAATTCGTTTAGACAAAGGACTTTATCGATCTCTTAAATATGATTTGGAATTTCTATTGAGAATCCAGAATAATCAATCAAATAGATATATGGAGATAATTGATTCTAAAAGCTATCAGATAGGGGTAAAACTTGGGAATATTGCCAAGCCCTTAAAAAAGGCTATAAAGCCTTTTGAGAAAAGTTATGTAGGATTGCTGTCCAGAAGAATTCCTACGAAGGATGATTGCATATCATTCGTCAATGATATCTGCCAAAAGTTGGTAATGCATGAAAAAGCTTACTCTACTTCGTGCGCAGATGTCTGTACAGAGTTAGCTGTGCTTCCTGCTGCTGAATATGATGCAGATGCACTCGTATTTGGTTTTCTAGAGGGCTATTTCAGATTTGAGACATTAGACCCAAAGAAAACTTTGCAAAAGCGATTGGAAAAATTAGTATCTGATTTTGATGACAATAAGGACTTAAAGGAGCCTATTGGTCAATTGCAGACCATAATAGCAGAACTTGATAAACAAGATTAACTAAATAATTGAAAGATGATTAAGAAATCAGAAATTCTTTTCTTGTATGAAACCTCATACAATGTTCCCAATGGTGATCCATTTACCGGAGAACAACGCTATGATGATGAGACCAAAAAGATTCTCGTCAGTGATGTACGTATCAAACGTTTTATACGTTCATATCTGGAAGATATTAAAGGTGAGCATATCTATGTTAGCGACAAGACAGGCGCAGGGAAATCAGACGCAAAAGGAGTCATTTCATGGATAGCTCAGAATTCGGAGTGGAATCCAAACCATTGTACCGACATCGAAGAGATTATGAAAACTCTCATAGATGTGAGACTATTTGGTGGAATTTCCACACTGAAGGATGATGATGCAAAAAAAATAATGGTTGAGAAGAATGGCACTGACAAAAAAGTGTCTTGTACTAATGGACATGTCAATTTGACTGGTCCCGTGCAGTTTGCAGCTCTAAGTCCTTCTTTAAATCGTGTGAATATGCGTATACATCAGAACACGTCTCATTTCACCTCCTCAGATCAAAAAGCACAGGGCTCAATTGCTACTACAACCTTAGTACCTTACTCTCTCATGCAAATCCATGGATGGATCAATCCTACTGTAGCCAAATCGACTGAATTACAGGAGAATGACCTTAAGAAAATGTATGAAGCTTTGTGGTATGGTACGAACGGAGAAGGTAGTTCTTTCTCTCGCTCTAAAGTTGGTCAAGATTCTGTCTTGCTTCTTGTAATTGACTATGTGGAGAGCCATGATAAGGTCTACGGCTTGGATCGATCTATACAGTTGCAACCTAAGAACAACAAGAAAGAAGAACAGATTCGAAGTATGGATGACTATGACTTAAACTTTGACAGACTGGTAGACCTGGTTAAAAATAACAAGATTGAAAGAGTCCGGTTCTATACTGAAATAGAAGAACTAAAGAACCTGCTGACTTCGTTTGAAAAGTTTACATTTATGAGCCTATGAGGGGGTTTGAATTTGATATAAGCGGAAGCTGGGGGCACTTTAAAAGATCGGAAACCAACAATAATCCGCTGACTCATGATATTATTCCCAAAACTGCTCTGATCGGATTGATCGGAGCGGTAATGGGAATAGAGCGTGCCAGCATGAGATCGATATTTCCACAATTGTCGGATGATTTAATTTATGGCGTGAAACTAAATAATCCGATTAGGAAATACTCAATTGGATTTACGGGTCATTCCGCAATTATGCCAACAGCAGTTAAATCTCCAAAAGCCTTTGAGTTCCTTCGAGACCCGTCCTATCGTGTTTGTCTTGGACTGTATAATAGTAGGTCGGAATCTCTATATGATGAATTTGAGAAATCAGTAATCGAAGGATACTCTGTTTATGAGCCAGTACTTGGAATTGCCAATTGCCCAGCAGAACTGTCATTCTTGAATTGTGGTGAAATCTCAGAGGAAAAACATGATGATTTTTCTACTGCTGGATTTGTAATCTCAAACCAGCATAAGCTCAAAAAATTAGAAGATGGGTTCAGAATTGGATTTGATAAGATACCCACTTTTCAGAATGACGATTTCTGGAATCTTCCAGATAGAGAAGTAGAAGTTATTTATCCAGAATGTTCCCATATTCTTAAAGTAGATGGCCCATATAGAGAGTATTCTCATCACGAAGGAGAAATAGAAAAATGGGTATTGATATAAATATAAATGACTATTTGTCACATCCTGATAAGCGTCTAATTGACCATTTGAGGGAGGTTGCCATGCTGTCTGAGAGGTTTACCAGTCTCCCTTATGAGAAGCTGGTAGCTCTCTTTCATGACATAGGAAAAATCAATCCATACTTTCAGATGAAGTTAAAGGAAGATGTATCAGGGCACTATGATCATCATGCCTATCTATCTTCATTTGTTTTACTATGTTGGTACATAGCTAATCCACGATCTTTTGAAACTTTCAATGTTTCCGACTATGATCGTCAGAATCAATTAAAAGCCTTATTGGTGATTGTTGCGAAGCATCATGGTGATTTACCTGACTTTATGCCAGATTCTACACGTTATGTTCTTTCTTCTGAAGAAATAGCCGACATGTTTAAATTCATCGATGGAACGCCTTTACCTATAGATTCATTAATGAGTCCACTTTAAAAAGTGGCAATTTAAAATTTTATATGTGTCCGAGACCGGT
>URCI01000018.1 GCA_900546345.1 uncultured Prevotella sp. | reverse complement strand
ATTCTGTCCAGTCCTTTTCCAGCTTTTCTACGGCCAAACCGTTGAAAAGATCCTTACGCCCACTGAAATAGCTGTCGAACGTACTTGTAAGCAAAGATTTTCCAAAACGGCGCGGACGGGACAGAAAGACATATTTCATGTCATTTGCCAGTTCGTATACATACTGTGTCTTGTCTACATAGAGGCAATCTCTCTTGCGTATCTCACTGAATGTCTGTATTCCTACCGGATAGCGTACCATAGCGTCTATATTTATGTTCTCTGCAAAGTTAGGCAAAATATTCGTGAACGACAAGTGTTTCTCAGAGGAAAAAGTAAAGAAGAGAAGACCGGAAAGAAAAAGACTCGTCTTGCCTACAGGTATAACAAAGATCTACGAGCGTGGCATCTGGGATTGTCCCGCACTCGAGGAGATCGTTGTTCCGAATGGCTCACAACTCCAGGAGCTTGCAACAAGCAGTCTGGGGGCCGAGTCTCTGAAGCATTTCACCTTTGAGGGATCGACGGTGCTGACGACTATTGGCGACGAGGTGTTTAAAGGCAAGACCAAACTTGAATCGTTTACCATTCCCGCCACAGTCACTTCCATCGGCAAGAGTGCTTTTATGGGTTGCACGGGACTGAAGAACGACGACAAATGGTATGATCTCAATGGCCCGTGATGTCGGCGCAAAGTCCAACAACTCTTTCAGCTCCTCGGTATGGGGCGATGACGCAGAGTGACAAGACGCACACCTTATAATATATAACGCGCGCGCGAGAGCGTTCTCTCCCTGAGAGAAAAGAACTGAGACACTTGGCGGGAAGCGGCAAAACGATCCGTTTTTTGAAGGTTGATTGAGAAATAATGATTACCTTTGCAATCATAAATTCCAATCAACATGAATAGAACACAACTCATCGACGCTGTAGCTGCTTCCCTGCAAGTGTCAAAAACTCAGGCGGGCAACTGCATCAACGCCGTGCTGGGAGCCATCGCCGACAATCTCACGGAAGGAGATCACGAGGTGGCCATTCCAGATTTCGGCCGCTTCTTTGTCAAAAACGTGGCGGCAAGACAATATGTCAACCCGTCTAACGGTGAGAAGATGACCGTGGAAGCCCACGACAAACTTGTCTTCAAGCCTTCCGACAACATGGGTTACTACTCCCGCAAACACGCGGTCAACAAGTAAAGACCCGCTTTCCCCGGTGGTCGTCCACCATTTTCCTACCGCAACCGCCCGATGGTCTCATGGGCTGCTGCGGTTTTTTATGGCCTCGAAAAACAAAGATTTCATCCTAATCCTTATTATTAACCACCAATAACGTGCAATAACATGCTCTAATTGTCAATAACGTGCACACGCGCCCTGCCGCTGTTGTAACTTTGCAAACGTAAACAAAAGACCTCACCTACCCTCCTAATAAGAGACCGAGGCAAGAGGAACCTGTTTTTAACCTTAATATTTAGTATTATGTCAGTTTATTATCGTTTGTATCAAAACAAGATGAAGAACAACAAGGCCTTTGGCAAGTATTTCGCCCGCGCCGTCCACACCGACATGGTGGACCTGGACGACATCAGCGACATCATCGAGCGCAACTGCACGCTGAAGCGCTCTGACGTGAAGGCCTGTCTGACCGAGCTCGTCGAGGTCATGCGCGACAAGATGCAAAGCTCCAACAAGGTGCGCATCAACGGTCTGGGCATCTTCAAAATCAACGTCAAGTCCACTGGCGTGAGCGACCCCAGCGAGTTCAAGGGCAACAACATCACCGGCTATCGTGTGCTCTTTACGCCCGAGCACAGCGTGGTGAAGGCCAATGGCAGCTATGTCGACGGCAAGTATGTGGCCAAGCGTGTCAACAGCTACTATCTCCTGGAGGGCATCTCGGCCAAGCGTTCCACCCAGTTTGGCGACAATACGGCTGAGGACACCGGCACCGGAGACAGTGACCAGGGCGGAACCTCTACGCCCACCGGGGGCAGCGGTGACAAGACCGTGAACCCATAGTGGACACCGGCCTCCTCTCCCAAGCAAAGGGAGAGAGGCTTTTACCCTAACCAACTAAAACTGTGAAAAACATGAAAGTCAAGCAAATGATGAAGCTCTTGAGTCTGTTGGCCAGTATCCTCTCCGCTGTTATCAACTATGTCAAGAACCTCAAAGACGATGACGACAATGATGAAGACTCAAAAGAGAATGATCCCAAGGGGAATTAGAAACAAAAATCCCCTCAACATCAGACGCACCAGCATCAAATGGAAAGGCATGGCAGGCCGACAGACCGATCCCGCCTTTTGTCAGTTCACAGAGATGAGCTTCGGCCTGCGTGCCGCCTTCATCGTGCTGCATACCTATGTGACACGCTACCACATGACCACCTTGCAACAGGTGATCAGCCGGTGGGCGCCACCTCTGGAAAACGATCCTGTGATGTACCTCTCCTATGTCTGTCTGCGCACGGGACAGGCACCGCGTGAACCGTTGCCACCGATGACGGCTGACTCAGCTTTCTGGCCGCTGTTGGTGGAGGCAATGGCCGAAGAGGAATGCGGAAAGGACGTCATGGCACGGGGGCTGCTGAGTCACTCTCAAGTCGTGGCTGTCTGGAGAGATCTTACCAAATGAAGCCTCTTCCCCCCTCCCGCCAAAGGAGGTGGGAGGGGGCTTTATTCATGGAATGTACTGGGCGACATGCCGTATTTCTTGGTGAAGCATCGGGTGAAATACTTCGGATCGTTGAATCCCACTCGGAAGGCGATCTCTGAAATATTGCGGTTGCCTACGTTTTCGCGGAGGATTCTTCGTGCCAGATCCAGCCGATAGTTGCGAATGAACTGCGTGGTGGACTGTCCCGTCTCATCATTGAGTTTCTTACTCACCGTGCTGCGGCTCATGCCCAACTGATGACAGAGCTGTTCGACGTTGAACTCCGGATCGCCGTAGTTCATCTCCATGATGGTCATCACACGATCCATAAACGATCGCGAGGACCGCTCCACCTGTTGCTTGTCGGCCTGCTGGGTCTTGGTCACACTCTGTGCGTAGCGTTGCTGATTGGAGAGAATGGTCTGCACGCGCGATTGCAGTTCGCGCGGATTCTCGCTTTCCTTGAGCGCCTTCTCTATCGGACGGTAGAGACGCTCGGCCTCGCGGTTGCGCATCACCTCCATCCGACGGCGATAAAACCAAATGCTGACGAGAACGGCGGTCACAAACATCAGCAACATAAACCACCAACTCTTATAGAAATAAGGAGTGACGACAACACTGATGGAGATGGTCTTCAGAGGCTTGCCATCGAGGGTGCTGCCATACGCCACCTCGAACTGATAGTGTCCCGGGGGCAGTGTAGAATAGCGCACGCTGTGCTGCCCGGGCTGCAAACGGATCCAGTCGTCCTCGTAGCCTTTCATGCGGTAGCTGTAGACCTCATCATGCCCCCGCCCATAGTCGAGCGTGGAGAACTCGATGGAGAATGACTTGTTGCTCTCATGGAGATGGATCTCACGCGCTCGGGCAATGTTGATATTGAGAATCGAAGTGCCGGCATGCACCTCTTCGTTGTCGACGATCAGCCGCGTGAAACAAAGATGCGTGGCTGCCGCAGGCTGGTGGTTAAGTCCCTTAAGCGCAGTGAGGCCGTTGCAGGAACCGAGATAGACGATACCTTGGGGCGAGCGCAATGCCGAGTTGAAATAAAACTGTGAGTTGATGAGTCCGTCGTCCTCCGTGAAATTATCAAAGCTCTCGGCCTTGACATTCATCATGGCCAATCCATGATCGGTGGTGATCCACAGACGTCCCTTGCGGTCCTCGGCGATACCTTTCACGGCATTGCTGGGAAGACCGTCGGCTGTGGTGTAGACGCGGAACCTGTATTCCTTGCCTCGCCGGATGCCACGATAGAGACCATAGCCGTTGCTGCCCAGCCACAACGTACCGTCGCTGGCCTGACAGAACGACTGGATCTTCTCCAGAATGCCACTCTTTGGATCATCGAGCTTATAGGTGTAATGACGGTGACGTGTGAACACACCATGGCGACGTGAGGTGAGATCGATTTGCACCATGCCTTGCTGGCAACCGACAAAGAGTTGCTGGTCGTGGGTGATGATGCTGCCGATGCAGCCCGTGACCATGCGATTGCCGGGAAAAGGATTGGTGAGCTCCCCAAGCCGAAAGTCATAGAAAAAAAGACCCATGTTGCTGCCAATCCACAGACCTTGGTTGCGCTCATCGACCGCCAAGGCGCCAATGAAGTCGAGCAGATGACTTTGAGAGGGCTTCACCACCAAGGGACGGATCGCCTGAGATTGCTGCAGGTCGAGACTGCACACGCCGCCACCCCATGTGCCAATCCAAAGTGTGCGCTCACCACGGTCGGCCGTCAACGTCGACACCGTGTTATGGGTCAACGACGAGTTGGCGGTGGTATAGTGGACAAAGGATTGTGAGCCTGGCTCCTTGCGGTTGAGTCCGCCTTCGACAGTGCCCACCCAAAGCGTGCCGCGTCGGTCGACAAACATCGCATTGACACAATTGGCCGAGATCGATCCGGGATCACGTGGCGAATGGACATAGTTGACCAGGTCGAGCAGGCGTGGTGAGAGTTTGTTGATGCCTCCCGACTCCGTTCCGATCCATATCTGCCCCTGGGAAACGAGGAAGCAGTTGACAAAATTGCTGGTGAGCGGAAGGTCGGGCGACGACATATTATAAGAAGTGATCTTGCGGGTATTCGGATCATAGATGTCCATACCGCCCAACGTGCCAATGAACAATTCCCGGTCTGCACCGATGGCAAAGCTGGTGACGAGGTTGTGGGACAGTCCCAGGGGTGAGCCGTTCTGTGTCAGATGGGTCTTAGCCTTGTCATTGACATAGATGCCGCTGAAGGTGCCCAGCCACAGATGGCCTTGATAAGAAATGATCGAGAAGATGCTGCCGCCAATAGGGGCGAAGCGTGCGTTGCGGCTATGGGCAACGACACGACTGCCCCGGACAGTGAGCTGCGCGATGTCGGTGTTGTAGCCCAACCAGACATTGCCTTTGCCATTGACGTCGGACAAAGCCACGTCGGGCGAAGACAGGCGATAGGGCATAGATGCCAGTGCCACGACGGTGCCGTCATCATCGAAGGAGATCCGATAGACATGGGCGGAAGTTGCCAGCCATACGTTGCCCCTGCCGTCTTTGTAGGTTCTCACACATCCTTCGCGCAGCGCATCACGAAGTCGTTTTGCCAAGGCCGAGGAACTGCACGCTGGCATCTGCTCCTTCATGTTATCGAGACCCAACACCCCCGTGTAGTCATCGAAAGCGATCCACAGCCGGTGGTAGTTGTCCTCTATGACATTTTTGCAGGAATGGCTTCGCAGAAGAAGACTGTTCCACTGCTTGTTATCGAAATAATCAAAAGTATAGCCATCGTAGCGTACCAGGCCACCGGCACGGCTGCACACCCACACGAAGCCATAACTGTCCTGATAGATATCGTCCACGAAATTGCTAGGCAGACCATTGTTCATGGCCAGCACATCGAGATGGTAGCGCTTAGGCTGGAAAGCGCTGCCCGTCAGCGTTCCCGCCAGCCAAACAAACGTCAGCGACAGGAGTCGCAAAAAGGAGGTGATATGAAATGAGTCCAAGGCAGAAGGTCAAAATTAAATTCTACTCACATCCCTGACACCTTTTACAGCCTTGAGTTTCTTGATGAGACTTTGCAGGCGTGTGGTATCTTCCAGCTGTACAACGAGATTTCCGGAGAAGAGGCCGTCGTGGCTATCAATGTTGATGGAGCGCATGACGATTTTCTCATCCTTGGAAATGACATTGGTCAGGTTGCTCACCACCCCGATGTCGTCGTTGCCAATGACGCGCAGGGTGATCGCGTATTTCGACTGTCCCTTGCCACTCCACCGTGCCTTGACGATACGGTAGCCGAAGCGGCGGCGCATCTCCGGGGCGTTGGGACAATCAGTACGGTGGATCTTGATGCCACCGCCTGCCGTGACGAAGCCAAAGATGGGGTCGCCATAGATCGGATGGCAGCAGGGAGCGAGCTGGTAGTCGATGCCCTTGAGGTTCTGATCGATGGTGAGGACATCGTCATCGCTGTGCGTGAGCTCCTCGTCGGGACTCTCATAAGCGAAGTTCTCGGCCGAGACGGTCTCGTGTTCCTTCGTGGCATTTTGCAGATGGTCACGCACGGCAACATAGCGGTCTATGACCTCGTTAGGGTCGAGCTTTCCGTCTGCGATCTGCCGATAGAAGTCAGAGGTCTCCTTGAAGCCCATCTTCTTGATGAGATGCCCCATGACGCTCTCTTCCATCTCGACCTTTTTATTCTTGAAGCGGCGCTCCAGGAGTTCCTTGGCATAGAGTCCGTCCTTGGCCTGCGTCTCTTTGAGTGCGAGCCGGATCTTGGATTTTGCCTTCGAGGTCTTCACGATGTTGAGCCAGTCGCGCTTGGGACTTTGATTGTTTTGCGTGATGATCTCCACGCTGTCGCCCGAGTGGAGCTCCTGACGCATGGAGACGACCTTGCCGTTGACACGTCCGCCGACGCAGCTGTTGCCGATCTTGGAGTGGATGCGATAGGCAAAGTCGAGCACCGTCGCACCGGCAGGGAACTTAAAGAGATCGCCCTTAGGCGTGAAGGCGTAGATCTCCTCCGGGGTCAGGTCCATGCGGAACTGATCCATTACCTGCAGTCCGTCGCCAGCCTCAAGTGCAGACCGTATGTTGGCCAGCCACTCGTCCATCTGTCCGCCACTCTTAATGCCTTTATAGCGCCAGTGTGCAGCGAGTCCGTGCTCAGCGATGTCGTCCATGCGCTCGGTGCGTATCTGCACCTCCACCCATTTGTTCTCCGGTCCGAGCACGGTGATGTGGAGGCTCTCGTAGCCATTGCTCTTCGGCACGCTGAGCCAGTCACGCAGTCGCTTGGGGTTGGGCTGATACATGTCGGTGACGATCGAGTAGACCTGCCAGCATTGCTGTTTCTCCTTTTCCAATGGCGAGTCGAGGATGATGCGGATGGCGAAGAGGTCATAGATGCCCTCGAAGCCACATTGCTGCTTCTTCATCTTCTGCCAGATTGAGTGGATGCTCTTTGTGCGCCCTTTGATATGAAATTTCAATCCTGCCTCTTCCAGCCGGGCCTTCACCGGTCCGATAAAGCGGTCGATATAAGCATCACGCGCCGATTTTGTGGCATTGAGCTTCTCCTTGATCATATAGTAAGCATCGTGCTCGAGGTATTTGAGAGAGAGATCTTCGAGCTCGCTCTTTAAGGTGTATAGTCCAAGTTTATGAGCCAATGGTGCATAAAGATAGCTGGCCTCCTCGGAGACTTCGTGCTGCGCCTGTTTATTGGGAGTGTCGCGGATCTGCCGCATGATGTTGACACGATCCGCGATCATGATCAGAATCACGCGCATGTCCTCAGCAAAGCTCAGAAGCAGGTTGCGGAAGTTTTCACTCTCGATGACAGGGTTTTTCTCATAGAGTTTCTGGATACGGATCAGTCCATGGACGATACGGGCCACATCATCACCGAAAGCTTTCCGGATCTCTTCCACAGCATCGAGATCATCGCCCAGACACCCATAGAGCATCGTGGCAATGACGCCGTCGCGCCGCAAGCCGATCTCGTCGACAGTGATGCGAGCTGTCTGCAAAGAAGTGAGAATGGGGTTCAGGCCAAACACATCGCGGTGCACGCCACCCTGCTCCATGGTCTGCTGGATGAAGGCCGTCAGTCGTTCCTCATCACCGGGCAACAAGCTGCCGGCGAGCTTCTCTTTCAGATCGTGGTGCAGATCTTTGGTTTCCTTTAATTCTTCCGGTGTAAATGCAAACTTCTCTTCTTCCATGGCCAAAAACTTACAAACAACTCAATAAAAAAGTCACTTATTCCTTGCAAAGGTAAGCGAAAAGCACGTAATAACAAAGGAAATTGTGCTTTTTTTATCATTGATCCGTTAAATGATTTCAAGGAGTACGGAAGGATCCATGAGCCGCCCTCCATGCATGACACATCCTGTGCGGGCTTTAGACAAAAAAAGGATGGGCCCCGTGAAAAGCCCATCCTTTTAATGTCTTCTGCATCCGATCCACAGCAAGTATCTCGGATGTGTTTTCAAGTGCTGCCTACACGCTTCCAAGTGTTATTTGTGCGCCTTGTAGTAATTCACAGCAGCCTCCACATTGGCCTTGACAACCTTGGAGGAATAGGTTGCACCGGTTACACCGTCGACAGCGCTCACAGCTGAGGTTTTCTTGCCGGCATATTTCGGGAGCATCGTCTGCTTGACCTTGGCAAAAACACCCGGGGTCTCCTTGTTGGGCAACGCCACGACCTTCACCACCTTGTTTTTCTTGATATATACCTCCAATGGTGTAGCACCATGATAGCCACGCACTTTCGGAGCGAGCGTTGTGGTGTTGACAACATAGGTGCCGTCGCTCTGTTTGGTCATCACATTGTCTCCTTTACCGGCAGCCAATGCAGCACCGCTGACAAGCATGGCGGCGGCCATTGAGGCTAAAATCATCTTCGTCTTCATCTCTTTATTCTATTAATGGTATATCTCTTTTATCGACTGCAAAATTACACAAATAACGACAAATAGGACATACCCTAAAACGTTTTTTAAGTAAACCTACTTATTTTCAAATGACATATTACAATTTGCTACACAACCCTTAAAAAACCTTTCGCTTCTATGTAGTATTAGCGGATTTTTGTATCTTTGCCTGATAAAAGAAATTTGTAGTATTTTTAGTAAAACAAGTAATGAGTCAAGAAATAAAGACAACACCCGTTCTGCTGCTTACGGGCTACTTAGGAAGCGGCAAGACCACACTCCTGAACCGCATCCTGAAAAATGAGAAAGGCATCCGCTTTGCCGTCATCGTCAACGATATCGGTGAGGTGAATATCGATGCCAGCCTCATTCAGCAAGGGGGCGTGGTCGGGCAAGGCGATGACAGCCTCGTGGCACTGCAAAACGGTTGCATCTGCTGCACACTGAAGATGGATCTTGTCAAACAGCTCAATGACATCATCAACACGAAGCGTTTTGACTACATTGTCATTGAGGCCAGCGGCATCTGTGAGCCGGCGCCGATCGCACAGACCATCAGCACCTATCCACAGCTCGTAGCTCCGGAAGCCATGAAGAACGGCGCAGCACGCCTCGACGCCATCGTGACGGTCGTCGACGCACTGCGCATGAGAGATGAGTTCGGTCTCGGTGATCACCTGCAAGAGGAGCATGGCGAGGAGGATCTTGCCAGTCTCGTCATCCAGCAAATCGAGTTCTGCAATATCATCCTGCTCAACAAGGCTTCCGAGATATCGCCAGATGAGCTCGCCCATCTGGAGGCGGTCATCAAAGAGATACAGCCTCAGGCACTCATCCTCAAATGCGACTATGGCGACATCGATCTCGACAAGATCCTTAACACGCATCTCTTCGACTTCGACAAAGTTGCCACATCGGCCAGATGGATCGAAGCCATGGAAGACGACGACGACGAGACGCTCGAGAACGAAGAGAGCGGCGAAGCGCTCGAATATGGCATTCAAACCTTTGTCTATCGCCGCCGCCTGCCCTTCAACCTGGGCGACTTCGACGAGTTTGTCTCGACCAAGTGGCCGAAGGGTGTCGTCAGAGCAAAAGGTATCTGCTGGTTCCGCGATGAGCCGGAGACTTGCTATCTCTTTGAACAGAGCGGTAAGCAATTCAACATCACGAATGCCGGTCAATGGTACGCCACGATGCCGGATGACGAGCTCAAGCAGTTCATGGAGCAAAACCCCAATGTGAAGAAAGACTGGGACGAGAAATACGGCGACCGCATGGAGAAGCTGGTCTTCATCGGACAGAATCTCGATCGCAAGGCCATTGAGGCAGAGTTGGACAAGTGTCTGGAAAAGGCATAACTGCCAGTTCTTACCTGCTCTTCCTTGGAAGGTGGAAAGCAAAAACAGGCATCATGAAAAGAAGCAAACAATATTTGGGCGCCCTCGCGGTGGCGCTGACGTTGCTCTCCTGCGGACTGCCGTCACGTTCCCGCGGGGCTTTGGCTGATCACAGCGGACAACTGCAGGAGGCAATCTACGACGAGAGCAGCGACGCTGACAGCCGTATGGGCAGTGACAACGCTGCCGCCACTAGTGACAATGCTACCGCAGAAACGGATGTCACAGACGGCAACGCCTCTTACACGGTGCCCGACAGTCTGTTGCCCGCCACGAAGAAGGGTGTGCCAGAACAGTTGCTGAGAAGGAAGGCCTACGTCTGCTCGTTCAACCGCACCACGCTCATGCCCAACTGGGTAGCGTGGAAACTCACAGCGGCCCACACCGACGGTGAGGTACAGCGCAAGAGCGTGAAATTCCATCCTGATGAGGACATCCCCGCCGCCTATCGCGTGACCACTTACGACTACATGCAATCGGGCTATGACCGCGGTCATATGTGCCCCGCTGCTGACAATCGCTGGGACCGCCAGGCCATGGACGAGTGCTTTCTGATGACCAATATGTGCCCGCAAGACCATGGCCTCAATGCCGGGGACTGGAACGAGATGGAGATGCAATGCCGTCGCTGGGCCAAGGAATACGGCGAGGTGTATATCGTCTCCGGTCCTATTCTCTATCGCGGGAAACACGCCACCATCGGCAAGGAGCATCGGGTCACCGTGCCAGAGGCATTCTTTAAAGTGGTGCTCTGTCTGAAAGGCACTCCCAAGGCCATCGGATTTATCTATCGCAACACCGACGGCAACCGCCCGAAAGGCGACTATGTCAACAGCATTGACCAGGTGGAGCGCATCACAGGCTATGACTTCTTCCACGGCCTCAACAAAAGCGTGCAGGACAAGGTAGAGAAAGAAACCGACCTCGGACTGTGGTAAACAAAATAACATCGTTTCTATGATCTCTATAAAATTATAAGCAACAGATGAAAAAGATTTTCTCTCTGATCGCCGCCATTCTCTTGGCAGTGCCTATGCTGGCTGGTAACAGTGTTCAGCGTCCTAAGCTTGTTGTCGGTCTGATGGTTGACCAGATGCGTTGGGACTACCTCTATTACTATTACCCGCAATTCTGCAATGACGGTTTGCGCCGTCTCGTTGATGAGGGTTACAGCTATGAGAACACGCTGATCAACTATGTACCTACCGTCACAGCTGTTGGCCATTCGAGCGTTTACACCGGTTCCGTACCGGCACTGACCGGCATCGCCGGCAACAACTTTATCAAGGACGGCAAGAAAGTCTATTGCTGCGACGACGACAACGTCAGCTCTGTGGGCTCCAACTCCAAAGAGGGCAAGATGTCGCCACGCAATCTCCTGGCCTCCGGCATCGGCGACCAGCTGCGTATCGCCACCGATTTTAAAGGCAAGGTCATCGGTATCGCACTCAAGGACCGCGCCGCCATTCTGCCAGCCGGCCATGCTGCCAACGCCGCATACTGGTGGGACCAGAGCGCCGGGCACTTCATCACTTCGACATACTATATGAAAGAGTTGCCACAGTGGGTGAAGAACATCAATAAAAAGGTACAGGTCAAGCCCGGCACCAATGTCAAGACATCCGTACCCGGCGTCACGAAGACTTTCCAAATGGCCGAGGCTGCCATCGACGGTGAACAGCTTGGACAAGACAGTATCACCGACCTGCTGGCCGTCAGCGTGTCGTCTACCGATGCCATCGGACACGAATACGGCACACGCGGACCGGAGAACCACGACGTGTATATGGAACTGGACCGGCAAGTAGCACAGTTCCTGAAGTATCTCGATGAGAAGGTGGGACGCGGCAACTACCTGCTCTTCCTCACCGCAGACCACGGTGCTGCACACAATCCCAACTTCCTCAAAGCACACAATATTCCTGCCGGAGGCCTCAATACATGGGGAAAAGACTCATGGCTCAACACCCGGCTGCCGCAACTGGAGAAAGAAATCGGTGTCAGCCCGCTGGTGACCAACGTCGATGCCGGACGCATCTATCTCAATCGCGAGGCCATCGCCAAGAGCGGAAAGAAACTCGCCGAGGTGAAACAGAAGATGATCGAAGCGCTCGAACAAGACTCCAACATCCTCTATGTCGTGGACTACGACAAGGTGCTCACCACCTCCCTGCCCGCCCGTCTGCGCGAGATGATTGTCAACGGATATAACAAAAAACGCAGCGGCGACCTCTTCTATATACCACGTCCCGACTGGGAGGATGTCAGCAACGCCACCGACTACCGCGGCACGAGCCATGGACTGTGGAACCCCACCGATGCCCACATCCCCTTCGTGCTCTATGGCTGGCACATCACTCACGGACAGACCGACGAACCGACACATATCGTAGACATCGCACCAACCATCTGTGAGCTGCTCCACATACAGATGCCCAACGAATGCATCGGCGACGCTAAGTTGCCGAAATAAGGTGGGAGACATACAAACAACGTAAGATGAGACTGTGGAAGCCTATCAAATATGTGATTAAAAAGACCAACTGCCGGTCGGAATGGCTGATCTACGGCATGGTATGGATCACCTTCCTGCTCGCGCCTTTCCTTGCCTTCTACGTACGCAGCCAAGTAGAGAGCGACCTGACCTTCCACTGGTGGCCGGTCATCCATGTATGGTTGTTGTTTGATATCTATTGGGTATTATTCATCATCCACAACTTTGCGTTGGCGCCCATGCTGATCTACAGGAAAAGAGTACATCTGTATGTCTTTGCCACAATCGTGCTGATCTGTGTTTTCTCCATACTGCAAGGCAAATTCAAGCAGTATGAGTGGAAACACTTTGAGCTCGACGTGCAACAAGCCATGCAGAAAAAGGGGCGAAGCGACCGCCAGTACGCCACAGCAGAATTTAAGTCACCGGAGCATCCCTCTATCGACACCACCGAAAGCGACATCCTCAGTGTGGCCATGATGGTGCTCATCATGGGAGCCAACACCGGCGTGAAGTTCTATTTCCAAAGTGAGCAACGCGACAAACAACTGGCGCAACTCACTCAAGAGAAGCTCAACGACCAACTGCAATACCTGCGCTATCAGATCAATCCACATTTTCTGATGAACACACTCAACAACATCCATGCACTCATTGGACTGGATGCTGCCAAAGCGCAGACGAGCATCATGGAGCTAAGTCGCTTGCTGCGATTCCAGCTCTACGACGGAGGCCACACCACCATACCGCTGGCCAAGGAGGTCGAGTTTGTCCGCAACTACATCCATCTGCTACGATTGCGCTATGCCGACCGGGTGGACATCCGCTTTGAGGTGGGCGATCTGCTCGACAGCTATCAGATGCCGCCGCTCATCCTGTCTGTCTTTGTGGAGAACGCCTTCAAGCATGGTGTGAGCTATAACGAGCCGAGCTTCATACACATCAGCCTGCAGGTCAACGACGGTCGTCTCTTCTTCCGATGTGTCAATTCAAAACACGAGAAACGGGAGACCGGAACCGGCGGCATAGGACTGGAGAATGTCAAGAAGCGGCTGCAACTCATCTATGGTGACGAATACCATTTGGAGATAAACGACGGAATAGAAAAATACTGCGTTTTGCTGACGATACCCCTTAACAAGAATTTTCAATAATGCAAAAGATTGAAGTACTTACAGTAGACGACGAGCCTCTGGCTCTCCAGCAGCTCGAATCTTATATTCAGAAGATTCCTTTCTTCCATCTTGTTGCCAGTTGTCTGAGTGCCAAGGAGGCCTGGGAAGTGATGGAGCGGCACACTGTCGACGTGATGTTCTGCGACATCAATATGCCTGACATCAATGGACTGGACTTCGTAAAGAGTCTGGTCAACCCGCCTGTCATCGTTTTCACGACAGCCTACAGCGAATATGCCATTGAGGGCTATCAGGTCAATGCGGTCGACTATCTCCTCAAGCCTTTCTCCTTGGATGAGTTCCAAAGGGTAGCTACCAAGGTGAAGCAGCTCCACGACATCAAAAAGAAGGCGGAGGGTACCTCTCAACAACAAGAGAAGGAGAGTCTAAGCACCGATGATTCGTCGGAAAGACTTGATGAGGATGACGACTTCTTTGTGAGAGCGGAACACAAGATGATCAAGATCCCCGTTGCCGATATCGTTTATGTTGAGGGCATGAGCGAGTATCTGAAGATACACACCCGGGGCGGACAGAAGCCGCTGATCATCCTCCTAAGCATGAAAACACTTGAGGACCGGTTGCCAAAGACTTTCATGCGCATCCATCGCTCTTACCTCATCCATCTGCGCTGCATCACTGAGATGAACAAAAACCGGGTGTCGCTCGGCGACAACATCTCATTACCCATCGGCGACATGTATCGCGACAACCTCGTCAACTACATCACAGAACGCGCTGTCGGTAAGAAATAAGTGCGTTATCGGTAAGCCATCAGTTCCACACGACTCTCCTTTGAAAGAGAGACCATCGGATATATATAAGAGAGACCATTGTATATGAGCACCCACAAGAGACAGACGACGGCATGGATACTCATCGCAGTATTCATTCCAATGCTTTTCCTGGCCTCGCTCCACAGGCATATCCCTGTAGAGCCAGGCACGGAAGACACTTGCTACGCCTGTCTGCATCATATCCACCACAACGCTCACCTCAATACCCTCGCCCATCACACGGGTGACTGCGTGCTGTGTCACTTCCTCTCTCTTCCCTTTCTTGCGACTGCCACTTTAGCAATCGCCACCCCTTATTATACTTTTTTCACCGCCACGACGGTTCCGGCCTCAACCTTATCATCGTTCCGTCATGGCGTTCCAAGCTTAAGAGGACCACCTGTGTACTAAACCTTACAGCCTCACCCCCGCCCCCTCTCCAAGGGGAGAGGGGAGTAATTACATTCAAGGGGGTTAGGGTGGCCACAGAGGGCCGTCCCTACACCAAAACCATAAAACAATAAAACAACAACAAAGCCCTCAAAACCATTCCCTTATGGATATTGCCTTTTCCTCCCTCCTCAGATAGGGAATTGCAATACCGTCCTGACCTTTGGAAGTAATCAGTCTCCCTCTCTGTCCATGAAGATGGGATTGTTTATCTCTCATTCTACTCCCCTCTCCTTGGAGAGGGGTAAGGGGGTGAGGCTTGGTTTGGTTAAGGAAGGGCTCCATATTTTTATTATGAAATCATTATATCTCTTGCTGTTGGGCTTGATCATGAGCCTGACAGCAACAGCAGACCCTGAGCTGACCGCAACAGTGCTCAAGGGTCATATCACTGATGCCACGGACGGAGAAGTACTCGTCGGCGTCATCGTGTCCATACCAGAACTTCAAGAGAGTACCACCACCGACGCTGATGGCAACTATACCTTTGACGCGCTGCCGGTACGACAGATCAGCGTGCAGGCCAGCTACCTGGGACATCAGACTCAGGTGAAAAAGGTGGACCTCAGAAAGACTTCTCAACTCGACTTCGTCATGAAGGAGCAAAATGCCATGCTCGGGGAGGTCGTCGTCACAGGACTAACAGGTAAGTCGCTCATGAAAGACTCCCCGTCACCAATCTCACTTGTCAACACCGACATGCTGCGGACCACTCCGGCTACCAACATCATTGACGCACTCAGTCACCAGCCAGGTGTGTCGCAGGTGACCACGGGCGGAGGCATCTCCAAACCGGTGATCCGCGGTCTGGGCTTCAACCGTCTCGTCGTCTTCAATGACGGCATCCGGCAGGAAGGCAACCAATGGGGTGCCGAGCACGGCGTGGAAATTGATGCACAGGGAATCTCTTCTGCCGAGATCATCAAGGGGCCGGCATCACTGATCTACGGTTCCGACGCTCTGGCCGGCGTGATCATCTTTCACGGCGATCCCGTCATGGCCCGCAACACCATCGGTGGAGAGGCCACTACAGAATATCAAAGCAACACAGGTCTCATCAATTACTCTCTCAACTTCCGCGGAAACCAGAATGGATGGGTATGGAACGGACGGTGGACCGATAAACGGGCTCATGACTATCACAACCGGGCCGACAACTATGTCGTAGGCTCACGGTTTCGTGAGCAGGACGCCGAGGCTATGGCAGGATACAATGGCGGATGGGGATACAGCCACCTCACAGCCAGCATCTATCACCTCACACCAGGCATCGCCGAGGGTGAACGCGCCGAGGACAGTAAGAGCTATAGCAAGACTCTGCCCTTCCAACAGATCCATCATTACAAAGTGGTAAGTGACAACGCTTATTATATCGGCAGCAGCACGCTCCAGGCGATCATCGGCTATCAACAAAACCGCAGGCAGGAGTACGAGGAAAGTACGGAACAGCCAGGATTGGACATGATGCTCCACACACTCAACTACGACTTCCGCCTCATCCTTCCAGAGCAGAAGGGATGGAAGGCAACCATCGGTGCCAACGGCATGTGGCAACGCAACATCAACAAGGGCACGGAATATCTCATCCCGGGTTATCAACTCTTCGACCTTGGTGCCTTTACGACCACTTCTTTCCAGTCAGGTCGATGGACGTGGTCAGGTGGCTTGCGCGTCGATCACCGTCATGTCCATGCCTTCGCGCTGGCCGATACCTTCGATCGTCTGTCACGTGGTTTCACCAGTCTGTCCGGCTCCGTCGGTGCCGTGTATCATGTGGGCGACAACATGAGTCTGCGTCTCAACATGGCGAAAGGCTTCCGGGCGCCCGGTATCAGCGAACTGTCTGCCAACGGCGTTCATGAGGGCACGCAACAATATGTCGTGGGCAACGGACAGCTCAAAGCCGAGCAAAGCTGGCAGGCTGATGCAGGATGGGACTTCACCTCTCGCTGGGTGACGATGCAGGTCTCGCTCTTTGCCAACTACATCGACAACTACATTTTCACCGCACGACAAGACGGACAGATGCGCGAGGATGTGCCCGTCTACCAGTATATGCAGGGCGACGCCCGGCTCTTGGGTGGAGAGGTGACGCTCGACTTCCATCCCGTGGAACGTCTGCATTGGCAAAACAGTTTTTCCTATGTCCACAGCGTCCTGCGTCATCAGCCGCGTGAGTCACGATATCTGCCCTACACACCGGCGCCCCGCTGGAATGGCGAGCTGCGCTACACGCTCATCCGTGATGGTAAGACACTCGACCACACCTACGTAGCCACCAACATGGAGTGCAACCTCAGGCAAAACCATTACTATATGTTAGCCGACACCGAGACGGCAACACCGAGCTACACGCTCTTCGGTCTGTCTGCCGGCACGGACTTGAAGTATCGCGGCAAGCGCCGGGCCACACTCTCCCTTTCGGCCACCAACCTCTTCGACCGCATCTATCAGAGTCATCTCAGCCGTCTGAAATACATCGGTGGGGTGAATGCCGCCAATGGCCGGACAGGGCTCTTCGACATGGGACGCAATATCACGGCCAAGCTGACGTTATACCTATAATCATATAGGTTATACCTATCATCATAAACAGGTGATCAAAACATGGAAGAAAAAGACATGAAGTGCACAACACGGTCGAGCGAGTACATCATTCGCCGGCCGTGGCTGACAGCAAGAAAAGACGTGGTCGTACATCCCGACGGTCGTGTACAACCCGAATACTATGTTCTGGAATATCCCGACTTCATCAACGTCATCGCCATCACCGCCGATGGCCACATCATCATGGAACAGCAGTGGCGGCAGGCCGTTGGTGAGGTGTCATTGGAGATCCCAGCCGGTGTCGTGGAAAAAGGTGAGACCCCACTGCAGGCTGCCCAGCGTGAACTGGCAGAAGAGACGGGATTCACCGGGGGCACATGGGAACCGTTGCTTGTCACTACGCCCAACAGCAGCACGGCAACCAATCACTGCCACACATTCGTGGCTCGCGGCGTTGAGCAGACCACTACGCAGCACCTCGACGCCACAGAGGATCTTCGCTACTTCTTTGTCACAGCAGATGAGCTCTTCACCCTTCTCAAAGAGGGCAAGATCCATCAGGCCATGATGGTCGCACCGCTGTGGAAGTTCTTCTATGACGACAGATTTCAAAAATGAACTTGAATTCAGATATTACTCTAATGATCTAAAGGGATCGTCCCTCAACATCTTTCTATGTCAGAGCCATGACATAGAAGGGTGTTGGGGATGCTAATACAACTTCACGTACAGGATCTGATAATCATCAATGCCGATGCGCACATGACGGCCCTGATGGGTCTGATCGCCATTGAGGTAGCGGACCGGCGACCAATGACCGTCGGCATCCACACAGATCTCTGCCACAGAACCAAGACCGACATATCTGGGAGAAGTGTAAGCACTGTGTTGCTGCTCTTCTCCCTTTTTTTGCGTCTTCTCAGCAGCTTGTATGTAGGCTTTCGTCAGCACACGCTGTTGCCGACCGACCGGATGATTGCCCTCACCTTTCAGTGCGGAACCATCCTCACCCAATGCGAAACCATCCTCGCCCAATGCGGAACCATCCTCACCCAGCGCGAATCCATCCTCGCCCAGCGCCTGCTGTCGGACAGTGGTCTGGCTCTTGTCCTTGAACTCCACGACGACACCGCTACCGGCCACGATATATTCGTCGGCGCTCAGTCTGATAATCACCGCACCACCTTCCCGCCATGTCGTTCCGTCTTTGGCGCGCGGATCCCATGGCAGGGTAAGGTAGTGATGACAAGCCAAGACGAGTGGTCCGTCGATGATCGTGGTGTCACGGTCGTGCTGGTCAAAGAGCACCCCATGGACACGGTGTTGTCCGCGATAGCGCAGCAGCAGGGGCGTCAGCTGGCTCAAAAGATGGTAGGCGTCAGCGACCTGCCGGGCATCAGCCTTGCTGCCTTGATCGATGGCAAAGGGGCAGAAGCCTACTACCTCGTGTGCTCCGAAGACGTAGAGGGCTCTCACCCCGCTGTTCGCGCAACAGCGCGATTCCGGGATGAAGAGCGGATTGTCGTCAGTGGCATAGCGAGCTGCCCAGCCCTTGAAACCCGTGTCATAGATGTCAGGCGAACAGAGATCGACATGCGGAGCAACGTGTTTCCATATCGGAAAGAGATGGGCCAGCGGTCCTGCCGAAGGATATTCCCCGGGCTTGCGTCCCCGGCTGTTCATCGCAGCATTGACATAGAGCGGCAGGGCATAGACACGCTTGGCGGCGCATGCCAGCCGTTCGACATAGCGGGCATACCAGTAAGCCTGGAACTGCTCGTCACCTTCCTCACTCTCACCAAGCAGCTGTTGCCAGGTCAGTGCGCTATGCACTGACGGCGACAGCTGTTTTTTTGTGGCTCCTATAGCCGTCAGGAAGTCCCTGGGAACAGGCTTCTGCCAGGCGGCCTCAGCCAGTGGACAGTGATCACGGGCCGATTCGAGCATACCGATTTCGTTCTCGACTTGCACCATCACGACGGTCTGCTCCCGGCTGTCAATGTCGCGGATGTGGCGGATGAGCCGTGTAAACACCGTGCTGTCGGCCCGGAAGAGATTCTCAGAGAAAGCCGTGACGATCTCCTGCGGTCGTCCACTCTTGCCACAAGCACGCGGGAAGCGTTTGAAGTCGCGCTTGACCCAGAGTGGTGCGTAACAGCTCATCGAGTTTTTCCAGGCACCGAACCAGAGGAAGACCACTTTCAGTCCGTTGGCACGCGCCTGCCGGATGCTCTCGTCAATCAACGTGAAGTCATAATGCCCTTCTTCTGGTTCAATGAGATCCCACTGTGCCGGAACGAGCACGGTGTTCAGTCCGAGCCGTGCCATGCGTGGCATGACGCTGTCGATATCGGCCCGACAGGTAGCGGCGGAGTTGCTGAGCTCACCGCCAAGGATCAGCATCGGCTTTCCGCCCACGACCAAGTGTGCACGGCCGGGTCCGTCGCTGACCAGGCGCGGTTGTGCCGAGATGCCAGTCAAGACACATAAGAACACTAAGAACGGGAAAAACCGTTTCATTTTCTGAAGCCATTAAAGTAATGAAGACAAGTATGTTGCCACAGACGGGCATTGTCGAGTTGTGTGACGAGGAGCTTGTCGACCTGCCGCCATCGCATGGGATCGACATAGCTCATCACGGCCGGACTCTGCCACAGCACACGATAGGCGGCCACACGGCGCACCCCCGCATCGTAGTGGTCGCAGAGGCTCTGCCACAGCGTACGGCCGTTGGCGAGACGATAGTCCCAAGGCACATGATGGAACCACAACAGATACTGTTCGGGGCAGGTCTTCACGTTCTCATAGAGCGAACGGTAAGGCTCGCGATACTGTGCCGTTGCTCCTGACCCCGTGGCGACGGTGCGGTCGAAGCCCAGTCCTTGTCTGTCGGCCTTATGATAATAGACGGGACACCACTCCAAGGGATATTCCGCCTTGTAGCCATCGGGCTCCGGACCATAGTGATGGTCGAAGGCAAAGATATGGTGCAGGCCGAGCGGCATCATATAATCGACGCATGCCTCACGCGAGGTGAGCATCATATCCTCCAGTGCCGCAATCGTGACCGAGTCGCCACGGCCAAAGGTCTGGAGCAGCCACTCATGGGCGATCTGCGCTGAGGTCAGCGACGGGTCCCAGGCCAGCCGCCCGAAAGCATACCAGTTGGACTGTGAGAAGGGATGTCCGCACCAGTTGCTGTCATCACCTGTATTGGCGACACCGGCAATGCCCTTCAGTCCGCGTGCGACAGGATCCACGTAGCTGAAGAACTCTTTCCACATCGGAGCGAGATAGACGAGATGAAGTGCCTGCCCGGTATATTCGTGTGCGATCTGCAGCTCAGCCATCTGCGGTGTCTTCGTCATGTTGTCGAAGATCGGCGCATACGGCTCGCGCGGCTGAAAGTCGAGCGGTCCGTTTTTGGACTGGAGGATGACATTGTCGCGGAAGTGCCCGTCCATAGGTTTGAACTCCGACACGGCTTGCATCACGCGGTCCTCGCCTTTGTGGTTGGCGCCATAGACAAAGGAGCGCCATATCACCTCTCCACCATAGGGCCGCAAGGCGTCGGCAAGCATGTTCGCTCCGTCGGCATGGCTTCGGTGATAGTCTCCCGGTCCGGGCTGTCCCTCGCTGTTGGCTTTGACAAGAAATCCACCGAAGTCGGGGATCAGCTTGTAGATCTCCCTGGCCTTGCGCTGCCACCAGCGCTGCACGGTGATGTCGAGGGGATCGGCTGTCCGAGTCTCATGCAGCGCCAGCGGTGAAGCGAAGTTGATGCTCAGCCATACCTGTATACCGTAGGGACGCAGCAGGTCGGCGACGACGCGCAGTTTCTCGAGATAGGGTCGTGTGATCATCTTGGGGCTGGCATTGACATTGTTCACCACGGTGGCATTGATGCCTACCGAGGCGTTGGCGCGCGCATAGAGGGTCAGGCGCTGGCGCAGCGAGTCGGTCATGCCGTTTTTGGTGATCTGCTCCCATTTCCAGATGCTCTTGCCTGCATAGCCGCGCTCGACACTGCCGTCGGGGTTGTCCCAGTGGTTGAGCATACGATGCTGCAAAGCGGGAGCCGACGACCACGACGTGTCGGTGTCCTGGTCGTCGTTCGTAGCCTGCCAGCGCAGCAGGGCATAAGTGCCGTAGAGCAGGCCGATGGGGCGGCAGGCCGAGATCACGGCGCTGTGCTCCGCCGCCTTGTAACTGATGGCGTATCCTTCCCCCGGTTTGTCGCCGGAGACGAGGCGGAGGGTCACCTTACCGCCCTGCCAGCTCTGTTGCAACTCACGGCCGGCGATGCCGACTGTGGCTGATGAGGTGCGGTCGGACAACGTGGGACTGACCACGCGGGCCGTTGCACCCGTGACGCGGGGCAGCCACAGCAGGGCGCCCACGTCATCGGTGGAGTCGGACTTCAGAGGCGTGACACTATAGAGGGGTGTGGCCATCATGGCGAAACATACTGCCAAGAGTGCATGTAATATAGATAGGTGTAGTCGCATGGAATGGATTGATTTGATTCAGTACAAAGATACGGTGAAAGAATGATAAAAACTAAAGGAAACCATAGGTTTTTTTCCATATGAGACAAATAAGAATGTATTTGTAACACCACACGAAGGTGGATCCGCCGTGAATGCTTAACTTTGCAGACAAAAGAACCTAATATCTGATGAAAGAAAACGTAAACAATTCGGCCGCCGTTGCCCAGGACACCCAGGCAGCGCGTGGATTCTACAAGCTCAACTGGTTACAGCGTATCGGCTTTGGCTCCGGGGATCTGGCGCAGAACCTCATCTACCAGACCATCTGCATGTACCTGCTGTTTTTCTATACCGACATCTACGGACTCGATGCCGGAGCAGCCGCCACGATGTTTCTGGTGGTGCGTCTCGTGGATGTGCTCTGGGATCCCATTGTGGGCACCTATGTCGATAAGCACAACCCACGGTTGGGTAAGTACCGTGCCTATCTCGTCTTTGCGGGTCTCCCGCTGACGGCCTTTGCCATCCTGTGTTTCTGGGACGGCTTCAGCGGCTCGCTGCTCTATGCCTATATCACTTATGTGGGCATGTCGATGTGCTATACCTTCGTCAACGTGCCCTACGGCGCGCTCAACAGCTCGCTGACGCGCGACACCAACGAGATCACCATCCTCACCTCCGTGCGTATGTTCATGGCCAATGTCGGCGGACTCGCTGTCTCGGCGGGTGTGCCGATCCTCGTGGCCATCATGGCCGCACAAAAACTGCCGTTGCAGATGGCGCTCTTCATGGGTCTGGGTTCGTTGCCATCGTTTATCTTCATGCCGATGGTGCCGGCCATCAAGCGCAAGATCGGCAAGAAAAACATGTTCTACGTCTTCCTCACCATCGCCATCATCGGCATGGCGGCACTCTATGTCATCAGCAAGTTCTTCGACATGAAGACGAATATGACGGCGATCTACATTGCACAGTTCATCAAGTCGACGGGTGTCATCGTGGCCACAGGCTATATGTGGGCCCTCGTGCCGGAGGTGATCTCCTATGCCGAATATAAGACGGGCCGCCGCATCTCGGGCATCGTCAATGCGCTGACGGGTATCTTCTTCAAGGCAGGTATGGCGCTCGGCGGCGTGGTGCCGGGCATTGTCCTGGCCATGACGGGCTATCATGTGACGGCACAGGCCAACACGCTGCCCAAGGACCCGAGCGCCTGGTTCTACGCCATGCTCATCTATGCCCTCGTAGGCTGTGCCCTCCTGCTCTTCTGCTTCAGCCAGACCAAGGAGCGCGTGGTCATGGATCAGAAGGAGACGGCCAACGTCAAGGTCAGCGACCTGTGGAAGGAGTTCCTCCGCAACCGTCCGCTGCGCGTCCTGGCTCTGTTCTTCATCACTGCCTTTGCCATGATGTCGGTGGGCAATGCCGCCGGTGCTTACTTCATGAACGACCTGGAGCTACAGACACCCGAGGCTCAGGAGGGCATACGCTGGCTCGTCTGTGTCATCCCTGCCATGCTGCTCGTCCTCGCCATGTTCATCATCTCAAAATATGAGCTCACCGATGAGAAGGTCGACGAGATCAATAAGGAGATTGAGCGCAGACACATGGAGGAGAAATAACTAACACGCATATAGGATTGATACCAAATATAGAATTACGAAAAGATTCCCAAACAACAAAACTAATCAGACATGAACAACATCAAACGCAACCTGCTGGTTGCTCTCAGTCTCGTAGCCACGCTGGCTGCCGGTGCTAAGGACAACACACCCACGCTCAAGGAGACCGTAGGCAAGTACTTCTACATCGGTGCCGCTGTGAACACGGCCGTCGTATGGGAGCGAAACACGATGGAGGCAAACATCGTCAAGGATAACTTCAATTCCATCGTGGCCGAGAACTGCATGAAGGGTGAGGTCATCCATCCCGAAGAGAACCGCTACGACTGGCGCGACGCCGACCAGACGGTGGCCTTTGCTGAGAAGTACGGTCTCACTGTCTTTGGTCATTGTCTCGTCTGGCATTCCCAGCCGCCACGCTGGATGTTCACCGACGACAAGGGTAAGCCGGTTTCGCGTGAGGTGCTCATCGACCGCATGTATCACCACATCACCACAGTGGTGAGCCACTACCGCGGACGCATCAAGGGATGGGATGTGGTCAACGAGGCCTTCAACGACGACGGCACGCTGCGACACACTCCTTATTATAATATAATAGGTCCGGACTACATCGAGCTGGCTTTCCGCTTCGCTCATGCCGCCGACCCCAACGTGGAACTCTACTACAACGACTATAACCTCTCCACGCCGGCAAAGCGTGAGGGCGTCTGCAAACTGGTACGGGAACTGAAGGCCAAAGGCCTCCGCATCGATGCCGTGGGCATGCAGAGCCACAACGGATATAACTATCCCGACCTGAAGAACTACGAGGCGAGCATCGACTCTTTCGCAGCCTGTGGCGTGAAAGTGCAGATGACCGAACTGGATCTGAACATGCTGCCTAACCCGAAGAGCTTCGGAGGGGCGGAGATCAGCCAGCGCTACCAATATAATAAGGAGTACAATCCTTATGTCAAGGGACTGGACAAAAAGGCGCAGCAGGTCTTCGACAGCCGTTACCTCGCGCTCTTCGACATCTATCGTCGCCATGCGGCTCAGATAGAGCGCGTCACGCTGTGGGGCGTCACCGACGGCACGTCATGGCTCAACAACTGGCCGATCCCAGGCCGCACCAACTATCCCCTGCTCTTCGACCGACAGGGCAAGGCAAAGAAGGTGGTGAAGGAGATCATCAAGAAGTTTTAGCCTCACCCCCAAACCCCTCTCCAAAGGAGAGGGGAGTAATATGCTCCAAGGGATCAGGAGCGCCGAATAGGGCTTGAGCACGCGCGTTGGGTATGAGCCCTCGCGTTGGGTATGAGCCCTCGCGTTGGGTTTGAGCCCGCTCGGTTCGGTATGACGGCGCTGTGCGCCGTCCCAATAGCGCCCCCGGCGCTCTTCCTCCTCTTTTATTAATCAGCAACTAATCATCAACAGCTATGAGCAGATATCTTTTTCCTCAGGATTACATGGCTGATCCCTCAGCCCATGTATTTAACGACAAGATCTATGTCTACCCCTCCCACGACTGGGACAGCGGAGAAGCCTTCGACGACGACGGTGGTCACTTCCAGATGAAGGACTACCATGTGCTGCGCATCGACGGCGATCCCATGCAGGCCCCCGTCACCGACTGCGGCAAGATCCTCGATGTCCAGGATGTGCCCTGGGCAGAGAAGCAGATGTGGGACAACGATGTCGTGGAGGTCAACGGCAAGTACCATCTGATCTTCGCGGCAAAGGACTACAATGGTGTCTTCCGCCTGGGTGTGGCCATCGCTGACCGCCCGGAAGGTCCGTTCATCCCGCAGCCCGACCCGATCCGCAAGTCCTACAGCATCGACCCCTGCGTCTTCAAGGACGACGATGGTGCTATCTATGTCTACTTCGGTGGTATCTGGGGCGGCCAGCTGCAGTGGTATCGCGACAACAAAGCACTCAAGGACGAATATCTCCCCACCGGCAAGGAGCCGGCCATCCCCGCCCGTGTAGCCCGTATGACGGCCGACGGCATGCAGTTCAGCGAGATGCCGCGTCCTGTTGTCGTCGTCGATGCACAGGGTCAGCCGCTCACCGCCGATGACCCGCACCGCTTCTTCGAGGCCAGCTGGATGCACAAGATGAACGGCAAGTACTATTTCTCCTACTCCACCGGTGACACGCACCTGCTCTGCTATGCAGTCGGTGATAATCCCTACGGCCCGTTCACCTATCAGGGTGTGATCCTCAACCCCGTGGTGGGCTGGACGACACACCACAGCATCGTGTCGTATCACGGCCACTGGTATCTCTTCCACCATGACTGTGTGCCAAGCCACGACATCACATGGCTGCGCAGCCTCAAGGTAGCAGAGCTGCAGGTCGATGAAGACGGCACGATCCATACGGTCGGCCTCACCCCCGAACCCCTCTCCAAGAGGAGAGGGGAGTGATTACTTCCAAGGGGTGAAAAAGGGTCCCCTCGGTTCAGTAGGCTGCTGCTTTGCAGCTGCGTCGTGAATAAAGAATCCCCTTACACCAACGTGTTGAGCGCATGGTGTAAGGGGATTTTTGGTATTGCTTTACTCCTCCTTTTAGGGGGAGATAGAGAGGGGCGCGTCTTTACTTCACCATGATCTTCTTTCCGTTCTCAATGACCAAGCCCTTATAGTCCTTGCCCACCTTCTGACCGGCGAGGTTGTAACGGACGGATGGCTGCTGCTTGGACTCAACAGAAGAAATGCCCGTTGCCGAAGCATCCACGGTAACAACAATAGAATTGATACGACACTGAATTCCTTTTCCTTCTTTCAGAGTGAACGTAACTGCGTCTGTACCTTCTGTGTTGGTATAAGTTTGCTTATCAAGAGTGCCGTTGTCAACGGTCATATCAGACCATTTCTGTTGCTTGGTGTTTGACGGTTGTACAAAGACAATTTTCTTGATCTTACTGTCCTTGCTTTCGAACTTCAATGTTCCGCCATAGAAGCGAAGCTGGGCACCATCCACCTTCACGTCGTTTTCCATTTCATAGTAGCTCCAAAGGCGGTTAGCAGTACTGGAAGTAGAGGCTGACACGGTGAAGGATACGCCCTCTACGGTTGCTGTCTTGGCTTCTGTAAAGTCACCCTCTTTTGACTCGTTAGAAGATGTTCCATTCAGTCCAAAGAGTTTCACACCATCATGGAAGATGTCGATAGTAACATCTTTGTCGGCAGCAAAGCCCATGTTGCTGACCATCGCCAGCAGTACCACAAAAGTAAAGCGTAAAATTTTGTTCATAGACAATAATATTTAGAGTGTTAATAAATAAGTTACATGGATATGCACGTAATATATATGTCAGTTGCCATTGCAAAGTTACGAAAAAAAACAAGACCACCAAATAAATAGATGTGAATTTTCGGTTACGGACAAAACCCGGTCTTCCGCGTCCCGTCTTCTGGTTCTCCACGCTTTGTTTGCAGCTGTTGTGCAGCTGCCCTCCCCTTGTGACAGCGCCTTCCGCCTTCCGTCTCCTGGTTCTCCACGTTCTGTTTTCAGCTGTTGTGCAGCTGCCCTCCCTTGTGACAGCGCCTTCCGCCTCCCTTCCTCTGTCAAGCAACTGACAATTCCCGGGCGCTGACTTTGTTTTCTCTCATATCACGCCCCGCTCGTTAGAGGAGCTTTGCGAGGGCGAGGCCGGAGACGAGGCAAGGGGACGAGAGCCCCTGCTTTGACACAGCCGGCGGTATTCCGTGGGGGTGAACTTATATTTCTTTTTAAACTGTCGGTAGAACGTGCGGAGGGTGTTGAAGCCAGCTTCCTCCGCGATATATTGCAGCACATAGTCGGTCGTCTCCAGCAGCAGGCAGGCATAGCGCAGGCGCAGTTCCATGACAATGTCAGCCACCGAGGTATGCTGCCGGTCGAGCTGATCGTTGATCTCTCCGAGGCTCATCCCCATGGGCTTCTCCAGCCACGACGCCTCGAAGTCGGGCTTGCGATAGAGGTTGTCGTGCGAGAGCACTGCCGACACCCGGTCGCGGATGTCCTCTACAGTGGCCGCCACAGGCATGTCGCTTTGCTTCATCGTTCGGTTCACCGCCTTTTTGACGTGCCGGTAGAGATAATGCGAGTTGTGCACCAGGTGATGGTGGAGATAGAGCAGCAGGGCGATAGACAGCAGACAGAACGCGATGCCGATGCCCATCCCCCATTGTCTGAGTTCCGAGAGCTCGAGGTCCCTCTTCTGACTCGTCACCTGGCGGTGGATGCTGTCACTCACGAGCGCATAGCTCTGCCGGGCCTTGGTGACATCCTCGCCATAGCTCTTGAGCACGCTGAGCATGGCGAGGCTCTTCTGCCGGTCGCCCTCCTGGGTGTAGACTTCCAGGAGATACTCACACACGCGACGGAGCTCCTGCGCCGTGCTGCCCATGTTGCACGTCACGAAATTCTCAGCGAGCGCGATGGCAGGCTTGGACGGTGTCGTCCTCACGGTGTTGTAGATGCCCAGCAGGCGGGCCATGGCCTGTTCGGTATGGGGATAGATGCTGAGCAGAGCCAGTGCCTTGTCGGCCAGCTGCAACGCCTGTTGTCGCTGTCCCAGCCCCGCATAGGCTTGTCCGAGCCGTACGATGAGGTCAAGCCGGTAGATGTCATAGCCTTGAGCATCGGTGATGCCGTCGCCTCCGCGCCGTTGCTCGCTGTTGAGTGCGTCGAGCGTCTTGCGGATATAGGGCACAGCCCGTGCATAGTCCTTATTCTCGAGATAGATGTCGGCCTCCAGTCGGTCGAGCAAATGTCCAAAGATATGGCAGTTGGCTTTGGAACCGGGGTAGCGCCGTTGCAGGTCCTGCATGTCGGTGCGCGTCTTTTTCAGGGCATTCAGCACGCGCGAGACATGATGGGGCCTCAGCTCGCAGATGATCTGGTAATAGTCACACTCCAGGAGACTGTAGACCCTGCTGCCGGGCGAGAGTGCCTCGTTGTCGGCCTCGTTGACGGTGTGGCGTAGTTTCCAGAAGGTGTCGGACAGACGGCCATAGTCGCCCAGAGCATACTCCACCGCACACTGCAGGCTCACGCCGCGCGTCCAGATCTCGAGCTTGCCCCCCTCGTCCATGTTTTGCAGCGCCATGGCATGTCGGAAGGCCTCGTTAAAGCGGAAGTTATGCAGGCAGACGTTTCCGGCTACATATTCATAACGGTCACGTGAACAACTTTGCCATTTGGTTTCGACCAAACGGCGATAGGCGGCACCCAACAACTGGTAGGCCCGCTCCGGCTCTTTGACGTAAAGCTTGTCTATAAAGTCAATATCCAAACTATCCACTCTTTTGCCGTTAGCGCCATACGCTGACAAGGCAAAGATGAGCCCAATGAAAGCTATGATAACGCGATGATAATTCATACCTATTGTGTATAGGTTATTTCGTGCTGATAACAAGGTGCCCCCCAATAGATAATAGGGAGTGACACAGGGTTGTCACCTTTATGCGACAAAGATAAGAAATATTACAAAACCTTGCAACTTTTTTTCACAGTTTTATGTGCTAAAAAATGTTGCGATGTCACAACATCTGTTATCAATTGTCACCAAGTGACAGCCTTTTGTCACCTGGGTTTTCAAGTTTCTTTCTTATCTTTGCCGCAGAAAATCTCTGGTTTCATCAAACAGCAAATGATATGAACACATCCATTCTCTCCCGCAAGACAAGGAGGCTGCTGGCTCTGCTGGCAATGCTGACACTGGCGGTTCACGCCCCTGCGCAGCGTGTAGCCTTGAAGACCAACCTCGCCTACGATGTCACCACGACCTTTAACTTAGGCGTGGAACTCTCTCTGGCTCCGAAATGGACGCTCGACGTGTCGGGCAACTACAATCCCTGGACGTTTTCCGACAACAAGAAATGGAAGCACTGGCTGGTGCAGCCCGAGACCCGCTACTGGTTCTGCAACAAGATGATGGGGTCGTTTCTGGGCTTCCACGTCCTTGGCGGACAATATAATGTCGGAGGCTTGAACGCCGACTTCACGTTTTTAGGCACCGACTTCTCCGAGCTCAAGAACCACCGCTTTGAGGGATGGGCCATCGGCGCCGGCATCGCCTACGGTTTTGCCTGGCCGCTGTCCCGCCACTGGAACATGGAGGCTGAGATCGGCATCGGCTACGCCTTCTCGCGCTACGACAAGTTTGAGTGTGAGAAATGCGGCGAGAAAGTCGAGACCGGCACCAACCACCACTACGTGGGACCCACCAAGGCCGCCGTCAACTTAGTGTATGTCTTTTAGCCATAGGAGGACCCAACCATGAAAAGCAACATCTTCAACAGCACGATCCAACGTGCCACCACAGCTGCCCTTCTCTTCGCTGCTTGCTTCGCCGGGACTCAGGCCCAACAGCTCGCCGGCGGACAAGTGTCCATCCACAGCAAGCAGGTCGCACGCCAAGGCGACAAGGTGCTCGTCACCTTCGACCTGAACATGGACAAGCTGCAACTCAAGAGCAACAAAGGACTGGTGTTTACCCCGATGCTCGCCAACGAGGGCGACACGCTCAAGATGCCTTCCGTCGAGATCATGGGCCACAAACGCTATATCTATTATCTGCGCAACAACCAATCGGCCACGAAAAACCCGATGACCATCAGACAGCGCGTCAACGGTGTGGACCAGACGATCAACTATCTCTATAAGACCGACTTCCAGAAATGGATGGAGCGCTCACAACTGCTCATCGCCGAGGGCACCTGCGGATGCGAACAGACACTCATCGCCGACAATCACCTCACCGATGCCGGACAGTGGCTGGAACCCGAGAAAACACGCGTGCAGCCCAAGCCAAAGACCAAGGAGGTGAAGACCTACAACGTCACGGAAGTGGCCCGACTGGTCTTCCCCGTCAACAAGGGTGACATCCAGGCCGACATGGGCAACAACCGCGAGGAGCTCGCCAAGATCAACAAGACCATCTCACAGGTGCGCAACGACACCACGATGATGATCACCTCGATCCTTATCCACGGCTATGCCTCGCCCGACGGCAGCTACGCCAACAACGAGCGGCTGGCCCTCCTGCGCTCACAGGCCATCACGGACTACATCACCAAGGTCTACAACATCGACCCGAAGATTGTCACCACCACCTCCACGGCCGAGGACTGGCAGGGCGTCGCTGACTGGCTCGAGCACAACGACATGCCGCAGAAGGCCGCCGTGCAGAACATCCTCGCCGCCAATCTCAGTCCCGACGAGAAGGAGCGCGCCATCGCTGCCAAGGCCGGACAAGCCCACCGCTATCTCATCAAGAACGTCTATCCCTCGCTGCGGCGCACAGAGTACACCGTATATTATGTCTACAAGCGGGAGATCGAGAAATAGACATCAACAAAGTATCATATCATATTTCAAACCCTTTAAAACACACTTAAGCTTATGAAAACGATCCATTATCTGTTCACGGCAATGCTTGCCCTGTCGGCATGCGCCTCCTTCACTGCGTGCAGCAGCGACGACGTCAACACCGGCCAACAGAAGGTTGAGACCGCTGACGGCTTCTACATGACCCTCACCTTAAAGGGCTCCGATGCCAAAGGCGCCAACGCCAAGGCTACACGTACCGCGGTGCAAGACCCCACAGAGGCGGCCACCGCCGACGAGAGCACGGTCAACAGCGGTACACTTTACCTCTTCAGCGGTGTTGTAGGTTCCGGTACGTTAGCCTACAAGAAGACTATCACCACCGCCGAATGGAACGATGCCAAGGTGCCCACACAAGGACAGGACGGCTCCATCACGGTGAAACTACCCATCAAGAACGTCACCGTCGGCACCTCCTATAGGGTCTACTTCCTCGCCAACGGCAAAGGTGTTGAGGACGATCCCGGCAACAGCACCATCGAAGCCGGAGATGTAAAGTTTGTCAATGGCTATGCCAACCCCGGAGAGTTCATCATGTTCAGCCAGAACGATCCCGGACACCTTGCCAACCAGTACACCGTGACCTTTACCGAAGAGAACAAGAACAAGGATAAGCCAGCTACGCTGTCCAGTCCCATTCTCATCGAGCGCGCCGTAGCCCGTATCGATGTACCGACAAACGAAGCTACCAGCCTCACGGAGCCTTCACCTGAAGACCTCGCCAAAATGACCCCGCAGCAGAAGGAGGCGCTTCAGAACGCTCGCGACAATGTCAAGAGCATCACCCTGGAAAAGTATGCCATCTCCAACCTCGCCAAGAAGACTTATATCATGCAGCATTGGTCGGACAATGGTTACCTCACCCTCCCCACCAACAGCTTAGGCTACTGGCAGACCTTTAATGAGTTTGGCACAGCGACAAGACTGGACAACCCCGACTTCTTCAAGGCAGTCAACGGAGCCTCTGCTGACTATGTCTTCGAGAACACGACGTCTCTCAACAATGACGCTACGGCTATGTACTTCCAGTACAAGGTGGAGCTGAAGTCCTACGAGAAAGCCGACTTCACCGACGGCACCTTCTACCGCTACGACGGCAAGATCTTCACCCGCCTGGCCGACATCATCGAGAGCGGCAAATACGGCACCAACCCCTTCGGCAAGACGGCCGACAAGCTGCTCTCGGAAGACCTGCAACGCACCGAAGGCAAGCTCGGCGCCAACGAGACTGCCCTCGAAGCCTTCCGCAACGCTCACAACATCCAGATATTCCCGCAGGGAATGGTCTACTACCGTCAGCTCATCCAGGACACGCACTACACACGTGAAAACTGGTTTTCCATCCTGCGCAACACCATCTACAAGCTCAACGTGAAGAGCGTTTGGAACATTGGGGCTGACGTGCCCAACGGCGACAACGGCAAGGAGACAGAATTCTACTATCTCAATGTCGAGGTATCTGTCAATCCTTGGGTGCTCAACACACAAAACGTGATTTTGAAATAAGAAACCTTTAATACCGACTGTTATGTACATCGACTGGCACTATACATTTCTCTGCGCAGCCATGGCGCTGCTCTCACTGTCATCATGCGTCAAGGACGACATGGACGACTGCCCGGCAAGCAAGGTGTCGATCCAGTTTGACTATACCTATAACTTGAAGGAAGCCGATGCCTTCACCTCAAGGGTCAGAAATGTCAACGTGTACGTGTTCGATGGCAACGGGAAGTATCTCACCAAGCAGTGTCAGTCGGCGGAACAGTTCGCCGCCGGCTACACCATGGACTTCACAGGGCTGGAGCCCGGGAAGTATACCTTCGCCTGCATGGCACGCGGCAAGCAGGAAAGCGAGATCACCCACACCGCCGAGGAGTTTCAGTTCTCGCAGCTCTCACGCGCTGCCTCGGGTGTCAACGACCTCAATGCCTCGATCGCCGCAGCGGTCAACAGCCATGCGTTCGCGCCGCTCTTCAGTGGATCGACCACCGTGGAGTATACCGGACGCAGCGTCACCGACACCATCAGCCTGAAGAAATGGACCAACAACTACCGCGTGGTGCTCATGCCCTACTCCAGCAGCATGGAGGGCTTCTCTGTCGACAACTTCGACGTGCGCATCACCGGCATTGCCAACACCCTCAATGTCAATGGGGAAAGCGTCGGCACGGGCAGCATCACCTATCTGCCCTACCGCGCCACACTCGTCACCAACGAGGGCAACGAGGCCAATGTCAACGGACAGCCTGTCGACAAGGCACTGGTCTATGACCTGAAGTCGTCGCGACTCTTCGAGAACCACCCCGAACAGCGCATCATCATCACCGACAAGCGATCGGGACGCGAGCTCTTCAACCATTCGCTGCCGTGGCTCATGGCGCTCTACAACGGATCGCTGAGAAACCTGCAATGGGGTGATCAGGAGTATCTCGACCGACAGGACAATTACTTCCTGACATTCTATGTCGCCAACCCGTCGACCGATTTCTATCTCTCGGCCAAGGTCAAGATCAATGACTGGGTCGTCAACCTGCAGGAAGTCGGACTGAAATAAGCAAGGAGGACACACCATGAAGTACTACACGCGAACTCTTTTCCGTCACTCCGTCAGGGCACTGGCCCTGGCGTTCGTGGCCGTCGCCGCCGCGTCGTGCATCAACGATGATGTCCTGACCGACACGGAGAGCGACAACAGCACCTATCTCCACCTCAACTTCTACACCCAGGAACCCACCGTGACACGAGCCGTCAACAACGACAGCGAGGCCGATCCGTCCGCGGAAAGCTTCATCCACAGCCTGCGCGTCTGGGCCTTCCGGGCCGGCACCGGCGCTGAGGAGCTGCCTATCGGCTACAAGGAAGAGACGATCGGCGGAGAGGCGACTCAGCACACCCTGAGCATGAAGTTGCCGCCAAAGGTGGCCGGCGAGAACTACGAGGGACTCGACCTCTTCATCCTCGCCAACGCCGAGAGCCTGGAGACGCTCAAAGGTCCCGACGGCTCCAACATGAGTCTCACGCGCGCTGTCCTGCAGGACACAAAGGTCATCCACCGCTTTGCCATCACCGACGACGGCAGACCACAAGTCACAGAAGTGCCGGAGACAGGACTGCCGCTCTCACGTGCCGTCACAGGCATCTCGCTGGCCGATCATGTCGCCACGACACCCGCCGGAGCTGCCGCCAAGGGCATCAAGGTGCCGCTGCTCCGAGCGGTGTCGAAACTCCACTTCTATGTGGCACGAAAGGCCAATGCCGGAACAGACCAGGCCCACATCACACGCATCGTCATCGACGGCAACCTGCTGCCTGACTATAGCTGGCTCTTCCCCGATGCAGCTCCTTATGCGCTCACGGCCACGACAGGACTCGTCGCCACGGGCTACACCTCGGAAACCAAGCGGCTCGACGCCACGATCACCCTCGACGCCATCGACAACGCACAGATTGCCGAGACCAAGGATCCCGCCACGCTGGAACGCAGAGAAAACGAGGATGCCATGGCCTATATCCGACGGTTGCAGGATGCGGGGCTCACCTCGCACGACAGAATCTATCTGAGAGAGACCGACAAGGCCCTCTCCGGCATGATCTACTACAAGATCAACGCGAACTCGCGCGAGCGCGGCGTCGCCTTCACCATTCCCGCCGACAAGACCGCTGCAGCACGCAACCACGAGCTGCTGGTTTATGCCTACTTCCCCGAAGGCGGCAACCTGCGCGTCAAACCGGTCGTCATGGACTGGCTGGACGGCTCCTCGGTCGACTACAGCAACCGCATCGAGGTGAAAATCTCCCGCACTGCCTACAAGGTCTCGGAAGAGAACGGCATACCGGCGGTGGCTGTCGCCTATCAGGCCAACGGCACACCGAGCATGACACCCGTCATCAACGTCGAACGGCTCATGACCAGCGGCATGGCATGGACACTACAGACCGACAACCCGGCCTTTGGCTTCTACCACAACGGCACGGTGAAAGAACAGATCACAGGCGACGGGGCGACGACGTCCTTCTCTTTCCAGCTCGTGCCACGACAGCCCATCGACATGGTGAATCCCCACAACCGCAACGCAAGCGTGTTTCTCATCATCCCGGAGATGGGCAACATCAAGGCCATCATCAACGAGGGTGACGGCAGACTGGAGGGATCGCCCTACGAAATCGACTTCCGACAGGTCACTCCCGACAACTATCAGGAGCTACCGGAAAAGTAACAACCCGATAAAAAACCACAACCACTATGGCAACGTTTGACAAACATCTTCTCCATACCGTCGGCACAGTGGCGCTCGCTGCACTGTTGGGCGGATGCGTCGCCGACGACATGCCCGCATCCTCGGGTGAGACCCTGAGCCTCAGCCCGCAGATAGAGAATGCTGCTGCGGTGACAAGGGCGTCTACTGTTTCCGATGCTTCCCTGAACGAGACAGCCATCGACCACCTCGACGTGCTCATCTACAACGGCACCAACGGCGTGCTGCAAAAGCGGCTCACAGGCGTGCAGACCGGACAGGCCAACCTGCTCGTCACCGGCGACTGGAAGGCAAAAATGCCGGAAGGCAGCAAACTCAAAGTCTATGCCATCGCCAACGCCGCGCAGCAGCCCGCCAACGACATCACGGAGAGCCAGCTTACCCAACTCACGCAGCAGGACGTCGACATCCACAAGCCCTACGACGCTGATCAGAACGCCAACAAGACGTTTCTCATGAGCGGATCGGCCGACTACACGGTCACAACGCGCGCTGACCAGACCATCGACGTGCAGCTCGAAAGAGCGGCCGCAAAGATGGTCGTCAACCTGACCGTGGACCTGCCGGGCTACAAGATCGGCACGCCGGCCTGGCGCATTGACAACTTCAACACCGAGACACATGTCTTCGCTCCCGTCGGCAGTGAGACCACAGCCGACGTCAGTATCCTCGGATACAATGGCATCGTGACCACCACGGGGACGGGACAGTTCCGCATCAACACCTACAGCTACGCACAGACATGGAGCGAACACAACTACGCACCCATGATCCTCCTGCGGCTGCCTCTGACCAAGGACGGCACCACAAAGATATATTACTATCGTATCGCACTCGTGGGAAAGACCATCACAGAGATCAAACGCAACCATCTCTATGAGGCCAACGTCACCATCGCCACGCTGGGCAGCACGACGGAACTCACCCACGAGACACCCGTGGAGGTCACTTACAGCGTGCTGCCTTGGACGCTCGAGAATACCAATATCAACGCCGACAAGCAGCACTATCTGATGGTCACCGAGGACTTCCTCGTCATGCACAACATCAGCACGGACAACTCCATCCAGTTCTTCGCCTCGGACTACTGCTCCTACACCATTGACGATGTTTACTACTACGACAAGAACGGTAAAAAGCAACGTATCACCAGCAGCAGCTCACAGTATCCCTCCATCGACGGCATCTCTGGCAACAAGGACGGCAACATCATCATCAACTCGCCCGTACCTGCCAATCTGACGGTGAAGTTCATCAAGCTCACCATCAAGAGCGGCAACCTGAGCAAGACGCTGACCATCAAACAATATCCCTTGGAGTTTGCACAGAACATCACGGGATGGTACTCGTCGAGAAGCACGAGCGGATGGATCACGCCGAACAACCGATGGAATACGACCTACCGCGACTATAGGTTCTACAGTGGGTTCCAGTCTGACTATGGATACCACGCAAAATACTACGCCGACGGCTATATCCGCTATTTAAGTGGAAACAGCAGACAGCATGGAACAGAGGTCAACGGCCTGACCAATAACCACATGTACGTCATCCAGGTGAAGAGCACCAACGGCAAGTACACCATCGGACACCCGAAGTTGGCCTCTGACGGTTCTTCCCAAGACCAGGTTGTCTCCCCTGCCTTCATGATTGCCTCGCAGCTCGGAGCAGTAAAATCTTTCGGGTTCGATGCCACCACAGCCCTCGAGCATTGCGAGACCTACCGCGAGGTCGGCACCGACGGCACCGTCTACGACGGCTGGCGGCTGCCCACCAACAAGGAGGTGAACATCATCATCGACTACCAGGGAGAAAGCAACTCACCGATAGATTTCGTGCTTACCGGCAGCCACTACCGCACGCTGAGCAAGGAGACACAGGCCACAGGTGTCAGCGAGGCCAATGAAGGAAACTTTGTCCGCTGCGTACGTGACCTGACACCCGAAGAGATCGCCAAACTGGAACAGCAGAAAGATTAACCCGCAAAAACCAACGAAGATGAAGCAACTCATAAGACTCACTGGACTCCTCGTCCTCGCGCTGCTCACAGCCTGCTCGGCCGACAGACTCGCCGACGACATGCCACAACGGCCGGAGTCCGCCGCGACGAAGATGACATGCACCGTTGCTGTGCCCGACTATGCGCTGGAGACACGCGCCGCCGTGAAAGGTGCCGAGGGCATCGACGCCAATACGTTGGAACTGCTCTGCTTTGACAGCGACGGCTTCTACCTCGGACTCGGAGAAGAAGTCGCCAATGAGGCCAACACCACGGGCGAGGCCGGGCACTATAAGGTGTCGGCTTTCGTCCCCAACGGCACGGCACGTATCCACTTTCTGGCCAACAGTGGCATCGATTACCAAGCGTCGTGGATCGGCATGCACGAAAACACGCTCATGACGGTTATGGTCAGCAACGCCAGCAAAAATGACAAGGTGGTCTACTGGGGCTATGTCAAGAAGAACTCGCCAGAGGAACTGAAGACTTACTTGGCTGCCGGTTCGGGCAATGTGGTCTACTTGCTCCGCGACCGCGCCAAGATCACAGTGCAGGCCGACGACGACGCGGCCATCAGCAACATCCTGCTCACAGTGGTCAACGGTGAGGGCGTGGGCGCCATGGCACCCTTTGACCGCGAGACGCTCGTCTTCCCGGAGATCACTGCTGACTGGCAGGCCTCGGCCATCACCCTGCCGACGGCAACGGAGACCATCAACGGCAAAGAGGAGGACCTGGCCGATGTGGCCTACACCTTCGAGTCGAAGAACAGTGCCGACAATCCGGTGAAGGTCATCCTCAAAGTCACCTACAACGATGGCAAGGTGCGCTATCACCAGGTGCTGCTCGAAAACAACGACCACGAGCCTTACCTCATCAAGCGCAACCATGAATACCGCATCCTGATCAGCAAGCTCGACGAGGGTCTCGGCTACGACTCTTTCGATGGTGCTGTATCGGGTACCGCAGCCAACAACCCGTGGATCGCCGTGGCCGACATCGTACCGGAGATCTCCAATGGGCAGTACACGCTGGCTATCAAAGAAGGGACATCCATCGTCGTACAGTTGGGTTCCACGGCCACCATCCATTTCTCCTACAGCCTCAATGGATCGGTAGGATCGGATCTGACGCTCCCCGACTTCGACGTCAGGTGGCTGAAAAACGAATCGGTGTCGCCCGATGCACAGCCGTCAATGACCTATGATGCTGCCTCGGGTGAGGGCACGATATCCTTCAACCTCTCCCCCATCACCAACAACCTGAAGCAGGCAACGCTCAGACTGCTCGACAAGAAGCGGGGCATGAGCCGGAATATCAAGATCTACAGCATTGAGGAGTTTGGCTATACCTTCGACTTCCCCACAACAATGAGCCGCTACCAGACAGGCACGGCTACGCTGACCTTCACCGTGCCCGATGACTATCCGGCAGAACTGTTGCCCGTGGAGCTGCGCATCGCCTCCAACGACATCAACCCCAAGGACTGTGGCGTGGAGGTGGGTTCTACGGCCGAGATCAGTGGCGGTGAGGACTGGAACTGCTGGTTTGTCTATAAGGCTTATACGACCGGTGCGCACGCGATCAAGATCCAAAACGTGCGTGACAACACCGCCTACGCCACCGGCCACTTCTATCTCAAGACACCTTATTATCGTCAAGATACTCCTGTAAAGGTTACCTTCACGTACAGTGGCAATTAGCCTTCTTTTTTAGCCATTTGAAAAATACTTCGTAACTGATGCTTCGTATAGTATGAAGCATCAGTTACGAAGTGTTCTGCCATGTGATGCGCAAGAAGCATGAAAGAAAATCATGAAAAGAGGGCATGCTTCTCTGAATTATTGATTAACTTTGCGTCGTGCTCGTAGCCGTGCGGCAGAGCATCTTCAACAAAGCGAAATAGTCACCATGTTACAAATCATACTGATGATGGTGGGCGGCATCATCGTAGGCCGCCTGCTCCACAAACACCCACTTAAATGGTTGTCGCCACTGACCACAGTGCTCATCTGGCTGCTCCTCTTCTTATTGGGACTGGAAGTCGGCGGCGACCAGAAGATCATCCACAGTCTCAGCCAACTGGGCCTAGAGGCTGTGTTGCTGGCTGTAGGAGGCTCTCTGGGAAGTGCGTTGGCAGCACGATGGCTATGGCGCTATACAGGCGAGGAGAAAGGAGGAAAAGCATGAAAGGCAGCCTCGTCATTATCGCCTTCTTCGTCCTCGGCACAGCATGTGGTCTGCTCCATCTCTTACCCGCCACGCTCACCGACAGCAACCTGAGCTTCCTCGCGCTCTGTGCGCTGATCTTCTGCGTAGGCATCAGCATCGGCAGCGATTCTGACGTGCTCGACACGCTCCGCCACACCCGTCCCCGTCTGCTGTTGCTACCCTTGTACACGTTTGTCGGCACGATGGCAGGGTGCCTGGCCGTCAGCCTGCTGCTGCCCTCGCGCCATATCAGCGATTGTCTGGCCATTGGATCAGGCTTTGGCTATTACTCGCTGTCAAGCATCTTCATCACAGAATACCGCGGCGCAGCCCTCGGCACGGTAGCACTGCTCGCCAACATCGCCCGTGAGCTCATCACGCTCCTGGCCTCTCCCCTACTCGCCCGTTGGTTTGGTCCGCTGGCTCCCATCAGTGTTGGTGGTGCAACATCGATGGACACCACCCTGCCGATCATCACGCGCTATAGTGGCAAAGACCTTGTCACGCTCTCGGTCTTCCATGGCTTCTGCATGGACTTCAGCGTTCCCTTCCTCGTCACCGCGTTTTGCGAGCTGTGAGGAAGTCAAGTAAGTTGAGAAAGTCAGATAAAGAGTTATAAGATAAAATATAAAATCCCACGCAACCATACAGGTTGCGTGGGATTTTTTTTGTATCTTTCTGTTAGGTCGTATCCCCACACTCTATTATACGTTGTTCTTATTAATCAAGTTTACGACCACTTTTACCATGACATCCTTTTCTTCCGTCCGACTCTCAGCTATCATCAGCGTGAGGGCAACAAGGGTGCTGTCGGCGATGCGCTTGGTGCCGTCCTCACGGTAAAGGATGCCGTTATTGTTCGCTTTCGCGCACCTTTTCTCGCCATGGCAGAGTTCAAGCGAGCTTGACTCTGCTCATCTGGCTTAACGAAAACGTTCATGAACCAAAGGAACAGAGTAGCGGCGATCCTTTTATTTCCATCACTGAAGGAGTGATTTTTGGTAACGAGATAGAGCAGCATGGCGGCTTTCTCCTCCACACTGGGGTAGAGGTCCACGCCACCGAAGGTCTGATAGATCTGCCCGATAGTGCATTGCTCTCGTCGGTTGTCGGCACCGGCTGTTGCTGCAAGGTACGGCCCAGCACCTGCACCAATTGCCTAAGTTCGGATATCTGCCGCTTACGTATGCGTTCGTTCACGGCATAGCCCTTGATGAGGTATTGCTTCAGCACACTGTTTGCCCAACGTCTAAACTCAACACCTCTACGACTTTTTACGCGGTAACCAACTGATATAATCATGTCGAGGTTGTAATACTCGATTTCACGGTTAACGGTTCGCGTACCTTCCTTTTGAACTGTCGCAAATTTTGCGACAGTTGGAATGCCATCATTCAATTCCTCCTTCAAGGCGTTGTTGATGTGCTTACCAATCGTCTTGACATCCCTGTCGAATAATTCGGCAAGTTGTTGACGATTCAGCCACACGGTCTCTCCTTCCAGCTTGACATCAAGTTGGGTCTTGCCATCCTCGCTCTGGTAGATGACGATTTCGTTGTTCAGGTCGACCTGCTTCATCGCATCATGGGTTTTCGTAAACCATTGTTTGCAAAGGTAATATATTTATCGCTAAGATTACAAGACAACGTAAGAAAATATGTTGGTAGCATCGCTATCAGCCTTGTAAAAACGATGTACCCCAATAGCAAAAATGTTGGATTTTTGTTTGCCCTTTCCTTCATTTTCCTACCTTTGCCAATGTTGAGTATATGTTTGCTTATGGATGCTTATTTCAGAATTTGCAACACATTAGCAACATGCAGACGCAGATGTATTTGCTTACTTATCAAAGCATTTCGAGGAGGTAAAGTAATATTGACAACTATCAATAACGATAAATAAGAAAATGGGTAAGCGTCTCGGCATTACCGTATTTCAGCCTCGCTTAGAAGTCCGTACCTTTGCGCGCACAAATTCTTATGAATATGGCAAGCAAAGACAAGTACAAAAATCTATTACCTGACCGTTGGCAACCATCCACAGAAGACTAACAAAACTGAGCAAGCCTCCTCCCTTGCTCGGTTTTTTTGTGGCAATACGTGAATACCGATACGCTTACGTATAAAATTCTTTGATACCTGCATTCAAAGCCAAATCTGCCAAAGATAAACAAAGGGAAGGAATAACAATTCTCCTTCCCTTATTATCGGCATTGGGCTAACCGAAAATGCCATCCGTCAGATTTATCGCATCCGTTTTTAAGTGTTCAATTTTGGATCAAATAACAAAGAACGTTTACTGGCGATGCGCTTTAATATTATAGAATTCAAGCGTATTGATTACTCTCTATTGATTCGTTCCACCAATTCGTCTGGTGTAAGTATCTCCATCTTGGAGAAACCAAACCACTTCTTGCCCAAGTCCTTTATGGATGCTCCTATGTGATACACATCATCGTCTATACAAAGGAAGCGGTCATGTGATAAACGGAATGTTTCAACATCAATCGGTGCATATTGAGCATTATGTCGGTCTATGTCGAGTTGGAACTGACGGCTTATCTGCTGAGTGTAGATGATTGCAGACACGCTATTTTCTCTTTTATCGAGCAATGTCAATACTGTCTCGTCAACATAGTTGTCGATAAGTACAATACGTTTCTTCGCACTCCTGATCAAGTCGGACACGAAAGTATAGGCATCATAAACTTGCCCATTGTAGAACACACCTTGCTTCGGCTTTGCATTGCCCTCGTCCAATCTGCGAAACACCTCGTCTATGCGCTTGTCTGTTTCTTGCTGATGTTGCTGCATTTCCAGTTGATGGTACTCCATTGTTGAAAGACGTTGGAAAACTTCTGCATTTGTCACCATGAAACGTCTCATTGCAACAAATGCATCCATAATTCGTATGCTGACACGAATTGCGGTTTCACTTCTAAGAACAGTGGAGAGCATAGCCACTCCCTGCTCCGTGAAAGCATATGAACGAACTGTTGAGTGCTTCAAACTATTGAACCGATCACAATTTGTGACTAGTTCATTCATTTCTTCCTTAGTCAGTTGAAAACGAAAACGTTCAGGAAATCTCTCCATATTACGTTTTACAGCTTGATTTAACACCCTGGTTTCCACTCCATAAAGTTCAGCCAAGTCTCTGTCTATCATAATCTGCTTTCCACGAATAGACATTATTCGACTTTCTACAGGAGTGGTAACTACGACTTCATCATTTTGTAACTGGTCACAATTTGCGACCAGTTCTCCTTTATCTTGATGTTCTATATTATCTGCCATATTTCTATCTTTATTTTTGAGATCACAAATTGTGACCTTAAACGTGTTGTTACTTATTATTGTATGCAAAGGTAGCACTTTTAGCCTTTAAGCCACTATTGCATAACCCCCTTTCTTTGAAAAAACGTAAAGTCCTGTGAGGAAGAAAGAAGAATATATATATTTATATATGAATGTATGCGGATATCTCCCTCACAAAGCCTCACACCCTTACCCCTCTCCAAAGGAGAGGGGGAGTAATAGGTTTCAAGGATGCAGGTCCAGCCCCAGCCGCTACCACCCAATTTTGATCACAATTGAACGCAGAACCCCTGATTTTCATCCTAGAATCAAGATTGCAACGGGACTGAAAAATCAGTGTCAACCTCAGTAAATAAAGGGAGAGACGAAGAAAAAAGTCGCACGAGAATCGAAAAAAATCAAGCGCACGATCAACTGGACGGAAAAACAAGAAAATCACGAAACCATACTTTTGTAAAAATAGATCAGCAACCTACTAATTTGTCGCACTTTCAAAACAACCCCTTCTCCATCTACCTTACTAATTTGTCGCAGAAGTGCATCATCGATCTGCTTATCAATCACTTACAGAAGACCAAAAGATAGACTTAAAAAGATCATCCAATGACCATCGGAAAACAAATAACGACAAAACAAGTAAAAATCGTAAAACTAACCTCATAACAAAATCAACAGTTTCCCTATATGTCGCAACGACCTTCCCTATCTGTCGCCGGAGTTTCAAACATGTTACTAATATGTCGCAGAGACCTTACTAATATGTCGCCAGAATGTTACTAATATGTCGCACCACCTTACTAATATGTCGCCGAAAGACATCGTAATCCATTGGTTTTAAGATAGATACAGCGTTCTACTAATCAATGATACTAAAAGATATCTAAAGATAATCTACTCTTCTGAAAATTTTAAAAGTTATTTTTCTTTTTGATTCTACGGCCGATCCAGTATGTTTTATCTAAAAGTATTTCTATCTAAATGTTTTCTTATAGTGAGATTTAATTATTTATCTATATTTATATATCTATATGTTTTTATATATACACACATAGCTTTATTTATTTGAACGCTGTTTTATATATATCTACTTCTGTTCTTTTATCCTTCTGTCTATTCACTTTTTCATATCTATGCTTTTTTATATCTATACGCCTATATATATATCTGCATGCATGCATTTATATATATTAAATAACGTCCTATTTTATCTTTTTATATATCCACTCTTTTATTTATACGTTTCCATAAATACCTATATAAACATACATATGTACATTTTGATGTATTTCTATATCTTTAATTTAACCTCCTTATATATAAATAAACCTTTAGCCATATATATATCTGTTTCTTTGTTTTTGTATTTGTTTGTTTATTTTTCCTTTCTTCTGGTAGCTTTCCTTGTTCGCTTCTATTCTATTAACCTTTTATGCTTTTTACACGATGGAATCGTTCGTTTCTCTACTCTTCCGATGGCTGTATTGAATATTTTATATATTTTAATCCCCTGGTTTTTAATTGCTTTCTATTTTTCTATTTTTATATATAAAGATATAATTATCTTTTTGTATGCGTTCCTTTTCTCTCACTTTTCTCCCTTTTCATCGCCATTTTTTGACTCAGTTGTCTGTATTGTGTTGGTGCTTGAATATATGATGCTTTACATCTTTATTTAATTATATATTTATCTTTCTACCTATTTCTGCTCCTTTCTTTTTATCTATCCATATTATTATATACCTATATATCTACATTTATAAATACATACATATGTACATGAGCAAAAATGCCTTTATATCTTTATATAAAAACCATAATATATAAATAACGATATAAATCCATATATCTTTATTTCTTTATACCTGCATTTATCTATCTCTACATTTAAAAGTATTAAAATACTTGGATATATTTGCCTATATCATTTTTTATTCTTATATTTGCATGTGTAAAGCGGTGGATGCTTAGATATGTCTTTATATACTTATCTATATGTAGGTTTATATTTTCATATCCTCCCCTACTCCACTCTTTATATATATACTTGAATATATAAATGAATAGATAGACATGAAAAATAAGAAGATCGTTTTTGCCAATCAGAAAGGTGGTGTAGGAAAGTCTACCCTCTGCATCCTCTTCGCCAACTACCTGGCATGGAAGAAACAGGATGTCTGCATCATCGATACCGACTTGCAGAAGACCATCATGATGCAGCGCAAGAAAGACAAGGAACTCTACCCCGACACAGAGGAACCCTATAATGTTCAGGATTTCGACGTGGCCGATCCGGATACCATGCAACAGCTGATGGACTCTGCTTCGCAGACCGAGGGTTACGTGCTTTTCGACTCTCCGGGTAATGTCTCTGAAGACGGCCTCGTACCGATGTTCACTAATGCCGACTATATTATCTGTCCTTATGAATATGAGGAGAAGACCCTCGACTCCACCGGCATGTTCGTTCAGGTGATCAATGCGCTCCGCAAGCTGACACCCGAGATGCAGGCCAAACTCTTTTTTGTGCCCAACCGTATTGACGTGCGTATTGGCACCACCGATGAGTTGAAGATGTGGAAGCAAACCGATGCGATCTTCAAACAGTTGGGTGCCGTAACCCCGCGCATCACGGCACGTGCCGCACTGAAGCGTATCAACACCTTCGAGATCTCGCCTTCTCAGCGCGATGCGGTGCGACCGGCCTTCGAATTCATCATCCGTCGGATCAAAGAATAAGGGAAAAGCGATGAAGAGATATATTTAGAGATAGACATATACACATTATTATATATATAGACATAGATATTTTTATACTATACTTTTATATTTTTATATATTTGTTTGTGTATTGAATATCTTACCATTGATAATGAGTGAGTTATATCACGAATGTACGTCTTTCTTTATTTATATACTTATATAATATATTTATCTGTTCGTATATACATCTAAACAATTATTTATATAAAAATATAATATGGCTAAGAAGAAAACATCAGTCTTGCTTCCCGGCAGCATCTCTGATCTTGTAAAAGGACTCCAGAATGGAGGACAGCCGAACTCAAATAGTCGTGAACAGCAGGCTGAGGAAGACCGCGAGGAACAGCAGCAGGCTGAGAAGGAAGAAGAGAAGTCTATAGAGAATGCTGTGGACACGGTTCCGCAGGAGCACGGCGAAGGCGCTGAGGGCGTGGAGCCTGCCCCCTCTCCTACTCCAGAGGCACCTGTCGAGCCGGCGCCTTCTTATGATCAACAGGAGAGCACGGAATATGCCAGTGCTTCCCAGGACGCAGCTCATGAGGAGCGTCCTTATTCGGGTCGTCAGCCCATGGAACAGCCCTCGCAGCGCAATGGCGTGATCCGTCCGACGGGTGCGCAGCATGGCGGCAGTGCACCGCGTTCAGCATCAACGGCTTATATGCAAGGTGCGACAAATAGGGAGGATGTTGGGGCACGCCGCGGCCGTCGTCCGAAATCTGAGTCGGCCGGTGAGCGTGAATATCACGTGATGCGCGACGACAGTAAGGATTCGTGGCAGCTCTTCCTCGACCTGGCGCATGACTACAAAGTGGGTGGCGGCAAGCTGGCTACCATCTACATCGACGAGACGCTCAAGAATGTCTTGGACCGTCTGAAGTATGCCGGTGATGAGAAGCTGCCGACCTCTGCGATTCTCTCCTCGATCGTGGCGCGTTTCTTCTACGATCATGAGAAGGACATCAAGGATGTACTTTTCAAAAACACGTTGCCTTGGTAACATTACTTTTAAGCAGTTAGGGCGGGCACGAGGCCCGCCCCTACGGCGAAAATAAGCAATTCGGTACTACGGCGAAAATAATCAATTCGGTACCACGGCATCCAATGTAGGGGCGGGTCTCTGTGCCCGCCCTAACAGCGAAAATAACCAATTCGGTACCACGGCATCGAACGTAGGGGCGGGCCTCTGTGCCCGCCCTAACGGCCTCTGTGGTAATATGTCTAACATCCTCAGAAGTAATTTGCCCTCACTTCCATGAAGCTGTTTCTTCCATGTGGTCGCAATGGTAGATAATATCCAATATTGGCGGAGAAGGAATCCTTGTCAATGACGATAATTATGGCGTAAAACGGAAAAAGTCGGGTAAAAGTTTGGTGGAATCAAATAATTGTAGTACCTTTGCACCGCATTTGGAAAATGCTGTAAGTTGTTTACCAACTTTGGAAGTTTGGGTGAGTGGCTGAAACCAGCAGTTTGCTAAACTGCCGTGCGCTTTTTCGCGTACCGGGGGTTCGAATCCCCCAGCTTCCGCAAGGGTTTAAAACCTTTCAACCGGTCGGTTCATCTAACGGTTAGGATACAAGATTCTCAATCTTGGCATAAGAGTTCGATTCTCTTACCGACTACTTTTCTTTTCCTCTCCGCCTCGTACAGAGAGGTTTTTTTATCGCTTAACGGTCGGTTCATCTAACGGTTAGGATACAAGATTCTCAATCTTGGCATAAGAGTT
>URCI01000017.1 GCA_900546345.1 uncultured Prevotella sp. | reverse complement strand
ATCTCAATTGTTTTACTCGCTCATCTCGGTTGTTTCTTCAAATCTCTTCCTTTTTTAGTCCTCCCAAAGCCATTTTTTTGGCTTTATGCCTTTGGTTGCTTTTCTAGTTTGCAAGTTCGCCGAGACCTCTTTCTGTAATAAACTTTGTAGTCTGGCATTCACAGAAGTCCACCTTGTGCCTTCTGTCTCTCGTCGTTGCGGATTGAAGGTTGACAGCCGCTTTTTTGTCGTAAGAATTAAAAAAGTGTTTTCTTTCATCTCTATATGCTTCAAAAGTAGTATCTTTGCACACAAGAAAGAAAATTAGTTAGCATAGACATATCAATACTTAAAAAAGAGATGAATAAATTGATACAGCGTCTCGTGATCTTCGTGTCCTTCATTTTCTGTTGCAGTCTCATGCAGGCGCAAAAGAAGACGGCACCGCAGGCGAAACCCGCCGCACAGCAAACGTCATTATCCACAGACAGTACGTCAGCCTCTGCCGGCGATGCAGATCTCGACAGTGCCACTGCCGAGAGCATGGTCGACCAGCCTTCGGCGTCAGACGGCAGTGATGAGGCGTCTACAGAAAACGTAGGATTCTACAAGTCCTTGAAGACAAAGTTCATTGAGGGCAATGCAGGCTTCATGTCGTTGGTGGCCCTGGCCCTGGTGCTGGGCCTGGCTTTTTGTGTGGAACGCATCATCTATCTGAGTCTTTCTGAGATCAACGCCAAGAAACTCATGAAGGATGTCGATGACAAACTCATGTCGGGTGACGTGGAAGGCGCCAAGACCCTCTGCCGCGAGACCCGCGGACCGGTGGCCTCCATCTGTTATCAGGGCTTGGAGCGCATAGAGGAGCCCATCGAGGACATTGAGCGCTCAGTCGCCAGCTATGGTTCTGTGCAAAGCGCCAACCTGGAGAAAGGTTGCTCCTGGATCACGCTGTTCATCGCCATGGCGCCTTCTCTCGGTTTCCTGGGAACGGTGATCGGTATGGTGATGGCCTTTGACCAGATACAGACCGCAGGCGACATCAGTCCGACCATCGTGGCGGCTGGTATGAAAGTCGCTTTGATCACTACCATCTTTGGTATCATTGTAGCCCTGATCTTGCAGATCTTCTACAACTATATCCTTTCCAAGATAGAGCATCTCACCTCTCAGATGGAGGAAAGCGCTATCTCGTTGCTTGACTCTGTGGTGAAATATAAGTTGAAGAAATGAAACGGCTGAATATGCATGAGCTGCGGAAGTGGCCGACGGAGCGTATCTCCACACGCGCACTCTACTTGCTAGTGGGTGTGGCGATGGTCATTTTCGTGCTGTTTTGGTTAATCGGTTACGACCGTCCCTATGAGGATGATCCCAACTTCAATGCACCCTTGTTCACCAATGCTTTGTTGGTGCTCATGGTGCTCTATCTGTTGCTGGGTGTTGGCCTGGCCGTGTGGTCGGTGGTCAGCCTGCTGAAGAAACGGGGAAAGACCGATGCTGTGGAGAATCGCATCCCCGTGAAGAAGATAGGATATCTGGTCACTGGCGGCGTCTTCGCATTGCTGCTGCTCACCTTCGCTTTGGGCAGCACGGCTCCCATGAAGATCAATGGTGCCACCTACGCGAGCAGCTTTTGGCTGCGGACATCCGATATGTTCATCGCAACATCGTTATTGATGTTGGTGGTGGCGGCCGCCGCTGTCATCTACGGCGCCACAAAATATAATCGTAAGTAACAATGAATTTCCATCATCGCAAGCGTGTTGTGCCTCAGTTGAATACCACTTCTACGGCCGACATCTCCTTTATGCTGCTCATTTTCTTCCTCGTCACCACCAATATGGACGTGGATAAGGGCATCACGCGCCAGTTGCCGCCAGCGGGACAACAGCAGCGTCAGGAGTCGTTTGTGGAAAAGGGAACCGTGCTCGACTTGCAGATCACGGCTGACAACAAATTGCTGGTCAATGGCAAGCCCTATGCCGTGAACCGGTTGCAGCGGCGGGTGGAAGTATTTGTCACACGACTTGGCAAGCGGCATCTCATCAAGGTCAGTACCGATCCAATGGCCAGCTATGATGTCTATTTCCATATGCAAAACCAACTTGTCAACGCTTATCGGTCATTGCGCGAACGCAAAGCGCTGGCGCAGTTCGGCCGGCACTATGCCGAGTTGTCGGACGATCAGCGCGACAAGATCAAGGACGAGATCCCTCAACGGATCGCTGAACAGTATGATGACAGTGCGCGTGCAGCGCAACAACCACTGAAAGGAGGTCAACAATGAGCATGTTTCGACGGAAAGAACACACGGTGCCGGGACTCAATACCGCCTCGCTGCCCGACCTGATCTTTAGCGTGCTGTTTTTCTTCATGATTGTCACGCACATGCAGAAGGTGGCGGTGAAGGTGCAATACCGCACGCCGCAAGGTACCGAGCTGACGCGGCTGACCAAGAAGACGGCCGTCACCTATATCTATATAGGTAAGGCTGCCGGTACGATGGGGCAGACCACGCATGGACGGACGATGATACAACTCAATGACAAGTTTGGCTCTCCGGCAGACGTCACAGACTATGTCTCCGAGGAAAAGGACCGTATGTCACCTGAAGATCAACAGCAGATGACCGTGTCGATCAAAGCCGACCGTCACACCCCCATGGGGATCATCACCGATGTGAAGCAGGCTTTGCGTCAGGCCAAGGCGCTTAAAGTCAGTTATTCGGCAACTCCGGAAGACGGAAAAGCCGCAAAATATGAATAAAAGGCTATTTTCCATGTGAACTTTTTAGGAAAAAGTGTCATTTAATAATTATTTTCCCTAAAATATTGCATACTTGAAGAATTATATGTATCTTTGTGGGCAAATTAATAGAAAAAATGGCTAGACACAAATTAGATGCTTTAGACAGAAAGATTCTGCAGCTCATTTCATCAGACGCGCGCATCGCTTTTTTGGAGGTGGCGCGTGCCTGCAATGTCAGTGGAGCTGCGATTCATCAGCGTATTCAAAAACTTACTCAACTTGGCATCCTCAAGGGATCGCAGTTTATCGTGGATCCTGAGAAGATCGGCTACGAGACATGTGCTTATATCGGTTTGTATTTAAAGGATCCCACGACATTTGACGATGTCGTGGAGAAACTCAAGAAGATACCGGAAGTCACTGAGTGCAACATCACAACGGGTGGTTATGACATGTTCGTCAAGCTCTATGCTCGCAACAACCATCATCTGATGAACATCATTCATGACAAGCTACAGCCTCTGGGGCTGTCACGCAGTGAGACCATCGTCAACTTCAATGCGGTCATCGACCGCCAGTTGCCTATCCCCAATGACGAGGAAGAGGTCGACGACGACGATGACGACGCAGATCTGAGCGACAACAATGATTGAGTCTTGAAATTATTTCCTTGTGAAATACAAGAAGGAGAAGCCAGTGTGCTTCTCCTTTTTTGTTATCTGCCATTGGCTGGCGTCGACTTCCGGAAACCAGGCATCAGCAACCTCCGGCTCTTGGTCGACGAGTGTGGCATAGATGCTGTCGGCCAGAGGCAAGGCCTGTCGGTAGATGCTTTCTCCACCGATGACAAAGACCTCACCGGTCTTGGTCTCTTGTTCCATCGCCTCTTTCAGTGAACCATAGAGGACACAGTCATGCATCTTGTCCCGCAATCGCTCGCTCTGTCGTGTGATGACCACATTGCGACGGTTGGGCAAGGCACCGTTGGGCAGGGACTCGAAAGTCTTGCGCCCCATGATGATCGTGTGGCCGGAGGTCAGCTGCTTGAAATGGGCCAAGTCTTCGGGCAGATGCCAGGGCAACTGATTGTGATAGCCAATGGCCCGGCTTGGCGACATGGCCACAATGATGCTGATCAAAGCGTGATCTTGATTTTCCATTCTTTGGGGTAGAGATTGTTGGCGCGTGTTCCTAAGTTCTTCACAAAGCCCAGGGCATGGCCCTGATAAGTCACAAGCACATATCCTTTTGGCATGTCAGAGGGGAGCGGGATGGCCTCGCGCCGGAGATAGTGTATCGCCTCGTGATAGTCGGCTTCCCATTTTGGGAAGGCGTTGTCACAGAGCATTGTGGAGAGTGCAAGGCTCTCGTCGGGAATCAGATCCTTGCCTTTTGCTGTGCCGATGGTGATGCCCGCCTGAAGGATGCGCAGATATTTGGCGGCCTGAAGGTAGTCAGCGTCCCATTGCCGGGGGATGGCGACCAGCCGGTCAGCCACCCAGTGAAAGTCAGCCGGTGCCTGCAACCATGTCTGGTAATCGGTTGACGAGGGATGATGGTCTTGCTTCCGTCTCTCTTTTTTTCTTTGCTTCTCCTCTCTTGTGTCCGTCGTGGCGTGCCCTTCCTTCTGTCCGTGCTTCCTCAGCACAGCCATAAACAATCCTTCGCCTATCGTGTAGTCCGGAATGAAGCGGCAGGCGGGATGATCGCCCACCAAGGCTCCTGTGACCTGCCACTGGCTGTCGATGGGCACAGGCAACACGTCGGCCCCCAAGTTCTCAGCGATCCATGCGATGTTCTCCTCGTCTTCCTTTGCATTGAAAGTGCAGGTACTATAGATAAGCAAGCCTCCGGCATTGAGACAGGGCCAGATGGTCTCGACGATTTCCCTTTGCAAGTTGCGGCAGTCCTCCACATGCTGTGGCGTCCAGAGTCTCACGGCGTCTTCGTCTTTGCGGAACATGCCTTCGCCCGAACAAGGCACGTCGGCGAGGATCACGTCAAAGCGCAGCCCCGAACGGGCATAGTCTTTGGGATAGTTGTTGGTGACGATCACTTCAGGGTGCCCAAACTTCTGCATGTTCTCGGAAAGGATGTTGGCCCGCAGCTTTACGGGTTCGTTGCAGAAGAGCAGGCTCCCTTCAGGCAGTGTCGCTCTGACAGCTGTGGTCTTTCCACCGGGGGCTGCACAGAGATCCAGCATTCTGACAGGCTCTTTGACAAACTCCTTGACGACGTGACTGACAAACATCGAGGAGGCTTCCTGTACGTAATAGACACCGGCATGGAGGAGAGGATCCAGCGTGAAGGCTGGACGCTGAGGCAGATAACACCCTTCCGGGCACCAGCCAACACGGTCGCCCTGACGGATGGAAACTTCGTCATGGCTGGGAAAAGTCATGTTTTGCCGTTCTTCCTCAGTCGTTTTGAATGGATTGAAACGGATGCTTGTCGGTGAGGGGGTGTCCAAGGCCCGGCACAAACGCTCGTAGCGCTCTGCGCCCATGAGCTGGCGGGTATAGTCTTCAAACTGCTCTGGAAGTGTCATGAAGGTGGAAAAATAATGGGTGAACGTTTCTGTGTTGGTTAAATAGCCGGCTTGACGGGGAAGATATAGAATTGTCGGTCCCGATCATAATCCAGCATCCACTGATCGACAATGATGCCGTCGTCGAGGGCGCGAATGGTGAGCGTGTGCGTGCCGGATGAGAGTCGTATGTCGTCGGTGCGGATGGCTTGCCCACGCAGCACGTTGACCTTCCAACGCTCCGAGGAGTCTTGCTCGCCGAGGGAATAGGTGAAGGTCGTGTCGCTGTCGAGTGTCACCGTGTAGCGCAACTGTCCGTTCTTGCAGGGAAGGGTGGGGATCAGGGCTGTTCTCAGTGCGGCTTCGCCTTCGGGAGCGTAGAACTGGAAAGAGATCGAAGTCCCCTTGGGGAGCACGACGGCTTTCATGGAGTGCCCCAGCAATTCGATCGTAGTGACAGTCTTTGAAGCCGAAGTGTAGTCACATGCGTTTTTGACCACACATCCGTCGTCGTCCATAGGTGCGTCGATACCGTCGTAGCCGTCGTATTTCTTCAGTTCTTCGGTTGTCAGATTGTCGATGAACGTGGGTGCTTGGAAGACTTGCAGTCCACGGGGCGCCATATCCATCAATCCGTTCCATTTGCCATGAGCCAGTTTCTGGTTGTAGTAGTTGGTCAGGCTGATGATGTCTTGGTAGGCCTTCCAGCTTCTCACGGCCGATTCGAGTGCTTCGTCATCATGGTGGAAACTCTCTTTGCGTCCGATGGTGCGTGCCTCCTGAGCCTGCAATTGCTTCGTGGCCATGGCGGCAGCGGCGTAGACCGGGTATTTCACGGCTGCAAAGTAGGCATCGCGCAACGACGAGGGGATGGAAGTCTCGATGCGTCCGATCTCTTCCTCTATCTCTTGGTAATCGTTGAGGTAGCGTTCCAGTTCATTGCCAAATTGCTCGGCATTGAGCTCAGAAACCTGCACGGGCTGTTCTTCGACACGGTTTCCTTTGGTGTTTGATCCTGTTTGGTTCCAACCCATGAACTCAGGACGACGGATGCCGCAAAGCCAATAGAACTTAGTCACAGGTTTGATCAGGCGCTCACCGGCCTCTTGTCCGAATTGTTGTGTGAGCCAGTCTTCAAGGTGTTTCTTCAGTGCGTCCGGACCCGTTGCATTGATGTTCCATGCCATGTCCATGAACAGGGAGAGACTGTAGGCGGCCACCTTAGGATCATGGATGACGGCAATCCACTGCTGACGGATGCCCTTGTCCCAACTGCTTCTCAGCGACTGATAGATCAGTCCCGGTTGTGTCGTGGACAGCCACAGATAGTCGTGGGGATTGCCTTGGTAGCTGAGGTGATAGACGAGTGTCGAGTGGGTGTCATCCTCTTGCTTTTCATCACAGGGCGAGCCCTGGAGATAGCCATAGCCGTCGTCGGTGTAAGTTCGTCCTTTCTGATGCGTGACGATGTCCATGTCAAACGAGTCGGCAACTTGTATGTCGTCTTTGAGATGCCGAAGGACTTTGGCTGACTGAGAAGAACCTGTCCATAAGGTGTTGGCGCGTAGTCTGAGCATCAACTCGAAGAGCTGATGATAGTAGTTGGGACCCAATGCGTCTTGCCGGAAATACTTGTCAAGGTGTTGGTGGTCCCAGACAAGTGTGGACCACCGTATGCCTTGCAGACTGACACCTCTCTGCGCTACTGACGGGCTTTGCATGGTTTCGTAGTGATCGCTCAAGGTCAGACGGCTCTTCCGCTCCGGTATGACGTCGCCCCACCAAGTCCATGGCGAGACACCGGCCAGCCGCGACAGCTCCAAAACGCCATAGGCTGTTCCGCGCCCATTGCTGCCCACCACGGTGATCTTGCCTTGGCGCACACCCAGCCAAAAGGCATCAGCCCGGGTGATGAAACTCATGAAGGGCACGTTGAGCTCTTTCAGCCGTTGCATGTCCTTGTTGCTGGCACGGTTCAGTTGAAAGATGTTGATCACTCCGTCGCCGCTTTTCTCTGCGCGTTTGCCCGTGACAGCCTGCATGTCGGCGGAGAACATGGTCAAAGCTTTGTCCACCACGTCGGCGTGTTTCTTCTGGATAGTATAGGTGACGTGGCCCTTGCCGTTGTACCAGACAACGTTGCTTGCAAGCAACTGACAGGGAATAAATGAGAAAAGCAGGTATAATATAATATGGTGTGTTGATTTCATGCCAATCGTGTTCTTGTTATCTGTATCAAACAAAGATACTTATTTTCTGCAAGGTAGCCCCTCTGCTTTTGGCTAATTTTTCTTTTTTTGAGATGAGCTAACATAAATATTAAAAAAAATTTGTCCTTTCCGCAAATTATAGGTACATTTGTGGACAACATCAACTCAATATGACAATGACATTATATCCCAAACTGATAGAACAAGCCTTGGCCACGGTGATTTATCCAGGCACAAAGAAAAATCTGATTGAGAGCGGCATGCTTGCTGACACGCCCAGCATTAACGGCATGAAGGTAAGAATCATCCTTGTCTTTCCACGCGAGACGGATCCTTTCCTCAAGTCCACGGTGAAGGCTGCCGAAGCTGCCATTCACTACCATATCAGTCCTGACGTGGAGGTAACCGTCCAGACAGAGTTCAAGTCGGCACCACGCCCTGCTGTGGAAAAACTCCTGCCACAGGTGAAAAACATCATCGCGGTAAGTTCCGGAAAGGGTGGAGTAGGCAAGAGCACGGTGGCGGCCAACCTCGCTATCGCCTTGGCTAAGCTCGGCTATAAAGTAGGACTGCTCGACACCGACATTTTCGGTCCCTCCGTACCTAAGATGTTTGGAGTGGAAAATGTCCGGCCCAATGCTGTGGAAGTGGACGGACGTGATCTGATCGAACCGATTGTGAAATATGGAGTAAAGCTGCTGAGTATCGGATTCTTTGTAGATCCCGATACTGCCACTTTGTGGCGTGGCGGCATGGCCACCGCGGCACTGAAGCAACTCATTGCCGACGCTGACTGGGGCGACCTTGACTATTTCGTCCTCGACACGCCGCCGGGCACTTCCGACATCCATCTGACGCTATTGCAGACGCTTGCCATCACGGGTGCCGTTATCGTCTCTACCCCGCAGAAGGTCGCGCTGGCCGATGCACGGAAGGGTATTGACATGTATCGCAACGATAAGGTCAACGTGCCTATCCTTGGTCTTGTGGAGAACATGGCATGGTTCACACCTGCTGAACTGCCTGAAAACAAATACTACATCTTTGGGAAGGACGGATGCAAGAATCTGGCACAGGAGATGGGATGCCCGCTGTTGGCGCAGATCCCTATCGTGCAGAGTATCTGCGAGAGTGGAGATGCCGGTGAACCGGCTGCCTTGCATGTCGATTCCATCGTGGGACAGGCCTTTATCAATCTGGCGCAGGCTGTGGTGACGACGGTGAATGTTCGCAACAAGAATCTTCCGAAGACAAAGATCGTACAGGTCAACAACCATCAAGAATAATACGTTTTCTTTCAACTCCATTATAAAAGCCCAACCATTGCGTTGGGCTTTTTTGTTCTCTCTTGTATAGAAGTGCAATCATTGTGTCGGGCTCTTTTGTTCTCTTTTGCGAAGGAGATATGTGTGAAAACAGTGTCTTTTCTTGATATTTTTGATAGAATCCAACATAAAAGGCAGAAAAACTTATGTTTTATTATTCTATTTCTAAAATTAGTTGTAACTTTGCACCATCTTTCGAGAAAAGATAATAGATTGTTATAAACAAAAGAGTCTTATGGTTAAATCGTTAGTATCGTTTTCAGGATGGCTGGCAAAGAACGCCACACCCTTCGTGATTGCTATTGCAGTGTTTACTTTCTTCTTCCCGCACATTTTTGATTGGGTGCGTGGCAACACGCAGACAGTCATTCTGGGCATTATTATGCTGACCATGGGACTCACGCTGACAACCGAGGATTTCCGTATTCTGGCCCGTCGCCCGCTTGACATCTTCATAGGAGCATGCGCTCAATTCATTATCATGCCGGGTGTGGCATGGACGCTCGTACATGTGTTTCATCTGGAACCGGCCTTAGCCTTGGGTATCCTGTTGGTGGGTTGCTGTCCTGGTGGTGTGTCGAGCAATGTGATGTCTTATCTGTGCCATGGTGATGTGGCCTTTTCAGTAGGCATGTCCTGTGCTTCCACGTTAGTGGCACCGGTAATGACTCCCCTGCTCATGCAGTTTCTTGGTGGACAGATTATCGCCATTGACACAGTGGGTATGTTCGAGAATATCATCATTGTGACAATTATTCCTGTCGCCTTGGGCTGCGCATTGAACTACTTCTTCAGTCATCGGAGCTTCTTCCCGACGTTGCAAGGACTGATGCCCGGACTGAGCGTCACCTGTCTGGCCATCATCGTGGGTGGTGTCATTTCGGCAGTTCATGATGACTTGGTGGCTCGTGGCTTTGTATTGTTCATTTGGACATTTGCCGTTGTCTTTTGTCATAATTCGCTGGGCTACCTTTTAGGTTGGTTTGCCGGACGGTTGGCAGGCTTCAATGTTGCCAAGAAACGCACAATCTCCATTGAGGTCGGTATGCAAAACGCCGGTTTGGCCACCGTGCTGGCTTCTAATTTCTTTGCCGCACAGCCTCTCGCTCTTTTGCCGTGTGCTATCAGTTGTGCTTGGCACAGCATCTCTGGTACCATCCTCGCCGGTCTCTATCTCCGTTGGGACTTGCGTCATCCTGCAGCCGTGAAAGCTGCAGAGGCTGAGCCCTCAGCAGAGGCTTCAGAGGCTATGCATCCTGCTGTGGAGGCAGAGACCGTCACGACAAAGTAGGTTTCAACCGTTGATTAACCTTTTTAAAGCAATATATGAGCGTCTGCTTCGTTACTATGTTAATGAAGAAGACGCTCATATACCTTATTATATTATTATTGGTTACCGCCTGTGGGGCCGACCGCAATCTCCGCCGGGGTGAGAAGTATCTTGCACTCGGTGAATATTACGATGCAGCCCATGAGTATCGTCAGGCCTATCAGAAGACTGATCCCAAGCAGCGCGAGGCGCGCGGTCGCATCGCCCGGAAGATGGCGATATGCTACGACAAGTGTTTGCAGACGGCAAGGGCGCAGGCCGCCTGGCGAAATGCTGTGCGCTATGGGCAAGTAAACGTTTACGATCGTCTGGCTTTTGCCCAGACACTGATGAAAACGGGTGCGTATCGTGAGGCTGCCGAGCAGTTTCAACTCGTCCTCGACTCCCTGCCTGAGAATCAACTGGCGCGCGATGGTCTCTTTGCTGCCAAGAGAGCTCCGGCCATCAAGGAGTTGGGTAGCCGGTATACCGTGAAGCGCATGGATGTGTTCAACTCGCGCAGAGCTGACTACTGCCCTGTGCTCTATGGTGATGACTATGACCGGCTCTACTTCACCTCAACGCGCAACGAGGCAACGGGCGATGAGTTGAGTGGCATTACAGGAACAAAACCAGGCGACATCTTTTTCTCGCAGAAGGATGATAAGGGCAAATGGTCAAAGCCTGAGGTGGTCAGTGGTGGGGTGAACACAGCCTATGACGAGGGAGCCTGCTGCTTTTCCAGTGACGGACGAGAGATGTATCTCACGCAGTGCGTCACTGATCCTTCCTATCCGCGCTATGCTCAGATTGTGAAGTCGAGCCGCTCGGATGCAGCCTGGGGAAAGGCTGCTGACATCAAACTGACGGCCGACACCCTTTCCAGCTTTGCTCATCCGGCTGTATCACCCGACGGCGAGTGGCTATATTTCACCAGTGACATGCCGGGTGGAAAGGGTGGACTCGACATCTGGCGCGTGCGCATCACACCAGCAGGATACGGGGGCGTGGAAAATCTTGGTGAGCCGATCAATACATCTGGCGATGAATCCTTTCCAACGTTCCGTCCCAATGGCGATCTCTATTTCTCCAGCAATGGCCATCCAGGTCTTGGTGGGCTTGACATCTTCATTGCCACGGTGGGAAAGGACGGCCGTTACCATCTCTCACATCCGGGCTATCCTCTCAACTCGCAGGGCGACGACTTTGGTATGACTTTTGAGGGGCCATATAACCGTGGCTATTTTTCCAGCAACCGTGGGGATGTACGTGGCTGGGATCACATCTATTCGTTTGTGAATCCAGAGATTGTACAGACGGTCAAAGGGTGGGTCTATGAGATGGACGGCTATGAGCTGCCCGCAGCACAAGTATATATCGTTGGTGATGACGGCACCAATGAGAGAATCAGTGTGCGTAGCGATGGCTCGTTCACACGCGTTCTCAACCCCGGTGTCACCTATCTCTTTTTGGCTACTTGTAAGGGCTATCTCAACCATCAGGAGCAGGTCACGGCACAAGCCAATCCCAAGGAGAGTCGCGACACAACGTTGCAATTTGCCTTGGCAAATATCTCGGCTCCTACACTGATTGATAATATCTTCTATGATTTCGACAAGGCTACTCTGCGTGACTCATCGAAGACAGCACTCGACAAACTCGTCGGCTTGCTGAAAGAAAATCCCAATGTAACCATCGAACTGAGTGCACATTGTGACTATAAGGGTTCGGCAGAATACAACAAGCGGCTGTCACAACGGCGCGCAGAGTCTGTGGTAGCTTATCTCATAGCCCATGGAATCGCTGCTGACAGGCTCTCACCCGTAGGATATGGCAAAGAACGTCCCAAGAAAATTAAGAAGAAACTCACAGAGAAGTATAAATGGCTCAAGGAGGGCGACTTGCTCACCGAAGCGTTCATACGTGGATTAAAAGATAAGAAAAAAGAGGAGATCTGCAATCAACTCAACCGTCGCACCGAGTTTTCCGTACTCCGTACCACCTATGGTATGTTTGACAAGAACGGTAAACTCAAGGAGATATCGCCTAAGCCCAAGAAGACACAGGACCAAAACAATGGTGATGTGTACTTTGACATTCAATGAGGCTTTGTATCTCCTATGATGTCAAGATGGAATTATATAAAGAGGTTTACAACTGACATTACTTTGTCATTACGAAAGCCATTGGCTTATCATTACGATAGCCATTGGCTTGCCATTATGATAGTCATTACTCAGTCTTTAGCGGGCGGAGTCTTTGCTGCTGCGCTTGTTTCTGTGATAGCTGCGATACTCATCGAGAGGAATTTCTACATCAGGCTCTACCAGTTGTGAAGTGCGCGGCAAGTGGAAACGCAGGTAGCGTATGTTCAGTCCGCGCTCCATCCACATGTGTTCATAATATGTTTGAATGGTGAGCAGTGGCGCGCCGACCAGTACTTCGGGAGTGGCATGGTAGAGATCTTCTGTGCATACCTCCACAGGAAGTTGGTTCTTTTCCACCATCAGTCGGGTGTAGGTGAAGAGAAAGTTAGAGTCGGTTTTCAAATGAACCAAACCTCCGTCGATGAGGAAGTGGCGGTAGCGTTCCATGAAATAAGTTGAGGTCAGACGCTTGCGCGGGTTCTTCATCTGTGGGTCAGAGAAAGTCAGCCATATTTCCTGTACCTCGTCCTCGGCAAAGAAACGGTCAATGATCTCAATGCTAGTACGCAGGAAAGCCACATTGGTCATGCCGGCCTCCAGTGCTTGCTTGGCTCCCGTCCACATGCGTGCCCCCTTGATGTCCACACCGATAAAGTTGATGTTGGGGAAGAGTTTGCCCAGTCCTACCGTGTATTCACCCTTTCCGCAGCCCAGTTCCAGTACGATGGGGTTGTCGTTGTGGAAATAATCGTCGCGCCAACGTCCTTTCATATCGAAAGGCACATTGTCGATGACGGAGAATGGATACTCGAAGACGTTGCTCATCGTCTTCATCTCTGCAAACTTGGCTAACTTTCCTTTTCCCATATCTTTTCTTTTTGTGGTGCAAAGGTAGTGTAAACCGAGGGAAGCACAAAATAAAATGCAGTTTTATTTTTGATTCCGAGATACTGCTTGCCTTTTCTTATGCAGTGATCCCACCTTATCTATGGTAGGCCGATCCCTTTGTTGCTTTGTGTCTCTGTCCCTTGCCGATACTTCTTTGGCGATACACCGACGATCTTTGTAAACAAGCGTGAGAAGTAATAGCTGTCATCGATGCCGACTTTTGAGCATAGTTGGTTGATTTTCATATCGGTATTTTCCAATAGCTGGCAGGCCCTTTGTATCTTCAACATGTTGAAGTAGTTGAGCGGTGACCGCCCTGTACTGTTGCGGAAAATGAGAGAGAACTGCGAGGTAGAGTATCCGATGTAGTCTGAAATCTCGGCCAGTGTCAGTGGCTTCTCTATGTTCTCATTCATGTATCTCACCGCCATACCAACGATATCATTGGGGTTGATACGGTTGCTTTGCGCGTTGTATTTCCTGAAGTTGGCAAGATAGCGGAATGTGGCCAAGAAGGCATAAAGCAAAGAAGACGCGTATCGCAGATTGTCAAGACTGTAGTTATCGCTGAGCGTCAGGAAGATCTCCTCAAAGATAGAGATGCGGTCGCTGATGCGGGCCGTGATGCCTGAGGGGATGTCCGTGGGCTTATGATGGCCTGTCGCATAGAAAGGAGCCATCTGCCCAGTGAAGTGTACCCAATAGATCGTCCATGGGTCCTCGTTGTTGGAGGCGTACACGTGTGGCTCATTATGCGGGATAATGAACCACTGGTTGCCTTTCACTTCATAACGTTGGTTGCGTATGCTGTACCATCCACGACCTTTGATGCAGTAGATCAGAATATACTGGCCCACGCCGACCGGCCGCTCCCGATAATGATAGACTGCATGGGGGTAATAGCCTATGTCTGTGATATAGAGTTGATTGAGGAATATGTCTTCCTCGCACCTTCTTTGTATCATGTCGGGCAGCACGATGGAGCGCTCACCAAGAAAACCGCTGCGGAGTTTGAGCCTGTTAGATGTTGGAGAGGTCATAAGTATGGTTCATAAAAGTTTCTATTGCTGCAAAGATATATAATTTATTTGATAGCATCGTCAAATTGTCTATTTTTTCTTGCGCTTTATCCATTTCTTACTTCACTTTTTCGTTGTATCTTTGCAACCGAAGAAACGCTAAACACTATTCACTAATCATTATGATAGCATCAAAAACGTATACCTATTTTATATGTCTTGTAGGCGCTTTCGGCGGTCTGCTCTTTGGCTACGACTGGGTGGTCATAGGCGGAGCAAAGCCGTTTTATGAGGCTTATTTCGGAATTGCAGACTCTGCCAGTGCCCAAGGGCTGGCCATGACAATTGCCCTTGTTGGGTGCATGGTGGGCGCCATGACTGTGGGCTGGCTGGCTGACCGCATCGGACGCAAGAAATTGTTAACGATCTCTTCTCTTGTTTTTCTCACCTCGTCGTTTGCAACGGGTGCAGTCAGCACGTTCGACGCATTCCTTGTAGCCCGCTTCTTTGGTGGCGTCGGCATTGGGTTGGCATCCGGTCTGTCACCTATGTATATCGCAGAAGTGGCGCCTGCTGACATCCGTGGGCGCATGGTATCGCTCAACCAAATGATGATCGTTTTTGGCATTCTTGCCGCTCAGATCGTTAACTGGCTGATTGCACAGCCGATGGCAGCCGGTATCACTGAGGCAGAGATCGCTGCTTCGTGGAATGGACAGATGGCCTGGCGCTGGATGTTCTGGGTACCGATGATTCCCGCCACACTTTTCCTTGTCTTCAGCTTCTTCATTCCTGAGAGTCCCCGCTGGTTGGCCCTTCGCAACCAAAAGGCTGCCAATCCGGAACCATCCCGGAAAGAAGGAGGACTGCGCGTGCTGTTCTCCAGACAGTATGCTGCCGTATTGTTGCTGGGCGTGTTCATTGCGGTCTTTCAACAATGGTGCGGTACCAACGTCATTTTCAATTATGCACAGGAGATTTTCCAGCAGGCTGGTTACGAGATCGGAGATGTATTGTTCAACATTGTCATCACCGGCGTTGCCAACGTTGTGTTCACTTTTGCCGCCATCCTTACTGTTGACAAGATCGGGCGTAAGCCGCTGATGTTGCTCGGTGCCGGTGGTCTTTGTGTCATCTATGCGATCCTTGGCACTTGTTACTACCTGCATGTCACAGGCATCGGGATGATCGTTCTTGTGGTGCTGGCCATCGGCTGCTATGCCATGACGCTTGGGCCCTGCACCTGGGTGCTGATCTCTGAGCTATTTCCCGACCGCGTGCGTTCTGTAGGTGTGTCCACCTGTACGTTCGCTCTATGGGTAGGTTCGTCTACACTCACCTACACTTTCCCCTTCCTCAACCGAGGTTTAGGCAGCTATGGTACTTTCTGGATCTATGCCGCGGTATGTGCCATCGGTTTCGTTTTCTTTTCTTTGAAGTTGAAAGAGACAAAAGGCAAGAACCTAGAGTAGCCATGCTCTTTCCCGTGTTTTCTTTTGGGAATGGACGGGAAACAGACAAGACATTAAAACAGAAATATGAATAATAAAAAATAAAACTATGGTAAAGGCTTGGAGAGAAGATGTTGTCATACCCACCTATGCGGTGGGTGCCGAAGACAAGAACCCTATGTACCTTGAAAAGCGGGTCTATCAGGGGTCGTCGGGTGTGGTTTATCCTTATCCCATCATTGAGAAGATCAGTGACAAGGCTGTCCCGCACACGTGGCACGCTATCTACTTAGAGAATGAGTACATCAAGGTGATGGTACTGCCAGAGCTCGGTGGCCGCATACAGATGGCTTATGACAAGGTGAAGGAGCGCCATTTTGTTTATTACAATCATGTCATCAAACCTGCACTCGTCGGTTTGTTAGGCCCATGGATCAGTGGAGGCATCGAGTTTAACAGGCCGCAACATCACCGTCCGTCAACCTATATGCCTGTGGACGCAACGATTGAAGAGAATGCCGACGGCAGTGTCACGGTGTGGGTCAACGAGTATGAGCGGATGTTCCATCAGAAGGGAGCTGCTGGCTTCACCCTTCGTCCGGGCAAAGCTTATCTTGAGATCAAAGGACATCTCTACAATGGCACGCCACTGCCGCAAACTTTTCTCTGGTGGGCCAACCCCGCTGTCGCCGTCAACGATTATTATCAAAGTGTCTTCCCACAGGACATCAACGCTGTCTTCGACCATGGAAAGCGTGCGGTGAGTTCTTTTCCGATTGCCACAGGCACCTATTACAAGATGGACTACTCCGCAGGCGTCGACATATCGAACTATAAGAATATCAAAGTACCCACCAGTTATATGGGTGTGAACTCGAAGTACAACTTCGAAGGAGGCTATGAGAACGACAGTCATGGCGGTATGCTCCATGTGGCCAGTCACCACGTCAGTCCTGGTAAGAAACAATGGACGTGGGGCAATGGCGACTTCGGACGTGCCTGGGACCGTAATCTTACCGATGCCGATGGACCATATATCGAGCTCATGGCAGGAGTCTTTACCGAGAATCAACCCGATTTCACGTGGCTTGCACCTTACGAGGAGAAGCGCTTTACACAGTATTTCATGCCTTATCAAGAGGTGGGTGTGGTAAAGAATGCTACCAAGGATCTTGTTTTCAATATCGATAAGAATGAGGACGGCACTGTGTGGTTCAGGCTCTACGCCACCAGTGAACAGCACGTGCATGTCGTGTTAAAAGGCGATGACGGTACTGTATATTATGACAAGGAGGCCGACCTGTCACCGGACCATCTGCTGTGTGAGGAGAACATCGATGTCAAGAATGCACCCTTGGGTGCACTGACTTTCTCGGCCAACGATCTCTATTGGCATGCTGAGCCCGACGAGATACGTCCTATCCCGGATCCTGCCGAGGCACCGCTGTCCCCGCAGGACACCAAAACCAATGACCAACTCTATCTCACCGGTCTGCATCTGGAACAATACCGCCACGCCACATGGAATCCTACAGATTATTACGAGGAGGCACTGCGTCGTGATCCTAACGACTACCGCTGTCTGAATCAGATGGGACTGTGGTTTCTCCGCCGTGGCCGCTTTGCCAAGGCCGAGAAATATCTGCGGCGTGCTCAAAAAGTGCTCTACAAGCGTAACCCTAACCCCTACGACGGTGAACCACTCTATCATCTCGCCTTATCATTGAAGTATCAGGCTTACACCCTGTCGGCCGGTAAGAAACGACAAGAAGCTCTTCACCAGGCTTACGAATGGTTTTGGAAAGCCGCATGGAGCATGGCCTGGCGCGGTGCTGCCCTTTATCAGGCAGCCTGCATCTCAATGGTGGAAGGTCGATATGCCGATGCGCTTGATGAGATAGAAAGCAGTTTGGCCTGCAATACCCGCCACCACAAGGCCATCGCCTTGAAGGCTACAGCCCTGCGTCTGCTGGGACGCAAAGCAGAGGCTTTACAAGTATGCATGGAAAGCAAACGTGTTGATCTCTTCAACTATGGTTGCCGCTATGAAGCGTACCTGCTCTCGGGCAACACATCGGAGCTTGAAGAACTCGTCAGCATCATGCATGGGGCTTTCAACAACTATGACGAGCTGGCTCTCGACTATTGGCAGTGTGGACAACTCGACACGGCTATCGCTATCTGGCAACTGGCTATTGCACACAATGCCACCACGGCCATGACCTATTATTATATAGGTATGTGTGCCGAGGGCTGTGACCACTACCAGCCACAGCAGGTTGAAACACTCTTCACGGAAGCTTCGCAGGCCGACAGCAGTTATTGCTTCCCCAACCGACTGGAGGCGATTATTGCGCTCAACGCAGCCATAGCTTGCCATCCCGATGATGCCAAGGCACATTATTATCTCGGCACACTCTATTATGGCGCACGGCAATACGATGTAGCCCATCGTCATTGGTCATTATCAGCCAATGCTGATCCGCAATTCCCCACCGTTTGGCGCAACCTCGCCCTGGAGGAGTTCAATAAGGAAAATGATACCGAGCAAGCGGTCAGTGACATGGAACGTGCCTTTCAGCTCGACACGAGTGATGCCCGCATCCTTTGGGAACTCGACCAACTCTACAAACGATTGGGCTATGACCATCAGTTGCGCTTAACGCATCTCGAGAAATATCCCGCGCTCATAGCCCAGCGTGAAGGCTTGCTGCTTGAAGAGATCACGTTGCTGAATCTCACCGGACACTACACAGAAGCCATGGAAAAACTCGACGCCCATCGTTTTCATCCATGGGAAGGCGGTGAAGGAAAGGTCAGCGGACAATATCAGCTCTCACGTCTGGTGCTGGCCAAACAGGCACTGGATGACGGCGACTACGACCGCAGCATAGAACTTCTTTCCGAGTGCCTGGTCTATCCACATCATCTCGGCGAAGGTAAGCTCTATGGCGCTCAGGAGAATGACTTCTATTACTTCCTTGGTTGTGCACATGAGGCCAAGGGTGAGAAGCAGAAGGCACAGGCATGTTGGGAGAAGGCTGCGCTTGGTCCACAAGAGCCCGCTGCCGCAATGTACTACAACGATGCCAAGCCCGACAAGATCTTCTACCAGGGTATGGCCCTGCTGAAACTCGGCAGAACAGACGAGGCCCATGGCCGCTTCTATCGACTCGTCAATTATGGCAAAAACCATCTCTTTGACAATGTCGTGATGGACTATTTTGCCGTGTCGTTGCCCGACATGCAGATATGGGAAGGAGACCTCAATCTGGCCAATGAAGTGCACTGCAAGTTTATGCTGGCCTTGGGTTACTACGGCTTAGGTGACGTGGCTCATGCGCTTCGCTACCTTGATGAGGCTTCACACCTCGATGTCAATCATCTTGGCATCTTCCAGTTCAGAACTTTAATGTTTGGTGATCATGAATAGCATCTTTAAGAAACCAGTCCTTCTGACAGCCTTTGCCCTGTTCGCCTCGGCTGCGGCATGGGCAGGACAGTCACTGAGTCTTGCAGGACGATGGGAGGTGAGTATTGACAGTCTGCGTACGTTCCGGCCTATCGGGCTGCCTACAACGCTCGATATAGCAGGTATTGGCACGCCCAACACACTGAAACCGGAACTCCGCAAGCCCCAGCTGCTTCATCTCACGCGTAAGCATTCGTTTGTCGGGAAGGCTTTCTATCGGCGCTCTTTTGATGTGTCGAAGCAGATGGCAGACCGTCCCTTGACACTTACATTGGAGCGCGTCATCTGGCAGAGCAGGGTTTGGGTCGACGGCAAGCCCATAGAGGCGGCATCGCCACAGGGAGGTGAGACCGAGGAGAGCCTGACCACACCGCATCATTTCATCATTCCTGGTGGACTGAAAGAGGGCCGTCACGAGATGCTCATCAGCATTGATAACCGCAAAATCTATGACATCTCGTATCAGAATATGGCTCACGCTTATACCAATGAGACGCAGGTGATGTGGAACGGCATCCTGGGACAGATAACCTTGCGGGCTGATGACGTGATGAGGATTGCCTCGGTGCAAACCTTCCCCAATGTGAAAGACAAGAGCCTCGGTATCCGCACCACACTCATCCGCACCACATCGAAGAAGCGCAATTGGCTATTGGACTATAGCGTGGGCGACATTTGTCGGTCGAGAGCACTGCGCTGGACTTCGGAAAGCGACACGTTGACCGTTACAGACACCGTGTCGCTTGGCGACAACGTGCGCTTGTGGGATGAGTTCTCCCCCAACCTCTACATGCTGCGTGTCAGCGTAGGCCGGAGCAAGACCATCGCCGACAGCCACGAGACCATTTTTGGCATGAGGGAGATCAGCGCCAAGGACGGACATTTCCTGGTCAATGGCAATCGTACCTTCCTTCGCGGTACACTGGAGTGTTGTGTCTTCCCGCTGACAGGGTGTCCTCCCACTGATGCAGCCGGCTGGCGGAAGGTGTTTACAACGGCCAAGGCCTGGGGTATGAACCATCTGAGGTTCCACTCCTACTGTCCGCCGGAGGCAGCCTTCCAAGTTGCTGACAGCATGGGATTTTATTTGCAAGTGGAGCTGCCGGTATGGTCTCTTCACATCGGACAGGATGCGGCGGTGAACCGATTTCTGAAGAGTGAGTATGACCGCATCGTTCTCAACTATGGCAATCATCCCTCGCTGTGCCTGCTCAGTGTGGGCAATGAATTGCAGCCCGACTTCACTTTCCTGAATCAGTTGGTACACTACATGCGTGGCCACGACCCGCGTCATCTCTACATCACGTCGTCGTTTACCTTTGAGAAAGGTCATGGCACACACCCAGAGCCCGAAGATCAGTTCTTCGTGACACAGTGGACCGACAAAGGATGGGTTCGGGGCCAGGGTGTCTTCGATGCCGAACAGCCTAATTTCAACAAGGACTATCGGACTGCGGTGGCAGGCATCAACGTGCCTGTGGTGCAGCATGAGGTGGGACAGTACTCGGTTTATCCCAACGTGCGCGAGATAGAGAAGTATACCGGGGCGCTCGATCCGCTCAATCTCAAGGCCATTCGTGATGATTTGCAGCGGAAAGGGCTCATAGACAAGGCCGACGACTATCTCATGGCCTCGGGCAAACTTGCTGTGCAACTCTATAAAGAGGAGATCAAACGGGCGCTGAAGACATCGGGCATCGATGGTTATCAGTTGCTCGGACTCCAAGATTTCCCCGGGCAGAGCACGGCGCTCGTGGGACTGGTCGATGCTTTTTGGGATTCCAAAGGATTGGTCTCGCCCGAGTATTTCCGTCAGTTCAATGCACCCGTAGTGCCTCTTGTGCGCTTTGACAAAGCCACATGGAGCAGTGATGAGACGTTCCGTGCACAAGTGGAAATAGCCAACTATAGTAAAACAGATCTGACGGGAAAGATAGCGGACTGGTCGTTGCGTCAGGCAGACAAAGTGATCGCCAATGGTTCTTTGGAAGTCTCGGATATCGTCAAGGGAAAGTTGACATCCATTGGCAACATCAGTGTAGTGCTGTGTAATGTGAAAGACGCATCACAGTTGACGCTCGATGTCGGCATTCGTGGTACCAAATGGCACAACAACTGGCATGTATGGGTCTATCCTGCTCAGCGTGTACTCCCCAAGAGCGATGTTGTGATGACTCAGGACATGGATGTGGCATTGCGTGTGTTGCGCAAAGGTCGCACAGTGCTGTTCTCGCCTAAGCCGGAGAATACCAAGGGACTGGAGGGAAAGTTCCTGCCCGTTTTCTGGAGTCCAGTTCATTTCCCTAAACAAGCCGGTACGATGGGACTACTCGTCAATCCAAAGCATCCCGCTCTGGCCCATTTCCCCACAGAGATGCACAGTGACTGGCAGTGGTGGAATTTGGTGAAGCGGTCGAGAGTGATGGTTCTAGACAGCATCAGTGGAGCTACGCCCATTATCGAGGACGTGGACAACTTTGCCAACAACCGTCGTCTGGCCTCAGCCTTTGAAGCGCGTTGTGGTGCCGGCAAGTTGCTCTATTGCTCCATGGATGTGCTGTCAGATGCCACCGGAAAACCGGAAGTAAAGCAATTGCTCTACAGCCTGCTCTCCTATATGACCACGCCCGCTTTCTCACCAAAGGGTGAGGTGACGCCTTCGCAATTGAGGGGGCTATGGGAGGAGTCGAAGAAGCAGGCCAGCACCAATGCCAATTCTATCTATGAATAGGCATGATTCTGCGGGACAAGGCAACGTAAGACAGACATCGTAACAGAAGTAGAAAGCTTCATCCTCATAAGAACATAGTGTGGGTAGATATCCACCTATGCTCTTGTGAGGATGAAGCTTTTAAAACCGACAACAGCCGTCAAAAAAATAGCTGGGACCTTGAGGGCCCCAGCTATAATATGATATAAAGGTGTGTGATCTTGTTGCTTACTCGATGACGACGGTTGTCCAGCCATGCTTGTCCTCTACTGTGCCATACTGAATGCCGCGCAGCGTATTGTAGAGCTTGGTAGACCAAGGGCCCGGCTTTTCGCCGAAGACATACTTCTTGCCCGTGTCAAGGTCGTCGAGCTCAGAGATCGGTGAGATGACTGCGGCTGTGCCGCAGGCACCAGCTTCCTCGAATGTGGGCAACTCCTCTTCAGGCACCGGGCGACGCTCCACCTTCAGCCCCAGGTCTTCAGCGATCTGCATGAGGCTCTTGTTGGTGATAGAGGGCAGGATCGAAGTGCTCTTCGGAGTGACATAGGTGTTGTTTTTGATGCCGAAGAAGTTGGCGGCGCCGCACTCGTCGACATATTTTTTCTCTTTGGCATCGAGGTAGAACTCGCTGCCGTAGCCTTTGCCGGCAGCGTACATATGAGCGCGGAGAGAGGCAGCGTAGTTGCCACCTACCTTGTAACGGCCGGTACCCAGTGGTGCGGCGCGGTCATAGTCACGCACAATGGCGTATTTGTTGCACACAAAGCCACCCTTGAAGTATGGTCCGACGGGGGTGACGAAGATCATGAACAGATATTCCTTGGAGGGGTGCACACCCACTTGGGCACTCGTGCCGATGAGCAATGGACGGATGTAGAGCGTGGCACCGCTCTCGTAGGTCGGGATATATTCCTGATTGAGGCGTACAACCTTCTTGACCATCTCCTCGAAGAGTTCTGTGGGGACCTTGGGCATGACGATACCATCACAGGTGCTCTGCAGGCGCTCGGCGTTGTCCTTCACACGGAAGATGCGCACCTTGCCGTCGGGGCAGCGGTAAGCTTTCAGTCCCTCGAAGGCTTCCTGACCATAGTGCAGGCAGGTAGCGGCCATGTGCAGTTTCAGGTATTCATCGGAGCATACCTCAATCTCGCCCCACTTACCATCACGATAGTAACAACGAACATTGTAGTCTGTCTTCATGTAACCGAACGACAGATTACCCCAATCTAAATCTTTCATACACATTACGTTTTAAAAATGCTTTCTTATAATTTACTGCAAAATTACGCAATATTATTTGTAATTGCAACTATTTTGCAATGTTTTTATTCGCTTTTACCCTCGCTCTCCTCTTGTATCTTGCGTATCTCCTCATCGGTCTTGGTCAGGCGGTCCCGACAGAGACGCAGGAGTTGTTGGGCTTTTTTGAGTTCTGCGGGCATCTCGTCGATGTCCAATTCATTGTTTTCCAACTTGTTTACGATGTCCTCCAGTTGTCGGATGGCATCTTCGTATTGAATAGCTTTCATGGCTTACGGTTGATTTTTGTTTTGTTGTGGTTGAACGATAGAAGTCAGTTGTCCTTTTGCGAGCCGGGTCACGATGGTATCTCCTGGCTTGATGACCGAGGCGTCGCGAACGGCCTTGCCATTGAACGTCGTCAGGCTGTAGCCACGCTGCAGGATCACTTGTGGATCTACGGCTTTCAGTCTGAGGTTTAGTTGCTCAAGACGGTGCTGCTCCGTGACGAGCCTTTGTCGGGTAGCAGGAGCCAGACGGCTCTGTAACAGCTCCACGCGGTATCGGGCTTGGACCACCCGTTGCCCCATGAGCGAGCTTATCTGCTGTGACAGCCGGTCGAGCGTCGCGCCTTGTCGGGTCTTGACAAGAGAGAAAAGCATGGGGATGCGCTGAGATAAGTGTTCGAGACGGGTGTGCTCCTGTTGCATGCGTGTGTTGACATAGGTCACCATGCGCTGCCCCAGCATCTGCAAGTGAGTGTCGGTCTCGGCGAGATGGTCGATGAGAAAGGCTGCTGCGGCTGTGGGCGTCTTCACCCGCTGGAACGAGATCATGTCGAGGATACTCTCGTCGCGCTCATGGCCTATGCCTGTGATGATCGGAAGAGGAAAGTTAGCTACGTTCTCGGCGAGTGCAAGGGTGTCGAATCCGCTCATGTCGGCAGTGGCACCACCACCACGGATGATCACTACGGCATCGAAGTCGTCGGCACGGTCAAAGATGTCGTTCAAAGCCCGGATGATGCTGCTCTCCACCTGTTCACCCTGCATGACGGCTGGAAAGAGCGTGTGGGAAAAGCGAAAGCCATAGTCGTTGGTGTCGAGCTGATTGCAGAAGTCGCCGTATCCGGCTGCCTGCTCACTGGAGATGACGGCAATGTGCTGGGCAAAAAGCGGAAGATCCAACTGTCGTTGCAGGTCAAAGATTCCCTCTGCTTTGAGTTGTCGGATGATCTCCTGCCGCTTCCGGGCCATGTCGCCCATAGTGTATGTGGGATCGATGTCCTGGACGATCCATGCGAAACCATAGGCTTCGTGGAAGCTGGCTGTGACCAAGAGCAGCACTTTCATGCCAGCATGGATCGATTGTCCGGTGACCTGCTCAAAACGCGGCTTGAGTCTCATCCACACACTGTGCCAGCATTTGGCCGAGGCGCGTGCGATGGGTGTCGTGGAGAACTCGTCTTTCTGCACCAGTTCCATGTAGCAGTGGCCGCGCACCTCGCGTGCCTCGGACAACTCGGCTTCCACCCAATAGGGTCTGTCGAGTGTGGTCTCGATGACACCTCGCACGAGGTTATTGAGTTCGTATAGTGAGATGGCTTTCATTGTCGGGGGAGAGGAGGGTTGACGTTTTGTTTCTCTAAGATATGATAAAAGTCGGGAATGCCATAGCCGAAGATGTTGTCGGGATGGTCGTAGCGGTTGCCGGCCTTTTTTACCATGTCGATGATCTCCAAAGCCGTCTTGTTGGGCATTGCCTGCCAAAGGCACGCCACCATGCCGCAGAGGATGGGCGAAGCGAACGACGTGCCGTTGGCATGGGTGATCTTTCCCGCGCCGTTGACCACGGTGGCGCCGACGCCAAGTGCGGCGACGTCGGGTTTCACTCTTCCGTCGATGGAGGGACCGAGCGAGGAGAAGAGTGCGTTGACACTGTCATCGGAGAGTGCGGCGACGGAGAGAATGTCGAAGGCATCGGCCGGGCAGCCGATACGTTTCCAAAACTTCATGCCCTCATTGCCTGCACTGCACACCAGCACCATGCCGCGGCTGGCCAGCGTGGAGGCAGAGCGGGAGATGAGCTGAGTCTTTCCGTCTTGTTCGCGATAGCGGATACTCGTGTTCTCGTCATCGAAAATGGTGTAGCCGAGCGAAGAGTTGATGATATCGGCACCGACGGAATCGGCATATTCCGCAGCCTGTGCCCAATAGTCTTCCTCGACAAGTTGTTCGCTCCGCCCGTCCTCACTGCGCAGCAGCAAATAGGAGGCTTCGGGGGCGGTGCCGATAAACACGCTGTCGATGTTGGAAGCCATTGTCGAGAGCACCATGGTGCCATGGCTCAACAGGTGGTAGACGTTGTCGTCGTAGGGCCACACACAATCGTGTTGGCCCACGACATTGAAATGGTAGTGTCGTGCCAGTTTGTCGGTGTTCATAAATCCGCCGTCGATGACTGCGATGAGCATGCCTTTCCCTTTAAAGCCTGCCTCGTGGATCTTACGTCCATTGAGCATATCGAGTTGTATGGCCCCCCGCCCATAGAGGTCTCTGGAAGCTTTGTGGTCCAACGCTTCCTTTTCGATGTCGTCGGGGAGCATCACAGCCGTGGAGTCTGGTGCCTTGAAGACACGCTTGGAACTTCTGACGTAGGGCAGGGTGCGGATTCCGGCAAGGAGCGTCGTGTCTTTGGTGCGTATGAGGACGGTGTTGTTCCACTTGCTGCCACCGATGACCTGCACGCCCTGCTTGCGTATGCCGTCGAGATAGACGGCGGAGAGCGGCAGGTCGAGCGAATCGACAGCGATATGCTGACGTTGCCGGCGTAGTAGCGCTTTCTCAGAAAGGTATTTTTCTGGATGATCGAGTGTGCCGGGAGAGCCCTTTTTGTCGGTTAACGATAAGCGGTAGATATAGAATTTGCCACCAGGATAGGCAATACGCCCTTTGGCTGCGAACCCTCCAAGGCTTTGCAGCAGAAAAAAGCAAATGATGGCTACGACGTTGCGCATATGTAAAAAACTATTGTTTAGACTTGCAAAAGTACGTGTAAAAAGGCAGAACTCCAAATATTTTTTGTACTTTTGCAAATATATGGTAGCAGATAATAAAAAAGAGACATTGGCTCTGGGTACCCAACCCGTAGGGCATTTGTTGCTGCAGTATGCGTTGCCAGCTATGGTAGCGATGACGGCCGCGTCGCTCTACAATATCATTGACCGGGCCTTTATCGGTCAGGTAGTCGGTCCCATGGCCATCTCCGGTCTGGCCATCACCTTCCCCTTGATGAATCTCGGTGCCGCTTTTGGTGCGGCTGTCGGTGTCGGATCGTCTACTTCCATTTCTGTGAAGTTGGGACAGCGCGATTATCAGACGGCAGAACAGATCCTTGGCAATACGGTGACGCTCAATCTCATCATTGGCATCGCCTTTTCGGTGGTGTGCCTGCTTTTCCTTGACCCTATTCTCCGCTTTTTCGGTGCCAGTGATCACACGCTTCCTTATGCGCGTGCTTTCATGCAGATCATCCTGCTGGGCAATGTTGTCTCACACATGTATTTCGGTATGAACTCAGTGCTGCGCGCGGCGAGTAAACCGCGTAAAGCCATGATGGCCACGATCATGTCCGTGGGATTGAATATAGTCTTCGACTTCATTTTCATCTATTGGTGGCATTGGGGCATCCGTGGCGCGGCTTTGGGCACGGTGATCGCTCAGACGATTGCTTTGTCGTGGCAGATGACCTTGTTTGCAGACAAGAGCCAGTTGCTCCATCTCAAAAAGGGTATCTACCGGTTGAGGGGCGACTTGGTGAAGCTCATTTTGAGTATCGGCGTGTCGCCATTCCTGATGAATGCCACGGCGTGCATCATCGTCATCTTCATGAATAATCAGTTGGTGCGTTATGGTGGAGACCTCTCGGTGGGCTCCTATGGCATTGCCAATGCGCTGAGCATGGTGTTCATGATGTTTGTCATGGGCCTGAATCAGGGCATGCAGCCGATTGCCGGCTATAACTATGGCAGTCAGCAGTTCGATCGTTTGCGGCGGGTGGTGAATATCTCCATCGTGGCGGGCGTATGCATCATGACGGTGGGATGGTTAGTGGCGATGTTTCTGCCGCACGTGGTGGCCCGTCTCTTCACGACCGATCCTCAGCTGATCAAGATGTCGGTGAAGGCGATCCGGCTGGACATGCTGGTGTTTCCGGTGGTGGGCGCTCAAATGGTGATAACGACATTTTTCCAGTGTATAGGGAAAGTGCAGTTGAGCATTTTCCTTTCACTCTCCCGACAACTGATATTCCTCTTGCCTCTCTTGCTGGTGTTGCCTCTGTTCTTTGGCATCGACGGTGTCTGGTATGCCTTACCGGTATCCGACTTCATTGCAGCAACGATGGCAGGAATCACGATGATATGGTTTGTCAGAAAAACAAATATGCAAAATCAACCGATTCGACATGGAGGACAAGAAGATCATCATTAATATAGGCAGGCAGATAGGATCCGGTGGAAGGATCATTGCCCAGCAATTGGCCGAGTTGTTTGAGTGTAAGTTCTATGACAAGGAACTCCTCAACCTGGCGGCCAAGGAAAGTGGATTTTGTGAGAAGTTCTTTGAGGAAAACGATGAGCACAAGGGGCTCCTTCGCTCGCTCTTTCATATCCGCGGCCCACTGTTCGGCGAGAGCGCATACTATAAAAACGAGTTCTCTCAGGAAAACCTCTATCAGTTCCAAAGTGATGCCATCCGTAAGGCTGCCCAGGAAAGCAGTTGCGTCTTTGTGGGCCGTACCGCTGACTATGTGCTTCGGGACATGAAGAACACCGTGAACATCTTTATTTCCGCCAACATCGACCAGCGCCTGCAGCGTGTCTGCAAACGCCATGGGTTTGACCGGGCCACGGGTCGGAAGTATATCAGAAAACATGAGGAAGCGCGCGCCTCCTATTATAATTACTATACAGGCAAGACTTGGGGGGCGGCCGAGAGTTATGATCTGTGTGTCAACTCCAGTGTTTTGGGACTGGAAGGAACACTTGATTTTGTGGCGGATTTCATCAGACGGCGCTTTGATCTGCAACGTCGTGAAATTCATTCTGAAGTGAAACCTTAATCTGTTGCAACATGAAGAAAATAGCGATCATCAGTGATACCCACAGCTTCTGGGACGAGAAGTATGTCACCTATATGGCTGATTGTGATGAGATCTGGCATGCGGGCGACATTGGCAGCATGTCGCTGGCCAACACTTTCGAGGATATGCATCCGCGTTTCCGAGCTGTCTGTGGCAATATCGATGATGTGGACTTGCGGGCACGCTATCCCGAAATCCTGCGTTTCAAATGCGAGGGCGTCGACGTGCTCATGAAGCACATTGGAGGCTATCCGGGGCATTACGATCCCTCCGTGAGGGATATGCTGCGACGCAATCCGCCTCAGCTCTTTGTGGCCGGGCATTCCCATATCCTAAGAATCATGCCGGATAAACAACTCAACCTCTTGCACGTCAATCCCGGTGCCGCAGGAATGGCGGGGTGGCAACTCGAGCGCACGCTGGTCAGGCTGATCATTGACGGGGACAGCTTCAAGGATTGTGAGGTTGTGAAACTTGGAAGGCGATAGCCTATATAATAAGGTGTCATCATTCTTATATAATAAGGTGTCATCATTCTTAATTGAAAGATATATAGTACAAAACTTATGAAGACTTATCTCGTTACTGGGGCTGCCGGATTTATCGGCTCTAACTTTATCAAGTATTTGCTCCACAAAAAGTATGTGAACGACGACATCAAGGTCATCATTCTTGATGCCTTGACTTACGCTGGTAATCTCGGTACCATCAAGGACGACATCGACAATGAACGCTGCTTCTTTGTCAAAGGTGACATCCGTGACCGGCAGCTGGTTGACAAGCTCTTTGCAGAGAACGACATTGACTATGTGGTCAATTTCGCAGCCGAGAGTCATGTCGACCGCTCGATCGAGGACCCACAGCTCTTTTTGAGTGTCAACATTCTCGGTACGCAGAATCTGATGGACGCCGCTCGACGGGCCTGGGTGACGGGCAAGGATGAGCAGGGCTATCCCACGTGGAAATCGGGCAAACGCTATCATCAGGTGTCAACGGATGAAGTCTATGGTGCCCTGGGACAGACAGGCTATTTCACAGAGATCACGCCGCTCTGTCCTCATAGCCCTTACTCTGCCAGCAAGGCCAGCGCAGACTTCTTTGTGCAGGCCTACCGTGACACTTACCACATGCCCGTGAGCATTACCCGCTGCTCCAACAACTACGGACCCTATCACTTCCCGGAAAAACTCATACCTCTGATCATCAACAACATCCTGCACGGAAAGAAACTGCCAGTCTATGGCGAAGGTCTCAACGTGCGTGACTGGCTTTATGTCGAAGACCACTGCAAGGCCATCGATCTCGTGGTGCGTGAGGGAAGAGCAGGACAGGTCTATAACGTAGGCGGCCATAACGAGATGAAGAATATCGACATCGTGAAACTCACCATCAAAACGATTCATGACATGATGGCGGAAAACAAAGACCTGCGTCATGTGTTGAAGAAGCAAGTGAGGGATGCCAACGGTGACATTGACATCAGCTGGATCAATGACTCGCTGATCGAGCATGTCGCTGACCGGCTTGGCCATGATGCACGTTACGCTATTGATCCGACGAAGATCAATATAGAGTTGGGCTGGTATCCCGAAACGAAGTTCGCTGAAGGAATCATCAAGACGATCAAATGGAATCTGGAGAATCAGAAGTGGATCGAAGAGGTCACTTCTGGCGATTATCAGAAGTACTACGACATCATGTATGGCAAGGAGCGTCACGGACAAGTGATTGACTGATCATGGACAGGTTTTCTCAGGAGTTAGAAAACTACCTTCGGCTGGCTCACAGCTCTGCGCTGCTTGTGAGTCAGACCGACAAGGCCAACCTCAACATTCTGTTGGAGATGCTGGGGCCGATTGACCATGATATCTTTGCGGCTTATTATGGACTTTTTGGCTCAGTGATATGTCCTGTGGAACAGATTGCCCAGAAATATCGCGTGCCGCAGTCTGCCATCCATGAGATCGTGGAAAAAGATCTTCACCGGCTTGCCATTACACCGGAATGGCAGATGATGAAGAGACAATTGAAACCTATTGTTAGAAAAAAGATAGAACAGTGAAAAAGATTTTGTTGTTGGGCTCGGGTGAGCTGGGTAAGGAGTTCACCATTGCTGCCAAGCGTGCTGGGCAGTATGTTATCGCTTGTGACAAATATGACAATGCACCAGCTATGCAGGTGGCCGATGAGCGTGAAGTGTTCTCCATGCTCGATGGTGATGCCTTGACAGCGGTCGTTGAGAAACACAAGCCTGACCTGATCGTTCCGGAGATTGAGGCGATCCGTACCGAGCGCCTCTTCGATTTCGAGAAGGAGGGCATTCAAGTGACGCCTTCGGCACGGGCAGTGAACTACACCATGAACCGCCGTGCTATCCGTGACCTCGCTGCCAAGGAACTGGGATTGCGCACAGCAAAGTATTTCTATGCCAAGACTTTCGACGAGTTCAAGCGTGCTGCCGACGAGATTGGTTTTCCCTGCGTGGTCAAGCCGTTGATGTCGTCGTCGGGACATGGGCAGAGCTATGTCCACAATGACGATGAGCTGAAGGAGGCTTTCCGTGATGCCATGGAAGAGGGTCGCGGCGACGTGAAAGAGGTGATCATCGAAGAGTTCATCGACTTCCAGTCTGAGTTCACGTTGCTGACCGTCACGCAGAAGCATGGCCCCACGATCTTCTGTCCGCCTATCGGTCATGTGCAGAAAGGTGGCGACTATCGCGAGAGCTGGATGCCTTACGCCATCAGCGATGAGGCTTTGAAGCAGGCACAGCACATTGCCGACGAGGTGACCAAGGCTTTGACGGGCTATGGCATATGGGGCGTGGAGTTCTTCCTCACGAAGCAAGGTGAGGTCATCTTCTCCGAGCTCAGCCCTCGTCCACACGACACCGGCATGGTGACGCTCAGCCACTGCACCAACCTGAGTGAGTTTGAATTGCATTTCCGTGCTGTGATGGGCTTCGACATCCCTGCTATCCATTTGGAGCATAGTGGTGCTTCTGCTGTTATCCTCTCACCGGTGGAGAGCGACAAGCCGCTCGATTACAACTTGGAAGACGTGTGTCGTGAGGACCATGCCCGTGTGCGCATCTTCGGTAAGCCCATCGCTCACGTTGGCCGCCGCATGGGTGTCGTGGTCTGCTACGACAAGGTAGGTTGCGACATGGATGCCCTGCGCGACAAGACCAAGCGCCTGGCCAAGACTGTGCTCGGTACAGACCCGTATATGCAGAAGTAAGAAAAGATTGCCGCAAGATCTGAGATACAGAAACAGCCCTTGCTTCCGTCTGCCTCCATGATACTTATTTGATATTTCAACTGAGCATTCTTGGATGCGTACGGACGCAAGGGCTGTTGCATTGTTGCGTTAATCGTGTACCAATTTCGGGCTTTCTTGGTCTGGCAGCAGATCATATATATAATAAGGTGTGGGTGAAGTCAGGAGCGCGATCACTACTTTGTAACTATCTTCTGCATGTCCATCTTTCTTTCAGCCTTTCCCATAGTCGTGTCTTTCTACGCAGAATTTGAAGCGAGATGCCGAGACTGAGCATGCATAGCGCAATGCCGACCAACCAGTAGACCGCTGGGTGATGGATAAAAGTGGCGGCGTAGGCGGCCATGCCGATGGGCAGTTGGCAGACGGCGATGATGATCACACTTTTGGAAGGGCGGTAGCCATAGCGCAGATGCATGCAGACGGTGAGCATGAAAAGGTCGAAGAGGGCTACTGATAGCAGGGCGAGACCCATGCCGATAAGGCCAAACAGATGGAATAATACTACAGAGAGCACTACGAAGACAATGGCGTAGATGCCTTCCATAAGCAGGTAGAAGCGGGAATCGCCACGCGACAACGGCAGGTAGGCGATGGGGAGCTTGATGGCACGAAGATACATGGCAAGTACGGTGAGCTGGGCCATGCCAAGAACGGGAAGGAAGGCACGCGAATAGAGCAGGGGGATAATGATGGGCAGACCGATGATAAAGCAGGCCAATAAGGGGGAGATGAGCAGCAGCGATACCTCTATCTGTTTGTTGACCACATCGTTGAGTGTACTGCCAGTATCCGGAATAGCAGACAGACGCGGAAAGTAGTCGGTCTCCATGGCTGAGAAAACCATGCCGGCATAGGTGAAAGCCATCATATAACCGGCGTTGTATAGTCCGAGAATATCCTGCGACCCTGCATTATTGAGGTAAGATCTGACGAGAAACTCACTGCCGCTGCCGAACATGCCGGCGAAGAGAAAGGCGGTGCCGAGCTTTACCATGCCGATGCCGCTACGGAGAGTAGAGCGGCGCAGAGTGTAGCGGGGTGGGTGACTGCGAAAGGAGAACGCAATGGTGATGATCATTTGTGCCAAAGCGATCAGTATCAAGGAAGGAATGATGGCCGCAGCGTGCCAGATATAATAAATCGGTACGGAGACAAGGAGGGCGGCGGCAATGCTGTAGACCGACTGGCGGGCAAGGTGACCGAGCTCGCGGGTGCCCTTCATAATGGCGAGCTCACCGCCCATAATAGCAGTCATGGCGACGACGGGCGAGAGTAAAGCGAAGTGAAGCGTATGGTTGCCCCAGCCGAATGTCCATTTGCTGAGCAGTGGACTCAGCGCCATGCAGAGCAGCATGCCTGTCAATGCTGTGAGCAGGCTCCAGGAGCGCACGGTCTTGATTGCCTGTGCCAATGCTGCGTCGTCTTGGCGTTCGTAGGCTGCCGAGATGTTCTTCACGGCACTCATGCCGAGTCCGAGATTGGTGGCGTCGCCGAGAAAGCGGGTGGTGGAGTTGAACAGCGAGAGCAAGCCCATGCCGTAGGGACCAAGGATGAGCGCTACGAACTTATTGCGCACGAGGGCGATCAAAATGTTAAGCCCTTGTACGCCACCAAAGATACTGGTGTATTTCAGTATGTGTGTGTAGGTGTTCTGCGGTTTCTCTTTGTTCATTATTTGTTGTAACGCTCTCTTACGCTTATTATTGTATATTCTTTCCTCTATAGCCAGAAATGGTACCATTCTTGTATAATAAAAACAACTGATGAGCGTTATCAGCGTATGAACCAGTTAGGAGAATTGATTTCGCTCAAGAAAATAGCCGATCCGAGGGGAAACCTCACTGTGGTGGAGCAGGGTGAGGACATTCCTTTTCAAATCAGTCGGGTGTACTGGACTTATGACATCCCCACTGACGCTGAGCGTGGAGGCCATGCCCATATCCATTGCCGTGAGCTCATCGTCTCGGTCAGTGGTGCCTTCACGGTGACACTGGACAATGGACACGAGCGGAAGCAATACTTGTTGACCAAACCCTACGAGGGTCTGCTCGTCGATACAGGCATATGGCGCACATTGGAAAATTTCTCTTCGGGAGCCGTGTGCCTCGTACTGGCCGAAGATTCTTTCGATGAGAGCGACTATATCTATGACTACCAAGATTTCCTCAACTATAAAGCAAATAACCCATGAACAAAGTGTACACCTCCAAAATCGACCTCCTCATCATTGTCGCTGTCATTATGCTTGGCTCTTCTGCAGACGTGCTCTTAACCGCTATTGAAGATGGCGACCTCAAGTCGTGGCTTGTCGCTCTGTTGGTCGTGGCTGTTTGCGTGTTTGTGTTCCTGTTAATTTATCCCACCAAATACATTATCGACGGCGACAGCCTGGTTGTCCGTTGTGGTTTTCAGCGACGCTCCATCCCTATCTCGCAGATTACCTCCATGCGGCGCAGCCACAACTTGCAGGCCTCCCCAGCTCTGTCGGTCGACCGGCTGGAAGTCGTCTTCAAGGAAAGGTTTTCTGACAGCATCCTCATCTCACCACGAAACAGAAAGGTTTTTGTGGAGGACTTGAAGGCCGTCAATCCGAACATCGATATATCCAAAGCTTTGTAAATGTTTGATATAAAACGATACGACGACAGCGACAGTGCGGTGTGGAACAGCTTTGTAGCGCAGTCGAAGCAGGGCACGTTCCTTTTCGACCGACGGTATATGGACTATCACCGCGATCGTTTCGCCGACTACTCTTTGCTCTTTTGTCTGAAAGGGAAACTCTATGCGATCCTTCCTGCCAATATCGTTGGCGATACGCTTTGGTCGCATCAGGGATTGACTTATGGCGGACTGATTACCAACGAGCACGCTACGGCGGCTGAGGTGTGCACGCTCTTTGAGGAACTCAACGCTTATCTCCGCCTCCAAGGCATCCACCACGTGGTCTACAAGCCCATGCCATGGATATACCAGCAGCTGCCGGCGGAGGAAGACCTCTATGCCATCTTCAACCGTTGCCATGCCCGGCTGATGGTGCGCAATGTGTCGTCCACCATCGAGCAAGACAGGGCTCTCAAGTGGCGTCGCGATCGTCATTATGGAGCCAACAAGGCACATACTGAGGGAATTGTGGTGAACCAAGATGACAATGCCTATGCAGAGTTTTGGAAAGTGCTCGACGACAACCTCATGGATACTTATCACGCAATGCCTGTGCACACTCTCGATGAGATAGAAAGATTGCACAGTTTGTTTCCAGACCATATCAAGTTGTATGTGGCACGATTAAACGGTGATGTTGTTGGTGGTTCTTTACTGTTCCTCACACCGCAGGTGGTGCATGCGCAGTATATCTCCGCTACACCTGAAGGTAAGCATCTGCATGCCATCGATGCCATCTTCCGCAAGGTGCTTACTGAGGATTACAGAGACTGCCGATACTTTGACTTCGGTACATCCAATGAAGACCGGGGACGATACCTCAACGAAAGCCTTATCTATCAAAAGGAAGGCTTTGGCGGTCGCGCTGTGTGCTATGACTGGTACGAATGGAATGTGGAGTGATGAATGTTGAGTGATGACTTGTTTGAATGCACAATGATAAGTTACAAATGATTGTAAAAGGCGTAGAATTTAATCAAAGTGAACAGATGCATATTCCTTATCTCTCTTTACAAAAAGTCACAGCGCGGCATCAAGATGAGATAGAGGCTGCCGTGAAGCAGGTCGTTGAAAGTGGCTGGTACTTACAAGGAGAGGCCACACGGCACTTCGAGGCTGACTATGCCCGCTATATCGGTACGCAGCACTGTGTGAGTTGCGGCAACGGGCTCGACGCGCTGACGCTTATCTTTCGTGCTTACAAGGAATTGGGTGAGTTGAGAGATGGCGATGAAGTCATCGTGCCGGCCAATACCTATATTGCTTCCATTCTATCTATTACCGAGAATGGGCTCACGCCTGTCTTGGTGGAGCCGCGGCTGGACACACTTGAGCTCGATGACAGCCAACTCATGGAGCATCTCAGCAACCGCACGCGTGCCGTATTGCTGGTGCATCTCTATGGCCGTTGTGCCATGACGCAGCAGATTGCCGGCTTCTGCCATCGCCATCATTTGTTACTCATCGAGGACAATGCCCAAGCTCATGGCTGTATGTTCGATGGACGACGGACGGGCTCTTTGGGCGATGCCGCAGCGCATAGCTTCTATCCAGGCAAGAATCTTGGTGCTTTAGGAGACGCTGGAGCAATCACCACCGACGATGCTTCATTAGCTGAGCTTTGTCGGGCTTTGGGTAATTACGGTTCTTTACGCAAGTATGTCTTTCCTTACAAAGGTCGCAACAGCCGTATGGATGAGATGCAGGCTGCTGTGCTCTCCGTGAAGTTGCGTTACTTGGATGCTGATAATCAGCGACGTAAGCAGATCGCCACTTATTATGCTCAGCATATCTCCAACCCAGTGGTCACGCTTCCCGGTGCTGAGGCTTGGCTACGTGGAAACGTGGATCATGTCTTCCACATCTTCCCCGTGCTCAGCGCCCATCGTGATGAGTTGCAGGATTATTTGAAACAAAAAGGTATTGGAACGGTGATACATTATCCCATTCCGCCGCATCAGCAGGATTGTTATCTGGAATGGCATTCCCTCTCATTGCCCGTTACAGAACGAATTCATCGCGAAGAGCTTAGCATTCCGTGCAATCAGACAATGACGGATGAGGAAGTCCGCTATGTGGTGGAGGCCATCAATTTCTTTCTGATGACCGTGTAGCTATGGTCTACTGTACCATAAACCGATTTGCTGATATACCAAGTCATCAGCTTAGCGATGCGGTTGATGAATGGGGCAACTCGGTGCAGATCCTGTGAAGCATGTTGGTCATCCTTTAACAGATCAACACCTTTCAAGAGTTGCTTGCCGCAACCTTTTGGCACCACCTGCTCAGCAGTCAGTCCCAGAGCTGCCCAGTCTATTTCGCCCTGCAAGGCTTGTATCTTTTGCAAGTCGTTGAGCGGACAGTCTACTTTCTGTCGCACGATAGGATAGGTAAACCCACCCGCACGATGGTTCAGCCCTTTTTTCGTGGCCAGTTGCGGATGCGACGCTACGAAGGCTTTACGGTGGGCATTGAGCTCGCGGAGCATAGCGTTGACGTCTTTGGAGATAATTGCCTTCATGGCTGTGGCTGATAGCTGAGCGCCACACACCTTATTATATAGTGCAACTATTTTTGTCTTGTCGCCTGGCAACCATTGTGCCATCATGCCCCGAAGCGATCCTTCAACAGCCGAAGCTATAAAATTTGTGAGATGAAGTTTGCTTTGTCGTTGCCACTTACTGACAATCTTCTCCTCCTGTGATTGGAATGCGCTTACAGCAGTGTCAGCATTTAGACTGTCCGCCTTTATGGCCTGTACGACCATTTGGCTTCTCCCCATTGCTGCGTGAGCGGGCTGAAGTGGAGAGATTAGTAGAAGTCCTAAAGTCGGGAGAAAGGCTGCAACGTTCATCTTTTTTGTTTGTTGTTGAGAAAAAGCAGGAAGGACTATTCCTTCCTGCTTTTTTTCTTATTAGCTCAGCACCAACACGGTCACACCGCGTGCTGCCTGAGCACCCATGACGAGCGCTTGCTCGATGTCGGCAGTCTTCGACGGTCCACTGATAAATGTGCCGAAGTTGTAGCGTGGATCCATCTCGATACGGCTGTAAGCCTCGTGCATATTGTTCACAACGTTTTGCTTGTCGAGAATGATGACGAGATATTCCGAGATGAAGCACACGGCTTTCTCCTTCATCGTCTGTGGCACCCAAATGCAAGCGTTCTCGGCCACGCCAAGTTGTCCCTCGACGATACCCACATCAGTGCCATTGAGTTCCTGGGCTTCGGTCACAGTATCTGGATTGCGCTGGGCGATGGAGATGTAAGGCAGGTTGCTGGCGAAGATCTTGGCATCAGGATAGAGATTACGTATGATCTGGTTGAGGTCGTCGGTTTTTCGTGCCTCCACAATGCGGCCACCCACGGCTTTGGTCATCTCGGCGAACTGCCGGTAGGGGTCAGCATAGGTGATGCCGTGGAGATCGTCCATGGCAGGCATATCGTATTGCACCTTGGTGTTAGTGCGTAGTTTCTGGAGCAATTCTTCTTTTCTCATTGCTTGTCGTTACTTTGAAAACAGTTATTCCGAGTCGATTGGCGTTGCCGGCGATCATTTCTGATCGTTCGGCATCCCTTGACTATTTCTTCTTGTTCTGTTGCTCTTTCCACCAGCCATGAAACGACTGGCTGGCAAACTTTGGCTTGGCGTGTCCCAGTCCCCATGGGTTCAGATGGCTGTAGTGTGTGAGCATTTCCGGTACGAAGTTGGCCAGTGGTGAAAGCTTCAGTGCATCGACATAAAGCGTCGGATGGTCGAAGAGGAGTTCCATACCTTCCGACATGAACTTCTTGATGTGATCAGCTTTACCAATGGCATCAAGACTTTGTCTCCACAAATAGATCTGTGAGCCGGGCTTAACCTCTGCTGGACATACATTGTCACAACTCAGACAGAGCGAGCAGGCAGAAACATTGTCGCTATAGCGGCGGGCATTGGCCAGCATACCCAAGTCGACGCCGATAGGGCCTGGAATGAAATAGGTGTAGCTGGCACCGGTAGAACGGCGGTAGACAGGACATGTGTTCATGCAGGCACCACAGCGAATGCATTTCAGCGTCTCCCAATGCTCGGGATTGGCAAGTGCATCACTACGCCAGTTGTCGAGCAGCACTACGTGCATTTCTGCTCCCGGACGTGCTTGGCGGAAATGCGAGGTGAAGCCTGTGGTTGGCTGGCCGGTGGCGCTGCGACAGAGCAAACGTTGGAACACAGCCAGACTCTCGTAGTCGGGTACCAGTTTCTCGATGCCCATCGTCACAATATGTAGTTTCGGCATAGACGTTGTCATGTCGGCGTTACCTTCATTGGTGCAAACGACGATGTCGCCTGTATTGGCTACACCGAAGTTGCATCCAGTGAGTCCGGCTCCGGCCTCCATGAATTCGTTGCGCAGACTCTTGCGTGCACAATAGGTGAGATATGTAGGGTCGGTGTTCCCCTTATCGGTTGATATGCCTTTTGCCTCAAAGGTTTCGGCCACCTCCTCTTTGGTGATATGCATGGCGGGCACAACAATATGTGCCGGTGCACGGTGCATGAGTTGCAGGATGCGCTCGCCGAGATCGGTCTCCACCACATCGATGCCCCGTTGCTCCAGGTAAGCGTTTAGTCCGCATTCCTCGGTGAGCATCGATTTAGATTTCACCATTTTGGTCACCTTGTGCGATTCAAGAATGCCGTAAACCATTTCGTTGAGCTCATTGGCATCTTTGGCCCAGTGAACAATGACGCCGCGGCTTTCAAGCTGGCTGCTGAACTGTTCAAGATAGTCGGCAAGGTGGGTCAGCGTGTGACGTTTGATAGCCGAGGCATGGTCACGCAGACTTTCCCACTCTGGCAATCCCTTGGCCATTTTGTCACGGCCTTGACGCAATTGCCAGAAAGTCGTGTCGTGGTGACTGACCTTGTCGCGCTGCTTTAATATCTCGTGTGCTCTTTCAGAATGTATAGTGCTCATAATGCTTAGATACCATTAGCTAATATTTGTGCAACATGGATAAACTTGATAGGCTTCTTTTCTCTTCTGGCGATGCCTTCCATGTGCATCAGACAAGAGGAGTCCGGCCCTGTTATATATTCAGCGCCGGTAGCCATATGCCGCTCTATTTTATTCTCGCCCATGCGCACAGACACATCGGGCTCTTCTACAGAGAACATACCTCCAAAGCCACAGCACTCATCGACCCGATCCGGCTCTTTGATGGTGATGCCTTCCTTGAGTTTCAACAGATCGATAATTTTGTTGTATTTGGGTATGTTGCGTTCTGAGGGAGAGGACAGTCCCAACTCGCGTACGCCGTGGCAACTGTTGTGCACGCTGACCACGTGTGGGAAATTGCCGGGCAGACTTTTGACCTTCGCCACGTCATGCAGGAATTCTACGATGTCCATTGTCTTTTTAGGAGTGACGCATTCGTGGTCTTGTGGAAGCAGACGGGGATAGTTGAACCGCACAAAAGCGGCGCAAGAAGCAGAGGGGGCAACCACATAGTCAAAGTCGGCAAACATCTCCTCGAAATGACCGGCAAGGTGCTTGGCCATCGGCTCGAAACCAGCATTGGACATGGGTTGTCCGCAACACGTTTGCCGCTCAGGATAAGTCACGTCCAGTCCGAGGTGACACAATAATTTATATGTAGCTTTACCAACCTCCGGGTATAGTGCATCTACATAGCAGGGTATAAACAATCCTATTTTCATTTCTCACTTAATTCTAACTCTACAAAATTAATTATTTTTTTCTAACCAGCCATTACTTTGAGCAACTTTAACCATAATATTTTTACGGTGACTTTATGACCATAGACGGATGAGGTTGTTGGTTAATGGTCATATGTTCATCTTTCACTTAAAGATGCAAGCTACGACTCTTAAAAACATTTGTTTTCTTCTCAGTTAGGGGATAATTTCGTACTTTTGTATTTCAAAAAGACATACCATTTAATTATGATTGTTTGTATAGCGGAGAAACCGAGCGTAGCCAAAGACATAGCGCGTATCTTGGGTGCCAATGTGCCCAAAAACGGCTATATGGAGGGAAATGGCTACCAGGTGACTTGGACATTTGGACATCTGTGTGAGTTGAAAGAGCCCAATGATTATCAGCAAAACTGGCGTTATTGGACGCTAGCAGCCCTGCCTATGGTACCTGCCCGCTTTGGTATTAAGCTCATCCCCGAGACAACGATCAAGCGTCAGTTCGACGTGATAGCTGATCTTTACAGCAAGGCCGATGAGATTGTCAACTGTGGTGATGCCGGGCAAGAAGGTGAACTCATCCAGCGATGGGTCATGCAACTCGCCGGAGTGAAGTGTCCTGTTAAGCGCTTATGGATTTCATCGATGACCGATGAGGCTATCCGCGAAGGTTTCCAAAACTTGAAAGAAGAGAAAGACTATGAAAGTCTGTACATGGCGGGACTGAGTCGCGCCATTGGTGACTGGTTGTTGGGTATGAACTGCACGCGCCTCTACACCTGTATGTACGGCCGCAATCATCAAGTACTGTCCATCGGACGCGTGCAAACGCCGACACTGGCTCTTATCGTCAACCGGCAGAAGGAAATCGACAACTTCAAGCCGGAGCCCTATTGGGTGCTCTCCACAATCTATCGTGACACGCTTTTCACCGCCACTGCAGGAAAGTTCCAGAGCAAGGAGGAGGGAGAGCAGGCTTTCGCTCTCATCCAGGATAAGCCTTTCGAAGTCACTGACGTGCAGAAGAAACAAGGGAAAGAAGCGCCCCGCCAACTCTATGATCTCACTTCATTGCAGGTGGACTGCAACCGAAAGTTCTCTTTCTCCGCCGAGATGACACTCAATTTGATCCAAGCGCTTTATGAGAAGAAACTGACCACCTATCCGCGTGTAGACACGCAATATTTGTCGGACGACATCTATCCCAAATGCCCCGGTATACTCAACGGTGTCAGTCAGATGAATAAAGGTGGACAAAAGCCTTATCTGCAAATTATCAAGGATTTGGCGGCAATCAGTAAGAAACTGCCAAAATCGAAGCGTGTCTTCGATACTTCAAAGGTTACGGATCACCATGCTATCATTCCGACAGGTCAGGTGCCGAGTGGACTGAATGATGCAGAGATGAAAGTCTATGACTTGATTGCCCGGCGATTCATCGCTGTCTTCTATCCCGACTGCAAGTTCGCCACGACAACGGTCAAGGGAAGAGTGGACAAGGTCGAGTTTAAAACCAGTGGTAAGGAGATCCTTTCACCGGGCTGGCGTGCAGTATATGCCAAAGACGAGCTGACACAAAACGAAGATGGAAAGCCGACAGAGGAAGAGAAAACGTTGCCCGCTTTTGTAAAGGGAGAATCAGGTCCCCACAAGCCAACGCTGACTGAGAAAATGACGCAGCCGCCGAAGCACTATACCGAGGCCTCACTCCTGCGCGCTATGGAGACTGCCGGAAAGTTTGTCGATGATGAGGAATTGCGGGCTGCGATGAAGGAAAATGGTATCGGGCGTCCATCGTCGCGCGCCGGCATCATAGAGACATTGTTTAAGCGTCATTACATCCGCCGAGAACGTAAGAATCTCGTGGCTACCCCTACGGGTATCCAACTCATCGACACCATCCACGAAAAGTTGCTTACCAGTTGTGAGCTTACAGGCATTTGGGAGAAGAAACTGCGTGACATCGAGCATCACAAGTATTCCCCACAAATGTTCATTGATGGCCTCAAGGAGCAGGTCGCTCATATCGTGCAGGATGTGCTCCACGACAACAGTAACCGACAGATCGACAGTGGGGAGCCGGAGTCTTCGACGAAGCCCACCGGACCTAAGAAGGGTGGGGCGCCCTCGGCCAAGAAAGTGCCCCGACAGGCGTCTGGATCCCGTAAGAGGTCTACGGCTGCTTCTGCTAAAACTGCTTCGGATGTTGCACCAGCAACCGCCCCAGTGCTCACCAAGAGCAAGCTCAAGGTGGGTGATCCCTGTCCCAAATGTCATCAAGGACATATCATTCGGGGCAGGACCGCCTATGGTTGTTCACGGTGGAAAGAAGGCTGCGATTTTCGCATGCCACTCGACTCAGATGAATAAAATCCATTACTAATTCCTCCTATTTCCTGCGGTGAGGGAGATAGAAGCCAAACGGCCTCAAACGTTGATGTTTGAGGCCGTTTTGTTGTATGGCGATTTCCTGATCAGATTTCCTCTGCCTTTATTTTCTTTTGCTTTGCTTGCTCGATTTTCTCTCTCATATTCTGCATATGGTCAAAGGCACGCTTACGCGTGGAGGCGATCTTGTAGCGATAGACCATGCAGGTGGTGAGAAAATAGACGAAGGTCTGGATCCACAGTGCATGGTACTCCACACTGATGTCTTGAAGCGTAGCACCCATTGACGAAATGCGCAGAAAGCCTCTCACGCCAAAGGTTGAGGGAATGATGCACGCCACACCCTGCCAAAAACCGGGAATGTTGGATTGCGGCCAGCTGACACCTGTCATAAACAGGAAAGGCACAGAGGTGAACACCACCAGCAACATGACATTCTCGCGATAGCGGACCATACACGATAAGGTCATGCCGAAGAAAATACATGCCAGCAGATAGGGAACCATCAGACCGAGTATGGTCCAAGGGGTCACCAAAGAGATGTAGTGGAACATGCGTGGCACTACAAGACTGATATATGCAGCCATGATCAGATAGACCATGAAATAACACCACGACTTGCCCAGTACGATACGGAAGATGCCATTGTAGTGTTTCGAGATAGGCACCAAATCCTGATAGCGGTTGTTTTCTCTCGCTGTGCCAGCTGCGAGGCCTATACCCAGGAGCAGCGTCTGTTGTAGAATCAGCATCAGTACGCCGGGGATGATGGCGTTGCCGTAGCCGTCCGTGACATTGAAGATAGGAACCTCGTCAAAGTCAAGCGGTTTGGTGGTCACTTCTTCGTCGCGATGGGTGAAGTTGCTGCTTTGCTTGAGCTGTATGTGGCTGTTCATCTCACCGGCCACGGCCATAGCAGTCTGGTAGATAGCTTTATAGTTGAGCATCAAACTCATGTCGCAGTACAGGCTGACTGTGGCCTGCTCGCCACGTCCCAACCTTCTTTCGAAATCTTCGGGGAAATAGAGGGCACCATGCACTTGTTGCTTGCCGATCAGCTCGCGCGCCTCATCTAAGGAACTGCACATATAGGCAACCTTCACGTCAGAACCTGCATCGTAGTGGCGGATAAACTCGCGCGAGGCTTGGGAGTGTGACAGGTCCACGACTGCCACGGGTACATCTCTGACCACCTCGTTGTTGTAGATCCATGAGTAGAGTAGAGGATAGAACAGCGGCACGAGGACACAGAAGATGAGCACACCTTCATCAGTGATGAGGCCGCGCATCTCTTTCACGCAGATATAGCAGGTGTCATAAAGTCCTTGCTTGACTTGACTGAAAAAGCTCTCGTTTTGCATGGCTTAGGGAATGTAAACATATACCAGCATAGCCCGCTTGATGTTGTGAATCGTGAAGATGGGCAGTGCTGCGATCATCAGTAGGAACATAATGTTGAACCAGGCGTAGGTCAATGGAAATCCGTTGAACTCACAAGTTTGGTACAGCATGAAGTAATGGCGCATGGGGAACAACTGGGCAATGGACTGTATCTCAGGATCCATGGCTGACAACGGATAGGTGGCACCTGCTACAGAGAAACTCAGCACTGACCACAATGCACTGATTGATATGGACATGCGCAATGAAGGCATCAGACCAAAGGCAAAGATGCCAAAACCTTGACAGGCCAAAACACTCAGGAGTCCCATGAGCAAAAGTGGCACGACACCTCCCGGGTGTGGAAAGTTCAAAATGTGGAAGACGTAGAACTCGTAACCATACATCATCGTGAGGAACAACAAGGTCTGAGGCAGCATCTTGCCGGCGATGGCTACATAGATGTTGTTGCCGGCCATCTTCATCCATTGGCGTGAGCGTTTAAACTTCAGTTCGGTGCCAATGGCGTAAGGTGTCAGCAAGAAGATGAAGACCATCAATACACCGGGTGTCATGCTGGTGGTCAGATAGATATTATAGCTGACCCAAGGGTTGTTGATAAGATGGGTGTCGACGTTGATCGGCTGCAAGAAAGTCCGTACCTCGTCATCGGTTTTTCCGATTGCCTGCAGTTTGGTCTTGCCGACAGCAGCGGAGCCTAGAGTACAGATTGTCTTCAGATCCTTGAAGAGCATATTACCAGCCACGAGGGTCACGTTGCTGTAATAAAACGAGATCTTGGGCTGGGTGTTGGTGCTCAAGCCGCTCGTTGTGCCCTGGGGAATGTAGAGAAAAGCGAAGATCTCGTTGCGCTGGATGGCCTCCCGGGCTGCGTTGACAGTGGGATAATAGCCGATGACCTTTGACGATTGGAAGGCATCGAGCTGTCGCACCATTGAGCGGGAAGTAGACGTGTTGTCCTGGTCTACGATGCCTATGGGCATGTCGGTCGGTTGCCCGCCTGCCATCAATGAGGTAAAGAAGATGACGATGATGATGGGAAAGATTACCGAGCAGAATCCGTAGATCGGATTCTGCCGCATAATGCCCACCTCCCGTAGTGAGATGTGATAGATACGGGAGAGCACCTCGTGGAGCGACATGCTCTTGGGCCGGTATGTGTAGAGGCTATTTTTTTCCAATCTGATGATTATTTCTTTGTGTTCTTGATGATCAGTGACATGCCGGGACGAAGACCGTTGAACTTCTTGACGAAGTGGGCCTTCACCTCAAATGTCTTCAGATCATATTGTCCATTGCTTTTCGTGGCTTTCCAGACAGCGTAAGAGCCTTCATCCTCGATACTGTAGACTTTCATTCTCACGTCTTTGTTGAATGCAGGGGAGAAGGCAGTGAACTCGTCGCCGATCTTCAGTCCCTTGAGCTGATCCTCTCGTACATTGAAGGTGCCCCACATGTCAGACATGATATTGATGTTCATAATGGGAGAGCCCATACCGACCAACTCGCCTACCTTGGGGTAGACATCGCTGACCTCTCCTTCTACAGGCGAGATCTGTACGGTCTCTCTTAGGATCGATTTGACTACGTCGACGGCGCTCTTGGCGGCCTGGGTATTCTTGGCGGCAGCAATCTTCTCCTGCTTACGTGCACCACTCTTGGCGAGCTCATACTGGCTTTGTGTCACTCTGACCTGTGCCTCAGCGGCTTTGTAGGCGGCCAGGGCCTCGTCGCGTTTCTGCGCGCTCATCACACCCTCGTTGTAAAGGTTCTGCATACGGGTGTAGGTCTTTTTGGCAATGTCCTCAGCAGCCATTGCTTGCTGCATCAGATCATAGGCGCTTTGTATCTGCTCTTTGCGGGCGCCCTCATCGGTCATGTTGCTGATAGCCTGTGTGGCACCCTCAGTGGCTTCGGCCACTTTTTGCTGGGCGTCGGCCTCAGGGATTTGGAGGATAGCCAGTGTGTCGCCGACATGGACATAGTCGCCCTCTTTGACACGCAGTTCTTCGATACGTGCCGGCAATTTGCAACTGACGCGATAATCGCCGACTTCCACTTCGCCTTGTATGACTTCATCGGTTTTTCCAAAGGCGAAGAAGCCGATAATACCTACAATAGCCACTGCTGCTGTGAATCCAAGAACGGCGAGCAGTATGTTGTTATGTTGTGATTTTGCAGACATCTCTTTATGTTTTTTTCTTTATGACTCTTGATAGTTTATTCGAGGATACCCAATGCTTTCTCTAAATTCACCTCGCTGACGCGCAGGTCAACTTCAGCGTCGATCTTGTCGCTGTGGGCTTTCTGCCAGGCTGTTTGGGCGGCCATGACATCGGTGGTCGGAATCACGCCTTCACGGAATCCCACCTGCGCACAGCGAAGGTTTTCCTCCGCGCTTTTTACGTTGTTGGCGGCCATGATCAGGCGTTTGCGTGCTTCCTTGACTTTGAAGCGGCTCTGTGTCACCTGCAGGTTGATTTTCTCCTGCACGTCGCTCAGTTCCATGCGTGCCATGCTTGTGGCTGCACGAGACGCTCTGATTTTGTACCGGCCTTCAAACCAGTTCCATACGGGCATCTGCACGGTGACACCTACATTCCACACGCCGGAGAAGCGCTTTTGAAAGCCGTTGTAGACATTTGGGTTGGTGACCATGTATCCTCCCGTCAATGCGATGTGAGGCAAGTATTCTGCCTTGACGACGTTGGTGCCCTGCACACTCATGTCCACTGCGTTTTGCAGTAAGCGCACTTCAGGGCGACTGGAAAAAGAGGAGTCGGGCTGATAATCGGTGAACGTCACGTTGTTTTCCTCCAGTCCATTGCCCTCCTCGTCGGCCAAAGTGATTTGGTCGGTCATGGGAATGCCGCAGAGCTGGCAAAGCAGCATTTTGGCCAGTGTCACGCCGTCATCGACACGGGTGATGTCCATGTCGGCTTCGTTGACTTTGACATCCACTTTCAGTCCGTCGGCCTTTGTGGCTACACCTTGACGAATCATCTTGTTGACATCATCGTCGAGTTTTTTCACCAGATCGCGATAGCTGTAAGCTAGTTTCTGTTTATGTTTGAGTGACACTACGGTCCAGTAGGCCTTGTCGATATCATAGATGGTGCTTTGTGTCTTCAGACTCAGATCATTGGCAGCCATGTCTTCTGTGATGTCGGCAATGGCATTGGCAGCCTTGATGGCACCACCCATGAAGATCGGCTGGCGCAGGATGACGGCACCGCCGAAAACGTTTTTCGTGTCGGTGCGGAAGGCGTCGACAATTTGCTGGCCCAACGTGTTGCCGATGCCGGCTGCGTACTGACCGATGGGAGCACCGGCCTGTTGCATCATCGCACCAATCTGCTGAGCCTGTTCCATACTGATGGCACCTTGCTTCACCAGCTCGGTCATCTTCTCTGAGATGCCTTTTTGCAAGTCTCCCCCGACCTGTGTGCCGAGGTTGGTGCCCATGTTGTTGAGCATGTTCTTTTGCTTGTTGCTCAGCAGGTTGATGTCGCGGCTGGTGAATTCATAGCCGGCCAGAACATCCACCTTGGGCAGGTATTTCGTGCGTGCTGCCTTGCGGGTGTTCATTGCTACCTCTTTGCCCAGACGTGAGACGTTGATCTGTTTGTTGTTGCGAAGGGCCAAAGCCCGGCAACTGTCCAGTGTCAGCACAGTCTGTCCGTGGACAGCCAATACGCATCCTGAAAGTAAAATGGCGAAAGTGAACTTTCTCATATCTGTTTACTGACGTTTATCCGTGTTTTTGTTCGGACCGTGAAGTCCTTATTCCAGCGTGAAGCTGCGCGAGCCGATCATGTTGCCGTCGGCGAAGATGCTCACGCGGTAGGTGCCGCCTTCCAGTGCCTGTCCGATGTTGTAGAAGAGGGTGACAGGTGTCTCGTTACCGTTATATTCCACCGTGCGCTTCATGGTGCAGGGGAGTGTGCGGTTTTCGTAGTTAAATGAGCCGCCGCCCGAGAGCAGTGTTCCTGTCGGCGTGTTGATGCAGACATAGACGGTCTTCATGCCGCTGGCTGCCGTGACGTTCTTTGCGATTGCGAAAGAGACCTGCAAGGCCTTGGCTTTCTTGATCTTTTTTGTTGCTTTGCCACGTTTGCTCATGGCCGTGAGGTTGATGCCCGTAGCGTCCAGCTGTGCGGCGATGGCTACTTTCTCGGCCAGTCCGGCTTTCTCGCTGTTGAGTCCGGCAATCTGTTGGGTAGCCTGATCATATTGTCCTCTTATTCGTGTATTTTCCGCCGTGAGATGCTCATTGGCGCGGTTGAGCGAGTCGATCTGGATGACATAGCTGCGCAGCACGGCTCTCACCGTAGCCAGTTCGCGCTTGAGTCGTGCAATCTCGCGGGCATCCGTACTCTTGGTGTTGCGCAGTTCCTGCAACAGTTTTTGGGTACGCTCTTGCTCGTGGGTCAATTGGGCGATGATGGAGTCGTTGTTGATTTGGGTCTTCATCTCGCCGTATTGATTCGCGAATTGCTGGTATTCATTTTCCATCTCTTTCTTGTCCAGGTCGGCAAGCTGCACCATCTCCTTGTTCTCCTCCTTCTGCTTGTTCAGACTGGTATAGAGCCAGGCAATGCCTCCCAATAGCAATAATACGACTATGACGAGCGGAATGATGATCTTTTTCATGTTCTTTGTTGTCCTTTTAGATAATGAGTTATAAAGAGGTGGATGATGAAATCTTATCCACGTCTTATGGATGATATAATCACATGCAAATTTAGCCTATTTATCTTAAACAGCAAAGTCTTTTCAGTCGCTTAAGCCTTTTAAATCTTAAAATTTAGTATTTTTGAGGAAAAAACGACCAAAAATTGATGGGAGATGTGTAATTTTACGCTTAATAACCAGATTTATAAGGTATGACTATGAAAAAAATGGTATTGTTATTGACCTGTGTTTTAGTGGGAATGACCGCGACTTGGGCACAGGGAGTGACAAAGGCAGACACTTTGCGGCATCAGGTGATGCTGCAAACAACAAAAGGCGACATCGTTGTGGAACTCTATAACGAGACGCCCAGACACCGCGATAATTTCCTGAAGGTGGTGAGATCGGGCTATTACAATGGGATCTTGTTCCATCGTGTTATCGCTGATTTCATGATCCAGGCTGGCGACTCCACCACACGTCACGCCAAACCGGGTGCCCAATTGGGCGATTACGATTTGGGCTATACGGTTCCGGCGGAGTTCCGTTTTCCGCAATTCTTTCATCGGCGAGGGGCTCTGGCAGCAGCGAGAGAGCCCGACAGCGTCAATCCGCAAAGGGCTTCCGGCGGCGCTCATTTCTATATCGTGTGGGGACGCACCTATTCCGATGCTTCGCTCGACCGCATTCAGCACAAGACCGACTCGTTGACAAAAAGTAATTTGACATTTACTCCGGAGATTCGTGAATATTACAAGACGGTCGGCGGTACACCACATCTCGATGGCATGTACACCGTCTTTGGGCAAGTGATCAAGGGACTGGATGTGGTGGATGCCATCGACCATGTGGCTACCGATGAGCATGACCGTCCCTTGGACGATGTGAGGATCATCAAGGCGACGGTCATCAAGTGATGACACATATAAATAATGTGTGACCTCAAAACGTGTGCTTCTGATAAGATCGCCTCTTGCTTTGGGAAAATCATGACCACGTATGAAAAGTTGTTATTATTTGTTGAATTGGCTGTATATATCGATAAATATCACTATATTTGCAATAATCATACGCTAATAAGCCCAAAATGATATGAAACAGCTTCGTAAAGGTCTCTGGGTGCAGTTGATCACTTTGTTGCTTTGGCTTTTTGCCATACCAGTCGTGGCCAAAGTGTGGACTGCCGAGGAAGTGCCCATGGTGCATTTGCAGGATCGCAACCGTTATGTTTGCGATCCGGAAGGGCTGATGTCCTCATCCATGAGAGATTCTGCCGATGTCTGTTTCCGTCGCTTGCAAACAGAGTGTGGCATACAGACAGTGTTCGTGGTGGTCAATCACGTCAAAGGCGCTGACTGCTTCCGTATGGCGGAAGACATCGGAAACCATTATGGAGTAGGGACGAAGAAGGACCGGCGTGGACTGGTCATCGTCCTGGCTGTGGGCGACAGGCGCTATTTCATCGCACCGGGAAAAGGACTCGAAGCTGACCTGACAGATGTGGAATGCGATGATATTGCGCAGGAGTGCCTTGTCAGAAACATGAAGGTCAACGATGTCGATGCGGCTGTGCTCACAACGGCAAAAGCGCTCTACAGTAAGTTCAAAACGGGAAGAGCCTCTGTCGACGGTGAGCCAATAGATGCTGAGCAGGGCGAGGATTCGTGGCTCACGATCCTCGTCATCTTCTTGCTCTGCTTCAGCTATCCTATCTATCAATTGATCTTACTGGCACTGGAGACGATGGGGCTCTATCATCCCAAAAAGAAGAAGCGTCGCCATCATCGCAACGACGACTGGTTCCCACCTTTTATCTTCGGTGGAGGCGGTGGCTTCGGCGGCGGCTCCAGTGGAGGATTCAGTGGCGGCAGCTTTGGCGGAGGCAGCTTTGGCGGAGGTGGTGCCGGCGGTGGCTGGTGATATGATAAAATGATTATAACTCAATAAAATCAATATGAAGAAAAGTACTTTGATCATGCTCATCATCGCAGCGGTGATAGTATTGGCGGGAGTGGGTGCTTGTAGTACCTATAATGGTATGGTGCAAAAGCAGGAAACCGCTACTACGGCCTTGGCAGACGTGCAGGCAACTTACCAGCGGCGTGCAGACCTCATCCCAAACTTGGCCAAGACAGTGCAGGCCTATGCCAAGCATGAGCGCCAGACTTTTGAAGAGGTTACCAAGGCAAGGGCTTCTGTTGGACAGATGAAACTCGATGCCAGCAATCTCACACCAGAGAAACTCAAGCAGTATGAGGCTGCGCAAGGTGAATTGTCACAGGCACTTGGCAAGCTGATGGTTGTTGCAGAGCGCTATCCTGAGCTGAAGGCAAATCAGAACTTCCATAGCCTGCAGATTCAGTTGGAGGGAACGGAGAATCGTATCAATGAGGCACGGCAGAAATACAACGAAGCTGTGCAGAAATACAACCAGGATGTGCGCACATTCCCAAATGTCATCTTCGCTGGCATGTTCGGTTTTCAGCGCATGGAAAAGTTTGAAGCTGCTGCAGGGGCAGAAAAGGCGCCAACACTCGACTTCAATGAATAATGGCCAGCACACATCTTTCTATGCTTGTCCGGCATGATGGCATACATAAGATCTCATAGGATCTTTTAATCAAACAGTTTTGTCGCCTCAACTGGCAGTAGAAAAAATAAAGACAAAAGTCTGTTCGTCTCCATGCTCCTTCTAGAGCGAGACGGACAGACTTTTTTGTTTTTTCCCCTGATTCTGTCTTCCTTGTATATGGAAAACTGTGGACAGCCGTTGTCATCTCAACGGCTTTCTACGGTCAAACAACCGAGATGATGCGGCCATCTCAGTTGTTTCTCACGGTCATCTCGGTTGTTTCTTACGGTCATCTCAGTTGTTTCTCACGGTCATCTCGGTTGTTTCTCACGGTCATCTCGGTTGTTTGTCAAGCTCATTACGGTTGTTTGATAAAAGGACTGGGGAATTTCAGCGCCGACATCTGCGTGTTTTTTGGCAGCTGTCCTGCTGATTTTTTTGTAACAAGCTAATAATCAGTGTGTTGTCAAAAACTCTCTATTTTTGCGAAAAACCAGCCCAAAGGTGGTCCCAGCTCAGAGAAATCGATTCTCAGGCCCTGTTTTTTGTCAGTTTCTCCAACAATTTTCTTTTGTCATGGCGACTCATCCTTTTCCTCCCTCTCTTGTTTTTCGTCTGCTTGCTTCCGTTTGCTTGCCTCCTGTCTGCTTGCTTCCGTTTGCTTGCCTCCTGTCTGCTTGCTTCCGTTTGCTGGGTTCTGTATGCAGCTGCTGTGCAGCTGCCCCTGCCCCTGCCTAGTCCCGCCTTGCCCAGTCTTGCCCCTGCCTATTCCTGCCTTCGTCCCCGCCTTTTCTCCGCCCCCTCTATAATATTTAATAATGTGTCTCCCTCTCTTTTTGTCAATCTTTTAGAAAAAGTGGCAGGAAATCACAAAAAAATGCTGGAAATGTTTGGAGGGTATTGGTAAAAGCTGTACCTTTGCACTCGCTTTTCAGAA
>URCI01000016.1 GCA_900546345.1 uncultured Prevotella sp. | reverse complement strand
CAAATATAAATCCCCCACGATAAAATATTACCGCCAAGGGGGTTAGGGCGGGGATGAACCCCGCCCCTACGGCGAAACCATCAATACCCTGTCGGGGTTAGGGCGGGGATAAACCCCGCCCCTACAGCGAAACCATCAATACCCTGTGGGGTTAGGGCGGGGATAAACCCCGCCCCTACAGCGGGAACAAAACATTACCCTGTCGGGGTTAGGGCGGGGATGAACCCCGCCCCTACGGCGGCACCCCATGCGGGTTGATAACGATGGGTAGGAATGTCACCCCATGCGGGTTGATAACGATGGGTAGGAATGTCACCCCATGCGGGTTGAAAACATGGGTATGAATATCACCCTATGCGGGACAGGACAGGTTAAGGCTGAATATATAATTAAATTACATAAAAGATTATACGTTATGAAGAAGAATCTAATTTACATGGGAATGGGCGCCATGGCGCTGGTCACTCCTTTGTTGCTCTCTTCCTGCTCGTCTGACGATCCGTCGGGGCAGGTAGCTCCCACGCCAACGGGTGAAACCGTCAAGACATCCTTCACCTTGTCAGTAGGTCTGCCTGGGGGGGGGCAGCTCTCATAGTGCCAAAGGCAACTTTGGCACACGTATGGGCGAAGACGTGACACAGGCACAGACATCACCTGTGTTCCGCGGTATGGATAACATGACGCTGATACCGTTTGCTGGTATTAAGGATGCAGTGGCCAGTACTGCTACTCGTATTGGCTCCAACAATATCAAACTTCCTAATGCAGTGGCCAACTCTCTGACTAAAGACCAGCTCACTACGACTGGTAACGCTCATGTCTATTCCGATGTCAGCGTGCCTTTAACCACCAACGCCTTCCTGTTCTATGCAAAGGCAATTGATGGAACCACGGCAGGTGCTGCTATTTCTTCTGATGCTGATAAGGCAAAGTATGGTACATTGACAGCGGATAAGCTTGATGCAGGAGCTCCTGCTGATTTTACTTTCTCTCCTGTACAGATTGCCGCTAAACCATCAACGACTAAGGGTGATGACATTGCTACCTATCTGACGAACATTGCTACTGCAAAATCGACTGGTACCAGCCCCAAGGCATGGAGTGCTGTCAAGGCTGACGCAACAACAGGACAAGGCAAGGCTTTGGCTGACCTTTATACAAACTTTATCGGTTTGAGTGCAGGTTCCTCCACCAATATTCAGGCAGCCGTGCAGGATCTTTACACATCGTTGCTTAACATTAAGTCCAGTCAGACCCCAGAGAACCAAGCTGTCATCGATGCCATCACAACAGCCATCACAAACACAACTTATGCTTCAGCTACCGACGGAAAACTGACTTTCACCAAGGCTATTTCCGGTTATCCTGCTGACAACTACCTGCCTGATGGTGCCGCTACGGTGAAATGGGATAACGCAAACACCAAGTTCACAGCTCAGGCAACAAGTACCTACACTGCTGATGGTGTTAACGTGGGTCCAATGGCCAACTATGTCTATCCCGCTAACCTGTGGTATCGTGCCAACACACTTATCAAGACGGACGATGCTGCTCGCGGTGACCTTTATAAAGACAATACCAGTTCTTCAACAACCAGTAATTGGGCTACAATCCTGAGCAGCTACGCTGAGGACAATGGTACTGTCAAAGTATCAACCCGTTCTATCGCTTTGAAGAACCAGATTCAATATGCAGTGGCCCGCCTCGACACGAAGGTGACTACTGCCAGCACGCTTTACGACCATGCAGGTGCTGCCGTTGCAGTCAAAGACGGTGGCTTCCCCATCACCGCTATCCTCGTCGGCAACCAGCGTGTGGCTAACTGGGAGTTTAAACCAAAAGATGAGGGCACTGCCGCAAACCAGTACACGGTCTATGACAAGACAATGCCGGATAATATGATTGCCTCTACTACCGGTTCTCCTGTCAACCACACCCTCTTGTTGGAGACGCCGACCTCTAATCCTGTGAATATCGTCGTGGAGTTCACCAACAATTCTGGCAATGCCTTCCGCGGCCATAACAACGAGCTGATTCCAGCTGGTGCCAACTTCTATATGGTTGCCAAGCTCGACCCGTCAAGCACAACGAATGGTGAAGTGACGCAGCCGGGTAGTACTAAGTTGACCAAGGTCTTCCAGCAGGACTACACGACGACGGCCAACCTGAAGATTGTAGAGAACAATGACACCAACCACGACAAGGGCCTCGGCGCTGCTTACAACGTCATTCCTGACCTTCGCACTCCGGCCCTGTCAATCGGTCTGAGCGTTGACTTGACATGGCAGAGCGGTCTGACATTCAACATCAACATGTAAGTTTCTCCGCCCTTTCACCGGGGTCTTGCCGGTGACGCCGTAGGGGCGGGGTTCATCCCCGCCCTCACCCCGCAAAACAAATATAAATCCCCCACGATAAAACATTACCGCCAAGGGGGTTAGGGCGGGGATAAACCCCGCCCCTACGGCGGAAACAAAACATTACCGCCAAGGGGTTACGGCGGAAACAAAACATTACCCTGCGGGGTTAGGGCGGGGATGAACCCCGCCCCTACGGCGGAAACAAAACATTACCGCCAAGGGGTTACGGTGGAAACAAAACATTACCCTGCGGGGTTAGGGCGGGGATGAACCCCGCCCCTACGATCAAATAAATATTTACTATGGCACGACATGACGGTACTCCCTACGACCCGCACGCACCGCATCCCTTCCATTCACGGAAAAACATGTGGTGGGAAGGGTACGACTACACCACTGCGGCGGATTATTTCGTTACGGTGGTCACTCACGACCGTCTGTGTCTCTTTGGCGAGGTGGCGGGTGAGTCTGTCAACCTATCGCCTGCCGGTGAGATGGTATCTGACATGTTGGTTGAATTGCTTAAACGCTATCCCGACGTGGAAATGCTTAATCAGGTTATCATGCCCAATCACATCCATCTCGTACTTGGCAAATACGAGGAACATGTTTCTCTCGCTGAGATCATGGGATGGTTCAAGGGTGTCACGACCCATCTCTATGATGTGGGCGTGAAAGAGCATGCTTGGCCCCGATACCATGACAAACTCTGGCAACGGTCTTATTACGATCATGTCGTCCGCAACGAACGTGCCCTGCAATATATTCTCCGTTATATAGACGAGAATCCCGCGCGTTGGACGGCGGATCATCTCAACCCGGATTGCAAGAATCCCGATGAGATCATGAAGACCGTCCGTGACATGGAATTGGGTACGCCACCACCGGTAAAACCGGATAGACCTGTTCCACCGGTGACGCCGTAGGGGCGGGGTTCATCCCCGCCCTAACCCCGCAAGACAAATATAAATCCCCCACGATAAAATATTACCGCCAAGGGGGTTAGGGCGGGGATAAACCCCGCCCCTACAGCAATACCATCAATACCCTGCGGGGTTAGGGCGGGGATGAACCCCGCCCCTACGGCGGAACCATCAATACCCTGTGGGGTTAGGGCGGGGATGAACCCCGCCCCTACGGCGGAAAACATCATTCACCTGCCCCCTTCATTAAACACACACAACAAATGACACGACATCTCAAGGTATTGCCCACACTGCTCCTGCTCTTGCTCACACTGCAAAGCTGTACGCTTATTGATGACGACCGCTCAGACTGCGAGAATGCTTACTCGCTGAACTATGAACTGAAGGTGGTCAGCAATATCAACCTGCAACTCAGTGAACAGCTGCAGGTGAACACAGGTTCGCTGACCTTGAAGACGCTCAACAACTATTTCTCCGGCATCATGCAGCCCGCTACCTCTCAGGTGAGGCTGGGCTTCTATCCTACTGATGGCAGCGCGCCGGTCTATTACTCCCGCGAGACCGAGGGACAGCGCACGGCCTTCGCCATCTCCATTCCTGCCAACAACTACCGTCATGTGGCGGTCATCGGTCAGGAAGACCCATCGATCTTTCTGGTTGATACCACCTCGGCGGCAACGGTGCGACTCACGCAACTGCTCAACGACACCGTGGACAGTCACAACCACGCCATACTTGCCGGTACGCTCGACATGAATGTCCTCGGCAATACTGATCAGAGTTGGGAGATCAACCTCTATCCAGCCGACGCCTCTGTGGCCGTGGTGATGAAGAAAAACCCAAAGGTGCTGCGCACGCGTGTCTTCCTTGCCGATCTTGCCACGAGTTTCACGCCCAATGACAGCACATGGCACTGGGACTATCCCTCGCTCGTGCGCACCGACGCCGTGGATGTCGCCGGTACCGACTCGGTGGCTTACTGTGGCATTGCCTTCCCTTCGCGCATGGAGGCTCCCGGTACCATCGACCCTGAGAATCCTGCCGCCAAAGGTGCCGTGTGGCGCGTCATCATCCAGTCCGATTTGCCCGACGGAACTACCACACGCACCGTCCTCTATATGCAGAAGGCCCTCAAGGCCGGTGACGTCCGTGTCATCCGCATCAAAGTCAATGATGACGGTGGTGTCTCCACACCCGACAGTAATGTCGGGGCCAGCGTGACGCTCGACTGGAAAAAAGGAGGGGAGTATCATCCGGAGATATAGGAGCCGCCGTAGGGGCGGGGTTCATCCCCGCCCTCACCCCGCAAAGCAAATATAAATCCCCCGTGATAAAAGATTACCGGAGCCGCCGTAGGGGCGGGGTTTATCCCCGCCCTAACCCCGCAAGACAAATATAAATCCCCCGTGATAAAATATTATCGCCAAGGGGGTTAGGGCGGGGATAAACCCCGCCCCTACGGCGGAACCATCAATACCCTGCGGGGGTTAGGGCGGGGATGAACCCCGCCCCTACGGCGGGAAGAATAATCACCCCACCGATACGATTAAATAATGATGAAGATACAAAAGACCATAGCAATGTTATTGGGTGCGTGGGCATTGACACTCACCTCGTGTTCCACATCGGACTCGCCGTCTGATGATGAACACCTTGTGCGCATGCCCGTCAACTTGGCCATCCCTGCCAATGACGCGAGTCTCACAGCCGGTGCCGCGGGTGCCAAGGCCACACGCGCCGAGGGTGACCCGGGAACGTACGAGAAGTTCCTGTTGCCATCGCATCTCTATATCTATCTGATTAACACGTCGATAAGCGGTGCGCCGTCAAAGGTATTAACTCCGGAGGGCATGGACCTTAATAACGGCTATACCCTCGACCCGAAGAAATGGACGAAGACAACAACACAGGACAATAACAAAGATTCCATCTACACCTACACCGACCAGATTCGTATCATTATCCCCGAGGACCGTAGCACGGGCGTTGTATATGCTGCTATGTCGTCGGTGCCCATTACGGTGAACTATAAAGGTACGGACCTCGCCGATGCCACTTTTACACTCGGCGATGCAGCCACGGGCAAGGAGAGTGAGGCGCTGAAGAATCTTTATTCCTCGCCTTACAACAACATGGTCAACGGAACCTATTACGGTACGGTAAGTGATTATAACTCCAATTCACCTTATATAAATATGGTGCTCTACCATGTCGCCTCGAAGCTCGACCTACAATGGAACGTCGACGCCAAGGTGCAGGACAAGGTGAAGCTCAGCAAGATAGAGCTCACAGACCTGAGTAGTGGCGGCTACCTCTTCAAGCCCTTGGAGAACACATCGGCCTCGACCTCGACCTATTCCGAGACTTTCAGTCTTGATGCAGGCAGCCAGTGGTACGGGCGGCAGGCCACCTATGTCATCCCGGTGAACAATGGGGGCAGCTATCAGTTTCCTATGACGCTCACCAACAGTGTGAGCACGAAGACCACGAATGCTAAGGCCACAGTGACACCGAGCAGCAACGCGGGTGTCTTCGTCCCGTGGATGGTGGGCACGGTGAAGATTACGAAATCGTGGTGACCCTGTAACCCTGTCGTCAGAGGGTATTGCCGGTGATCCCGTAGGGGCGGGGTTTATCCCCGCCCTAACCCCAAGGGACAATTATCCATCCCCGCGAAAATGCAATACCGTACGGTGAAACCGGCAATACCCTGCGGGGTTAGGGCGGGGATGAACCCCGCCCCTACGGCGAAACCATCAATACCCTGCGGGGTTAGGGCGGGGATAAACCCCGCCCCTACAGCGAAACCATCAATACCCTACGGTGGAACCGGCAATACCCATGTGGAACCGACAATACCCATATGGGTACGACAAACCCCGTGGAACCATTCGGAAAAAACAATAACGACTATGCGCAACAGACTATTATACATACTTCTTCTCGTGATGTCGGTCCTCTCGGCCTCCGCCCAGACCGACACCATCCGCTATGTGAAGACCACGGCGAACGGCGGTAAGTACGCCAATGACGGAAAGTCGTGGGACACCGCTAAGGACAACGTGCAGGATGCCATCAACGACCTCTACGACTACATGCAGCGCAACAACCTGCACTCCGGCAGCGTGTATGTGGCCGCCGGCACCTACACCCCGTCGGAGAGTACCGGCGACGGTGCCAAGGGCATTCTCTCTACCTCGTTCAAGATCTACGACGGCATTCACCTCTACGGCGGCTTCAAGGGTGATGAGACTTTGACTGACGCAGAAAAGGCGGCGGGAGAAAGGTTAATTAACAAACGCCTGCTCTCCACCCATCCCGGTTGGCGCGGCAACAAACAGTCAACGGCTAGTGAGATAACGACGACCTATGGTTCCACGCAACAGGACACCATCACACGCTACGACTTCAAGTACGCCACCATCCTCTCCGGCAACCACAACAGCAGCATGCAGACCCAGTTTACCTGGGACGACACGAAGAAGGAATACAAGACACTCTTCCCCGGCAACTCATACCATGTGGTGTGGTTTGCCACCAACGGCTTCATCAGCGATGCTACCAAAACCGGCTACGCCGACTCCCTTGTCTATGGCGCGAGCCTCGACGGTTTCGTCATTGAGGGTGGCAACGCCTCGGGCAAGACGATCACCAAGCGCGACCACACCACGATGGGCGGCGGCGTGTATATGGTGAAGAAGGCCACGCTCATCAACAGCGTCATCCGCAACTGCTCGGCCTCGCGGCGCGGCGGTGGCGTGTATATGGATGACGGCGGCACAATGAGGGACTGCTATATCTATAATTGTCAGACGCTCGGCCTCGGCATCATCGACGGCTACGGCGGCGGACTGTGCATGGACAACGATGGAGCCGCGAAACGCGTGTTCATGACCAACAACGTGGGGCGCATCGGTGGCGGCGCGGCTGTCGTCTATGACCCCGACGACCATCCGCGCGGTGGTGCGAAGTTTAAGGTCAACAACTTCGATCCGTACATCTCTGCGTCCATCATGGCCAACAACACAGCCACGACTGAGGCCGGCGGTGTCTTATTATATAAAGGTGGCACCATCAACCACTGCACCATTGTCAACAACGACTGTCCGGGTGCCGACATCATCATCAGCAACGTGCGCTATGGTCGTTCCGGCGGACTCTTCATCAATGGTGCCGGACAGTGCTTCAACTCCGTGCTGTGGGGTAACACTTGTGCCGCCGACAACGACATGCAGTACGCCTCTTATGCCTCGAAGGTGTCGGCCAATGCCCCTGTGCAGAAGCCGCAGCTGTTCTATACGGCACTCACCAACCGCGACATCACCGACTGGAGCGGCACACAGAAGCAGGAAGTCTATGACATCCAGAAGGTGAACAACGACAAGACTTCGGCTGCGGCCAACTATGTGATCTTCACCAACCCGCTCATCGATAGCAGTAACAATCCGCTCTCGGGTGCTGGCCACAGTGAATGGAGCGCTACTGGCTGGAAACCCGATGCCAAGTCCTACATTGCTAACCTTGGTGTGCAGGTGAGCTCGCTCTCTGAGGTGAAAGGCTTCAACAAAAGTGCCCATACCAACCAAGACTTCTTCTACCTTCGTTTCTTCCCCGTCTCCACCGTCGGTGCCCTCCGTGCCGACATCGAGGAGGGTCAGGTGGCAATGCTCGCTCCTGTTGACGATCCTACTTCGACGACAACGATTCCCACCATCTTTGTTGATCCGAACCGTACGTTTACCGACCCTTCTGTGAAGATGGGTAACTCCTGGGATAAGCCGATGCAGAACATCAGCGACGCCATCTATACCATGCAGAAGTATATCACGGACAACAAGTACCCGGATACGGGTAATACTCAGATTCTGGTCAAGCAAGGTGAGCTGACGACGGCCGGACCGAGCTCCTATCTCTATAAAGAAGGTACGGAGGATGCTGACTTGCAGACAGCCGCCATCCGTCCGCTCGACAATATGCGGATCTATGGCGGATATCCCAAACAACTCACGAGTACGAATCTCTCACAGACGATCGATAACGTCACCTACCAGCGCAATCCCCACGAGTATGTCTCGCGCATCACGGGCAATATCATCGGGCAGTGGAAAAATAACTCCATCCACTGTATCTCGATTTCCAATAAGAGCAATGTCGTCATCGACGGCTTCCATCTCTACTATGGCAACTCGCGTCCGCCGATAGCGCCAACCTCTGCCACCGCTGACCTTGGTCAGCAACGTGGTGCTGCCATCATTGTCGGCAACAAGAGTGCGAGTGCCTCCAACCGTAAAGACCTCACGGATATCGTCATCCGCAACTGTGTCTTAGCCAACGGCTTCTCGGGCGACGGCGGTGGTGCCTTCGCCGTCAGTGCCTACCCGAATGCCAGTAGTCCGGTGACGGTAGATGTCAAGATGGTGAACTGCATCGTGCGTAATAACACGTCGATAGACTCTACCAAGACGACGCCGCAACTCCGTGGCATCATCACCGTCATCGGCAAATCCACGCTGACGATGGACCACTGCACCATCACGAACAACGTCGGCATCCCTTTGGAGACCGTGACCAACTCTGATGGAACGGGAACCATCAAGATCTATAACTCTGCCATCTATGCCAATGCCACCGAGCTGCTCAACGACCGCAGCAAGCTGACGACAACGAATCTTGCGTCGGTGTACTCCGGCTCGAGCATCAGTGGCAGCGACAACCTCATCGACTTATTATATAAGGATAAGGGTACGTCCTCTTATCCCACATCTGGTTTCACACCGACCTTTGGCTACGACCGCACCAATGACAAGACCTATCCCCGCTTTGTCAACCCCACACGCACCATCGGTGACCGCCGCAACGAGGACGACGTGCCCCTCTATGGCGGCGTCCCCGACTACATGCCGATGGACATGAACCCGATGGTCAATGCGGCAGGCGAAGCGCAGATCAGCTATAAATTTGACCTCACAGGTCTGAACACCCGTACCTATGGCGGTGCGCCCGATGTCGGTGCCGTGGAGGATACGTATCTGCCTGTGACGGGCACGACGTATTATGTGCGGACAGATGGTAGTGATACAAACGATGGTACGACTTGGGCAACGGCGTTTAAGACACTGACCAAGGCGCTTAAAACGGCTTATGCCGGGCAAGATATCTGGATTGCAGCCGGTACATACAAGGAGAGTGCTACAGTCAGCATGAAGGCTGGTGTCAACGTCTATGGCGGCTTCAAGGCCTATGGCAATCCAGGAAAAAAAGATGGAGAGCGAGACATCTCCAACCTCGATGCTACGTACCAGACGATTTTGGACGGAAATTCAACAATGCAGGTCGTTAATGGTTCTGGTATTACGACTTCTACCCTTTGGGAAGGACTGACTATACAGAATGGTTACGTCAATGGTGGTATGGGTGGAGGTGTCTATATGGATGGTTCTGGTATTACGCTGAAGAACTGCCTGGTTAGAAACAATTACCTTATTGCTTATGACACGTGGAATGATCGTTTATCTAATGATTATTCTCAGGGGGGTGCTGGTATTTATATGTCAGGAGGCAGTACGGTAAAAGATTGTATTGTCCGCAACAATATAATAAAGAGTGGAAAGAAAACAGGGGCAAACTATGCAAAGAGCGTAGGATCTGGTGTCTATATGAAAGGAGGCACAGTTATCAACTCTATGATTGTAGAGAACTCCTCAGACTGGACAACCCCTGGCTATCAAATATTAGGACTAGCGTTGTATGTTGCGTTATCTACGTCTGCCAACAAACTTTATAATAGTACGATTGCTTATAATATTGGCAAGGCCGATAATGCAATCTCAGCTGCCATCTTTGATGCTAATGGTTATGGATCAACAGGGCAGATCAAGTTGTATAACTGCATTCTTTGGGGTAACACAGGATATGGATTGACGGGTGAGAACTATAATATTGTTTGTCGCTCTAGTTGGGCTAATAATGTAGGTCGTGATAATATTCTGTTCAGTTGTTATCATTCTGCTCCGGCTTTCAGATTCGTCAATGAAGGTGTAACGGTCACTTATACTAATGGCCGAAATGCAGTATTGGATGCTAACTATCAGGATAAGGTTTTTGTGACGAAAACATTTACATTGGACGTTAATGCGAGTGTTCCAGGCGGTGGCAATGATTACTGGAAAGACCCTTACCTCACAAATTATATTAAGACGTGTGCAGCGCAAAATCTCTTCAATGAAAGTAAATATACGATAAAAGACAGTGGTGAAAAACCATCAGAATATAAGAAAACAGGTTATTTCTTCACCGACAACCCTTACAGTATCAACCCCGTTTCCACCCTTGCCAACTATTGCATCAACATGGGGTCGGAGACTTATAGCACAGAGCTCACCCAGACGCTGAAGGTGACTGAGGACATCGCCGGTGCTGCCCGCATCCAGGACTGCTCCATCGACAAGGGCGCTTACGAGTTCAATGGTGCCAGCGAGATTAAACCGGAAGAGACGACACAGAAGTTCAGCTACTATGCCACTTCCGACGCAACGACACAGACAACGAAAGATGATTGGCCGGTCGCTACCTACTACGTCACGCAGAACGGTGTGCAGAGCGGTAACGCCTCGGCCGACAGTCCCGCCAACGCCGCCTGCGGCACAAAGCTGCAACAGGTTTTGGACGCTGCCGGACGCTATAAATACGACCACCCTACGACCCGCGTCATCGTGAAGTTGGCTAAGTATGATGGTACTGAGACTGGTGGCGGCTACGCCCCTTCGCGCACCACGGTCTATGAGGGCAACGAGGACGACAACCCGCGTCTGTACAGCATCCAGGTGCCGCATGGCGTGGAGGTGCAGGGCGGCTGGACAGAGGACTTCAAAACCCGTAACCTCATCACCAACAAAACGCTGCTTACGGGTGTCTTCACCAGTGGCGACCAGACCGTCAACGCCTACCATGTGGTGACATTCACCGACCGTGTCTTCGATGAGGATGGTAAGCCCATGACGAAGACGGCCGATGACGGTACCACGAAGCCCAAGCTTCTCAGCGACGTGCTGCCGCAGGCGCATCCCTCGTGGAGCGAGAGCACGCAGGTACAGACCATCACGCCGTTTACTTACTCCATGCTCGACGGCCTTTATATCGAGTACGGGCAGGCCACAGGCACGCTGCTTGAGACTCAGATCGGCGGTGCCGCCGTGGTGCCGTATTATGGCTATATCAGCAATTGCATCATCGAGAACAATACGGCTGACAATGCCGGCGGCGGTCTCTACCTCCAGAGCGGTGCTATGGTCGGCGGTAGCATCATTCAGAAGAATACGAGCAATCAGTACGGCGGCGGTATCGCCGTTGATGAGCCAGCGACGGTCTCGGCTACCACCTATCCTTATATTGCCTTCTGCACCATCACGGGCAATACGGGTACAACGCGCGGCGGCGGTCTCTACTTCCAGACCAACCTCCGTTCGGTGTGCAATGTCTATTGGAATAATACCAGCAACGATCAGGGTGATGTCTCCGGTGTGACCAACAACTACGATGCCGAGCAGAACATCAACAACTATCCCGTCAACTACTCCGCAGTGACCAACACGCGTGTGGCCGGTGTGAACAATGTCAGCGTGAGTTCTGTCTCCACCAACGCCGTGCGCTGGGTACCCGACAACGGCCATAAGGGCGACGACTACCAGTTCTACGGCATCGGCAAGTCGTCGGTGCTCGCCCGTGCCGGTATCCCTTACGACACCTACCGCTATTTCATCCGACTGCTGCCTGAGACCAACACCCTCGACATCGCCGGTGTGCCGCGCGCCGAGAAGACCGACAAGAGCACTGTGCAGACCGCCTATGACGGAACAGCACTTGTGAACAAGAACAACTTCAACGTCGATATCGGTGCCCGCGCCATCAATGCCAACTTCGATGTCACGCAGGATACCGAGCACCTCTTTTACCGCCTCTTCGTGGTCCACACCAACTCCGTGAACACCACGGCGGCAAAAGTGCTGCAAGCCAGCACCGATGAGGTCTATAAACAGATGGGCTCTTCCGTTGCCAATCCCTTCCTGCGTGTTGATGATGCCTTGCAGTATATCGTCAAGGCCCGCAACAACAGCGAGGATGCCCGCAACCATCGCTTCGAAATCTTCCTGGCGGGTGGCACCTATTATCCTTATACCGACCTCTACGGCACGCAGGGCCACGTGCGCTCCAACACCTTTGCCGTACCTGAGGGCGTGACCATTATTGGCGGACTCGATGTCTCTACTACCGACCACTATTATTGTCAGTCGACCTCTGGCGAGGTGACGATTACCGCCACGGTGGATGGTACCAAGCAGACTGTCATACTCAAGGGGGCTACGACCAATGCCATTCGACTGGACCGCACCCATTACGACATGAATAAGAACTCGCTTATTGAACCGTGGGAGATGGAGCACCAGACCATCCTCTCAGGCTATGCCGTGGGCGAGGACTCCGAGGCGAAGAACGTCTATCACGTCATCACCTGTAACGCCGACCCGAACTCGGTGGGCAAGTTGCCCGACTGCACCACGGGCGGTAAGCTTAATACCACCGACGGCTCCCTGAGTGGCAACACCACGGTGGTCGCCGACAGCTATCAGGAGGACAATGCCTCGAAGCTTCACCGTGCCATCATCATCGACGGCGTGACGATCACGCAGGGCTCAGCCAAGGACTATGAGGTGGCTTCGGTAAAGAACCGCAGCTGGTACTTCAAAGGCGGTGGTATCTTCGTCAGCGGTGACGACGCTGTGGAGCCGACAAGCTTCGATAGTTACAGCGATAACAACAAGGGAAAGCGCAACATTCCCTTGGTGGTTTCCAACTGTCTATTTGTCAACAACAATGCCCGTCTCGGTGGTGCCATCTACACCGACGGCACCGCCGATATCGTGAGCTGCTCGTTTGTGCAGAACGAGGCCATCAGTCCGGATGAAGCCGATGCCAGTGATCGCATGTATGTCACCTACTCCGGTGGTGGTGCCATTGCCACGACCAATACTATCACCGTGGTGAACACCATCTTTGCCAACAATGAAGCCAAGCGGGGATCGGGTGACATCCTCACGCCGGACGAACTGAAGACACAAGAAGGTTCTACCAGCAAAGGTAAACCCACCAACACTGCCGCTACCGGACAGACCGGCAATGACTTTGCCGGTAAGACGGGCAATGACCTTAAAGGCTTTGGCGGCGTACTGTGGGCCGGTGACGAGTCCTCTGTGACGCTGATGAACTGCAACTCGGTGAAGAATAAAGCCTACTCCTATCCTTCGGTCTTCAACACCAGCATCAATACGGGGGACAATCAGCGCTACTTCGGACTGAACTCTATCTTCTGGGGCAATGAGGCCGACAGCAAAGGCAGGGTGTATCTGATGAACTATGGTAATTCAGATTCTCCTGTTGAGTCGCTCTTCTTCTCGGCCTACGAGGAGGGGCACGGACTGCCAGCAACTATTGGAACTCCGGATCAAAGGAAGTATGACATCACAGAATTAAAATTGTTCAGTCAGCTTTATAGTATCTTTAATAAGAAGAACAACAACGTCATCATCAATGGCGACAACGACGCTGTCGATGGTCCTAACTTCATCTCGCCCTCGCAGGAAGCGGGCTACGACGGCTACACACAGAGCGCCGACTGGCTGACCTACCGTGTCAACAGTCTTACCGATGCAGGCTGGGGAGAACTTGACCAAGATACCAAGGGCACCTTCACGAAGGATGCCGAGGGCCTTTATACGGGTCATGGTATTTATTACGACCTGGCAAAGTTCTATAACTTCGGCTATGGCCTGACGCTTCTGCCCATCGGTGATGACAAGTACATGAACTATGCCGAGAACGGTAAGGAGGGCACGCGACAGATGTACCGCATCTCGCCCGACCCACTTGGCACCGTCACCGAAGACTATATCGACATTGGTGTGTATGAGTATCAACACACGCAACTGCACGTGGAGGACGGTCACGAGGTGGATGTCATCTGGGTGGCAGAGAGTGAGAATACGGCCAACGGCAATGACGGTACCACGCAGCTCAAGCCGACGAGCGACCTGCAACGTGCCATCGAGACATTGTTGCTCAGCCGCAATGACCACCCGAAGGTGGTGAAGATCATCGGGGCTAATAATGGTACGGGCGGTACGTTCATGCCGACCTATCAGCTCGATGAGGACAACGTCGGCTTCCAGATCCATACGGGTGCCAACAACTCTATTGCAGCTCTGAAGCAGACGATCATCTCCGGCCACGCCTATGAGGCCAAGAGTCTGACCATCGAGGGTGGTTATGCCCCCGATATCCTCGGCCACCGCGACATCGAGCAGTATCCCGTGAAACTCGTCATGGATAAGAAGAGCTATTACACCGACGACAACACTGCCCACCTCTTCCTCATTACCGATGCTGAGCAGTGGGGCACACAGGGCAACCTGAAAGGGTCCACCACCAGCAATGATAGGACGACGATCGATCAAACGAAAGATCAGGTGACAAAGTCAAGCCAGACCAGGGGACAGGCCATGCCCATCACCTTTGATGGCCTGACCTTCGTCAACAACTACGCGACGGCCAAGCACACGGAGAAGAAAAGCAACTTTACGGGTACCGGCGGTGCGGCCATCTACTATCGGGAGCAGTTCAAGACAACGGATGTGGATAAGGACACGAAGTCAACGACAGAGCACCTCGTCGGTACCGGTGCACCCAAGCTCACCATCAAGAACTGCATCTTCCAACAGAATGGTGCTGACAAGACGGTGCCTGCCGTGCGCATCGAGAAGGGTGGCGGCCGGACGCTCATCTACAACAGCGTGTTCCACTCTGGTTCGGGCAATCCGCTGGAGTGCACCGACACCGTGAGCATCGTCAACTGCACCTTCGCCATGAACGGCGGACACATCAAGCTCAGCGATGCCGCCACGGGCACGTCGTCGCTCTATAACTCCATCATCTGGCAGGACGACCAGAACAGCAAAATGACGACGCAGTACGAGGGTTTTGTCAAAAATAATGCTGAGACTGACTCGGTACAGTACAACGCCGTCACGGGCATCACCAACACCGACGAGACGGCCAAATACCACAATGTTGGCCTCGACAGCCGCAACTACAACGCCATGGAGGGTCCGAACTTCGTCAATGGTGACGGCAAGGATATTAGCCTCCGCGACTACCATATCAACCCGGGTGTGCGCACGCTGACGCGTGCCAACTACCTGCTCTATGCGCAAAAGGTGCTGGGCTGGGTGCGGGACATGAAGATCAAGGATAAGACGGGTGCCGAAGTGACGCTTGATGAGAAAAACATTCTGACGATGCTTGCCGACACGGCTTACACCAAGGACCTCGCCTACAAGGTACGTCTCTACGACGGCAGCATGGAGCGTGGCGCCTATGAGTGTTCGTCGGCCATGCAGCGCGTGCTCTTCGTCGAACCGAACAAAGTGGTGGGCAACATGACGGGACTGTCGTGGCAGGATGCCTATGGTAATGGCATGGTGCAGCGCGCCATCGATGCCGCGGCTGTCTATACCTATTTTAATAAGAACGCTGACAAGAAAGACCAGGCCAAGTCGTATGTCTTCATCAAAGGCGGCGACGACAATGTGACGCCGGAAACCATCACCTTGCGCAATGGCGTGAGTGTCTATGGCAGCATCGCACAGACCTACAACACGGAGCCTGAGGCCGTGAAGGACGGTACAAGCGGCGACGTCATGTACAACAATGGTGCACGATCGTTCGAGAACGATGCGATTGCTACCTATATTAATAAGGTGCGCACTGACCGGCCGGGCTTGGCAGCAAAGACGACGAAGCGCACGCGCATTGCGGGTATTGCGACGATGGCCACCGACTATGCCCTTGGCACACTTATTGATGGTTTCGAAGTGCGCAGCAGTGATGCACTCACAGCACCGGCCGTGAATATCTCTGACGACATTAGTGACCTTGTGTTGCGCAACATCATGATTGACGGCAACACGGTCAACGACGACGACCAAGGTAGGGGTTATCCCGTGGTCAACCTCCAGCACGGACTGCTCTACAACGCACTCATCTATGGCAACAGTGTGGCCTCGGATCAGCCGCTCGTCAATGTGGGCAGCGACGGCACGATGCTCAATTGCACTGTTGTGGCTGATGCCGCGGGACAGAAGACAGTCAGCAATGCTGGCGCGGTCATCAACGGTCTCGACTACAATAGTGGTGACAAGGCTGCCGACACCAGTGGCAGTGGCACCTATACCAACTGCTATGCGGCCACGGGCAATCCCTTTGCGCCCTACCTGCGCACGGGCAATGTCTATACCCTGCCGACATTCCTCACCAATCATGCACCTTATTTTTATCAGTTGCATGAGGATAGCAAGGCAATCAACGCGGGTAACAATACGCTTACATTGCCCGAGCAGTTCAAAGATTACGTCAATCTGACAAGCGACCGCGACGTGCTGGGCAATCCGCGCATGTTGGGCGGGACAGTCGATATGGGCTGTTTTGAGACCTGGCGCATTGCCGACGGCGACTCACGCTACGCCAAGGCTGCCGACAACCACTATCCTCACGAGGGCAGTGTGGTGTATATTGGTAAGAATGCGTCGCTGTCGTTGGGCAGTACGGAGGGCGGCACCCAGATCTTCACGAGTGAGAACGCTTTCATGCCGGGTTATCTGCTGCTGAAGACGGGTGCCTCGCTCTATGGCAATGGCAACGTGGTGCATGCCGCCTACGTCGCCGCCGAGCGCTCGTTCCCGGCGCAGATGCAATACACGCTGATGTCGATGCCGTTCCCGTACGACTACGCCAATGCGCTGACCACGGAAACGGACGATAACGGCAATATCACGGAGACGAAGTACACCATCCCGACGGGCAAAACCTACAATGGTAAGACACGTTCGGCATGGGACTACGATTTCCATACTTCCGACTCGCCGTGCTGGGAGATGATGACGTCTACTGCCGTGAAGGCTTGCGACGGCTGGCTGCTGAACTTCGGCACGCCGCTCACCGAAGCCACCGATATCCGTTTCACAGGCTTCGGAAGTAAAGAGGGCGACTATGTCTATACCGAGGATGGGAATGCCAAGACCGTGACGCTGACGCAATACAACCAGGTGCCCATCGACGGCTCGGCCCACTTTACGAAGTTGGAGAACATGGGCTGGAACCTCAAGGGCATGCCGTGGCTCGTCAGCGGCTACAACACTGCCCACTCGGCTGATGGCACGACCTACGACATGAGCGCACCGCATGTGTTCTACACAGTTACGGAAAACGGCAACAAGTTCACAACCTCGCAGAGTTGGGCCGTTGGCTCGACACTCGACTTCGGTAATGCTTTCTTCACGCAGACGGCGGTTATCGGCGATGGCAAGACGGAGAAGGTGACCTTTGCCCTGCCACCGCTGCCGAGCAAGACCCCTGACCCTGCCGCCAAACCTTTTGTGGCACTGTCTGACGATTCCGGTTTCACTGATGATGTGGAGGTGAAGGCCGATGAGGACAGTAAGCAACTGGCGTTCAACATCGGCTCCGACGGCGTGAAGTGGCAGAGCTTCAACGACAGCGTGCCGCAGGTCTATCTGCTTGACAACAGCGGTGTGGCGCTCTCATTGGCCGGTCAGGCGCCGGTGGGCGTGGAGATGGCAATGGGTTACCGTGCCGCAAGAGCCAGCCAGCTGACCGTCTCGCTGCCCGATGCTGACGCCTTTGACGGACAGAGTGTATGGCTGAAAGACAAGATGACGGGTGCCGTCACCGACCTCACACTTTCGTCTTACACGCTCCAGGCCACACCGGGCCTTACCGACAACCGACTGACGCTACAGATAGGTGGCGTAAGGCCCGATGGCACAAGGATCTCGAAGGAAGAGAGCGATGCGTCGTGGACGGTGCGTGTTGTTGAAGGACGTCTGCAAGTCAACGGTGTCCACACAGATGATCTGGTGATCATCCGCACACTCTCCGGTGCGCCGGTGACACGTGGGCGTGCTTCGTCCGATACTTTCGTCTCCCAGCCCTTGGTGCATGGCGTGTATGTCGTGACAGTCAATAACAGGAGTAAGAAAGTGGGGCTCTAAGCTCAGTTATGATCAAACAAAAAAACGGATTAGGATGACCATCATGGCATGTCCTAATCCGTTTTATATAGATTTGTTGATGTGGCTTCTGTTGCTTCTGTAACTTTTGTTGCTTTTGTTACTTCTGTTGGTTTTGTTACTACTTCTATTGCTTCTGTTACTTTGTCTTTTTTTGTTGTCCTTTGCTATGGTTGATGTCGGTCATGGCCAGACAGAGTTTCTTTTGCAGCACGCGGGCATCGAGGACGCTCATGTCGTTGTCCATGATCGCGAAGGCGAGCAGATGACCGTCAGCACCTTTACAGTATCCGGCCAGCGAGCTGATGCCAAAGGGATGGGACAGCGTACCCGTTTTGCCGCGTACCAAGCCTTTAAGTTTCGGGTCGCTGAGTTCCGCGCGCAGCGTGCCGTCCACACCTGAGATGGCCAGCCACGTATGCAGCTTCTTGTAGATAGCCGGACGCTGATAGCCATAGCGCAGTACGGCGACGAGTACCTCGGCTGAGAGATGGTTGTAGGTGCACAGTCCGCAGCCGTCGTGGATGACGATGCGCTTGTCTTTCAGTCCCAGGCTGTCGCGTACAAAGCCACGGAGATAATCCACGCCGACAGCCGGCAGGTTACCGCGTTTGTCGAGATGATAGCCGATGGTATAGAGCAGTGACGTGGCCTGTGTGTTACTGCTGTTTTTCCACATCTTCTTGATCACGTAGTCTACAGGGCGGCGGAAACGAAACAGCAGACGGGCGTCGCGTGTCAGTCCGCCGTAGACCACCTGGCTGTCAGCCACTTGGTAGCCTGCCTGGCGGAAGGCTGTTGTCACTGCCTTGCGCACCTTTTGGTCACCTTTGTACAGGATGCCATAGCGCGAGAATGACAGATCCCAGGGATACCAGTGCTGTTCGCTTGTCACCGGTTGGTGGAGCACGAGGTCGAGCACGAGTTTGCCGTTGAACTTCTTAATACCTTTCTTCTTCAACGCGTGCGTAAACATCTTCAGATCGGGCTCGTTGAGTTGTGGATCGAGCTGCGCTTTAAAGATGACATTGCCTTGCAGCGTATCACCCTTCATCGCACCCGTTGTCCACAGCGATGTGGGATAGGTGTAGTCCGTGCCGAGGAGTTGCAGTCCTGCCACGCCGGTGATCAGCTTCAGGCAGGAGGCTGACGACATCGTCACCTTCTCGCCCTCGCCATACACTGGCTTGTCGGCGGTGAGATCATAGACATAGAAACCGAAGAGCCCCTTGCAGCGGGGAGCAGCGGCGAACTTTTTCAGCCGTGTCTGCAAGGCCGTGTCCACGGCGATGTTGTTTTCCTGTTTCTGTGTTGCCGTCTTGGCCTTGTCTTCTTTCTTGCCGCCGCAAGAAGCAAGGAGAAAAAGGACGAGAGCAAGGAAAAAGACACCTCTGCCTCTTCTGCTCTCTCGCTCTATGCGTGTGATATAAGTGTGCATGATAATATCAGCCTCACCCCCGTACCCCTCTCCAAGGAGAGGGGAGTGATTACAGGGTTAAACGGGTGGTGTTGATGGCTATGTTTTTTGATTATTATATATGTATATCTTATTACTTGTAGCTCAGCATCATGTTAATGATAGCTTTGCGATCAACCCCCTTACTGTTTATCCAGCATTTCACTCCCCTCTCTTTTGGAGAGGGGCTTGGGGGTGAGGCTGCTCTTTTCCGGCTCCATGTGAATGCTGATAAACGTGCCTTGTCCGAAACGGTCGCGCAGTCGCTTCTCAGCACTGCTGACCAGTTGATGCGCTTGCACCAGTGTCAGGTCACCGGGCATGCGCACGTGCATCTCGATGGCGATATGGCTGCCGATGCGGCGCGTGCGCAGATGGTGTATGTCGCTGAGTTTTGGGTCTTCGGTGACGGTGTGTTCAATGTCTTTCTCCATAGCCTTGGGGAGACTCTTTTCCAGCAGTTCGCCTAAGGCGTTGGCCATGAGTTTCCATGCGGTGATGGCGATGAGCACGCTGACGATCACAGCTGCGATCGGGTCGAGCACAGCCCACGACGGACCGAGTGCGATGGCGCCACCGATGCCGATAGCCGTGCCCACCGACGATAGTGCGTCACTGCGATGGTGCCAGGCGTTGGCGACGACGGTCTCGCTTTGTATGGCGCGTCCTGTGCGCACGGTGAACTGGAAGCACCACTCTTTGAGCGCGATGCTGAGGAGTGCGGCGATGAGCGCGATCCATCCCGGCTGTCCGAGTTGCTGGCCTTGCAGTGCTGCCCATATCTTCACCGCACCTCCGTAACAGATGCCGAGGCCGACGACAAAGAGTGCCATGCCGATGATGGCAGTGGCCAGTGTCTCGTATTTGCCGTGGCCGTAGTCATGGTCTTCATCTTGTGGCCGTGAGCTGAGTTTCATGAAGATGATCACCACCGCGTCGGTGAGCAGGTCGCTGAGTGAGTGTATGCCGTCAGCAATCATAGCCGCCGAATGTCCGAGAACACCGGCGATGAGTTTGAAGACGACAAGAATGATGTTGATGGCCGCACCGTAGAGTGTCACGCGCGTAGCCCGTTTCTCTCTTTCTGTTTTCATGGTACTAACGATCAATTAATGAACAATCGATAAACGGCGGCAAAAATACGTATTTCATCCGAGACCACCAAGCCGTGGGCTGCTTTTTAATGTTATTTGAATGCTTGCAGCAATTCCTCGGGTGTGCAGTCTTTGCGTACGACGATATTATCTTTGTCGAGGAGATAGAGGGTGGGCGTGGCTTTGATGGCGTATAAGCTGTAGAGTGTGTCATTGACTTTGATCCGCAGCACCTTGATGTCGGCGGGCAGCGGATGGGCCTGCATCCAAGCCCATGTCGTGTGGCAGTTCTCGCAGTCGGGGTCGTAGAAAAAGAGGCAGACCCTTTGTCCTCGGTAGTCTCGGATGCTGTGCTTGCGGCCGTCATCGCCGACGAAGGTGAAGTTGCGTGCCGTGTCGCCTGGGAGATTGACGGCAGCCTGTTGTGCCCGGAACAGATAGCGCTCGCGCTCCGTGGCGTCGGTGTGGCTGTTGTGGGTGATGGCGTTGAGCAGCAGCAGATAGGTCCGGTCGTTGCGCAAGGGCGAGTCTCCCGACTCGAGATAATGGTCGATGAGGCTGTCGAAGCGGCGCTTGGCTACGGTCTGGCTCCATGCCTTGTCGATGAAGTTCTGAGCACTCTTCGCTCCTACGTTCTTGCCAAAGCGACCCAGAAGGTCGATGTAGTTGACAAAGGCCTGTTCGCCATAGGTCTGTGAGTAGAGAAGTGTGCTGTCGGCAAAGTCGACATGATCCCAGTAGTGCAGCAGCAGATAGTCGGCCCTGGCCTGCGGCTCCCGCAACGTGTCGGGAAGCGAAGGGTAGGGAAACTCTGTGGTCTGCGCCGTGGCGGAGGCCGCACAGAGCCATAGGGCGGTGGCCATGGCAATGGCCACACTTTGCAGTTTCTTCCTTATCGAGTCTTTCATGGTCGCTTCATATCTTGGGCTTTGCATGATGTATGCGTTACGTATTTTCTGTTTCACTTGCAAACTTACGAAAAATATTTGAGAATCTCAACAAGAGAAAAGTATATAATGGAAGAGGTAAATCGTGTATGCACAAAAAAGGCTTCCATTCGCGTGAGTTCTTGCGAATGGAAGCCTTCTATAGCAGCTTGATGATTGCCCGCTAACTCATAAAGAGAGTTTGCAGGATGTCATGCTGACGCGCAGCGTAATTGACCTGAAGCGGTCAATTACATTTTTCCTTTATTCGTTTACAGTACTTGATACATTTTGCTTCTCGTAGTAAGCCTTATAGTCTTCGCCACCATATTTTAGTCCGAGGTCTTCGCCAGCGATACCGTCGCAGACACCCTTATAGGCCCATTTGCGCAGGTAGGAAGCATCGAAGAGATTGGGCACATCGCCCTTGAGCCAATATTCGTGTTCGGCCTCGTTGTCTGAAAGACTCCAGATGGTGATACCACTCTGCTGAGCCTCCGGGATGTTGGCCTTATACGACTCGAAGATCATCTTGTAGCAATCGCTTTGGCACTTATATTGTGCTGCCGATGGACTGCTCGTGCCGAGTGACACGTCGAGCTCGGTGACGCGAACCAGCTTGCCCGAGGCGGCCAGTGACCGGAACATCTCGTCGACTTTCGTGCGCAGGCCCTTGATGATGGAATCGTTGGTCACCGTGTTGTCGGTGGCAGCGTGCAGGTCGAAGTGTACCTGCGTACCGATGCCGTCGACGATGGGTGATCCGTTGGCCTCGTCAATGCCCTTGACAAACTTCACCAGCGCGGCGAGCTTGGCGGGACTTACCTCCAGGTTATAGTCGTTGACAAAGAGCTTCGTCTCGGCGGGAAGGTACTGGCGCGCATACTGGAAGGCCTTGATAGCATAGTCTTTAACATAATAACCCCAGTAGAAGCGACCGTCGCCCCAGTTGAGGTTCAGCCCCTCTGTTGTCGACTCCGTCGGTGCGCTGTCGTAGGTGGTATTGCCGTCGTCGTCGGTGGTACTGCCGCCGAAGGCTCCTTCGTCGACGCCGCGAACGAGTGCGGTGCCGTCAGTAATGGGCTCGTTGACAACGTCATAGCCATAGGGCACTACCTTCTTCTCGGCGAGATGGTCGGCCATGCCCTTGATCCATGCCTCCATGGCGCCGAGCAGTGCGGTGCGCTTCTCTTCGGCGGTCTTCACCTTGTAGGTGATGCTCGTGGCGCGGCGCGGACGGCTGGAGCGCGCGAGGATAAACTCCTTGGCCCCGGCAGCAGAGCCCTGATCTTTGGCCACACCGAACTTGATGTTGTCGATCTGATAGGTGCCGTCGACCTTGCCAAAGTTGATGAGAATACGGTTCACGTCGTCGTAGGCCGGGGTGAACGAAGCCTCGCAAAGCGTCCAGTCGGTGCCCACGTTGAACTCGGTGTAGGCACCCTGCGAGCCGTAGGTCGAGCCGTTCTGATACTGGAACTGCAACTTGCCGGCCGAGGTGTTGCTCTTGGCCCAGAACTGTATGAGGTATTTCTTCGAGGCGTCGAGGTAGGTGTCGAAAGTGTAGGCGCACTGTGCTTCCCAGTAGTTGCCGTCCTTCTTCGTCTTGAGCACGAGGCCGTAGGAGCCGTCCTTGCCCTTGCCGCTCTCGACGGTACCGCTCTCCTTATTGCTGCCCCACGAGCCCCATCCGCCCGTGGTGCCGCCCTCGAAGTCGGTGGCGTCGCCGGCGAGGACGTTGGTCATCGGGTCCTCCTTCTTCTCGCCGAACTGTATGTCGTCAATCCAGTATTCTGCAGCCACCTTGCCGAAGTTGACGCAGAACTGGTTGAGGTCGTCGGCTTTCGTGGTGATGGTCAGTTCATAGGTCTGCCACTTCGTGCCGACGGCGGTTGTGACATACCCTTCGCCTTTGTAGGTCTTGTTGTTCTGCACGACGAACTGCAGACTTCCGGCCGCTATCGAGGCGCGTGCCTTGAAGCGCAGCGTGTAGGTCTTGCCCGGTTCGAGAGGCGACGAGAAGTTCTGTACCATCTGTGCCGACCAGGGGTTGGCGTCGGTGGGGTTGACGAGATGCACGCATCCCGAGCCGTCCTCGCCCGCCTTGACCCACTCGCGTGTGGAGCTGTTGCCCCATCCCGACCACGGGCTGAGGTCGGTATCGAAGGAACCATTGGCAAGCACGCTGGCAATGTCGCCGTCGGTCTTGATGACCATTGTCGGGGCGATGAGGCTCTTCAGATAGGTCTGCGACTGCTGCTGGTACCAGATGAAGTTATGGCCGTAGAGGCGCACGTCCGATGGCATGGCGTCGAGCATGGCGTCGATGTTGGTGAACGTCAGCTTGCCACTGTTGCCCACCACGGCATCCATCTTCATGGCGTTGCCGGGCGTGAACATCTGGAAGTTGTCGTTGGCCAGGTTTTGGTACACATCCTTGTAGTTCTCGGCATAGAGGTTGGCTCCCATGCCCAAGCCTACGACCATCTTTGGCGTGTACTGCTTGGCATAGTCTTTAATAGGTGCGTAGTTGGCCAGCACCTCCTTGACGGCCAGTGGGATGTCGGTGGCCGTCACTTCGTCATGACCCTCGGGTGTGCCCCATTTCATGATTTGGTCATCGCAGGCCGTTGTAACTAACAGGGCGGCCAGCGGTAGTATGATATGATTGAGTTTCATAATATTGTTTCGTTTTGGTTCTTGTTAGAAGTCGCTGACGGTGATGGTCGTGCAAGGGACGATACGGAAGTTGTCGACGTATATTTTCTGCGAGAAGTCCTTTGCCTCGTAGGTCGTCGCCTCGTCGTATTTCAGGTCGGGGTTGACGAAGAGAAATCCGAAGTTGCGGTAGCTGCCGCTGTTCTTGTCGTTGATGACGTTTTGGAACGTCCATGTCAAGTCTGTATTGGTGTAGTTGCCGAACTGCGAGAGCGGAATGGTCACTGTTTGCCAGCGTCCGCCGGTGTCATAGGGCGTCACGGCCCCTGTCGTGCGGTTCATCCATGGTACCCAGGCGTAGGCTTGGTTGGTGTAGTCCTTGCTGTACTTCGTACAAGCTGAGCCGTAGCCGTAGTTCGACAAGTTGTTCTGTAGTGTTATCTCCAGCTGTCCGCTGCCACTCCATGGTTCAGGCACGTAGACATCGAACTGCAGGGCCACCGAGTCGAGCGGTGTCGTGGCCGGGATGTATTTCGTCATGCGCGCCCAGTCGTCGAGTGCGTCGTCGTTGCCGGCTGTCCAAAACCCTTTGGCGTTGGCTCCAGCCTTGATGCCCCCTTCGTCGAGTACGCTCTGCGGGATGACCATGGCCACCTTGCCGCGTCCGGTGTTGAGCGGGTCGTCGACGAGGTCGCTGGCCGAGTAGGTCGCACTCCACGAGCCCTGTGTGCCCTTGCCGTCGAAGTTGAGAATGAAGCAGTCGTTGTTGTTGAAGTAGGCTGGCGTGACGGCAGTGCCATTGGCTCCCTCGCTGGTGATGCTGCCGCTCTCGGTCACGCCGCTGGGCATGGTGAAGCTGTACCACTCGCCGTCGGGATCGCTCTCAATACCTTCGGTGACGGTCACGCCTCCGGGTAGCGTCAGTTTTGTCGTTTCCTGCAGGTTTGCTCCGTAGACCACCACTTTCTCGCCTGGCTGTGCCAGCGTGTTATCGACGCGTGATATCGATGGTGACGAGGCACGCACGATGAAGTCGTAGGTCAGCGTGTTGGCATCATTTTTGTACAGTGTGATTTTGTTGCGCACCGAGGCGTCGGCCTTGTCGACGGGTGTTTTCGTGTTCAGCGTCACCCACACGTTGTTGTCGGTCAGCAGCGCATTATTAAAATAGGTGTCGTATCCATTGATATAGATATGCTTTAGCCCTGTAAATCCCGAGCCCTCGATGCGGATGAGCTGTCCCAGTCGGGCGAAGGTCACCTCACGGTCGGTGATGGAGTCAGTGGCTTTGGCGTTCTCCAGGTATATCTTGTTGATGGTCATGGCAGCATTGCTGTCACTGTCATCGTCGTGGCAGGCGGTGAGCAGGGTGGACATGCCCAGTAGCAGCCACGCAGCCAGTTTCACGCCTCCCTTGAGAGGATGTGAGGTTATAAGTGTATGTCTCATGGTTTTGTCGTTTTATTTATGGTTTTGTCTGATGACTCAACTCATCATTCAACATTCATCATTGGAATAGTTCCTGTTCGTTTACTTCCCTGTCGCCGAACTGATAAGCCACAGTCTGTACCTTCCCATGGGCATCCGGCTTGAGGTTGGGATTCTTCGTCTGGTCGGTGTCACTCATCGGCAGCACGAGGTTGGCAGCAGTGGCAATCTTCACGTCCGGTCCCGGTGCCACATAGTTTTTGCTGAGCTTATACGTGTTTGTGCTCGGCTCGAAGTAGCTGGCGTTGCGGTACTGGTTGTTCAGGTAGTTGACCACCTCTTGCTGATGAGAGTAGCTGCGGCGTAGCAACTGGTACCAATAGAGGCCCTCGAAGGCAAATTCCATGCGGTACTCATGGCGCAGGTCTTCCCACGTGACGACCTTCTTGACGGGCACCTGGGCACGCTGCCTGACGGCGTTGAACAGTCGCAAGGCCTCGGCATCGGTCGTCTCGTCGGCGTCGCCCATGACGGCCTCGACATAGTTGAGGTAGACCTCGGCCAGGCGCAGCATGTAAGTGTTGATGCCGCTGTTGTTCGGCTCGGAGAAGCCATTGACCTTCTTCGTGCCGATGACATACTTCTTGATGTTGGCCCCTTGCGAGCTCGGGCTCTCCGTCTTGCCGTAGACATACGGGTTGGAGGCATCGGCACTGAGCTCGGGATAGACCTCGCCATAGGAGGCCACGCTGTTGTGACGGCGAATCTTGTCGTCAATCTTCTCGCCCAATGTGGCATCGTCGTAGTTGGAGAACTCGTTGAACAGGTCGTAGGAGCAGTAGGTGGCCCCGCCCCATGCGTTTTGGTCAGCCACCATTGTCGACCAGGCCAGGAAGCGGGTCATGCTTTGTGCTGCACCGCCGACACCCGTGCCGGGGATGAATTGCAATTGGAAGAGGCTCTCCTTGTTGTTGTCGATTGTCGTGGCTCCGAAGAGGTCGGCGTAGTTGTCGAGCAGCTGTGCACCACTCTCGTCGATGACCTTCTTGGCAGCCTTCTTGGCCAGGTCGAGGTAGTAGGTGTTGTGCTTACCGCTGTTCATGTCGGTCTCAGCCTTGATGTTGCTGCCGTTGTACTGTCCGTCGGTGGTCAGTCCGGCCATGGAGAGGTAGACGCGCGAGAGCATGCCGAAGGCTGAATAGCGCGTGACGCGGCCAGCACCGGTCTGCGTCTTTGGCAGATACTTAGCAGCGTACTCCAGGTCGCGTATGGCGTACTCGATGACGTCGGTGCGGTTGTTGGCAGGTACCACGTAGTTGTTGACCAGGTCGGAGGTGTTGCTATAGATGATGCCGCAGCCCCACAGCGAGGCGATGTACCAATAAGCCGTACCGCGCATGAAGCGTGCCTCGGCGATGGCGGAGCGCTTCGCTTCCTGACTGACGTTGCTGGTGGCGTATTTCTCGATGTTGTTGATGGCATTGTTGCTCTGCGCCACCACACTGTAGAGCGAGCCCCATGCTTCGGTGAGTCCCTGCGAGAGCGAGGTCTCGGTGAAGTTGGTGTAGGGATAGATGTAGTTGGAGTATTGCGCGGTGATGTTGTTGGCGCGTCCGTCACCCATACCGTAGTAGAACTTGTCGTTGAAGTCAAACCACACGTAGCTGTAGAGTGGCCACACGGCCTCTTCGACGGCTTCGTCGGAGTCAAAGAACTCGTCGGGCGTGAGCTGGTGGCTGTTCTTCTGGTCGAGGAAGTCGTCTGAGCAGGCTCCCAGGGCGAGCATCGAGGCCGCCAGCATACCTATATATAATATCTTGGTTTTCATGGTTGTAAGGTATGAAACGTGAAAGGATTAGAAAGAAATGTTGATGCCGAAGGTGTAGATGCGCGGCGATGGATAGCGGTTGTAGTCTACGCCGTTCTTCAGCGCGTCACCCCACAGCGAGCCGATCTCCGGATCATAGCCGTCGTACTTGCTGATGGTGAAGAGGTTCTGGATGTTCATATACAGCTTCAAGTTGGAGAGATAAATCTTGCTAATCCACTTGCGTGGGAAGGTGTAGCTGAACGACAGGTTTTGCAGCCGGATGTACGAGCCGTCCTCAATGAAGGCGTCGCTGACACGGTTGTTGGCGTTGGCATAGCTGCTGGTGTAGAGTCGGGGCATCGTTGTCGAAGCGGCATTCGTGACGTGGTAGTTGCGGTAGTCATCGGGGCCGTTGGGGTCTATCTTCTCCATGCGTGCATAGTTGAGCACCGAGGTGAGCAGGTTCGACGTCGATCCGGTGACTTCCAGCGAGCGGCGGTTGTAGTTGAGCACCTTGTTGCCATACGAGCCGACGAACTGCAAACTGAGGTCAAACCCCTTGTAGGAGAACGTATTGCCGAAGCCAAAGGTGAACTTCGGTTCGGGGTTGCCGATGAATGTCTCATCGTTGTTGTCGATGACACCGTCGCCGTTGAGGTCGGCAAAGATATAGTCGCCAAGCCACACGCCGGCTTTGCCGATGCTCGTACCTGTGGGCAGTGCGACGGGTTTGACGTTGCCTTGCGCGTCCTTATAGTAGAAGTCCTCGGGCTTATCAAAGCGTCCGATGACCTTCCATCCCCAAAACTGTCCGATGGGCTCACCCACTTTGGTGTTGGTCACGGTGACGGTCTCAGAGCCTGTCTGGAAGGAGCGTGGCAGTGTACCCGTCTCGGTATCAAGACTGAGTACCTTGTTACGGTTGAGCGAGAAGACGATGTTGCTGGTCCATTGGAATTGCTTGGCATTGATATTGACCGTGTTGATGGTCAGCTCGACACCGGTGTTGCGCAGACTGCCCACGTTGCCCCATGGATTGCTGGCCACACCGTAGTTGCTTCCGGCACCTGAGCCGAGGAAGGCAGGGAGGTCCATGCGCATGAGCAGGTCGTTGGTCTTCTTATAGTACCAGTCGAATACCATATTCACGCGGTTGTTGAACAGACTGAGGTCGAAGCCTACATTATAAGAATAGGTTGTCTCCCACTTCAGGTCAGGGTTAGCGTTGTTGCCGTTGAGCACGCCGACACCCCACGGTGTGTTGTAGGTGGTCAGTAGTGCGGTGTAGGCCCAACTCTCTACATTTTGGTTACCCGTGGCACCCCATCCTAGGCGTATCTTGAAGTTGTCAATGGCCTTGGCATTCTTCATGAACGACTCGTTGCTTACACGCCAAGCCAGTGCTGCCGATGGGAACCAACCCCAGCGATGGCCATCGGCAAAGTTGCTCGAACCGTCGCGGCGCAGCGTGAACGTGGCGAGGTAGCGGTCGTCATAGCTGTAGAAGGCACGACCAAAATAAGAGAACAGCGAACTGTTGTCCTGATAGCCTACGGGTGACGAGCTGTCGTTGCTGCCTGCCGAAGGGTCGGTGGCCGAATTGGAAGGGAACCCAGTGGCCGAGGTCACCTGTGTCTCATAGTGGTTATGGCTCATCTCCTGGCCAAGCATGGCGTTGATGGCGTGGCGGCCGAACTTGTTGTCATAGGTCAGGATGTTGCGCCACGACCAATATTTCGTGTTCGTGCCCGTCCATCGCGAGGTGCGTGTCTCGCTCTTCTTGACGCCGAACTTGTAGTCGGGCATGTAATAATAATACTTGTTGTTATTATAATCGGTAGAGAGCTCTGTCTTGAAGGTAAGGCCCTTCATCAGTGTTGCTTCAAGATAGGCGTTGGTGCGGAAGTTCTGTTTTTTGTTGTAGTTGGTCGTTATCTCGGCTAGGGCGACGGGGTTGTCGGGCATCCATTGGTCGTCAGGACCATCGTAGCCGCCATCAGGATTTCTCACGGCCACGGAGGGTTGCGAGGTCAGTGCGGTGAGGATGATGCCATAGCTGTTGGCCAGCGTGTTCTGCCGGCTGTCGGCAAGCGAGAAGCTGAAGCCGCCCTTGAGCCATTTTTTGATTTGTGCGTCGACGTTGCCGCGCATGGTCTGCCGCTTGAACGACGAGCCGATGGCGATACCGTCCTGGTCGAGATAGCCTGCGCTGAAGGCATAGGTAATGCCTTGGTTGCCACCGGTGATGCTGAGGTTGTGGTTGGTCATCAGGGCGTGGCGGTAGAGCTCGTCTTGCCAGTCGGTACCGCTGCCAAGCAGGTCGGGACGGACATAGGAGCTCACGGGATCCTTGATATTGGCGGCAGCGATGTCGTTGTAGTGCTGTGCATATTGCTGCAGGTTCATCACATCGAGCTTTTTCGGCATGGTCTGCCAGCCGATGTATCCGTCATAGGTGATGGTGGCCTCTCCGGCTTGTCCGCGTCGCGTGGTAATCATGATGACACCGTTCGAGGCGCGCGAACCGTAGATGGCCGTGGCGGAGGCATCCTTGAGGATGTCCATCGAGACAATGTCGTTGGGGTTGATGGCTGCCAGCGGGTTGGTGTTGCCCTCGTCACCTGCCGATGAGTCGATGATGACGCCATCGATGACGAAAATGGGTTGCGAGGTGGCGTTGAGTGAGTTTGTACCACGGATGCGGATGGTCGATGAGCCGCCCGGTGTACCTGTGTTGGCTTGTACCTGTACGCCGGCAGCACGTCCGGCGAGCACTTGGTCGATGCTCGTTGGTATGGACTTCTCTATCGATTTGCTGCCCACAGAAGCCACGGCACCGGTGAGGTCAGAGCGCTTCATCGTTCCATAGCCGACGACAACAACCTCGTTGAGCTGCTTGGCGTCTTGACTAAGCGTGATGTTGTAGACAGTTGACGAGCCTACCTTGACGAGTTTGGTGTTGTAGCCCACGTAGGACACTTCAATGGTTGCACCTGCTGGCACGGCGAGTGTGTACTTGCCGTCGAGATCGGTCACGGTGCCCGTGCCAGTACCCTTGACCTTGACCGTTGCGCCGATGACCGGTCCTTCTGCATCGGTGACGGTGCCATGTACGGTGCGGCTTTGCCCGAAGGCATTGAGGGGCAAGACGACGGCAAGTCCGAGGACGAGGGCCGCCTTCTTAGATTGTTTGCCTTTTAGTTTCATGGTTCTTATCAGTTAGGTTGTTATGTAAGTCGGTTGATTGCCACAAAGATAAGAAGAATGAAGCAAAAGACTGTTTATTTATATTTCACGGACGTTAGTATTTGTTTCATCTTGCCGTTTGGCCGCGTAATCACGGGGCGAGACACCGAAATGACGGCGGAAGACGGTGGAGAAGTGCGACTGGCTGCCAAAGCCTACGTCATAGGCTACCTGCGTGACGCCCACCTTTCCCTCAGCGAGCATCTCCGCGGCGCGTTGCAGACGCAGATTGCGGATGAAGTCGGCCGTTGACACGCCCGTGATCTCCTTGAGTTTGCGATGGAGCTGTGCGCGACTGATGCCCACCTCCTGTGTGAGGATTTCAACGTTGAAGTCGGAATCGGCGAGATGGGCGTTGACCGATTTCATGATGCGTTCCATGAGCAACTCGTCATTGCCGACGATCTTCGGAGTCTCCAGACGGTTGGCTTGGTCGCGTGCTCCGGAGTATTTTCCGCGCAGGAGCCTGATGTTATCAACGAGGTTGTCGATGACGGCGTGGAGCTCGTCCATGCTGAAAGGTTTCTCGAGGTAGGCGTTGGCCCCGAGAGAGAGTCCTTGTAGACGGTCTTCGACCTCGCTTTTGGAAGTGAGCAGTACCACGGGAATGTCGCTGGTAAGCGTGTTTCCCTTGATTTCTTTGAGCAGTGCGATGCCGTCCATGGCGGGCATGACGATGTCGGAGACAACGATGTCGGCAGGTTGCTGAAGCAGAGCCTGCATGGCATCACGTCCATTGGTGAACAACTCGAAGCGGTACCATTGTCTGAGCTCGCGTGCAATATACTGTGTCAGTTCACTGTCGTCATCAACAAGCATTACACGGATGTGGCGGTTGCCTTGCGAGTGTGGTGCTGACGGTGAGGATGCTGTGCTTTGTTTTTCTATAGCCATGTCCCTGTGATATTCGGGCAGCCTGACTTCTATCTGTGCTCCGTGCTGATGATTGGAGCGGTTGGCGGCAGTGATGGTACCGCCGTGCATCACGACAATGGCATGGCAGAGATTCAGTCCTATGCCTGTGCCGCTGATGCGTGAGTTGGCATCTCTATGGCCTTGATAGAATCGGTCAAAGACATGACCTAACTCCTGAGGCTTGAAGCCCGGTCCGGTATCGGTGAGTTGAATGACAATCTGATCTTTTGTACGGAAAAGCCGGAAATGGATCTCGCCGCCATCGGGTGTATATTTAAACGCATTGGAGAGCAGGTTGACGATTACCTTCTCAAAGTTGTGGGCGTCGACCCAAGCGTACACCTGAGCTTCGTCATGGTCGAAGGCAAGAGTGATGTGGTGTTGTGTGGCGTTGAACTGAAACATCGAGCATACACCGCGGATGAGGCTGACAAGGTCGGTAGTGGCACATTGCAGGGTGAGCTGGTTCTTGTCCAGGCGTCGTTCATCCAGTATCTGATTGACCAGGAGCAGCAGGCGCCGGGCGTTGTGATCGATGATCTTGATGTATTTCTGGTTTTCCTCATCATGGGCCAGGCGCTCCTTCAGCCGGTTGAGAGGGCCGAGAATGAGCGTCAGCGGCGACTTGATGTCATGGGTGGCATCGATGAGAAAGCGCATCTTCGACTCTTCCAGCTCTGTCTTCTTCATACGCGTGTAGAATAGAAAGGCGAAGACGACGATGCCCGCCACGGCAAGGAAGTAAAGGACGATGGCCAGGGGCGAGAGATACCACGGCTCTTTGACGTGGATGGTGATCGTGCGGATCTTTTCAGAGCACACGCCGTTGTCGTAGGCTCTCACGTCGATGACATACTTCCCCGGCTGCAGTTTGGTGAAGGTGATGGCGTTGTCACCCTCGCTGTTGAGTGTCCATTCGCCCCCATTGATGCGATACTGGAAATAAATGTTGGCGGGATTTTTATAGTTGAGCAAGGAGAATCGCAGGGTGAAGGTGTTCTCGGAGTAGGGGATCGTGAAGTTGTCGGACAGGCAGTCCATGGTCTTGCCGTCAACGATGAATCCGGTGAGAAAGACCTTGGAGAGATCCATCCGCCGGTTGCGCACGTTGTTGGGATAGAAAGTGGTGATGCCGTCGCCTGTGCCGAAGGAGATGCGGTCGTCGGTGTCGTGGAGCACGGCCCCCTGGGTATATTCCCGCGACATCAGCCCATTGCCACTGACGTGGCCGAGAAACTTACGCCGCTTCTGATCATATTGCCAGATGCCCATCGTGGTGCTGATCCATAGGTCGCCGCTGTGGTCAATGGCGATTCCGCAGATCTGTTTGCCACGAAGAATGGCGGCTCCGGGGAAAGCCACTACCTTGCGTTTCTTGCGCAGGAAGACGTAGAGGCCGTTGTCGGTGCCGATGAGGATATTGCCTTGTGGGTCCTCGCGGAGGTAGTTGGTCTGTATGTCATGAAGGAAATAGATATCGCCAAAGGTGCGGAAGGACATGGTCTTGGGATTCAGACAAGTGACGCCGTTCGACGTTCCGATCCACAGCAGTCCGGTATGGTCGACCGTCATCGAACGGATCCAGTCGTTGCAGAGATAACCGCCGGCCCGTCGTTGCGACTGGTTGAAGACGCGTACCTGCGCGGTCTGCGTGTTGTAGACATAGAGTCCTTTGCTGTAGACCGAGACGAAGAGGGTGCCGTGGCCGTCGTCGGCGATGCAATAGGTGCCGTCGCTGGCATAGCTCATCTTCTTGACCGCGGAGCCGGTTGTGATGTCGTAACTGTAAAGGCCGTTGCCCGTTCCCACCCAGTAGTGGCCCTGTCCGTCGCGGTAGATGATGCTGGTACCGCTCGGAGCGGGCAGATGAGTTTTGATGCGACCATCGGCATTGAATTGGAAGACGCCGCTGTTCTGTACGGTGCACCATGTCGTGCCGTCATCGCCGCGGGCCAGCGACGAGACGCTGCTGCCAATCGAGTAGTTTTGTTTGGAGAAACTCCAGCTGGCAAAGGCTGGCACATGGTCGTTGACAAGATAGAGTCCTTTGCGGTAGCAGCCCACCCACAGGTTATAGTCCTTGTCGAGCATGAGATCCTTGGCGTAGGAGGTCGTGATGTCGAAGCCATCATCTGTGGGTAGCGTATAGGGTACGAAGGTGCGCTTGCCGTGCGCAGCCACAAGGACGCCGCTCTCAGAGGTTCCCACCAACAGTTTTCCATGCTTGTCGAAGGTCGCGGCATTGATCGTGATGTGGCCGGCATAGCGTCCGAAGTCATATCCCGCATCGGAGAGTCTGTCGGTGGCGTAGTCATAGACCATGATGCCACCCATGCAGACGATGAGCAGACGGCCGTCGCGACGGGGGAAGAAAGCTACCGGCGCTCCCACGGGGGAAGTGTAGTCATGGGCGATGACGCGGTGCCCGCTGCGGACGAAGCGGGTGAACAGGCTCACATGGCTGCTCTGCCACAGATAGCCGTGACGGTCCTCATAGATATGGGTAAAGAATTCTCCGGAATCCTGCCGTGTGTATTCTGTCTCGTGGATGACTTTGTCGGTGCCGCGTCTGACGGCATAGAGGCCAAAGCCTGCCGATCCAATGAGGATGTCGCCCTTTCGGTTTTCGATCAGAGAATAGACGCGCGGGTGCCGTCCATCGGGGAAAGGATAGCGCACAAAGTTGTCGTGGTGGTAGTCATAGCGCATGAGGCCCTTGGCGCTTCCGATCCATAACCGGCCGCTACGGTCTACGAGGAAATTGGTGATGGTGTTGTCGGTGATCGTGCTCGGGTCGGTGCTCTTATATAAATAGGTGGTAAAGTTATAGCCGTCGAATTTGTTGAGGCCATATTCCGTTCCGACCCATACATAGCCGTAGTGGTCTTGGGTCACGCAGTTGATGAGCGAGCTCGACAGCTTTCCGGACGTGAAGATATGTCCGCTGCCGGCAAAGGCAAGCAGCGACGTGGCTACCATGAGTGGTAGCAGGTAGATGGTTCTTAGATGTAGGTTCGGCATGACACCGACAAAATTAGCTTTTTTATTTCAACTATCAAAATAAATCCAAGGAAAACAGATGGAAACGGGGCCTGATATGATGGATCATTGGCTATCAGATGCCCCGTCTCGTACCATCCTTCCTATGCTTCATTAGTGTGTATGTCTGTCGTGAGATGGTACTTGTCTATAGGTCTCGTGAGGTTTGGCCATCGTTCTGATGGGGTGACCGGCGTGTTGGGGTGGCTTGCCTTTCTCCTTTCTTTTTATCTTTTTTGTATCCCTAACCACTCCTCAATCTCGGTTTCCGACAATCCTTGCTGGCGCAACTTTTCACGTACACGATTCAGCTGCTGGTCTTTCTGTGAGATCTGCTGATTCTGCTGTGAGATCTGCTGGTCTTTTTCCTTGATAACTTTGTCACGGCTCATGATGGCGGTGTCGCGGTCCTCTATTGCCTGGAAATACTCGTCCTCGACATTCATGTCCTGACGCAGTTGTGCATCTGCGGAGGCCATGATCAGTCGGTGGAGGATATACTGCATGTCGGCATCATCCGCATAGTTGGTATCGTCAAGCTCCACCAACTGCCGATTGTCCTTCTCCTTGTTGGTCTGGTCAAACACGCTGAGCACTTTTTCGAGCCGGTTGTTGATCTGTCCGTGCAGCAAAGGGATCTGCACGATGATACTGTCGTGGACGAGACTGTCGACAAACGGGTCGGATTCAGACAACCATTATTATCACTATTTGTGGAATTGCCACAAAGGAGGAGTCCACAACCATCAGAGAGAATTTGAGAGAAGTAGAAGAAAAATCGGGAGGAAAACTTGCAGGTGTCAGGCATAAAGGTTATCTTTGCGAGAAGAAAGAAAAGAAAGACATGGAGCATTTCGGAGAAAGATACATCAATCCGCTGACCGATTTCGGATTCAAGCGAATATTCGGCTCGCCGTTCAACAGTGACCTGCTGGTGGACTTCCTCAATGCTGTGCTTGCCGGAGAGCATGTCGTCAAGGATGTTGAGTACAATAACAGCGAGAAATTCGGAACCAACGAAGCGGAACGCAAGGCCGTCTTCGATGTGTATTGTACGACAGAGGACGGCAGTCGTATCATTGTCGAGATGCAGAATGTCTATCAAAGCTTTTACAAAGACCGCTCCATTTATTATTCCACCTTCCCGATAGTCGAGCAGGCTAAGAAAGGCGACTGGAACTACGAGCTGAAGGATGTCTATACCATCGGCATCCTCAACTTCACCTTCCCTGAGGACAAGAAAAGCGACAATGGCGTGTTCCGCGAGGTGAAGCTCATGGACATAAAGAAGAAAGAGGTCTTCTATGACAAGCTGACCTACATCTACGTGGAGCTTGCCAACTTCAACAAGGAAATCGATGAGTGCGAGACCGTGTTGGACAAATGGCTGTTTTGCTTGAAAAACATGTCCAACCTCCTTGACCGTCCGGCAGAACTGCAGGGCCGCGTCTTTGACAAACTCTTCAGAACCGCCGAGATCGCCAAGTTCAAACCTTTGGAGCTGAAGGCTTACGAGCAGAGCATCTATGCCTATCGAGACATCAAAAACGGCATTGACACCGCAAAGAAAGAAGGTTTGGAACAAGGACGTAAGGAGGGACTGGAAGAAGGGCTTAAGAAAGGTGTTGATAAAGGACGCAAGGAAGGTATAATTAACACAGCTAAAAATATGAAGAGTTTGGGCATTGCAGACGAGGTCATCATACAAGCCACAGGGCTCACTAAGGAGGAGATAGAACGCCTTTAGTCCCGTTCCCGCACATCTTTACTTAGTAGCAACGGCTATATAGCTCTCGGCTGTCCTGTTATAGAACAGCCGGAGGGCGATGGTCTCTGTAATCAGCTTTTGATCATGTCATAACGTAATGAGTATGAGTCGTCCTTGTCGAGTCAGCATTCCAGTGGAGCACATACCTCTTTTACGGACTTAGTGCCGACCGTCAGCAGGATCACGAGTCCGCTGATTCCGATGTAGGTATACACGACGTATTTGAAAATACCATTGGTCAGGTGGCGGAAGATATATCCGCCGAGTGTCGTGCCGATAGCCACCCCCGATGCCATAAAGATAGTCGATGCCCACCGTCGTCGTCATGAAGCCGTTGTAGGTGCGCACGAGCGCCATTATGATGTTGCCGCTGAGCATATAGATCTGCGCCATTGCCATGTATTGGTTCTTATCCTTCGTTGTGGAGATGAAGTACAGCACGGCGGGCGGTCCCTGCATGTTGAAGAAACCACCCATCAGACCACTGATCACCCCCGTACCGATCTGTGTGGGCAAGGTTGGGCGCAGGTGGATCTTCTTGTTGAAATACCAAAAGTAGATACTGAAGAGGATGAGAACCACGCCGAGCACCTGGCGGAGTACCGTGTCACGGTCGATGATATTCTTGTAGAGCCAGAACAGCTTTATGTAAAGCTTTACATAATCTGTTTAAACGTCTCAAGCAGAACTTCCCCTTGAAGTATTTCCTGGGAGACAGCGTTAATGCCATAGAAATACAGATTTGGTCGGTTATGATAGCTTATCTCTTGACAAGGGTTATCTCCAGAGAGGCAAAAGATAAGATGTCGTTTTCCAATCTCGTATGCGCTATCCGGCTTACAATGTTCTCCTATATTGACATAGTAGCCATGGTCGTAGACCCCTTACGTGCTTGGCGTGATCTCAAGGAGGCCCAGCGAAAGCAGGCTTTGGCTTACAATCCGAAATATATACAATTAAGCCTCTTTGATGACCTATAGGGGTTACTTTTCAGAAATAAGAATCATGTCCCGTATTTACTGGAGTTCCGAGAGCTAAAATCACGGAATCTGGGTTTTACCGGACAGCAATAAACGAATATATATTCTCGATATTCGTTTATATTCTTGATGGCATCATTCCCGATTTGTTGCAGGGTGCGGCCCTTGTGGCCGTCCGCACCCTGCAAAGAGGTTTTTCTTTGTTTTTGTTAAAAACTATTTTCTTTGAGCTGTGTCCTCTCTAACCAACTACAGAGCTGTAATCCGAGAAAAAGACACATATCAGAACAACGGAATATATCCAGCACTCCGGAATTTGTCAAACCTGCTACAAACCTGTGAAGATGGCATGAAGAAGCGGGGTGGGAGGGGGAGCAGGTGTTGAGGATCAACGTTTTTTCCTTATCTTTGTCATCGAAAAAAGGGGATTGGACATTGCCTCCAAAAAGAGATGATGATCCGATGAACTCCTATTAATAATAATAAGGAGAAAAGCGTATGAAAAGATTGATGATGACTGTCGTGGCAGCAATCGCTTGCCTGACGATGAGTGCGGAAAAAGAGATGATGATCCCGGCAATGGGATGTGATGATCAAACCATCGTGAAGATGTTGGGAACGCCTGCTGAGGTGATGGCCGACGGCAACGAAGTGGTGTATCACGACCTTACCTACAAAGGCACACGATGGGATCGTGTCACGATCAAATATGAAAAGATTGGGAACTTGAAGGTGATGAAGAGTTGCACGCTGACTGAGTCTTGCCGCAACGCCCAGGAAGCCTTTGACCTCAATGCCGACATGCAGCAGCAGTTGCGCCACGAATATGGTTGGCTCGACCATAACGCCGACCAAGCTGGTTGGATGACCTGCCAGGGTGGAGAGGCCTTCGGAAACGACGGCCGCTATGCCTTCACGCTGAGCACACAGAAGAAAGGCAAGACCAACGTGGTCAGCCTCGCCTTCTATGATTGACCATCAAATGGCACAATGCTAATAGTAAAAAAGGCTTTGGATAAATGTTGATAATTTTCGCAACGCTCTGAATGTTGTAAAGCAAATCAGTAAAGATTGTACGGTCGTGTAAAGCGAATCAGTAAAGTGTTAAAAGCAATGTAAAGTGAAACAGTAAACAACAACAAGGAGTGTAAAGTGATTCTAGGTAAAGTCACGTATTCTGATCCTTGCTGAATTCTTTAGATAGCAAAAGGTCTTTCGCTAGGTAGCTTTGATTCATTGGCTACGTAGTGAAAGACCTTTTTCTATAGCATTACCAGATGGGCAACACTGCTTCATGACCAAAAGTACATAGGTTTCAACCCATGAGCACGTAGGTTTCGACCCACGGGAACACAGGTTTTGCCCCGTGGGGAAAGTAAACTTATCGGATATTGTCGTAGGCGTTGATGGCTTCGGAGAAGCGTTGGGACACATCTTCAAAGGAATAGAGTCCGTCGGCGTTGGCTGTCAGTCCGCGAAGCTTCAGTGGATAGACCATCGGCGGATTGCTGAGATCGAGCATCGTCAGCCCGCGCAGTTGGTCTGTTGACTGGTAGACAATGTTGATGGCAACATATTGCTTGCCGCTCTTGTCGGTCCATTTCTCAAAGACCACTTTGGAGCCGATGGGTGTCTTCTTCTCGATGGAGTTGGGAAGCGAGTAGTCTTCCACACCCAGCGCTGCGTCGACACTCGCAATGTTGCTGTCATGACCGCAGAGGAAAGTAAACTTGCGGTTCTTGGCGTGCAGTTCGTCACTGATATACATCAGCAGCGGATGCGCCACATTGACCGCCACGACAGGAGCCGTGAAGAGCACATCGCCGTAGACATCCTTGATCTGTGCGATCTTCTCCCAGTCGGCGGCAGTGATGTCATGGCCGAAAGCAGCCTTGCGCGCATCGGGCTCCTCGTAGTATTGCAGGATAAACGCGTCGGAAGCCGAGTTGGCGAGTTTGAGTGAGCCTTTCATCTGCGGCTCGTCGCCTAAGCGGAAGATGATCTGCGTGTCATCGTCCTTGAAGCCACAGGTCTCGCCGCTCTTGCAGGCCGGAGAGTCCTTGAGGTCGAGGACCTTGGCGGTGATGGCGTAGTTGTCCTTCAGCTTCTCACCGATACCTTTCAGTCCTTTTTTGCCGCCCATGGCAGCGATCTCCTTCATGGCTTCGGCCTGGAAGGCGTCACTGACCTTGGTGAGCTTAGGACAAAAGATAGGATCCATGGTGCTGGCCGAGAAGCGGTGGTTGATATGGATGTTGGCCAGTGGCATGAAACCGGAAGAGAAATACTGTGCCGTGGCGATGGTGCGCTGCATGCTGTTGGCGTAGAAGTTCACATCATCGGCCGATGGTGTGGCGTTCTCCTTGAAGAGTCCCTCGCTGACGAGCCATTTGCGGAAATACTGTCCCATCATGGTTTCCAGCACACCACCGCGCTGCGTCAGTTCGCTGGCGGCAGAGGACCACTGTGTCCACTGATGAGGTGTGAGACGGCCCAGGGCACTGCCGTTGGTCGAGAGCGGTGAGCGGATGTTGTGACGGCTCAACACGACGACCTCGGTGAGCCGGTATTGCTGTTTGAATGCCTCGCTGCGCTGCAGCTGAGCCCATGCCCATGAGGGGCAGAGCATCAGGAGCAGCAGAAAGGCTGAAAATATCTTTTTCATCGTTGTATGCACTTATGAATTAGAACTTGATCTGCAAACGGGTCTCCAGTGCCGTGAAGTGGTCATCGTCAAAGCCGGCGCGGTTGTTGACTTTGGTGTAGGAGCCTCTCACACGCCAGATCATATACTTGTTGATATAGTAGTTGAGCGTAGCGGAGAAGTCGTTGCTGCGTCCACCGCGGATGTTGGCGTTGGGATCCGACAGGTCGAGATAGTCGTAGGCCAGTACCAGCTCGAGGTTGCCGCGGTCGGGAGTGTCGATGCCGCCATCCCAGTAGTTGTATTTATACTGTCGGCCGAGGATGAGTCCGCGCAGGGCAGCATAGCCGCCTGTGGCCTGATAGCTGTGATAGCCGTTGTCGCGGGTGATGGAGTTATAGAAATACTGTGCCTCCAAGCCCAGTCGGTTGTAGGCGGCTGTGACCTCCGGTGTGAACTTATACATAGCCTTGGCGTTGTCGACGGTAGCGCTCATCGAGGTGACCTGTGCGATACGTGTGGGCCACGTTGTGCTGAGGACAAACGACTTGTGGTTGAGCTCGCTGTTGCTATTGTAGCGCGGACTCTCATAGGCACCGGAGATACCCACGTGTAAGATACGGCCCGGTTCGGTGAACGGACGGTAGAGGGCGCGTGCCATGACACCGATGCCCTGGTTGCCGGTCTTGTCGCTGGACATCTTCATAGCGTCGGTCTCAGAGAAGAAACTGGCGGTAAAGAGGTAACGGAGATCAGAGTGCTCAAACATAACGCCGAGCAGACGTGAATTGTTAAGTGCTTGGTTGCTGCGAGGTTCCTCCATGGATATTTTGAAAGAAGAGCTGGTGGCACTTTGCAAACCATACTGGTGTACGAAGTAACCGGCGCGGATGAGGCTCTTCTTGCCTAAGGAGTGCTCGATATAGACATCCTTCATGCCCACCTTGCCGTAGGCGTATCCGATGTCGACTTTAGCTTTCCAGTCCTCATAGGTAGCCTTGAATCCCACACGCATGTCGGGGACGGCCATACCATCGTTGAGCTGGTTGTTGATCTCGTCGCTGGCGTCAAAGAGTCCGGCATCCAAGAGGACACGTCCCGAAGGCTTGACAACGAGTTTGCTTTCTGTTTTCTCCTGTGCCTGCAGGGCCGTTGTGGCGAGCAGGGCAAGACCCAAGAATATTGCTTTTTTCATTTTCTGTGTTTCCTATAATGATTGTTGAGTGATGATGAGCGGTTGCTTTGTTCCGTTGATGTCACCTTATTTTGTTGTCGTCTCTTCTACCGGACGCTCCACTTTGGCTACTTTTCCCTCCTTGACGAGCTTGGCAAACTCCTTCTTGGCTTTGCCGAGCTGCTTCATGAAGTTGTCGTTGGCATGGAGGCGGGCTACGACGGCGCTGGCCACGAGGCGTGCGGCGTCAACATCGCTCTGGAAGTGATAGCCGCAGATCACACGGCTCTGTCCCATCTCATAGCCGCGCTTGAGGATGGAGTCCTGGCGGTCGGGGTTCACCTCAGCGAGGACGAGTGCGGTAGCCCAGCCGATGGAGGTGTGACCAGAGGGATAGCTGCCGTTGGTGGACAGCTCCTGCTGCTGTTCGGGGTTGCAGGTCATCTCGTGATAATAAGCAAAGGGACGCACACGCATATAGTGGTTCTTGGCAGCACGTGTGGCCAGGTCGCCGGCGTCTTCGCGCATGTTGATGACGAGCTTATAGATTTCGGGTGTCTCTTCCTTGCTGATGCGCACACCGAAAGCGTCGGAGAAGGCGTTGGGCACACCGTCGCCGTTGACGCGTGCGTCGGCAGCGGCCTGGTCACCACGTGGCGTGTCGCGCTGCAGCTTGCCCCACTGATACTGTGCCTCGTCGTTGAGCCAGAGAATGGAACCCTGCTGGGGAGGAGGCGGCAACAGCGTGAGACTGTTGGCGACTTGGTCGGCGCGCAGGAAATAAAGGTCGGGGTTGGTGCGTACATCCTTGATCTTGGACTGACCGAAAGAGGAGACGGTAACGAGTGTCAGCACGAAGCTGAGCACGATGGACTTGACGTTGTTCATGATGTGTAATTTATTTAAGTTTTGAAATTGTTGTTGCGGTTCTGCGATTTGTGCTGCAAAGATAGGATGAAAGCGGGAATAAAAAAAGTTGCATTTGATGTATTGTGCAATACAGGCAAATGCAACTTTTTGCAAAAAGCTATGAATGAGGCAGTTAGAACGAGCTGTCACAAATTGAAAAAGTTGTGGTCGACAAAGTGACAACCCATAAGAAAGACATCGCAACGACAGGTGGCGATGTCTTCCTCCCTTCTTTTTCTTGGGTCACAGTGCTAAGTAACACATTTCTTGTTTCGCTTCGATGTCGAAGATAAGTCATTCAGATGAAAAGCGCCACACGCCTTTTTGTGCGCCTCATTTTTCCGTCATGTATATGCAAAAGATACTTTCTTTTACATTTCTGCAATATGTAAGCAATTAGATCTTATTAGCTTACAATTAGACAAATTAATCTGCTTTTAATATAATAATAGTAAGTTCTTGGAGTTATCTAAGAAAAACAATATCCCCTTTTGTAGGTATATTCTTACAGTTGGAAGTATTTTTAGTAATTTTGTAGTCAATTTGATAGAGAAATAACCAAATACGTTAGCAAATGCAAAGAAATGGATTGTACAACAGCGCCTACGAGCATGATGCATGCGGTGTAGGTATGGTGGTGAATATCCACGGTGGAAAGTCTCACCAGCTTGTCGACAATGCCCTGAAAGTGCTCGAGAACTTGCGTCATCGTGGCGCTGAGGGCGCAGACGGAAAGACAGGCGACGGTGCAGGCATCCTGCTACAGATTCCCCACGAGTTTATATTGCTTCAGGGTATTCCAGTTCCGGAGAAAGGCAAGTACGGTACGGGATTGATTTTCTTGCCTAAGGATGAGAAACGCCAACAATCCATACTTTCGATCATGATCGAGGAGATCGAGCGCGAGGGCCTGCAACTCATGCATCTGCGCTCGGTGCCCACCAACCCCGATTGCCTGGGCGAGGCTGCTTTGGAGTCGGAGCCTGATGTCAAGCAGGTGTTCATCACTGGCGTCAGCGACGACAAGGTGCCTGTCTTCGAGCGCACCTTATATATAATAAGGAAGAAGATCGAGCGCCGCGTCCACGACAAGGACTTCTATATCTGCTCGCTCTCCAGCAAGACGATCGTCTACAAGGGTATGCTCTCCAGCCTGCAGCTGCGTCAGTACTATCCCGATCTGACCAACAATTATTTCACCAGCGGACTGGCACTTGTGCACTCCCGCTTCTCCACCAATACGTTCCCCACATGGGCCTTGGCACAGCCGTTCCGTCTGCTCTGCCATAATGGTGAGATCAACACCATCCGCGGCAACCGCTCCTGGATGAAGGCACGTGAGAGCGTGCTCTCGTCAGAGGCACTCGGCGACATCCGCGACATCTCGCCGATCGTACAGCCCGACATGAGTGACTCGGCCTCGCTCGACAATGTCTTCGAGTTCTTTGTCATGAACGGCATGAGCCTGCCCCACGCCCTGTCGGTGATGATTCCCGAGAGCTTCAACGACAAAAACCCGATCAGCGAAGACCTGAAGGCCTTCTACGAATATCATTCCATCCTTATGGAGCCGTGGGACGGTCCTGCCGCCCTGATGTTCAGCGACGGCCGCTACGCCGGTGGCATGCTCGACCGCAATGGTCTGCGCCCGGCCCGCTACACGATCACCAAGAACGGCACCATGGTGGTGGCCTCTGAGGTCGGCGTGATGGACTTCGACCCCACGGAGATCGCAGAGAAAGGACGCCTGCAACCCGGTAAGATCCTGCTCGTCGATACCGAAGAGGGCAAGATCTACTACGATGGAGAGATCAAGGAGCGTCTTGCCTCGCAACACCCCTATCGCCAGTGGCTCAACACCAATCGCATCGACCTGGCCAACATCCGTTCAGGTCGCAAAGTCAGTAACAGCGTGGATCACCTCCATGCCAAGGAGGTGGAGTTTGGCTTTGGTGAGGAAGACATCAAGGACACGCTGATCCCAATGTCCACCAAGGGTCAGGAGCCGACAGCCTCCATGGGCAATGACACGCCGCTGGCCGTGCTGTCACCGAAGCCTCAGATCTTCTTCAATTACTTCCGCCAGCAGTTCGCCCAGGTCACCAACCCGGCCATCGACTCCATTCGTGAGAACCTCGTGATGAGTCTCACGGAGTATATCGGCCGTGTGGGCACCGGCATCCTCAACCCCGACGAGACCAACTGCAAGATGGTGCGTCTGCCTCACCCGATTCTGACCAACGCCCAACTCGACATTCTGTGCAACATCCGCTATAAAGGTTTCAACACACGTAAACTCAGCATGACCTTTGAGGCTCCCGCTGATCCTGCCATGGGCGGCGAGCGGCTCCACGAGGCCATCGACCGTCTGTGCCACGACGCCGAGCAGAGCGTCGACGACGGATATAACTATATCATCCTCTCCGACCGCGACATCGATGACAAGCACATCGCCATCCCGTCGCTGCTCGCCGTGAGTGCCGTGCACCACTACCTGATCAATGTGGGCAAGCGCGTGCAGACAGCGCTGATCGTGGAGAGCGGTGAGATCCGCGAGGTGATGCACGCTGCCCTGCTCCTGGGCTACGGTGCTTCCGCCCTCTGTCCTTACATGACCTATGCCGTCCTCGACGACCTGGTAAAGAAAGGCAAGATCCAGGAGAACTATGCGACGGCCGAAGCCAACTATATCAAGGCTGTGAAGAAAGGACTGTTCAAGATCATGGCCAAGATGGGTATCTCTACCATCCGTTCTTACCGTGGTGCCCAGATCTTCGAGGCCGTCGGCCTGTCCCAGGGACTGCTGAAGGCTTACTTCGGAACAGACACGAGCAGCATCGGCGGTATCGGTCTCGATACCATCGCACGCGACGCGCTTCGCTTCCACAAGGCTGCCGTGGACACAGAGAAAGAAGAGGAGACCCTCCATATCGAACTGCCGTTGAAGAACCTCGGACAGTTCCACTGGCGCAAGGACGGCATCGACCACGCCTGGAACCCCGAGACGATCGCCACACTCCAGCTCGCCACCCGCACGGGTAACTACGAGTTGTTTAAGAAGTTCTCTAACCTCGTCGATCACAAGCGTGAGCCGATCTTCATCCGCGACTTCCTGGACTTCAAGCGCAACCCGATAGATATTAATAAGGTGGAGCCCGTGGAGAGCATCGTCAAGCACTTCGTCACTGGTGCCATGAGCTTCGGTGCCCTGAGCAAGGAGGCCCACGAGGCGCTGGCTCTGGCCATGAACGCCCTCGGCGCACGCAGCAACACTGGTGAGGGCGGTGAGGACCGCGACCGCTATTCCGGTACGGTCGACGGCATCAGCCTGAGCAGTAAGACCAAGCAGGTGGCTTCCGGACGCTTCGGTGTCACCACAGAATACCTTGTCAACGCAGAGGAGATACAGATCAAGGTGGCACAGGGTGCCAAGCCGGGTGAGGGCGGACAGCTGCCGGGCTATAAGGTCAATGACATCATTGCCAAGACACGTCACTCCATTCCGGGTATCTCCCTCATCTCGCCGCCGCCTCATCACGATATCTACTCCATCGAGGACCTCAAACAGTTGATCTTCGATTTGAAGAATGTCAACCCCAAGGCCGCCATCTCCGTGAAGCTCGTTGCTGAGAGCGGTGTGGGCACGATTGCTGCCGGTGTCGTCAAGGCCAAGGCCGACCTGGTGGTCATCTCCGGCGCAGAGGGCGGTACGGGTGCAAGTCCTGCCAGCAGTATGCGCTTCGCAGGCATCTCGCCCGAGATCGGCATTGCCGAGACACAGCAGACGCTGGTCCGCAACGGTCTGCGCTCACTGACCCGTCTGCAAGTCGATGGTCAACTCAAGACCGGACTCGACGTCATCCTCATGGCCCTGCTCGGTGCTGAGGAGTTTGGCTTCGGTACTTCCGCACTGATCACCTTAGGCTGTGTGATGATGCGTAAATGCTCGCAAAACACCTGCCCGATGGGTGTCGCCACGCAGGATCCGAAACTGCGCGCACACTTCCAGGGCAGCTATCACAATGTTGTCAACTACATGAAGTTCATCGCTCAGGAGGTGCGTGAGTATCTCGCCGAGATGGGCTATACTTCGCTCAATGAGATAGTCGGTCACACCGAGCTCATCGTGCCGCGTGACATCAAGGCTGAGGAAGCCAATGTCAACGAGGAGACGGTGGCCAAATGGAAGAGCCTCGACTTCTCCAACCTGCTCCACCGCGAGACCGGCGACTCGTCGCTCTACTGCACCAAGCTGCAGGATCACGACATCCATGATCTCCTGGACCAGCAGATCATCGCCAGCGCACAAAACGCCATCGAGAAGAAGGAAGAGATCAACCTCGACTATGCCATCCGCAACACCAACCGTGCTGTAGGTACCATGCTCAGCGGACTCATCGCCTCGAAGTATGGCGAGGAAGGCCTGCCCGAGGACACCATCAACATCAAGTTCAAGGGCTCTGCCGGTCAGAGCTTCGGTGCGTTCCTCGTTCACGGTGTAAGCTTTAAACTCGAGGGCGAGACCAATGACTACTTCGGTAAAGGTCTCTCCGGTGGCCGCATCTCCATCCTGCCCCCGATCCGCAGCAACTTCAACGCCGAGGACAACATCATCGCCGGCAACACGGGTCTGTATGGTGCTACTTCTGGCGAGCTCTACATCAACGGACAGGTCGGTGAGCGCTTCGCCGTGCGTAACTCGGGTGCCATCGCCGTCGTGGAGGGCGCCGGAGACCACTGCTGTGAGTACATGACAGGCGGACGTGTCGTCGTCCTCGGTCCTACTGGTCGCAACTTCGCCGCTGGTATGAGTGGTGGTGTGGCTTACGTCTGGGACAAGAACCACAACTTCGACTACTTCTGCAACATGGACATGGTGGAAATCAACCTCGTAGAGGAGACCACTTACCGCAAGGAGCTCCATGAGCTCATCCGCCAGCACTATCTCTACACCGGCTCGAAGCTCGCCCGCACGATGCTCGACGAATGGAACCACTACGTCGAGGAGTTCATTCAGGTTGTGCCTATCGAGTACAAGCGTGTGCTGCAGGAAGAGCAGGTCAAGAAGCTCCAGCAGAAGATCGCTGACATGCAGAGAGACTATTAGGAATGATGAGTGATGAATGATGGATGTTGACTTATTACAACATTCATCATTCTACATTCAACATTCAACATTGAAAACAACTCATCATTCAACATTGAACATTCAACATTAAGAAGATATGGGTAATCCAAGAGGATTTTTAGAGGTGGAGCGCAAGGAAGCCGGCTACCGCCCTATACATGACCGCATCCACGATTTCGGCGAAGTGGAGCAGACTCTCAACAGTAATGACCGCCGACTGCAGGCAAGCCGCTGCATGGACTGCGGTGTACCTTTCTGCCACTGGGCTTGCCCCCTTGGCAACAAACCGCCAGAGTGGAACGACGCCCTCTACCGCGGTGACTGGCAGCTGGCATACGAGTTGCTGACCGAGACCAACGACTTCCCGGAGTTCACCGGCCGCATCTGCCCGGCACTCTGCGAGAAGGCCTGCGTGCTCAACCTCATGGAGCATGAGCCGACCACCAACCGCGAGGACGAGGCTGCCATCATCGAGCATGCCTTCAGTGAGGATTATGTCAAGCCACACGTACCGGAGCGCAATGGCAAGAAAGTGGCCATCGTCGGCGCGGGCCCCGCAGGACTGACAGCTGCCACACGCCTCAACCAGAAGGGCTACACGGTGACCGTCTACGACGCCCGTGAGGATGCTGGTGGCCTGCTCCGCTACGGCATCCCTAACTTCAAGCTCATCAAGTCGATCATCGACCGCCGCCTCAAACTGCTGCGCGAGGAAGGCATCGTCTTTGAGTTTGGCGTGAAGCTCGTCGACTCCAAGAAGAAGAGTGCTGACGACAAAGGCGAGATCGCTGCCAACATACAAAACGACCCGACACTCGGCAAGGACAAGACGGTGACCATCGACAAGCTCAGCGCAGACTACGACGCTGTGGTCGTCGCCACCGGCACGCCGACAGCCCGCGACCTGAAGATTCCCGGACGTGACCTCAAGGGCGTGTACTTCGCGCTGGAGATGCTCTCACAGCAAAACCGAGAGCTCGCCGGACAGGAGTTCAGCCGCGATGAGCTCGTCAACGCCAAGGGCAAGAACGTTCTCGTCATCGGCGGTGGTGACACCGGTTCTGACTGCATCGGAACGGCTCATCGCCAGGGTGCCAAGAGCGTGACGCAGATCGAGATCATGCCGAAGCCGCCCGTGGGCCCCGATGATCCTAAGAATCCGTGGCCGAACTGGCCGCGCACACTCAAGACGACTTCTTCTCACGAGGAGGGTTGCGTGCGCCGTTGGAACATCAACTCACTGGAGTTCCTCGGCAAGAACGGCAAGCTCACCGGTGTGAAGGTGCAGGAGATCACATGGGTGCCGAATCCAGAGGGAGGGCGTCCGCTGATGAAACCCGCCAAGGATCCCGAGATCATCCCTGCCGAGATGGTGCTCCTCGCCATGGGCTTCCTGCGTCCACAGCAGCCTCAGTTCCCCGACAACGTCTTTGTTGCCGGTGACGCTGCCTCTGGTGCCAGCCTCGTGGTGCGCGCCATGGCCAGTGGCAAGGAAGTGGCTGAGCAGGTCGACAAAAAACTGAAAGCATAACAAGTTTTTCTCTACAACTCTCACCAAGAGGTGAAGGGGGAAATTACCTCTACGAGGTGACGATACAAAGACGGTCCGTTGGGGCCGTCTTTTTTTGTCGATTGATACAATTATACCCGATTTTTGTCTCACACCGCTTTTTTTTCGGTAAAGTGAGACAAGGTAGTTGTTTTTTTCTTAACTTTGCATAAAACCAAGTCAAATATTTAAATCTATTATCAACAAATGAACTATCGGAAACTCGTGTTGTCTTTGGCGCTCTGCCTCCCACTGTCGGCCTTGGCCAAGCAGATCCTCGTGCAGTCGCCACATCTCTCTCTGGTGCTAAATGCTGACGAGGGACGTCAGCCGGAATATGTCTATTTCGGTTCACGGCTCTCCACCGCTGACCTGCAGACATTGCAACGTCCACAGGACGGCCGCATGGATGCCTATCCTGCCTATGGTATGGATTGCCCCGACCCGGCAGCCTTTGCCTGCCGTCACGCTGATGGCAACCTCTCTACACAACTCGTCGTTACCGGTTCTGATACCCAGGGCCAGGTGACCACCATCCATCTTAAGGATCCCGTATATAACCTCTATGTCGATCTGAAGTACCGCACCTATCCCGATGCCGACATGATCGAGGCATGGACAGAGATCACCAATAAGGAAAAGGGCACCGTCACCCTGACCTCCTTCGCCTCGGCCATGCTGCCCATCCGGCGCGGTAATGTGTGGGCCAGCCATCTTAGTGGTGCATGGGCCTGTGAGGCCAATGTCACCACCGAGCCTTTGAATCCCGGTGAGCTCATCGTGGGCTGTCATGCCGGTGTGCACAACACGCAGCCTGCCCACGCCGAGATGATGTTCTCGCTCGACGGCAAAGGACGGGAGAACAGCGGCGACGTCATCGGTGCTGCCCTCTGCTATGGCGGCAACTACAAACTGCGCACTGTCACCGACAACAGCAGCTATCACTACTTCTTCGCAGGCATTGATGAGACCAATTCGGAATACCATCTGCGCCGTGGCGAGACCTTCGTCACACCTCCCTTGGCCCTGACCTTCTCCAAAGAGGGACTCTCCGGCGTGAGCCGCAACTTCCACCGCTGGGGACGCAAGTATATGCTCGCTCACGGCGACAAGGAGCGCATGGTGCTGCTCAACAGCTGGGAAGGCGTCTACTTCGACATCAACGAGAAGGGCATGGACCAGATGATGGGCGACATCGCCGATATGGGCGGCGAGCTCTTTGTCATGGACGATGGCTGGTTTGGCGAGAAATATCCGCGCAAGACCGACAATGCCGCACTCGGCGACTGGGTGGTCGACAAAAACAAACTGCCTCACGGCATCGAGGGGCTCCTCGACAATGCCAAGAAACACGGCGTGAAGTTCGGCATCTGGATTGAACCCGAGATGACCAACACCAAGAGCATGCTCTATGAAAAGCATCCCGACTGGGTCATCAAGGCCCCGGGACGAAACCCCGTGCTCGGGCGCGGCGGCACGCAGCTGGTTCTCGACATGAGCAACCCCAAGGTTCAGGACTTCGTCTTCTCGGTCGTTGACAATCTCCTGACGAAGCACCCCGACATCGCCTATATCAAGTGGGATGCCAACATGGACATTATGAACCACGGCTCACAGTATCTCTCCATGGACAATCAAAGTCATCTTTACATCGACTACTACCGTGGCTTTGCCAAGACACTCGACCGCATCCGTGCGAAATACCCCAACCTGATCATCCAGGACTGCGCCAGCGGTGGTGGCCGTGTCAACTGGGGTGTGCTGCCCTGGTTTGATGAGTTCTGGACAAGCGACGACACCGATGCCCTCCAGCGCATCTACATCCAGTGGGGCACAAGCTATTTCTTCCCGGCCATGGCGATGGCCTGCCACATCTCGGCATCGCCCAACCATCAGACACGCCGTGTCGTGCCGCTGAAGTTCCGCATTGACGTGGCTATGAGCGGACGCTTGGGCATGGAGATCCAGCCTAAGAACATGACCGAGGCAGAGAAGACGCTCTGCCGCAACGCCATCGCAGAGTATAAACAGATACGCCCCGTGGTGCAGATGGGTAACATCTACCGTCTGCAGAGCCCTTACGACAAGCAGGGTCTCGCCAGCCTGATGTATGTCAGTGACAGCAAGGACAAGGCTGTGTGGTACTGGTGGAAGTACGAGTCGTATATCGGTCAACAGGTGCCGCGCGTGCGCATGGCCGGTCTCGATCCTGCCAAGCGCTACAAGGTGCATGAGCTCGACCGTATCGACAAGACACCACTCGACTGCGAGGGCAAGAGCTACTCCGGCGCGTACCTCATGGAGCACGGTCTGGAGATGCCGATGAACCACAACATCGACTGGAACGACCGCACCACATGGTCCAGCCGTGTGCTCTATCTCATCGCTGAATAGGAGCCTCACCCCCTCACCCCTCTCCAAAGGAGAGGGGAGGAATTACCGACAAGATTACTATCATTCACGTCCAATCTTCCGATCCCCTGAAGCATACTGTTCCCCTCTCCTTGGGAGAGGGGTTCGGGGGTGAGGCTAACTATAAAAACTATGATCAACAAATTATTCTATTTGCTTCTCTCCTTATTATTATTAGTCACCTCTCCCCTTCTCGCTGACCAGCGCTGGGAAGGCACATGGGCGACAGCACCGGAGTTCACCGGGCCGGGTGACATGCCCAAGACCAGCCTCTCCAACCGTGCAGCCCGGCAGATCATCCACGTGTCGATGGGAGGTACCACACTGCGCATGCAGCTCAGCAACCATTTCGGCAATGGACCCGTGGACATCCGTGCGGTGTATGTCGCTGATCCCGCCGACGCTCCGTCCTGTCTGAACGAGCAGCAAGAGACCAACGTGGTGCCCTGCCATGCACGCATCAATGCCAAGACCGTCACCTACCTGACCTTCCACGGCAAGCGCCAGCTCACCCTTGAAGCAGGAGAGGACATCTACTCTGATGCCTTTAAATATGTGCTCCGACCCGGTCAACGCCTCGCCGTCACCGTGGTCTATGGCCAGCGCACGCCGGAGCACGCCACTTCTCACCGTGGCAGCCGCACCACTACCT
>URCI01000015.1 GCA_900546345.1 uncultured Prevotella sp. | reverse complement strand
CTATAAATTAGCCCCTTAAAGTGGCTATGAAGTTATACACAAACTTGACACCCTACCTTGAAATCTATTATGAAAAACCCCAAGGAAGAGTGAAATTTCCCAGTGTGTGGCGTTATCAAACGTTAACTACTTATTTGCCGTACACCTGTTAGAATCATTCTTATTGATGTTTATCTTTCTCTATTTATTCCTATCTTAGAAGCAATCCATATTTGTCCCAAGTAAAGGTAAACAGCTGATAATCAGCATGGAGTATTTTCGAGGAAGTCAAGTAAGTTGAGAAAGTCAGATAAAGACTTATAAGATAAAATATAAAATCCCACGCAACCATACAGGTTACGTGGGATTTTTTGTATCCATCGTGTTTGCTACACAGCTTCCTTCCAGTTTGACGTTTGACAGGGTCTTAAAGATTATGGCATTTAATCTATGATCACATTCTTCTGTGCACGAGACCAACTGCAAAAACGCGTGCAATTGCACCCAGAGTTGCAGTTATAAGATCCGAAACACTTGCTTATACAAGATATTTGTTTTATCTTTGTACTGCAAAAGCGCTTCAGTGTGCTTTTCCCGTTTCATTCTGCTCTTCCTTGTACCCGCTCTGTCCATCTTCTTCCAGTGGTTGAGTGGTTGCAAGTTGCAGTTCGTATTTGACGGGCTTACCGCCATCGTTGTCCATCATCTCCCAGTGGTTGAGTGGTTGCAAGAGCGACAGATGCCAAGAAAGCAGATGATACCAGAAGGAAGTCATGAGGGATAACCAGGTGCGCTGATGACGGGAGCTAACTCATTTGTTGGGCAGTGCCCATATGTCTGTGGTCTTGTCCGCTTTGGGTTCCGCGGAGTCCGCATGGTTCCCCTTTTACTACTTATAGGTCTTTCCCTAAGGACGGATAGGGAAAAGTCTACGGTCATTTCCCATACAGATAGTTATCTTTGTCGTAGAACAATATAAAAACAACAAATATGAAGTACAGATTAGCCAGACATTTCTTTCTCGTTTGCCTGATGCTGCTGATTGGCAGTTTAAGTATGATGGCAAAAAAGTCTCACGTTGAGCGCGACATGACCAAGCAACAGGTGACGAGCATCTTGGGTCAACCAGACAACATCAGTTTTGATGAGAGTGGTGAGACATGGGAGTATTTTAAAAGTCCGCTCATGAGCAACTTCACCTATCACATCGTAGTGTATTTCGATAGGAACAATCGGGTGAGGGCCTGTCAGTCCTCTACTATCGATTACCAGTCCAACACACCCGTGGGTTATGGTGGCCGCCCTGGTGCCGGTCCGGCTGTGCCAGTGCCGGTTCCCGGCTATTACAGTCTCGACGACGAGTCGTTCACAATATTATATAATAAGGTGAGGGACGCAAGTTTTGACAACAATCGCTTTGACCTTATCGAAGTAGCGTGCCTTGGCTGTTGGTTCAGTTGCAGTCAGGTGGCCGGTTTGCTCAAGCTGTTCTCATTCAGTGATGCCAAGTTCAAGGCACTGGGCATGATGGCCCACCGCATCACAGATCCGCAAAACGCAGTCGATATATACCAGGTGTTTGATTTCTCTTCAGAGAGAGACAAAGCCGCTGAGATCATGAGAGGACGATAGAAGACAACTGCACCGTGGGCTGCACGCTCAGCTTCTTTCGGTTCTTCTTTGGGGTATCTGTTCGCCATATCCCAGTTGCGTCGCACCAAATAATATCGTGTGACGACCGGTACACAATCATAGAACGGTCGCCACGCGATACAAATAGCAATAGGCACATTCAATGATACATTGATAGTCGAGTGCTTTGGCTATTAGAGTCTACTGATGTTCTTCATCATGGATGGCCGTCTCCGATGCTTTTTCCTGAAGAAGGGCGAATACCGTATTACGCCAGAGCAGAATATATCATGAATGAAAAGAGGAGAACCGCAAATCCTATGACGGGCATGAAGCGGCGATACCAGCCTTCTCTGGCCAGGCTCCTTTGCTCATCAGGCTCCATCGTCTTATATTGCTCTATCAGGTTCTCTACATATTTCTTCCTCTTTAGAACGAAATCCTGTAGTAATGGATAGGCGAATGCTAAGAACACGAATAGCAGGCCGAGAACGTAGAGCAAAGCTATATGCAATGAGTAGCTAAGCAAAATCAACAAGACTGCCGTTCCCCACAGAATTAGGAACGCTCCTGCCCATAGCGAATTGTATATCCTCATGACATCCAGTTCGTACTTGGACTTCTTGTCGCAATAATAGATTTCCCAAATGATGAGCGGGGAAAATATCCAATGGAGTATTTGTTGCATGTTTCTAAGGCTGCTACTTTTTGTGAAGGTTGTTGCTTGCCAGCTTCTTCACCTGATTAATCTGTTCGATGAGTTGGTCAGACGTAGGCAGATAAAGCTGGTACTTACTTGCAAGGATTGTCTTGTTATTTTCTGGTAGTGCCAAGCGTACAGCCGTGTCGTTCTTGTCCGTACACAAGAGTATCCCTATCGTAGGATTCTCGTCGGGTTGCTTCTCATACCGGTCGTAATAATTGACGTAGAGTTGCAGCTGCCCTAAATCCTGATGGGTCAGTTTGTGCGTTTTCAACTCTATGACAACAAACGAGCGCAACAGTCGATTGTAGAACACAAGGTCTGCAAAATATTCGTCGTCTTCTATCAGCAGTCGCTTCTGCCTTGCGACAAAGGAGAATCCCTTGCCCAGTTCAAGAAGAAAATCAGCAATGTGGGAGATGAGCGCGCTCTCCAAGTCCTTCTCATAATAGGTTGGTTTCCTCTCCAGTCCGAGAAACTCCAGGACCATTGGGTCTTTGATGATTTCCAATGGAGATTCGGGCGTACGCTCTTTCCGTGCCACGGCCAATACCTTCTCCTTGTCATTGCTCATCAGCAACCGTTCATACAGCATGGAGTTGATTTGACGCTCCAGCTGACGCTTAGACCATCCCTCATTGACTGCTTCAAGCTGGTAATATTCCCGCTTGTCTTTATCCGGAATAGCAATAAGCAGTTTGTATTGCGACCAGTTCAATTGCGAACACAGTGTGTTCGCAATTGGATAAGTACGATAAAACTTACGGCATATCTCCAGTTGCCTTACCGAGAATCCACTGCCATATATCGGTGCGAGATTCTTTGATAAAGTCTCTAAAAGGAAAGACCCATAATCAGCACGTTCTTTTCCTTGCTGTTCCTTCTCGAATATCCGCTTGCCGATATTCCAATACATGAGCACGCGGGCCTGGTCCACACTCCGGGCTGCATGATTACGAGCTTGGTCGATGATTTCCCGTATTTCATCAACAAACTCCTTTAGATTGCCATTTGATTTGTTGCGACTGTCTTCCATCCTTACAATTAAGTTTGATTGAACTTACCCAATATTTCATCTAACAGCCCATTTGGTTTCCTGCATGAAGCTGGTGATGCTGGCTACGAAGAATTGGTTGCCATAATCTTACCTTTCCTCGTCAACTTTGCTTCAAAGATACAACTTTTCTATTAGAATATGAGTATCCATAACGAAAAATCTTGTTATTTCTCCGGATCAGCCACAGGCTTTCGCAACTGACCCGTATCGCCGCAGCGGATAAGTTCTGTGGATAGGTTGTTCATTATTCAAGAACTGTGAGCCATCAGAATATGAAGAAAGAAACGGCATCTGCTCCCATCTATTCAGCCCGGAAATACTTTCTAACATACATTGAATAAACGCAGTTTGCTGGCGTCTGCCAGCAAAGACCCTTACCTGATTATTGTTCAATATGAGAGTCTAAAAACGATTTGACGATAATTTTTTTGTAAATTTGTGTCACAAAAGCGCGGAATGTTCGTAATAAGATTAGAAATGCAACAAAAAAGATGACCGAAGAGGAGTTTCAAAAGGAAGTGAAAGACATCAGGCCTAGGCTGTTAGCCACCTCCATGGGCTACATGAAGAATGGGGCTGACAGCGAAGACGCTGTGCAATCCGTGCTCGTTCGCCTGTGGAAGATGGTAGACACGTTGCACTCGCCCTTGCTTCCTTTAGCTCTTACGCTGGTCAGGCATCAATGCGTGGACGAGCTAAGGCGACGAAGGGCAACGCTGAACATAGATGATTGCGACATCGTGCAGTCTGAAGAAAAAGACGAACGCATTGCTGTAATGATGTCACTCATAGCTGATCTGCCTGTCTTGCAACAAACCATTATACAGCTGAGGCATATAGATGGTATGGAAATGGCCGATATAGCCCGCTACATGGGCATGAAAGAGCCGGCTGTAAGAAAGGCTTTGAGCAGAGCCAGACAGGCATTGAGAGAAATGATAGTGAAGCAAATGCAAAGTAGGGCTTGAGCCTGGACGCAACAATATATATAAGGTGTATGAAGAAGATGTATGATATTCATAAGTTGGTAGAAAAGTTCATGGCGGGAGAAACATCTCTTGCAGAGGAGCAATATCTCTATCACTACTTCGCGGAAAAGCGTGTGGATGATGACCTTCTGCCCATGAGAGAACTCATCTTGGGGTTGGGAAGCATTCAAGACACTGGTGAGCAAAAGGCAGCCAGGCCGTTTGCCACTCGCAAACTGATACGGATAGCAAGCGCAGCTGCCATAGCTCTGGTGATTGTTGCTTCTGCCGCATTATGGATTGACGCTGGCATGAACTATAGCGTAGCCTACATATATGGTAAGAAAACCACCGATGTGGGCACAATACGTTCGGAGGTTGTGAGGACGATGGATGATATAGACATGCAGGAAAGCAACTCTGTAGATGGGCAACTGCAAGAAGTGTTGATGACTGACCAATGATATGACTGACTGAAAAAAATAAAGATATGGAAAAGAAAGTTCTGTTTTTCTTAATGATATGGCTTATTCCCTGTATGGTAATGGCGCAAGGTGGACTGCATGCCAATGCTGTCTTTGCAGGGAAAGTGGTTCCCCAAGACCAGATGGTGGAGGTTAAGGTAAGGGGACGTGCCCTCAGTAAATATAGGTTGAACTTCTATCATAGCGTAAGGTTCAATGCCAGCATACAGCAAAAGAATGAGATAGACAATCTGATAGAGCATGACCGGCAGCATGCCGTAAGTGTAGAGCTGCGCAGCAAAGGCAAAAAGTCATCACTCATCATGAGCTTTGTACCGCACGGCAAAACCAATCGCTATTTGTGTTACCTTATTTCGGGCTCCGGCAAATACCGCTCCATCACCCTGGTATATATGGAGGGGAGCGTGGGCAGCATAGACGAACTGCGGAAGCTGATAGGGTAGTGGACTAACGGAATAATAACAAGAAAAAACAATAAGCAATGAGAAAATTATTATTAAGTATTTTGATGGCCTTTCTCCCACTATGTATGTTTGGAAGAAATGAGGCAGAGCAAGACACACTCGTAGTGAACAAGGCCGACAAGGTGGTTGTTATCACGTCAGATTCGGCACAAACTATCATGATAAGAGGCAAAGAGGGCAACCCCGATTTTAAGTATAGCAACACCATACAGCTTGTTGACAGCAATTATGTGAGCACCAGTGAGATGGGCAAGAACTGGAGCATCAATCTTTGGCCTATTGCGAAGAATTCTTCTAAGGCTACATCCTACCCCTCGACAGAGATTGTCGGTAACTTCTTTGTTGGCTTCAATGGCGCACCGGGAATGCCCTCAGAGGCTGACTTCAGAATGTTCAGCTCTTGGGAGCTATGGTGGCTTACTGATGTGAGAGTGTATCCTTGGAACGGTAGTCATTGTTTTTCGCTGGGCATAGGATTAGATTGGCGCAATTACCGAATCAAGGGTAACACGTGCTTTGTAAAGACTGAGAACGACGAAATAAAGCTCAGTCAGTATGCAGACGGCGTTACACCTAAGTTCTCACGTATCAAGGTGTTCAGCCTGAACTTCCCTCTCCGTTATCATTATTATTCCAAAAACTTTGGCTTTTCACTGGGACCAGTACTTAACCTGAACATGAGTAGCAGTATAAAGACCAAATGGAAAGAAAACGGAAAAACCGTAAAGCAGTCTACGAATAATGCTGAGGTAAAGCCTGTTACAGTAGATTTTATGGCTACTATGAATTTCTTCGGCTATTCTCTCTATTTCAAGTATAGCCCCTGCGACCTGCTTAAGGACGGACATAGTATGAAATTCAAGACACTGTCGTTTGGCTTTTTCATCTAGAGCGCTTCGCGATTTGATCCCGGGAATAATCTCGGGATTTTTTTGTTTGTTTAAAGGAAGGCCTCAAAGGGTTGAAGTGCAGCTTACTAACTGGTGCATGAACTCAATTAGTTGTATATAAAAGAGCATCAACAACTGTGCGGGCACCCCTGTCAAAGGAGTGCCCGCTGTAATTATTGTTGTGATATAAGCACTTGTTGGTCTGCTATTTGATGCTGTTGACGACCTGCATGATGTCGTCGGCAATCTGCTGGTCTTGTAGATGGTTGTCGGTGAGCAGCTGGTCTACGTCATAGCGGTCGTAGAGCATCTTGCGCACACCGAAGTTGAGCACGCGCATGGCCGACGGGCCATAGAAGCGGGCTACCGTCTCACCATAGCCGCCATCGATGCTGCCGTCCTCGATAGTGGCGACGACAGTGTGGTCGGCCTTCAGCTCGTCCATGAGCTGCTCGTCGAGGCCGGAGAGGTAACGCGGATTGATAAGCGTGGCGTCGATGCCTTTTGCGGCCAACAGCTGCCTCACAGCCTCACCCTTTTGGAAGAAGTCACCCACGGCGATGATGGCCACGCGGTCGCCACGATGAGTCACCACAGCCTTGTTCAAGTCGCTGTAGTCACTGTCTACAGCTTCTGTGGAATGAGCTACACCGAAGGCAGGCACACGGATGGCCACCGAGTGCTTATCCTGCCGGATGGCCCAGCTCTCCATGGCGCGCAGCTCTTCCCACGTGGTCGGAGCCAGATAGACCAGGTTAGGGATATGGCTGATCATGGGAATGTCGAAGAAGCAGATGTGTGTGAAGTCGTTCATGCCATAGACGCTGGCGCCGAGCACGTTGATGACGGCGGCATTGCCGTTGACGGCGAGGTCCTGTGCCAACTGGTCGTAGGTGCGCTGGAGGAAGGTGGCGTAGGTGCTGAACACCGGCCGTGCACCTCTCTTAGCCATGCCTGAGGCAAGGGCTACAGCCTCTTCCTCGGCAATGCCCACATCGACGAACTGCTTCCCGAGGGCTTCCCGACGCTCTTTGGTGAAGCCCAAGGCTGCGGGCACGGCGGCGGTGATGGCCACGAGTTTCTCGTCGCGCTTCATCTCCTCGAAGAGCCAGTCGCCGAGCAACAGATCCATTGACTTGCCACCCTGCGACGGGGTGAGCGGGCTGCCATCCTCAAGATGGAAGGGCATGCTCCAGTGCCAACGTTCTTTGTCAGCCACGGCGGGGGCGTAGCCATGGCCTTTCTCGGTGTGGATGTGCACCACCACGGGATGGTCGATGTCTTTGACCTTGCGGAAAGCTTCCACGAGACTGCCCACATCGTTGCCCTGTTCCACGTAGAGGTAGTCGAAGCCGAGGGCCCGGAAGTAGTTGCGTTCTGCCTTACCATTGCTCTCGCGCAGGAGCTTGAGGTTGCGGTACAGCCCGCCATGATTCTCGGCAATGCTCATCTCGTTGTCGTTGACGACGATGATGATGTTGGTACCCAGTTCGGCGGCAGTGTCGAGTCCTTCGAAAGCCTCGCCGCCCGAGAGCGAGCCGTCGCCGATGACGGCGATGACATTCTCTTTTCCACCAAGGATGTCGCGGGCTTTCTGCAAACCTGTAGCTAAAGCGATGGAGGTGGAGGTGTGGCCAATCTCAAAGTTATCATATACCGGACTTTCCAGTGGCGAGGAATAGCCCGAGATGCCGTCCATGCTGTCCACATGAAGGAAACCGTCCTTGCGCCCGGTGAGCATCTTGTGGGGATAGCTCTGGTGGGAGACATCGAAGACGATCTTGTCCTCGGGAGCGTCGAAGACATAGTGCAGGGCCACCGTAGCCTCGGTGAACCCGAGGTTGGGTCCTACGTGACCACCGTGATGGCTCACACGGTTGAGCACACCTTGTCTTACTTCCTCAGCCACCACGCCGAGCTGTTCTATGGTCAGTGATTTCAAGTCCTTGGGACTGTTGATGTTTTCTATATACATGTACTTCTACTGTTTGTTTTATTTTCCAGGTGCAAAGGTACTACTTTCTATTCGTTTATTGCTTATCCAAATTATGGTGTTGCTAACCCAAATTACAGAAACATCGGTAAACGATCGCCATGGTGTGTTGGCAGAAAGAAACTGTGGCCTCTCGGGCGATGCCATACGACATACACCCGGAGGCCACAATTTCATTAACTCGTTTAGATTTCTTATTCTGCCGTCAGTTCCAGCACGTGGCTGGTGCCTTGCGTCGCCGTCAGAATGGGGAGTCCTACTTTCATGAGAAAGTCGCCGGAATACTGCTGACCGTCGCAGCTGAGATCTGACGTCTTTCCAGGCATGAGGTTGATTTCCTTCACCGTATAGCGGCGTGCAGCGTCGAGACCTTGCAGGCGCACGTTGCGCAAAGGCTCTTCGAAGCGAGGATGCAAGTCGTAGGCGAAGGCCACGGCATGGCCCTTGTCCTGACTGACGTAGTTGAGGGCGGCATGGTTGGTCTCATAGGGCGAGACGAGACGATACTGCTCGCCATTGAGAATGACATCCTCTAAGCGGCGCCAGTTGGCTACGGCTTGCTGAACATACTGGTAGTCGTCCTTGGAAAGCGACTTCAGGTCGATGTCAAATCCGAGCTTGCACGATGAGGCCACATCAGTGCGGAACTTCACAGAACTCTGCTTGTTCCAGTTGGTGACATGAGCAGCGATGGCCTTGGCGGGGAAGAACTTCGACATGGACCACTGGATGTAGATACGCTCAAAGGGATCAGTGTCGTCGGAAGCCCAGAGCTCACCAAAATATTTCAGAGCCTCGTAGTCGCAGCGGGCACCACCACCCGAGCAGAGCATCATCTCCAGCTTGGGATATTTGGCATGAATGCGCTCCAGAACTTTGTAGAGACCGCGCACATAGTCGATGTAGAGATTGCCCTGGTTGCCCTTCTCATAGGGCGAATAGATATTCGTGATGGGCGAGTTGCAGTCCCATTTGAAGTAAACGATGTTGGGATTCTCGGTCATCAGCTTGTCGACGATGCCGAAAACATACTGCTGTACCTCGGGGTTGGACAGGTCGAGGACGAGCTGGTTGCGGTAGTAGTACGTCTTGCGGTTAGGCTGTTCGATGACCCAGTCGTGGTGCTTCTCATACAGTTCGCTCTTCGGGTTGACCATCTCCGGCTCTATCCACAGGCCGAACTTCACACCAGCGTCTTTGGCAGCCTTTGTCAGCGCAGAAATGCCTCCGGGCAGTTTGCTGTGGGTCGGCTCCCAGTCGCCAAGGCCTGCGTGATCGTCCTTGCGTGGGTATTTATTGCCGAACCATCCGTCGTCGAGCAGGAACATATCCACGCCGAGGTCTTTGGCATCCTTCATCAGCTCGGCAAGCGATTCTTGATTGAAGTCGAAGCCGGTGTTCTCCCAGTTGTTGAGCAGTGTCATACGGCTGCCCTCGCCGTTCCACAACTGATAGCGGCGTGCCCAGTCGTGCAGGTTGCGTGAGGCTTGTGAGGTGCCGGTGTCGCTGAGCGTGAAGATGAACTCCGGGGTCTTGAATGTCTCACCGGCGCGCAGCACATAGTCAGAGGCATAAGGATTGATGGCAGGGATGACACGCAGACCGCCGATGTTGTCCACCTCGAACGTGCAGCTGAAGTTGCCCGTCCAACCGATGGTGCCGAGCATGACGCGCCCCTCGTTCTCACGGGCGGGACCGTCGAAGCCTAACTCAAAGAACGGCTCGCTCTGCTCAGCGGCGCGGGTTCCGAGTTTGGTATCGATAATCTTCTTACCAAACTGTAGCTGTTGTGTGGCGGGCTGCCCCTCGCGTGCCCAGTCGCTGTGGTAGTTGGTCAGGAAATATTTGTTGGCGTTGAAATAGAAGATGCCGCTGGCATAGCGCCACAGCGTCACAGGTTTCTTCTCCTTGTGGCGAATCTCGCTCCATGTCTTGATGACATTCTCCTTGGCGTAGGCCACGTAGTGCAAAGTCACCTCGTCGGAATACTGGTCGTCGGCAAGGTGGATGATGGTCTCGGTGCCACCCTTCACCTTCTTTTGCTCGCTTCCTTTATAATATAAATAGGTAGAGAGGTTGCCGTCGGCATGGGTGATGGCCAGTGCCGGTTCGAAGAAGTCCTCACCGCCCGAACCCGGATAGGCCTCGAGACCGCGTATGCCATAGCTGCCGTCTGAGCCCGGCTTGATCTTCCAGTTGAAATGGCTGAAGTCAGCATCGGCGGCGGTGGACAGCTTGTCGCCGAGGTACACTTGGTAGAGGCGGCCGTTGTCGCCTACTTGCAGGACAAGGTCGATATTGTCGGTGCTGACACGAATGTTTTTGTTGTCAGCAGCTTGTCCCCCTAATGCCGGGATGAGCAGGGAGAGCAGGAATAATAGCTTTTTCATGGATTCTGTATGCATTATTGAAATTCTGACGATACGAAGTTCCTGATAGCGGACGGGCACAAGTTAATCATCAAGAAGACTTGTGCCCGTCTTACGGTTAATAACCCTCGTTCTGGTCCATGCTGCCGTCTCCCTTTCTCATCTGTGTGTTTTGGTTCAGCTCGGTCTGAGGAATAGGCAGAATCATGTTGCTCTTGACAAAGGTGCCGTTGGCCACACTGCGCTCGCACCATTTGTTGCGCTTGGTGACCAGTTCTTCCCACTTGCCGGTGCGTATGAGGTCGAAGCGGCGCCAGTTTTCTCCGAAGAGTTCACGCATACGCTCGTCCATGATCTTTGTGCGGAACTGCTCTTGTGTCATGCTTGTCCAATTGGCGACACCGGCTCTGTGGCGCACCTGGTTGACATAGGTGATGGCCTCGTCGGTACGGTTGAGCTCATTAAGGCACTCGGCATAGCTCAGCAGCACATCGGCGTAACGCAGCACCGGAATGCTCTTGCCGGAAAGCCACATGTTGCTGATGTTCAGTCCAGAGTTTTTGTCTGTGCGATAATCCTCATATTTCTTGATGTGTGGCTTGAGTTCATCGTAGTCATCACCTAAACCTTCCCATGTGAGTGTGCTGAGGTCTGGAGTGACACCATTGTATGAGAAGTCATAGCGGATGGACGCATCCCGGCGTTTGTCACCTTCTTCCCACAGGCCGCCCTCGCTGACACTGCTGTAAGCGTAGTGGGTCGGTACGGCGTGGTCGTAACCAGCAAAGTAGCATCCGTCAGTGAACCAGTTCTGTGCTGCACGGCTGCCGATCTGGAACTGCACCTGATTGGCATATCCACGTGCGTTGGAGAAGGTCTGTGTCATGATGACCTCACTGGAAGCCTTCTTGGTGTCGTAAGCAAACAAGTCGGCATAGTCGGGGTCGAGCTGATATTTGCCGGAGTTGATAACTGTCCGGAAGGCTTCAGCGGCTTTGGCATAATCGCGGAGGCCGGTCTCTTGTGGTGCGCTCATCAAAGCTTTGCCCAGCATCACGTAGCCTGCGTATTTGTTGGCACGGCCCTCGTCGTTGGTCTCAGCGGCTTTTGTGGCTTCCGTGAAATTGTCGATGATGAACTGCCATACTTCCTTCAGCGACCGGCGGCTGTAGTTGCCGCTGCCATCCTCGATGGGCACCCGGCCCCACAGCATGGTGGACTGCAGGGTGAGGAAGCCGCGGATGAAGCTCAGCTCAGCGATGAGCTGCTCTCCCTTGCTGCCCGCAGCGGGATGGGTGGCCTCCAAGGCGTTGATGGCGTCGGCAGCTTTGGCGATAACGGGCCAGCGATAGTTCCACATCTCTTGTACCTTGGGATTCTCGGCGTTGAGGTATCCACAGTTCCAGTCCCAGGCGGCGGATGTTGTGGTCTGCTCTTTCAGGGCCGTGAGTGCTCCGGCTTGTATCTCGTCAGTGCCGATGAGGGTCAGCCAGCAACGCTCATCGCGGTAATTCTCTTTCCATGAGGAATAGATATTGAGAACGTTCTTCTCGGCCGTGGCCATATTTTCGTACACCTGCTTTTCTGAGAGGGCTGTCTCGTTGGTCTGGTCCAACTGGTCAGTGCAGGAGGTTGCCGTCAGAAGCGCACCTGCTAAAATGATGGCACTTATATATCTTGTTTTCATTGTATGCGACATAAAAGAGTTAGAAAGTGAAGTTGAGTCCAAAAGTAAACGAGCGGCATGGAGGATAGCCTGTGTCACCGGTCTCCGGGTCCATACCTTTATATTTGGTGATGACAAACAGGTTGTTGGCCGTGGCATAGAGGCGAAGGGCCTCAAAACCGATGTGCTTCAGCAGCTCTGGCTTGAAGTTATAGCTCAGTGAGAGCGTAGCAAGACGGAGGAAGCTGGCGTTTTGGATGCTGAAGTCCATGTCTGATGCCTTGTATCCGTTGTAGTTGCTCGTATTGGTGACAACGCGTGGGAATTTGGCATTGGTATTGTCGGCAGACCAGCGGTCGAGGAGGTCGGTGCTGGCCTGGCTGAGTCCGTAGCTGGTGATTAGGCTCTCATACCAGGGCGAGATCTTCTTGGCGCCCAACTGATAGTTGAACACGGCGTTGAGGGTAAATCCTTTGTAGGTAACGTCTGTGGCGAAGCCACCATACCACTTCGGGTCTGTCTGGCCAACGATGGTTCGGTCATATTCGTTGATGACGCCGTCGGGCTTGCCATTAGGACCGGAGATGTCCTGTGGGAACAGGTCACCTAACTGTACGGTATGTCCATTGTAGTTGAGTCCTTCCCACTGACTGCGATTGCTCTCGTTGGCAATGCCGCCTGTCTTAAGGGTATAGATGGTGTGCAGAGGCTGGTTAATGAAGATGTTGCCTTCACGCTCTGTGCCGTTGAGAATCTGCTTGACATCACCGTAGAGTTTCGAAACTTTGTTCTTGTCGTGTGAGATGTTGAAGTTGGCATTCCACTGCACGTTTTTGTTTTGAATGATGGCGGCGTTAAGGTTGAACTCCACACCGTTGTTCTTCACCTGACCGATGTTCTCCCAAGTCGTCTCAAACCCTGTTGTGGTGGGCAGTGAGTGCTGTAAGAGCAGGTCGTCGTTGACAGTGTTGAAATAGTCAAAGCTGGCGTTGATGCGGTTGTTGAGGAAAGCCACGTCCAAACCTATGTTCAGCTGCTTTTGCTTCTCCCATGTCAGTGCTGGTGTACCGCGGTTGGTGCTGCGGCTGATGGATGCGGAACCGACAGTGGTACCGTTGACACTACTGCGCAGTGCCATCATGTTGTACCATGATTCGTAGACGTAGTTGGCAATGTCCTGGTTACCAGCTACACCGTAGCCGACGCGTAGTTTCAGTTTGTCCATCCATGATACATTCTCCAAGAACTTCTCCTGACGCACATCCCATGCCAGTGAGAACGATGGCAGCAAGCCCCATTTGTGGCCACTGGCAAATTTAGAAGAACCGTCGAGACGGGCTGTAGCCGTAGCGTAGTATTTGTTGGCATAGACATAGTTGCCTCTGATCAGGTAGCTCATCAGCGTCTGAGTGTAGAAGTCTGAACCAATCTCTGTGCTCTCGAACTTCGAGGCAGAGTCGAGTTTTTTATAGCCTAAATCGTCGCTGGCGAAGCGATAGCCCTTGGCTTTGGTGTAGTCGCCCTTTGTCTTTGTGAAAGACGTACCCATGAGGAGGTTCAGAGCGTGTACCTTGTTGAAGACATGGTCGTAGGTGACGGTGTTATCCCATTGCCAGTTGGTACGTGTCCAGCGCTCATGCTTGGCATTGGCGTCACCGGCGGTGTCGCTCTGCGGCTCGTTGCGCACACTTGTCGGCGCATCACTGGGCATATACTCCATCCATTTCTGATTGCTGATCTGTACGGCCAGCGTGGAACGGAAGTTCAAGCCTTGGATAGGATTGATGTTGATGTAGTTGGTGGAAGAGAGCGTCTGGCGGTTGCGCTTATATTGCACTTCCTCCATAGCAAAGGGGTTGAACTCGTTGTTGTAGTTGGAGTTGTTCGACTGATAGTAGACATACTCATACGGAGCCGTATGCATGGTAGCAGGGTCAGCGTAGGGCGCATAGTCCAGCAGCGGGTTGCCGTTGAGGGCTTTGGTATAGACCGTGTTGTCGTGCATGTGGTCGGTGGTATAGTTGAAACTGGTGTTTGTACCAACTTTCAACCACGGCTTGATTTGTGTGTCGGCGTTGACACGACCGTTATACTTCTCCTGGTTGCTGTGTCCCAGAATGCCGTTGTTGCTGCTATAGTTGAGTGATACGTAGACATTGCCTTTCTCCATGCCATTAGAAAAGCTGACGGTATGGTCCTGCTGGATGCCCGTTCTGAGCACTTGGTCGATCCAGTCATAGCTCTTCCCGTTCTTGTAGGCATCCATCTCGTCGGGGCTGAAGGCTAAGTTAGTGCCCAACAAGGTGTTATTGATGTAGGTCTGTCGGTCTGCATTGGGATGGTCGAGCATATAGCCGTTGGCGAAGGCGTCGATGCGGAGGTCGCCCAACTGCTGTGCGCTCATGGTCTTGGGAAGATGACTCTTTGTCGTGGCACTGATAAATCCGGCATAGCTCACCTTGCCCTCGCCGCGCTTCGCTTTCTTGGTCGTAATCAGCACCACACCGTTGGCGCCTCGGCTACCATAGATGGCGGTGGCACTGGCATCCTTGAGCACCTGGATGTTCTCCACGTCATTGGGGTTGATGCTGCTGAATCCACCGAAAGAGTTGTCCATCACCTGGCCGTCAACGACATAGATAGGGTCGGAGCCGGAGTTGATGGTGTTCACACCACGAATCTTGATGGAGCTGTCATCTGCAGGATTGGCGTTGGCGATGACAGAGACACCCGGCATGCGGCCTTGGATGGCTTCGTTGACATTGGTCACAGGACACTGTTCCAATGTCTTGGAGTCCACCATAGCCACAGATCCTGTCAGATCGCCCTTGCGCATGACTGCGCCGACGATGACCACCTCGTCAAGCGAGGCGTTCTCTTCATCCAGCACAATCTTGAGATTTCCGTTTCCCACCTTCACTTTCTTGGTCTTGAAACCAATATAGGAGATGGTCAGTTCGGCATTGGCATCGGCTTGCAGGGTGAAGTTGCCGTCGATGTCGGTAACGGTGCCTTTGGTGGTACCCGTAATCGTGACACTGGCACCAATGATAGGCTCTGCGGTCTTGTCAACCACATTACCTTTAACAGTGGTCAACTGCGCCATCGCGTTGAGCGTTGCGCATATGACAACAATGAGTAATGATAAAAAACGTTTGGCCATGTTCAGGTTGATTTATGGTTATAATAAAAAGATTTGTCGATGAATGGTAGCTACGAGTTGTCTCGTATTGGCGATGCAAAGTTAGAGAAAAATAGGGTGTGTTGGTGGAATTAGTAGTGATAAAGTAAACTGACCATACCTATTATTATTTAGGAAGCTGCTAATAACCAAAATGTTACGCTTATGGAAGATTTTACGCGAAGTAAGTCGTATAATTGATTAAATTTTGTTATCTTTGCACTCGTGATAACCATCATCATCATCATGAGAAGAGCTTTTTGTGTCATCTTTTTCCTTGTTGTATCCCTCTGCTATGCACAGGCCGCCATCACAGATGAGATGCTTGCGCCTCTTGACAGTGTGCTGTTGCATCGCAATGATTACATGCATAAAAAAGAGCTGCGGTTGGACAGACTGCGGCACAGCATACGTTACACACGTGACGGACATAAGTTGCTCGCTCTGTATGAGAAGATGTATGACGAGTATTATACCTATCGCTTTGACTCGGCCATGAGCTACGCCAAGCGCGAACATGAGCTGGCCGTGTCGTTGGGCGACCGTCGCTACACCACACTCTCTCAGCTTCATCGTGCCCTACTCTTGGCCACCAGTGGCTACTACAGCGAGGCGGAGCATTTGTTCCAAAGTGTGGACACCACAGGGATGGACCGACAACTCTGGTTTACCTACAACTGGACCGGGTTGTGGATCTATAGCTATTGGTCGGGGTACAGCCAAGGCAATGACTTCGTGGCCGTTTACGACAAGAAACGTGACGAATATATTCAGCGCAGCTTGTCTTATGCCGACAAGGGCAGTGCGCTGTGGTGTTATCTCTATGCCGAGCTGATCTATTACCGTGACCATGACCTCAAGACGTCACTCCATTATTATGGTTTGGCAGAGCGTCGCGCCCCGAAAGCGTCAAGAACCTATGCATCCGCCACCTATGGACTGGCCCGGTGCTATAAGGAGATGGGACAGATGCAACGCTATGAATATTGGAGCATACGCTCGGCCATCTCTGACCAGCTCTGTCCTCTGAAAGAAAACCTCTCGCTTCAGGAACTGGCCATGCATCTCTTCCAGAAAGATGAGCGCAACGCTGAAAGAGCTTCACGCTATCTCTACTTCTCGCTCGACGACGCCCAGTTCTATCATAACAAGCTGCGCATCCTCGGCATCTCAGAGAAGTTGCCGGTCATCATGGCTGTCTATGAGCGACAGCTCTATCATGGCAAACAAGTGAGAACACGGCAAAACTATCTGTTAGGTGTGCTGGCTGTTGTACTTCTCTGTGCCCTTGTCGTCATCTTGAGACAGAACAAGAAGTTGAACAGGAAAGAGCGGGAAGTGAGCCGGCAAAACGACTTGCTCACCCGGATGAATCAGCAACTCACACAAGCCAACAGCAGACGCGAAAAGTATATGCGACTGTTCATGGACCTGTGCGCCCTGTACATCGGTAAACTCAACAACTATCAAAAGTTGGTGGTCAGAAAAATCAAAGCGCACCAGGAAGGCGAGCTGGTACAGAAAGCCAACTCTACAAAACTGACGGAAAGTGAGGCGATAGAGTTTAATTCAAGATTTGACAAAGCTTTCATGGAACTGTTTCCTACCTTTGTCGACCAATTCAATGCGCTGTTGTGCGAAGGTAAGAAGGTAGAGGTCTCGAGCAAAGGGGGCCTCACTACTGAATTGCGCATCTATGCTTTGGTTAGGTTAGGGGTGGACGAAAGTGTGGAGATAGCCACCTTGCTCTTCTATTCTCCTCAGACCATCTATAATTACCGAACGGCTCTGCGCAAGCGGGCCATCAACCCCGATACGTTCGAGGATGATGTGCGGGCCTTGCGCTGATTACTTATGCTCCTCTGGTTATTCCTCAGGTGTAATCGTATCCCGCGGCACCCAATGAACGGGAGGTACAATATTTTGAGGCCAATAGAATCAAACCCATTATTGATTAAGCAGTGATTTGCTTGCGGTATTGCGCTCATCGCCGTGCCACTCATCCTTCAGACCTATCTCATCTTTGCCGTTGCCTTTGGCTGGGCCAAAGCCTGGCACTTGCCCTACGACATCGCGGCTCCAGCGGGCATGATTGGAGCTTCCAATTTCTTCGAGTTGGCTGTTGCCGTAGCCATCAGTCTGTTCGGATTGCAGAGCGGTGCTGCTCTTGCCACTACCGTCGGTGTGCTTACCGAAGTGCCCATCATGCTCTCATTGGTAAGGTTTGCCAAGGCAATGAGAAACCGATTCGTGTAAAAAAGGTAGGAGTCAGGGTCCTCCTTTTATATAATAAGGAGTAAACACTTTCCGATTTGGCACAAACCGACCCACTGGCATGGGGACGATGCGAGTACAGTATTGTGTTTCAATACGGTGGAATATTGAAAAAATGTCTTACCTTTGCATTGCTTTATGTGCGGCACGACGATAGCAGTCGTGAGCCGCCATGAAGTGAATGAGACCGTATCGATGAAAACAAGCAAATCTATATCCATTTTCCAGCGTCCGCTGTGGGTAGCTGTCTTTGCTCTGACAGCAGCCATCGCGTGGGGCTTTGCCTATCCGCTCATCAAGTTAGGCTATGGCGAGTTTCAGATAACACCGGAGATGACGGGCAGCAAGATGCTCTTCGCCGGCATCAGGTTTACTATTGCCGGACTGCTGGTGCTGGCCATGGCACGCTCCACCCACAAGGACTTCCACATCAGACAACGCGCCGACTGGTGGTTCATCCTCTTGTTCTGTCTTGTCAACACCACGCTCCATTACACCTTTTTCTATATAGGCCTGTCCCATAGCGAGGGCTCTCGGGCAGCCATCCTCAACTCGCTCAGCGTCTTCTCGGTGGTCATCCTGGCCTGCATCTTTTTCAAGAGCGACCGCATGACGCTGCGCAAGGTGGTGGGCTGTGTCATCGGCTTTACCGGCATTCTGTCGCTGAACTTAGGCGGTGCCGATAGTGGTCGCTTCACCTGGCTCGGCGACGGCATGATCATCCTCAACGCACTCTGTGGAGCCACGGCGTCGCTGCTGACCCGCGGCCTCGGCAAACGGCTGAACGTCTTTGTCGGCACAGGCTACAGCCTCGCCATCGGCGGCATCATCCTTGTTGTCTGCGGCCTGCTCTTTGGGGGCGCGCTGCCGAAGGTCACGGCCTTAGGGCTGTTGTGGCTGTTCCTGCTCATCTGCATCAGCACGGTGGGCTTCACGCTCTATAACAAACTGCTCACCTGTAACCCGATTGGCAAGGTGGCCATCTACAACTCGCTGATACCCGTCGTCGGTGCCGTCAGCTCCTGCCTCTGCCTGCACGAAGTGTTCTATTGGAAATATGTCCTTGCCGGCGCATTGGCTACGGCGGGCATCTATATCATCAACAAGGGAAGATAAGGCGCCAGTTATCATTGCCCGTATTGGGGCACATACTGTCTACCCAATACGATTCATCGCATCTACACTATGTGTGGCTTAATAGGCATGGCGTTGCATTTTGCTCAGTCGTTGATTTAGAAGTGGAAATTGAGCGTGAGCGCACAGTCATGGAAGTGATAGGACCCCGTTGTCCCCGGATAATCCTTTTGCAGGTTGAGCAGTCCGACATGGCCTTGCACTCCCAACCGCCAGTGCTTGCCCATCTGATAGTATATACCGGGCTGCAGACCAAAATCGAACGACCGGTAGATGTCCTTATCGTCCAATGGATGGTTGGGGTCAGCATCGATGTAATATTGGTTATTGGAGGCAATGAAGGAGAATACGGGGCCGCATTCTACCACCAGTCCACTCTTACGTGGATTGGAGAGATGATACTGGATGAGAACCGGGATGTCGATGAATGAGCAGTCGTAGGCCCCCTCTTCACCGGTGGCATCACCTATCCATACCTTCTCGCGGTAGCCTACGCCAGGCATGATGGACCAATGGGGCGAGAGATAGCAGTTCAGTCCATAACCGACATGGAAAGCTATAGGGGCCTCCTCATTGGCAAATTCGGTTGCATAGCCCAAACCTACATAGAAGTTGTGTTCGAAGCGTTTGTTCTGCGCTGCGGCAGAGAGACTGAAGAGCAAGGTAGCACTCAGAGCAAGTAGTTCTTTCTTGAAGACGTTCATGGTTACTATATATAATAAGGTGTATGATTCATTATTTCTCTTCCGGCCTGAGCAACATCCAATAGGCACTTTCTTTGATTTTGTTCATCAGGGCGGCGCGCAAGCCCTGCTGCCATTCGGCTTGTCGGTCATGGTCAGCAATCCATGAGGTGACGATTTGACGGGCTTCGGCAGAGTGATGACTGTCCATCAATGCTGAGAGCCAGTAGCCGGGGAAAAAGATGTCGGAAGTCTGTTGAATGGCGACGATGGCGTTCAAGCCTGGTTTTAAGTAGTTGTTGGCCTGCGCCTCTCGGGTGGGGTCGCATAAGAGCGAGAGAGCACTCTCGGCCCACGGCTCTACGAGGCGACCGGACTTGGGGATGAGACTGAGAAACAATCGGTGCTGGGCAGCACTGTCGGATGTACAGGCGCGGGCGATGAAGTCAAACTCCCGTTGCTCGTCGGTCGTTTTCAAGCGTTGGCGCTGCACGGCGAGGATATGCCGGCAGCTGTCGGGCAGGACGAGAGCGAGGTGATAGGCCAGTTGGGTGTAGTCGTGCTCGTTGAGCAGTGTGTCGTCGTGGCATTGCCATTTGCGATAGAGGCTTTCAGTAGTCGCTTTTGATGTGGCTACGTTGGCCATAGTGCGTGTCAGCTGTTGTCTGACGGCTTTGAGAGGATGAGAGACAGAGAGTGCGTAGAGTCTGTCCTCCATGCTGTCGCGTAGCGGCTTGTCGGTCGTCAGGTGAAGTAGGGAGGAGAGGTCGCGGCAGAGCGTGGATGCCGTCTGCTGGCCTTGGCATTGCGTCAGCGAGTTGCACAAGAGTTGGAAGAACTCTGCCGTGGCAGCGGTGGACACCCCTTGGCGCTCGGCGTGGAGGAGGAAGTTGTCGTAGAGCGTGAGCAGTACGCTGTATGCCGCCGTGTTGTCGTCGTGGATATGCCGTGTCATCCATGCCTCACAGCCCTGCCGGTCACTGTCGTTGATGACAAAGCGGCCGTAGCCTTGTCCGTCGATATTGGGAATGATCGTCTCGGGATGGCAGGGTACCTTGACATGAACTTCTGAGCGGTTGAAGTCCACGGTCACGGGAAAGAGGCTGTCGCCACATAGTAGTCCATAGGTGACCCGTTGAGGCCAGAAGAGAGATCGATGGAAAGGGTCGGACTGTCTCACGGTGAGCATGTCGCCATGCAGGTGGCAGGAGATGACGGGCGCACCCTTCTCGCGAACCCATACGTCGGAGAACCGTCGCACATGAGCCTTGGGTGCTACGGAGTCAAAGATAGCGACCAGATCGTTCCAAGTGGCATTGGCGTAAGCGAAATTCTTGAGATAGCGTCTGAGTCCCTCGCGGAAGGCGTCGGGTCCTATCTGTTGCTCCAGCTTATCCATCATGATGGGTGCTTTCTCGTAGATGATGTTTCCATAGAGCAGTCCGGCACGGTTGAGATTGTCCAAAGGCTGCTGGATAGGATGCGTGCCAAGAGTGCGGTCGGTCGACATGGCTCTGGGATAATACGATTTGAGGAAGTTCAGGTCGTGGTTGATCAGTGGGAACTGCTCGCGCGCTATCTTGCTGGCCATGACATTGGCAAACACCTCCTTGGTCCAAACGTCGTCGAACCAGCGCATCGTGACCATGTCGCCGAACCATAGGTGAGCGGTCTCGTGGGCGATGAGCTGCAGGCGCGTCATCTCCTCGTCGGGAGTGGGTTGCGGTCCGAGAAAGATCTCTCTGTCGGTAAACTGTATAGCGCCGGGATGCTCCATGCCGCCAAACTGATAGCCGGGCAACACCACGAAGCCGTAGTCGCTGAAGGGACAGGGCCGAGAGGTGTAGCGTTCCAACCATCTCAAGGCCAGAGCAGCCTCGTCGAAGCATTTGTCGAGTTGGGCCACCTTAGCGGGATCTGTCTCACGGTAGAGAGCAGTCATCCGCCGTCCGTCACGCACGACCCTCTTGGTTTGGAACTGACCAGCCACAAACGAGAACAGATAAGTGGGCAGCACGTGGGTGGAGTCACTGCAGCGTGATGCCCAGCCCTTGGGAGTTTGGAGCTTGCATCTGAAGATCGCTTTCAGGTCGGGCTGGTCGAAGCAGGGAAACACGGTGCGGGCGTTGGCTGGGACAAAGAGTGAATAGAGGTAGTCGGCATGGCGGTTCAGGCTCTTGTCGTCGGCGGTGAACGCCAGATCGACGACATTAATGCCCCGGCGCAGCGCTTGGTGAGGGAGCAGGATGTGCTCGTCCAGCCATTTCACCTTGAAGGTCTTGCCATTGATGTGGGCGAGAGGTTGTACGGCTTTTCCCGCGAAGTCCAGGGGCAGGTCGGCTTTAGTGTTGGACAACAAGAAAGAGAGTCGCAGTCGTCCCTTGACCGGCTGGGTGAGGTTGTCGGGAATATCAAAGGCGAGTTGGTAGGTGATGGTGCTGACGCGGTTGGCCCTTGCTACGGCAAGACTGCGTGGCACGCCAGGCTCCTGACCTCGCGATGGTAGAAAAGCGAGCAGGGCAATGGCTGTCGAAGCCAATGCCCTACGAACAGCATCTTTGATGTGTGGGAAGGGTTTGTAGTGAATCATGTGACAGAGTTTTCTGCAAAGTTAAGCAGAATCCGTCAGATATGCAAGCAATACCCTCGCTTCTTTGTCTTTTTGCTTATTTCTCGGAAGTCTTCTGCAACGCAATGAATTTCTTGATGTGATGGAGATAGACAAGGCATGAAGTAGTGAAATAGACCAGCTTCTGTCTCTGCCTGCACGAAGTGTTCTATTGGAAATATGTCCTTGCCGGCGCATTGGCTACGGCGGGCATCTATATCATCAACAAGGGGAAATAGTATCCGCCAAGATGGTGGGGCAATATCCCGAAGAAATATTTCAGGAAAATAAAGTAGGGCTCCAGGGACGTAAACCGGGTAGATGGGCCCGCCCCACAGCACAATGCAAGGCAGCTTGTCGGTGCTGTCTCCCTGCCGTCTACAGACCGAGCAGGAAGCTCTCGCCCTTGCGCATGAACAGACGATGGCCCTTCGCATTCAAATGAGCCGTGTCGTTGGGTCCTTGGAAGAACAGTTTGCGGAACTGGGCATCCCAAACATAGATGCCCGACCTCTCGGCGGAGTTGAAGACGGGAATGGAGTATCTGCCACACACTTTGACCATGATGCCGATGACCTCGTTGAAGCACGGACGTGGAACGCGCCAGGGTGTGACGAAAGCCAGCTTGGCCGTGGGATATTTGGCAATGAGACCACGGCAGAGACTGTCCAGTCCTGTCTCGAACTGCTCCAAGGTGCCCTTTCCGCGCGCAATATAGTCGGCGTCGTTATGGCCGCCAATGACCAGTACGTAGTCTGCCGTGTCGTTCATCTCCTTATAGAAATCCAAGAGGGGCTTGCCCCATTTCTCGGCCTCGCGGTTGAACACCAGGCATCGGCCATTGCGCCCATAGTTGCGGTAGGTCATGTGGTATTTCTCGGCAACGAGATAGTGCCATGCCTCCGTAAAGGGACGTTTGTGGTTTTTCACATAGCTGTCGCCAATGACGTTGATGGTCTTACCATACAGCGGTGCGCTCTTGACGACGGTTTCCGAATCGGTTGAGGATGCAATGGATTCTACTTGAGGTGCTACTTGAGCAGTGATCGCTTGAGTAGCCGCACAAAGAGTAAGCAAAATGACGGTGAGTGGTAATATACGTTTCTTCATTCTTCCTTTGTTTTTGCCTGCAAAATTAAAGTTTCCTATTTATGACGACCACCGACAATCGTTCAGAAATAGATAAGATCGTACCAAAATCCTTGATTTTGAAGTGTCATTCCTCAGGAAGGAAAGAAAGTAGAAAAGAGGGTCCGCCCCCTATACCGTAGATGACGATCCGCCAGGTGAGGACAGACATCCACCGGATTATGGCTTGACCACCTCATCGAAATGCTCTTTGGCCCAGCCTATGAGCGGATCGATGGCGGGGATGAGCGATTTGCCGACATCGGTGAGCCTGTATTCCACACGCGGTGGCACCTCGGGGTAGACTTTCCGGTCAACGAGGTGGCTTACATGCAGTTCCTTAAGTGTCTTGGACAGCATCTTTTGCGAGCAGTCGCTCATATGGGCATGTAGCTCGTTGAAACGCATCACTCCTCGATCGCTTTTGTCGAGCGCATAGAGAACAAGCAACGACCATTTGTCGCCAAAGCGGCTGATGACCTGACGGATAGGACAGGTAAGATATTCGGGACTGACTACTTTCTTCATGGTGACTTTCTGTTTATTTATTGCAAAGGTAACCAATAGTAAGCAGAAGTAGAATAGTTACGAGGTTAACACTTGTTAAAGTCGTTTTAAAGAAAATCATGAGTCATCCTATTCCTGCCCATAGGTAAGTATGGGCAGGAAGTGTCTACTTGCAGCGGGATTATCGGTTCAGATGATGACTGCCGTACCACTCACTGCCACCATGAGCATGGAACCGCTTTGTCCTACGGTCTCGTAGTCGATGTCGATGCCGACGACAGCGTTGGCACCGAGGTCGGCGGCGCGCTCTTGCATTTCTGCCAAGGCTGTGTCCTTAGCCTCGCGCAGCACTTTCTCGTAGCTGCCTGACCGTCCGCCGATGATGTCGCGGATGCCGGCGAAGAGGTCTTTAAACAAGTTGGCTCCGATGATGGTCTCACCCGTCACGATGCCCTTGTACTCTCTAATGGTATGACCTTCGATGGTCGGTGTGGTGGATAAAAGCATAACTTTCGAAAATTATAGATATAAGAAAATGAATTTATTGAATGGAAGGAGGAGAAATTAAAATATTAAGAAATTCTGTTGGTGTGACAACTTTTAAAGTAGATGCTTCAAAATCATCAACATTTCTCGTAACAATATAGTCTGCTTTACATTCTACGGCGCAAGCATTCTGCATGCCGTCCTCAAAGTCCTCAAAAGCGGAAGCTATTGAAGTCTCTATAGTGGTTCGGTCAACGACAGTAACATCGCAATATTTGATGAAACTCGATATAGCAAGTTTGATGGCCGCGGTATTATTGTGATAGTGCTTTTCCATGAGATAGCTTGCAGTTGCAAATGACATGGCTGCCACATAAAGCTTAATTTTTTTGTTGATGGCAAGACTAACGATAGTAGTTGCATCAACAAAAAAGTTCTGCCTTTGAGCGAAGTAGTCTACAAGGACATTAGTATCCAGATAAGCCTTGATCATTTGTATTTCTCCTCCCAATGTTTATGAATGGCAGCCTTGTCATCAAAAGCAGGGCCTCCTTTGAGATTCTTTATTATATCCAAGGCTCTCGGGTCGATTACCAAGTCGGCCTTAGTTATTTTGTTCTTCTGGTTTTCACCGATAGCCTTTCTTACATATCGGCTGATGCGCTCGATGAGATTGACATCGTCTATCTCCTTAATGGAGTTGAGCAAGGATGCTTTTAGTTCGATTGCTGTCATAATTCCATTTTTTAATCCTTACGTTGCAAAGATAGCGTTTTTATTTCAAAGTTCAAAGCGAAGAGGGGGTGGAAATGTGTTTTGGCGGTCTTCCTTTCAGCTTTGTGAAAGAAAAGGGTAGAGAAGATTCGGGTATGACCAAGAAAAGTCGTATCTTTGCCAAAGATAGAATCTTATGTATGACAGCCATGAACAAAGATCAACTTTATCAGCAGCTGGTGGCACAGGCAAGGAGCCTGGTCGATGGTGTGGACAACGTGGTAGGGGCTTTGGGTAATATAGCTGCCCTGTTGAAAGAAGAGCTTCCTTATTACTTTTGGGTTGGCTTCTACGTCGTCAAGGATGGTCGTTTGCAGTTAGGCCCCTTCCAAGGTCCGGTTGCCTGCTACAGCATCGAGAAGGGTAGGGGCGTCTGTGGTACGGCTTGGGACAAGGCCCAAACGCTTGTAGTCCCCGACGTGCATCAGTTCCCCGGGCATATTGCATGCTCCTCGCGCTCCAATTCCGAGATTGTCGTACCGGTAATTCATGGCGGAGAGGTCGTCGCTGTCATCGATGTGGACAGCGAGGACTTTGGCGCTTTCGACGAGAACGACAAGTGCGGGTTGGAAGCAATAGCCCAGATCGTGGCACCGCTTGTGGCCGCAGGATATTAATCGCTTTCCTACTCCTGCAATAGCAACCAAATCTGAATGAAGAAGTAGAATATGAACATTCCCAATACCATTCTAAAGCTCAAGGACAAGATGGAGACGAGCCATAGTCTGCCTTGGCGGGAAGACTTTGGTGGCTATCTGCTCCAGCGCGGTTATCTGCTCTACCAAAATCTTTTTGTCAAGCGTCACTGGGGCTTCGCGGCCCAACTCACTTTCAACACCTTCATGTCTCTTATCCCTGCCTTTGCCATCATCTTCGCCATCGGCAAGGGACTGGGATTTGAGAGCTATATTCTCTCTTGGTGTAAATACGTCTTCTCTGCCCAACCGCAAGTATACAATGCCATCGTGAGTCTCTCTGATTCCTACATCCAATATGTTCATACCCGAGTCTTTGTCATTGCCGGCATTGCCGTCATGCTTTGGAGTGTGATCAGTCTTTTCATGGACATCGAGAGTGTGTTCAATGACATCTGGGGCGTCAAGGAAGACCGGCCCTTGCAGAAGCGGTTGGTCTATTATGTCGCCATCATCTTCGGTGCACCAATCGTCATCATCGTCTGCAGTTGCTTCACGATCTACAGTTATATACTCGTGGACTATCTGCCCGCTATCCGTTACATCACCCCTGTCATGCACTGGGCAACAGGCATCATCGTTCCCATTCTGCTGACGTGGCTGTTTTTCCTATGTGTCTTCACCTGCATTCCCCATACGCCAGTGCCCGTCAGACATGCCTGGTGGCCGTCGCTGTTAGCCAGTTTCTGCATCATGTTGCTCCAAATGGTCTATATCCATTTGCAGGTACTGGTCTCAAGCTACAGCATCATTTATGGCAGTCTGGCTGCTATCCCTCTCTTCCTGTTATGGTTGCAGATTTCCTGGTATATCATCATTGGATGCGCGGAACTCACGCATGCCAATCAGGATCTGGCTATCGGCAATGTCGACAAGACCACAGCTTACACGATGAATGAGATCATCGCTCAGTGCCTCATCATCCTTGACCTACTCATTGACCGACAGCGGAAGGGCTATAGTCCACTTCGTTTCACTCAGCTACAACAGCGAACCCATTTCTCTCGTCCCGAACTCTTGCACTGTCTCGCCCGGATGGAAGCCGGCGGTGTTGTCTTCGCTTCTCCTTCCCGCCATCGTCATGACAAACTCTATACTCTTAGCCAGAACACGCAGGACATCCAGCCCGATGTGGTCGTTGCCCGATTGATGAACTCTCGTTTGGGAGACGATGGCCGGCAGGTCACCGATGCAAAGATCCGTGAGAAGATAAAGACCTTTAGGATCCATGTGGATAGGTAGCGCCTATCCGATCTTATTTGCTGCTGTTCATCCCTTCGTTGAATCTTGCCAGGAGCATTTTGGCCATCTCGTTCTTCGGGTTGAGTTTCAGCGCCTCGTCGAAGTTGTCGAGGGCCTGGCGATAGTATCGCGGTCCATTTTGCTGTGGGTTGGTCACGATGAGCGCTGTGTAGCAGAAGCCGTGTAGCGTGGCGAGGTCAGAGCGGTCGGTGGCTTTGGTGGGCTGCAGCGCTTCGATGCTTTGGATCACGCGCTGGGCCTCGTCGATATACTGCTGAGCCTTGCTGGTTTGCGGTTGCGAACAGACCGAGCCGAGCAAGAGCATCGCCTGCTGGTATTTCGGCTGGATGCTGTCGGGCTGCATGGCTTCCATGCGTTGCAGCGCGGCGAGTTGCTGCTCCATCGTGGGCTGGCTTTGCTGGGCATGGAGACTGAGGAAGGAAACAACGATGAGGATGAGGACCATCATGCGGCGGCAGGCGACGGAGGCCAGTGCCTTAGAAATTTGCGATGTCATAAGCTTTATTACTTTTAAGTGAAACAAAAATGCCGATATAGAGGAAGCGGTTGGAGCCGTTGGTGATGGGCTCACCGCCACGGTAGCCATAGATGTTTTTGCGTCCGAGCAGATTGCTCAGCGAGGTGTAGACGATGACGTGCTTGCTCGCAAGACAGGTGACGCTGGCGTCAAGACTATTATAATAAGGTGTGGTGCGCCCCTCGCTCTTTCGTCCAGAGGCAAACGACTCGGTGAGTCCGAGGCCGAAGATGCCGATACTATATTTCAGCGCGAGGCGCAGGTTGTGACGCGAGACGTATTGAGGCTGCTGTTCGGTGAGGTCATCGAGGTAGCGTCGGCGTGAGTCATTGTAGCTATAGCTGAGCATTGTGTAGAGGTCGGGCATCAGTGACCGGTCGTCGATGAAGAGATCAAAGCCTCGGCTCTTGCCGTGACCGTCGGCAGTGTAGAGCCCTTGACGGAGGAGCGGCAGACGAGAGTATCGCTTGTAGTAGGACTCTATGCGTACGAGCGTGTTGCCAAAACTGTATTGCAGTCCGGCGATGTAGTGATGGGCCAGTGAGGACCGGGATGGCGCAAGGCTACGTACCAGGATGGTGTCGGCGGCTTCTTGGGTATAGCTTCCGGCAGAGAGCGAGAGCAGCCAGCGGCGTGAGGGATTGTAGTTAAGCAGCAGGCGGGGCAGTACTGTCCAACGGTGGGAAAGGCTGGAATATTCCGTACGCAGCGAGGCTTCGGCAGAGCAACCTTTGAAGAGCTTGTATTGCATCATGGCAAAGAGTGCTGGCAACAGATAACCTTTGGAATCGTGCAGACGGTCATGGAGGCGATAGTCGAGCCACTGATATCGGAAGAAACTCTCCATGCCGATGGTGCCTTTCATCCATGCAGTCAGTGTCTTCGATGCTTTCGTCTTGACGTGGAGCTCGCCCGTGCGGTGACGATAGCGGTCGCCATGGAGCAACGCGTCACTGATGTCTTGCCACACCATGCCGGCGGCGAGCCCAGCGAACCAAGTGACGCGACCTTTGGCGGAGCCTTTCGTCACGCTGTTGAGATAGAGGTTGTTTTCCTCAAGACGGAGCGTCCGCCCGTCTGTGTCGAGGCTCAGCGTCGTGCGGTCGAAGCCGAGATAGCTCTTCCACACGCTCGATGGTGTGGGTTGCGTCTTCCATTGTGTCTCGAATGACAGCTGTCGGTAGGGCTTGCGCCAATTCCAGCGGTCGGGGAAAAGGCGGTTGTACATCCCCAAGTCCATGTAGGTGGCATTCATCGACCAACTGCCTTGCTTAGTTGCCTTTGTTCCTCCGATGTTCCAGTCGATCAGCGACGCGCTCACGCCCAATTTGTCCGAGACCGGTGCGTCGGTAGTCTCCATGGGCAGTACCGACGAGAGGGCCTGACCATATTCCGCGTCGTAGCCTCCGAGGGAAAAGGCGATGCCCTTGAAAAGAAAAGGAGAGAAGCGGCCGCGTGACGGACTGTTGGGGGCTGTAGTGGAATAAGGCTGCAACACGTGCATGCCGTTGATATAGGTCTGGCACTCTTCGCTGCTGCCGCCTCTGACGTAAAGTTTTCCATCTTCGCCTACCTTTTGTGTGCCCGGCAGGCTCTGCAGCGCCGATACGATGTCACCGCAGCTGCCTCCGTCGAGCACTACGTCGAGGGCGCCCATCTGTTTCACGCCATTGGCCTGCCCGAACTGGAATGTGCTGCCGGTGACGACGACCTCGTCGATGGTGGTTGTGCGCTCATGCAACCGGATGGCGAGCGGCTTGTGTCCTTTTTGCCAATCCCGTTCCGCGTTGTCATATCCTATACAGGTGATCATCAGCTGTGCGCTGTCGGCTTTCAACGTTGAGAAGGAGAAACGGCCGAGCGAGTCGGTGAGACAGCCGTCTGTAGTGCCTTTGACAAAGACGTTGGCTCCGGCTATCGGATGGCGGCCGTCGGTCACCGTACCCGATACCACCTGCTGCGCTCGGACAAGACAGTGGCCTGTCAGCAGGAGTGTGAGGATGAGTATGTTGCGTTTCATGCCGACAAAGTTAGTACATGAAACGCGGTGTTGCAAATTTGCGGGACAGACAGCTATGTGTAGGGCTATACGCCTAAGCGTCAGGACGAAATGCAAGGATTAGGGATGAATGACTAAGCAGAAAAGCCCTGGCTTTGGGCGGAAGCGCGAGGGGGGTGAGACAGGCAGCGAGGGCGGCGAGTTGTAACTCGCCGAACAGAACGGAGCAGAACAATGAGCGCGGTCTTTTGCCAGACAATAGGGTGCGCGGTCTTTTAACCGACAAACGAGCGCAAGGTCTTTACGTAACTTCTCGATACGGGTACTGTGTGGTGTTCGTCGCCCACGGTGAGCTGATAGCCGTTGGAGTTGCCATGGGCGGAGAGAATGTTGTTGAGGTTGACGATGAACGAACGATGGCATTGGAAGATGCTCTTCTCGTTGGTGTCGGCAAGGACTGAAGTCAGTGTGGTGCGTAGCTGTCGGTGCTCGACAAGGCTCTCATGGAGGAAGTAGATGTCGACGAAGTTCTTCTGTGCTTCGGCGTAGAGAAAGTCGGAGAGGTGCAGCGTGAGGTCGTTGCCACGCACAGATGTGTCGTGAAAGGTCACCGTTTGCGTGGTTTGTGCGTCTATGTCTTTAGGCAACAGTTCAGCCAGACGCGTGCGCAGACGCTTCTGATATTCCAAGGCTACGATGGTGAGCGTGATGGGAATGCCGAAGAGCAGGGTGGCATAGAGATAGGCCAGGAAAAGCTGGAGAGAAACAGGGTTGGGAAACCAGAGGATGCTGAGTATGCTGTTGCCTAAGCTAACACAGCAGAATAGCAACAGAATAGCAGCGCACTCATGCCACACCCGCCACGTCTTGACACGCCGCACCCAGGGTTTGAATACACACTTACCATAGCACCATGTCACGGCTACGGACAGCATGGAGAAGCAGAGAGCCAAGAAGAAGATATTTCCTTCATACTGCCCAAGGCCAAAGGGCCTGAGAAAGTAGAGAAGGAAGAACACGATGCCACCGGCTATCAGTCCTGCCTGTAGCCAGTTGCCCTGATTGTCTTGAGGCAATGTTCTTAAAAAGAAACCTGTCAACCTTTTCATTGCTGTTAATTCCTTTGCAAAGATAACAGAAAATAATCATAACGCAAAATAAAGGTCGGCTTTTATCTTCAGCCCTATTTCCTTTTCCTTGTTCAGGTCTACACTACACGACATTACCAAAGCTTGCCGCCAAAAGAATAAAAAACGATCCCCCCAGCATGAGCATCACTCAGAACGGGGGGATCGTTGTTATGACAGGTCTATAGTATCAATGTGGCTAATGTTGGTCACAGAGCAGGGGCTTGACACTCTGCCGGATGCGCTCAACGATCATGGCGAGCAGCTTATGTCGGATGAAGTTGTCGGCAGTGATCATGATGATCTCCCGGCGAGGCTCGGGTAGGGCGAAGGGACGCACAAGACGCTTTTGCGAGTCTTCCAACTGTGAGATCGCCATCTCTGGGATGAAGGTGACGCCTTTACCATTTTCAACGATTCGCATGAAGGTCTCGATACTACCCAAAGTATAGGCCTTCTTACTGACGGCCGCTGACTTGAGATGGCAGAATTTCACGAGCTGATCGCGGAAACAATGACCCTCGTCGAGCAGCCAGAGAAACTCACCGTTGAGATCTGTGGTCTTGATTCTCTCCTTGGTGAACAGCGGGTCATTCTCGGAGATGTAGGCAAAATATTTCTCAGTGTAGAGATGCGTGCTGGGAAACATTTCCAGTCCCTCGATCTTAGCCAAAATACCTGAATCGATGTCGCCGTTGAGCAGTGCTTGTTTCATATCCTTGGTCTTCAGCTCTACGATGCGCAGGTCCAAGGTGGGATATTCCCGCATGAGTTGTGGAAAGAAATGGGGAATGAGATAGGGAGCGATGGTAGGCAGCACACCGATGGTGAAGGTGCCACGGAAAGTCTCCTTCTCCTCTTCGACGATCTCGCGCAGACGTTTTGACTGATAGAGCACTTCCTTGGCCTGACGGATGACGGCCTGCCCTGCTTTGGTGGTGACGATGGGCTGACGGCGCCGGTCAAAGATCTTGATGCCCAACTCGGTCTCGAGCTTTTGGATCATGGAGCTGAGGGTGGGCTGTGTGACATCGCAGGAGTCAGCGGCCTTGGCAAAGTTGCCCAAGCGGTTGAGAGCGATGATATATTCCAATTGCTGTAAGGTCATGTTGTTATATCTTGACGTTGTTGTGTAATGTCCTGTAAGCGGACAATAGTGGCGTTTCTCCTATGATAACGAGAAAAGGCCACTATTGTTATATGTTGGGACAAAAAGATGAAGGGTTGTGCAGCATTTCACACGCCTGGCTGCTCACCCTTGTCCTTGAGGATTTTGTGTCACCCGTTCTATCTTTCTTGTCCGGACCACGAGCGGTACTGTCTCCACAAAGACGTTGCTTGTGCTCAGGCCCATTGCCTTAGGAGCGCTCTGCTTGAGATGGTGCACAAGATTATATATGGTCATGATGAAACGTGCCTTGGGGGTGAACACGTTGAACTCAGCATATACTCGCTTGATAAAGACAAAGATGAAGTTACCCGCCACATGATGGCGGCGCAAGGAGTCGTAGCCGCTCTCAAGCGCAAACTTGCCATTTCCCACCTGGTCCTCAATGACCTGTCGGAGATAGAGGTTGACATAGGGTTGCACGCGGAAGCCTAAGTGGAGATTGATACGGTAGAGAGTGCCCGGTATCAGTTCGTAGAAGTCATAGCTGCGTTCATTGGGCGTGTCTTCGTAATCGGTATGCAGTAAGATATAGTGGTCGGCACGCATGGGATGCTTGTTGATGATGGAGTAGAGCACCTTCTGCTCCACATCGTATTTACCACTGAACCGACTCATATACACGATGTTGGTGGCAAACTTGGAAATAGAGCTATCGGACTTGATATCCGACAGCACATCATAGTACTTTCTGATGTCGCGACGTTCCACAAAGGTGTTTCTAATCTTGTCGGCGTTGAACCACACGTACATCACAAGACAGATGGTTCCGGCCAGTAGCATGGTTACCCAGCCGCCGTGCATGAACTTAGCTAAGTTGGCGACAAAGAAAATGCTCTCTAAGACTACAAAAAAGCCAATGACAGGAATCACCATGCTCCACCGCATTTTGTTTTGTTTAAGATAGCAGCCTAATAGTAAGGTCGTCATCAGCATCGTCACCGTGATAGCCAGTCCGTAGGCTGCTTCCATATTGCTGGAGGTCTGGAAAAACAGGATGACGATGATGCACAGCACGTAAAGGCCGATATTGATAAACGGTATGTACAACTGTCCTTTGATATCGGTAGGATACTTGATATGCTGCCGCGGCCAGAAATGGAGGTTCATCGCCTCACTAAAGATAGTAAATGACCCGCTGATCAATGCCTGACTGGCCACGATAGCCGCAATTGTAGCCATTGTGATACCCACGGGTAGGAAAGCATGCGGCATAATGGCATAGAAAGGATTCGTGCCGGGAGCAAACTGTCCGGCATGGGCGATGATCCACGCTCCCTGACCGAGATAGTTGCAGATGAGCATAGTCTTGACAAAGGCCCAGCTCACCCGGATGTTATGCTTGCCACAATGCCCCAAATCGGAATAGAGCGCCTCGGCACCGGTCGTACAGAGAAACACGGCACCCAGAATGAGAAACCACTCCGGGCTGGTGGCTAATAGGTGAACGGCATACCAAGGATTGAAAGCCTTGAGTATCACCCAGCTGTCACTCACATGCGTAAGTCCCAATATGCCAATCATAGAGAACCATAGCAACATCAATGGTCCGAAAAGCTTGCCAATGGCACTGGTACCATACTGCTGGATGAAGAACAGCACCGTGAGGATGGCTATGGCAATAGGGATGACAGGTGTGGAAGGCTCGTAAGTGCGCAGACCCTCTATGGCTGACAGGACCGTGATGGATGGCGTAATCACTCCGTCGGCAACGAGGGTGCTTGCCCCGATGATGGCAAGGAGATAGAGCCATGCACTGCCATGCTTCCTCACGAGGGCATAGAGTGCCAGGATGCCACCCTCTCCGTTGTTGTCTGCTCGCAGTGCCAGCACAACGTATTTTAATGTTGTCTGGAAAGTGAGTGTCCAGATGATACACGACACCGCGCCTATAATGTAGTCGGGAGTCACAGCGGAGGTGGCACCGACTATTGCTCTCATCACATAGAGTGGTGACGTTCCTATGTCGCCATATACGATGCCTAAAGTCACTAACAATCCCATCACACTGAGTCGATGGGATATCTTTCCCGAAGAAACTATCTTTGAAGTCATAAATATTATCCTAATGGGTGCAATATTACTAAAAGCATGCGAGATAGCTTTACGTTACACAATATTATTTAGAATAATTAACCTGGCATCAAGACGCTGTCTGGCGGCTCTCGTGCTCGGCCACCTCCCCTTCCGCCGGACTCAACGTCCAAGCTATAACACCCACCCCGAGTTACGCGGTTACGTGTTACATTTGTTACACAGTGGATATTTTCCGTGGGTCGGGCAGCGTCTGGTCATAGACAGACGGTGTATTACGTTATCAGATGGATATGGCCCAGCGATATTCTTTCAGGCGAATTCTCGCTATGCCGTCTTTGCCGGTCTCTACAGTCACGCCCTCAGCTTCCAGCAACTGTCGCTGTTCAGGCCAGTGTGGTGCGAGGCGCCCTGCGGCATTGACGACGCGGTGACAAGGCAGATGAAGGGATGACGGCATGGTGGACAGCAGATGCCCGACTTGACGTGAGAGATGGGGACAGCCGGCCAACCGTGCGACATCGCCGTAGGTGAGCACATGCCCATAGGAAATCTGCGCGACAATGTTATAGACATCGGACCTCAATTGCTGCATATCAGTTTTTGCCATGATGCAAAGATACAATATAGGTGCAAGACAACAAAGGAAAGGATCCCTTTTTTTTCTCATAGATGAAAAAATAAGGTGATCAGCGATTGTCGTCCACTACCCAACTTGGAGGCTTAGCGATGGAAAAGCAGTGATACCAGCATAGAGCACAACGCAAGCACGGTGCCGACGACACAGACACCCGCCCATCCCAAATAGGTCCAACCGATACCTGCCAGGAAGGTGCCGAGACTGCCTCCTATGAAATAGGTAGTCATGAAAATGGTATTGCACCGATTGGCAGCTTCCGGCAATTCCTGTATGCACCCGCTTTGGTTGCTGATCTGTTGACATTGCAGTCCGATGTCCAGAACAATGACTGCCGTGACAAGCCCTGCATAGGTATTGCCCCAAAAGAGACAAACGGCCCATGCCGCCAATTGCAACAAAGCACCAATCAGGGAAAATCGCCGTATGCCGTATTTAGGAATGTATTTTCCTACACCCGATGCCACAACAGCACCAACGATACCGCAGAGTCCGAGCAGCCCCACCTTGTCGCTGCCGGCATGGAAAGGAGCCTCCGCCAAATGAAAGGCCATGCACGACCATATAGCCAACATGCTGCCAAAAGCGCATCCTCCTCTGAGCGCATAGACTCTGATCTTAGGATGAGTCTTGACAATGGTGAAGATAGACCCCATCAATTGACGGTAGTTCCCTTGGAAATTTGTCTTCATTTCCGGCATGATTCTCAAGGCGATGACACAGCACACCAGCATCATCACGGCCGCTATGCCAAACATCTCACGCCATCCGAGCCAATGACCTATCAAGCCGCTCACCACGCGCGCAGCCAAAATGCCTGTGAGCAGACCCGAAAGGATGTAGCCCATATTCTTTGACTTGTCCTGCGGCTTGGAAAACTGACCGGCTATCGGCATGAACAACTGCGGGACAACGGAACAAACGCCTAATAAAAGAGAAGCTGCCCATAAGACAGCAATATGAGGGGCCAAGGCAATCATAACAGAGAACAATGCGGCTGACAACATACAGGTGATGATAATTCGCCTGCGGGAATAAAGGTCACCCATCGGTATCACAAAGAAAAGTCCTAAGGCATAGCCTATCTGTGTGATCACGGTGATCAGATTGGTTGCCATCTCAGTAGCCTTGATGTCCTGCTTGATGAGCTCCAATAACGGTTGATTATAATAAAGGTTGGCCACGGTAACTCCCGCTAAAATGGCCATGGCCAAGATCAAGCTCCCCGGAATGCCCTTGTTTTCTTCCAATTTCATGGTTCTGTTGCTTTATTATTATCTTGTAAGTCGGTGCAAAGGTACAACTTTCCTGTTTAGAGATGGCTAAATAAAATGAAAAAAGAGGGTGTCCTTTAAAACTAATGACGTTTCTTTCCGTCAGTAGAGAAAGTATTGGTAGAGGCGGAGGACGGTGATCCGGTCAGGACAAAGAGCCAAAGATTGAGGAGGAGTTTCCAGAAGCTTGACGATCACACAAATATATTTTGACCTTAACAGCGGGGCGGTCTTTCCTAAGAGAAAGGCTGCCCTTTTTCGTTTGTGAATAAAGATGGCAGGGATGGGTTGTTTTCTCAAAATAAAATCGTATATTTGCGGTGGCAATGACAGAACCAAATGATCAAAGCATTTCCAACGTACAACCATACCCATTATGAAACCATCTGACTCTTTGCATTATCTTACTATTCAAAATATTCATGTCTCGGCAATCGTTTGGCTGCGTACGCTCGTGCTCATGGCCATGTGCCTGCCCTTTGATCTCCATGCCCAGCCATCCACCATCGACCTGAGTGGCACGTGGACCGTTCGGTTGGGTGCTGAAGCGCGCAGTGTCTCCGTCCGTCTGCCTGGTACGACCGACACCAACCACCTCGGAGCCATACCTGCCGACACCACCGAGACAACCCACCTGACACGTGCCCATCGCTATAAGGGTGCGGCCGCCTATAGCCGCGACTTTGTCATTCCCAAGGCATGGAAGCATTGCCGTGTTACGCTGTTGCTGGAACGCACCAAGCCCTCGTGGCTCTATCTCGACGGAAAGCTTATCGACTCATGCAACGACATCTCCACGCCGCAACGCTATGTCTTCCCCAAAAAGATGAAGCCGGGACGCCACCTGCTGACCATTGTGGTGGACAACAGCCGGGGCGTACCGACGCAGCTCTATGCCTCATCCCATGCCTACACCGAGGACACGCAGACCAATTGGAATGGCATCATCGGCAGGATAGAGCTGAGCGCTGAAGAGGCACGAAAAGAAAACTTTGCAGCTGATCGCCATGATCGTTATGTGAAGCCCCGACTGACTACTGACGGCCACCACTTCTACGACAATGGCAAGATGGTGTTTCTGCGTGGCAAGCACGATGCCTGTGTATGGCCGCAGACGGGGCATGTGCCCATGGACACGGCTTCGTGGTTCTGTTATCTGCGTCTGCTCACCGATTATGGGATCAACCACGTGCGCTTCCACTCGTGGTGCCCGCCCGAGGCCGCTTTCGTCGCCGCCGATAGCCTGCATATCTATCTGCAACCCGAATTGCCTTTCTGGGGTGACTTCAATGAGAAAGACTCGGTACTGATGACGTTTCTGCACAAAGAGGGTATGAACATCCTGAAGGAATACGGCCATCATCCCTCGTTCGCCATGATGGCCTTGGGCAATGAACTGTGGGGCTCGGTGCCTGCGATGCAGCGCTTTGTCAACGACTTCCGGCGTGTGGCTCCACAGATATGCTTCACGTTCGGCTCGAATTACTACTTAGGCTACAAAGGCATACAACCGGGCATGGACTATATCACCACCTGTCGTTTGGGCGGTGAGGCGTGGGGTGCGTACAACACCCATACCCGTGGCTCGTTCAGCTTTGCCGACGCTGCCGACGGGGGCCTGCTCAATCACCTGCGCCCCAATACCTCGATGAATTTCAATGCGGCTTGCAACACAGCCTCGGTACCCGTCATCAGCCATGAGACGGGACAGTTCCAATCCTATCCCGACCTTGACCGAGAGATGCCGGAATACCAAGGCGTGCTGAAGCCTTATAACATGGCAGTCTTCCGCCGACGGCTGGCACGGGCTGGCATGCTCGACCAGATGAAAGCCTTTCATCAGGCCAGTGGGGCATGGGCCGTGGAACTCTATAAAGCCGACATCGAGATGGACCTCCGCACACGCAACATGGCGGGATTCCAGCTGCTCGATTTGCAGGACTACCCGGGGCAGGGCAGTGCCTACGTGGGCATACTCGACGCTAATCTTCATGACAAGGGCTATGTCTCGCCCGAGCGGTGGCGGCAATGGTGTGCGCCGGTCGTGCCTTTGCTCGTGGCCGACAGCCTGTGCTGGGCCGAGGGCGACACGCTGAGGATGAATGTGCAGATAGCGAACTACTCAGGGCAGTCATTGGCAGGAAAACGTCTAAGATGGACGTTGGAGGCCATGCACCCAAGCAGTAATGATGCCCAATCAATAGACATGGAGGGAACATTGCCGCTGCCCGATGGTGAGGGGCTGATCGATGTGGGAATGCTGCCATGCAACCGTGTGGCGGAGGTGCTGCGGCGTGTCCGCACGGCTGTGGGCGAGGACTGGCGGCGGGCAAGCCTGCGTCTGACCTTATCGGTCACGGGTACCAGCTACCGCAACAGCTATCAGCTGTGGTGCTATCCCGATGACAATCTGGAGAAAGCAAAGCAGGGCATCCTCATCACCCGGCAGATGACCGATGATGTCGTCAAGCGGCTGGAGCAGGGTGCACGCGTGTTGTGGATGCCTGACACGACTGAACTGAAGAACACTGTCGGGCCGCTCTTCATCACCGACTATTGGAACTACCGCATGTTCAAGACCATCTGCGAGAACAACCACAAGGCAGTGTCGCCCGGCACCCTGGGCATCCTCACCGACCCCAATCATCCTTTGTTCAACAGCTTTGCCACGGAGAACCATACCAACTGGCAGTGGTTTCCCGTGGTGAAGGCCTCGCATCCGTTGGTACTCGACAACCTGCCGGCAGACTACCGTCCTCTTGTGCAGGTCATCGACAACATCGAGCGCAACCATCGTCTCGGCCTGGTGATGGAGTTTCGTGTCGGCCGTGGCAATCTGCTTATCTGCATGAGTGACCTCGACGAGGCTGCCCGCCATCCCGAAGGTCGTGCGTTTTATCTCTCCTTGCTTCGCTACATGCATTCACCAGCCTTTGCGCCCAAGACCACTTTCTCATGGAGCCAGCTTCACTGCCTCTTGACAGAAAGTGTGGAAGAGGGCCGGCTGAGGCAGCTGTTCAACACCACACAGTACTAAGCGGCGTCAGACTATCAACATTGAGCATCCATCACTATCAGACCATGACTCACGTTGCTGTCTGCGTTTGCAGTCACAGGCACTGCCATGAGTCCTGCTGCTAAACTGCATAGCAAAACGTGTGTTTCATGATTAGTTTCTTTGTCTAAATTTGTATCTTATAGGTTCGCTTTCATCTTCTTGTTCCGCTCTATCGTCCATCCTTTTCGCTGTACGAGTTCACAGTTTTTGCCGATGAACATCTTGGCGGCCTGCCGGTCACCCTTGAGCTGCCAGTCGAGCCATGCCACAGCGGGGATGCGGAACTCGCCGCCATGAGGCTGACGATACGTGCCGCCATGTCCCACCGGATAGTTGACGGCTACAGCCGGCACGTGGGTGATGCGACGGAAATCGTCCATACCATTGTTATAGGCAATATCTTCCTTACCTCCGAGTATGTAGATGATCGGTCCATGCACCTTGCGCAGCTGCTCTTTGTGCGGCATTGGCATATTAGGCATAGCGATGGACGGGTCAATGAAAAGGCCACTGTTGCAGATCATATACGTCGTAATGCGTGGGTCTCCACAGTTGTAGAGTGTCTGCAAACCACCACACGACATACCCGATGCACAGATGGCCCGTGTATCAATCTTACCATAGAAGACACTATTGGAGTCAGCAACCTGCTTCACCGCCCAGTCGATGGACTCTATCTGTTGCTGTGGCGACGACATAGGTCCTTGATAAGGCGTGTCGCCATTAGGGAAATATCCGGTAGCAATGACCAGATAGCCATGAGAGGCAATCTCATTGAGAAAGCGATAGTGCTCCCAGGGAGAGTCTGTGCAGGCCCCATTGCCCCACACTACCACGGGCAGCGGATGGCTGGCATTGAAGGCACTCAGATCCTGCGGACAGAAGACGGTGTGAGCCTTGAAGCCGTCGACCGAAAGCATCACAGACGGATACTTTCCCATTCCGCCCTGCTCCACCACTTGCAGGCGGTTGGCATGGTAGGCACGCAGCGAGAACTGCTTGAGCGCGTTGACAAGACAGGGAGCCCAGTAATCCCAATTGTGCGCACCGTTGCGCACACGCAACTGATAATCGATGCCCTGCTTGCGGAGCACCTTGACAAAGTCCATATTACCTTCCAACGTGAAGTCGTGGTCACCACAGTCGACAAACCAGCTCACCTGCTTCCATCTGTTCACCTGCTCGGCACCGGCACGACTCACTTCTAAAATAGGATTGTTGCGCTCCACCACCTGCTGTCGCCATTCGCCCTGCGGGTCGTTCTTGAGAAAGTCGAGAGGCTGACGGCGCAGATAGCCCGACATGTCGTAGACCATTGAGAAGAGCTCGGGATGGTGAATGCCATAGACCACAGCGCCACCGCCACCCATGGAAAAGCCACCCACAAAGCGATAACGACGGTCAGCGATGACAGGATAGGTACGCTCTATATAAGGCAAGAACTCGGTGAAGAAGAAATCCTCGTAACGCCACTGAGGATCGTTGAACCATATCATATTTTTCTTGTTAGCTTCAGGACAGACCACGATCATCGGTGCCACCTCGCCACGACGAATCAAGCTGTCCATCACTTCTTTTAGATGACCATGATCCTGCCATTCAGTGTTGGAGCAACCTCCGCCGTGAAGCAGATAGGCAATGGGGAACTTCCGTCCTGCGGTCATACTGTCGGGCAGATAGATCGTGTAGTCCACCTGTGGCATACCACTCAACAAAGCGCTGGGAGCCGTGCGGTGAAGCAGCGTCCCGGCCATCGAGGCCAGCGGAGCCAAAAGAAGCACTAAACAGTAAAATAGTTTTCTCATATTTGTTGTCGATTAGTTATTGGTTGATTGATTGTTTCTTTCGTCGCTACAAAGATAGCATAATATGCTGAAACGTGCAAGTTTCCCTCCACAGTTTCTTTCGTCTGTGAAAGTAAAGTCACTGATTTCCACGCATTCTCTTGGATTTCTCAGATATTTTTGCGATATTTGCAAGTAGAATCAACGAACTCAAATTCACGACACTATGAACAGAGCCCAGCGTCAGCTTCTGGTCACCCTTGCCGATCGGTACGAGACCGCATCATTTATCGAGGGTGATCCCTCTTGGTTCATGCATCAGGTGAGTGATCCGTTTGATCAGGAGACAACAGCTTTTCTGGCCATGTGTCTCAGCTATGGCTCGCGCCAGCAGTTTTTGCCCAAGATTGAGCAGTTGATGGACATAGCCCAATGGCATCCTTACGACTGGATAGCCAACGGATCTTTTGACCATACAATCATTCCTTCATCTCAATGCTTCTACCGTCTCTATTCCTTTGCCGACATCCACGCAATGCTCACAGCCTTACACGATCTCTTTCGCAGCTACGGAACATTAGGGCATTTTGCACAGATTGCCGCCGAAGAAACTGATAAAAAGACAGAAGAAACGACCGACGCAGAGGCTGTTCTCACGGCCTTTGCCACTTACTTCCGTCAACGGGGCGTCAAGGGCCTTGTTCCCATGCCCTACACCTCGGCCTGCAAACGCCCTTGCATGTTTCTTCGTTGGATGGTGCGCGACGGCTCGCCCGTAGACTTAGGGTTATGGAGCGACTTCATCGATAAGCGTCATCTGTTCATCCCACTCGACACCCATGTGATACAAACGGCCAACAAACTCCACCTCGACATCGGTAAAACAGCCGGATGGAAAACTGTCGTCACCCTTACCCGACTGATGTGCGAGGCTTTCCCCAATGACCCAGCGCGTGCCGACTACGCACTCTATGGCTTTGACATCGACACGAGTACAGAAAACAAGTGAAACGATATTCGCTTGGATCAATGAAAGGAAAATCGTTTCGGATTGATATTTACCTTCCTATTCTCTGTTTGGCATCTGCCATCATCTTCCTCAGTTCTTTGTTGGGGCTCTCCACATCTGCTGCCCTTTGCAGGAAACGCTGATAAGCGGCTTTAGCCTCTTTCTTCTTTCCGAGAGCCTCCGAACAGATACCTATATAATAAGGTGTGCTGATGGAGGACGGGTCATAGTCCAGTGCCTGGGAGAAATAGCCAAGAGCCTGGCTATAGTCTTCTCCGGCATACTGGCACTCCGCCATGCCACGGTAGCACGAAAACATCACCGCACTGTCGGGCTGCAAGAGTTGCATGGCCCGGCGGAAGCAAGCCATCGCAGACGGATAGTCTTTCAGGCTGTTGAGCACGATACCTTGGTGATAGAGTGGGGCGGCAATGGCTGAGTCGCTCATGGCAATGGCCACATCGAGTGCGCGGCGTGCCTCTTCGGGATGCTCCAGTCGTTCATAGCTGATGCCGAGGTTGAGCATGTTCTTATAAGTGGAGTCGCCCTGTTGCAAGAGTAGCAGATAGCTGTCCTTGGCCAGCACCCATTGCCGCTGGGCCAAGTACACGTCAGCCATGATGTCGTTGACAGCCATACAGGACTCGTCTTTCAGCCAATATCTGTTGCAGAGGATCTCTGCTTTGTCGGTTAGTCCGGCAAGCAAGTATTCTTTGGCCAGTTCGGCGACAGTCTCACCGTCTTTGGGCCACCGCTTGATGATCGCTTTGCCCCAGTCGGCAGCACGCTGGCCGAGGCCGAGTGACCTGCAGCTTTCAAACAGATGGCGCATGGTGTCGTGGTCGAGCGAGTCCACGGGAAGGCCGTCGACGATGCTGATGCACTTGGCATAGTTGCGCTGAACGTAATAGCCGTTGGCTATCTTCATGAGCAAAGCTGCTGTAGGCTGTTGGGCGAGTGCCTGGCGATAATGCTCCAAGGCTTGGGAGACATCATAAACCGCCATGCACGAGTCACCGCGCCGGATGTCGTCATTGTTGTGGTTTTTCTCTTTTTGACTGTTAGCCATGGCGGTTAGGCTCATTGCTACTAAGAGCAGCAGAATGGTGCAGAATCTTTTCATCTCTCAAAGTTTTTAATTTCCATGATGTTGTCAAAAGTAAAACGATCGTCAAACGATTTTCAATGGTTGATATTTGCAAAGATAGTGAAATCATGTGGAATAAGAAAACAATGATCCTGCTTTTTTCCTTCAGTATGATGGTGGTTCACAAAAAAATAGCTATATTTGCAGCAAAAAGAAGACTCAACTCATGCGACAAATCATATCCCACTTCACCGACGACGACCTCTACAAGTTCTCCATGTGCTGTGCCGTCATCGACAATTATCCACGTGCACAAGTAAAATATCACTTCGACGACCGCGACAACCTGGTCTATCCCAAGGGCTTTGCTGACTTGGTGATGGAGCAGGTGGGCTATCTCGAGAACCTTGTCATCACGGATGAGGAGATAGCGTTCATGAAGCGCAAGTGCTACTTCCTTCCCGACTGGTTCTATATCTATCTTCGTGGCTTCCGCTTCAACCGCAAGTGGGTCAAGGCATGGCAGGATGATGAGGGACATCTTCACCTGGAGATAGAGGGCGTATGGGCCGAGGTAATTCTCCTGGAAGTCAAGATTCTCGCCATCATCTCCGAACTCTATTACATCGTGACAGGGCAGGACAAGACCTTCGACTACGATGCCTATTACGACAAGTCCTACACCAAGGCAGAGCGGCTGATCACTGCCGGTTGCGTCTATTCCGATTTCGGCACGCGCCGCCGCTCGTCGTTCAAAGCCGAGGATGCCGTGGTGCATGCCATGTCGGACTATCAGCGGGCTTTGACAAAGTCGGGCAAGGCAGCCAAGGGGAGGTTTGTCGGTACGAGCAATATCTATCTCGCCATGAAGTACGATGTCACGCCGGTGGGCACGATGGCCCATGAGTTCATCGCTGCCATCGGTGGCATGTATGGCCCGCAGATGGCCAACCACATCGCCATGAATGCCTGGCGGCACACCTTCAACGGCGCCTTGGGCACCTATCTGTATGACACCTTCGGGTGGGACATCTTCTCGCTGAACTTCTCCGAGGACTTCGCCAACCTGTTCAAAGGACTGCGTGTCGACTCGGGTGACAACATGGAACAACTCAGGAAGATCTGCGACAAGTACGAGCGTCTGGGCATTGACCCGCACACCAAACAGGTGATCTTCTCCAATGCCCTCGACACCGATCATGCCATTGCCCTGCAGCACGAGGCCGAGAAATACGTGCAGCCCTCGTTTGGCATCGGCACGCATTTCACCAATGACTTCGACGGTGTCCGTCCGATGAATATCGTCATCAAACTTGTCGCCGTGAAGATGACCGAGTCCTGGCCGTTCTATAATGATACTTGTAAAATCAGTGAGGACAATGGCAAGCACATCGGCAAACCTGAGGTCATCCGGCGATTCATGGAGGCCATCCATTACGGGGGAGGGGAATAACCATGTCGTCGCCGTCGTCACCAACGACAATGCCGGGCAACCACAAAAGGTGGTTGCCCGGCATATTATTTTTATTCAGTGTCCTTTTCGACCTCTTAACATGAAAGCTACTATATTTGTGTCCAATAGATATTGTGTCATGCGTCTAATATCTTCAACAGCTCATCGCCATTATTACTTTTCCTTGCAGAATAAATATCAGCGAGTTCACTTACCTCTCGGTTGAAGCTCTGCTTGCGCAATGAGCCGATGACAAATAAGATTTTCTTCATGGTGTTATCGATGATGGGTGAAAAAACAATGTAGATATGGCGCTATGACGCTATGACGAAGGAAGCCCTATGCCAATTCCGAGACGAACAGCCAGATGTTGAGGGCAGTGACGAGACCAGCGAGGCCATAGAGGAACACGGTGTTCCAGGGCTTGTTGGCATATTTGCCCATGACACGTTTCGACGAGGTGAGGCTCACTTGCAAGAACACGGTGAAGGGCAACTGGATGCTCAGCACCATCTGTGAGATGATGAGCCCCTGGAAGGGATTGCCGATGAAGAAGATGAGCAGCAGGGCCAGTCCCAGTGACAGCAGCACGCCGATGGCCGAGTGCGGGTCCTTGGCATTGTACGACTCGCCGAAGAGTCCCGAGAAGATACTACCTGCCGCCATGCCGCTCGTGATGGTACTGGAGATGCCGGCCAGGAGCAATGCCAGGGCAAAGATGTTCGAGGCATTGTTGCCTAAGAGCGGGGCAAGCATGGCGTTGGCCTGGGCAAGGTCAGTGACGTGTTCGCCACGGGTAAAGAAGGTGGAGGCCGCCAGGAGGATCATGGCCGAGTTGATGGCCCAGCCCACGAGCATGGAGAAGAGCGTGTCGGCAAACTCATATTTCAGCATGTGGCGGATGCGCTCATCGCCCTTAAGATGGATCTCGCGGCTCTGGATCACCTCGGAGTGCAGAAAGAGGTTATGCGGCATGACCACAGCCCCCAGCACGCTCATGATCACGAGCAGCGAGCCCTGCGGCACTGACGGCACTACCATGGCCCGTGTGGCCTCGCCCCAGTCGATGTCTACGAGAAACAGCTCATAGATAAACGACAGTCCGATGATCGACACGAAGCCGATGACAGCCCGCTCGATCTTCCGATAGGAATTGGTGAACAGCAGGATGAGCACGGCGGCGGTGACGAGCAGAGAGCCGGTGGGAATGCTGATGCCGAAGAGCATCTGCAAGGCGATGGCACCACCGAGGATCTCGGCCAACGATGTCGACACGCTGGCCAGGATGGCACTCACCACGATGGGGCGTCCCACCCACCGTGGCGCATATTTCACGGCAGCCTCGCTCAGGCACAGTCCCGTGACGATGCCCAAGTGGGCCACGTTGTGCTGCAGGGCGATGAGCATGATGGTGGAGAGCGTCACCACCCACAGCAGCGCATAACCGTATTCCGACCCCGCGGCGAAGTTGCTCGCCCAGTTACCGGGATCGATGAAGCCCACGGTGACCAGCAGACCCGGGCCGATGTACTTGAAAATGTCGAGGGCACCCAGCACATGTGGGTGGGTGCGGCTCTTGAGTTCTTTGAGTATGTTCATATCGGTGGCAAATATACGAAAAAGCATTGAGAGTCACAACCTCTGACCACGGAAATCATTATAAATGGGGGCACAATACCCAAACATTTGCATGCTTTTTTTAGCTTTCCTGTTCTCCTTTCGCTTTTTTGTATTATCTTTGTGCTGAAAAGCGATGAAACACTAACAAGATGAGAAAAAATAGTTTGATGACATGCGTGGCATTGCTCCTGGCTACCATCCTGGCCAGTCTCCACAGCTATCGGGCTGCCGTAGCGGACATGACACGCGACCTCGACCAGGCACTGATGCTCACCATGGAGATGAAGACAGCGGAATATATCACGCCGGACACCGTGCGCACCTACCGCTCGCTGATCAAGAACCCCGTGCTGCGCCAGTGCGCCACCCTGTCTTATTGCCTCCCCGACGAGCGCCGTACCTCGGTATGCAGCCGCAAGATGCTGTGGCAGCAGGGCAGACAGCGCTATTATCTGCGGGGCTATGCCAATTGCTCCATGGCGACGGTGCTTAGCCTCTCCGACCAGCGGCTGCCCTTGATGCTGTCGCTGCTCACGGCTCTCAGCTTCTTTGTGGCTTTCCTGCCGCTTGGCCGTAGACAGCAAGTTGCTCCAGCCCTCATCAGTCCGACAGGAGCCCTTGTCAGCACGGACAGAACGACCATCTCTCCCGATATTATGCCGAAGATCGGTGACCTCTGTTATTGCCCCGACACGCATGACTTCTTCCACCACGGCGAGGCGATACACTTCACGCCCATGCAGCGTCAGCTGATGGAACTGTTCTATGCCTCCGACCGCCACACGCTCACCAAACAGCAGATCTGCGACACGCTCTGGCCACGCAAGGACAATGCCAGCGAGACACTCTACACGCTCATCAAACGGCTCAAGCAGACGCTCGCCGACAACGGCTGCCAACTGCAAATCACTTCTGACAGAGGAAGAGCGTACGCCCTTACCACCTTATCCCACCTCCAAGGGCAAGGGGAATAGTCTCCATGTGGCCTCATTGGTTTCCCCTACGCTGTCCTCCGCACGCTTGTGAGAGAAAGTAAAAGATCCGTGTGAGTCCGATTTTTCCCTAATTCTTGATAAATAGTTTGTCGGAACGAAAACAATTGATTATTTTTGTGGGCTGAAAAACAAAACAACAATCAACCAAAACCATGAAAGGAATCATTACTACCCAAGAGATCCGACTGGCACATCCCGGACTGAGCGCCTGTGCCACTGACCCCTATTATACACGTTTCGCCAACCAGCTCTTCGACCGGCTGCGCACCTTCGTGGGCAAGGACATCCCCGACAAGAACTTCACACGCACCCTGGCACGCAAGCTCACCTGCTATTTCGAGGACGTCGTCGCCGACATGGGCGTGTGGCGCGCCTTCTCCGACAAGTGCATGCAGCTTTACGGCCACCCCGTACCGATGTACCACGCCGATGAGGACTACTACCCCGACGAGCCCAGCCTCGATGCCGTGCGCTACCTCATCTGGGATGTCGCCAACGACCTCTTCCCCGACCGCATCTTCGAGACCGACCGACTGCTCGCCGATATGGGGCAGGAAGCCTACCGCATCCTCAGCGACGCCTTCGAGCACGCACCCATCAACGAGGAGGCCAAGAAGTCCATGGACGACATGCTCCACTACGCCACCGAGGGATTCAACGAACTGCGCAGCGTCCTCGACTGGATGATCGCCGGATGCTACATCACCGCCGGATCATGGCTCAGCAAGGCCCTCGCCGAGAAAAGCAAGCAGCTCAGAGACATCGGGCTCTTCGACGGCCTGGCACCTTCCATGCGTGAGTATTTCATCATCTCCGACATCAAGTTCTACGACCAGGTAGGACCCCTCGCCCTGAAACCCTATGAATGGCTCCGGCAGATCGCTGCCTCCACGGGACACGACGACATCGCCACGGCCCTTGCCGACATCGACACCCTGCCACTCGGCACCTACCGCTTTGCCGATCCCGACGCTGACCCCCTGACGCTCGACAGCACCCTGGGACGCAGCATCCAGGTGTCACGCAGCGAGCTCAACATCGACGCGGAAGTGCTCCGTCAGCACAACTGCCTCTATGCGGGCTTTGTCTACTACCTCGGCGCCTGGCACCTCAACGGACTGCTCGTCCCGCTGAAGCTCACCGATGAGGATTGGGAAAAGAGCCGGGCGGCCGACAGCGCCACATCCGGCACGACTACTATGAGCGCCGACACACTGCTTGAGCGCACCGGCGGCCGGCGGCTCGTCTACTTCAAGGATGCCAACGAGATGAAAGCCTATCTCCACGACACCCTCAAGATCTCCGAACAGGCCTATGCCGACAGCGTGCTCTCCAAGTTCCAGACACCCTGCATGTTCATCGACACTGAGGACAAGACCGACCCGCAGTATTTCGCGCAGAACATCGAGAAGTGCATCAAGGATCCCGACAACCCCTACTACGATGCCGAACAGGCCAAGGACGAGGCCATCAACATCCTGTGGAATGCCAACGGAGCCACCACCGCCATGGTCAACTACCTTGTCAGCCACGACCTCCTTCCCGATGCTGAGCACCACTTCGCCTTCAGTCAGCACAGCACCCATCAGCAGCGACTCGCCGACATGAACTTCTACATGCGCTACAATAGAAGGAACCAATACTAAGCCCACCCCCGACATCCCCTACGCTGTCCCCATGCGGCATGGCAGGTTTCCCCTACGCTGCCCCCATGTGGCTTTCTTTAAAATAAAAAATATAGTTAGCCACGCAGTGGCAAAGTCAGGGGCGAGAGGGCGGTAGAGGTGAAGCTTTTGTGAAATGTCAGACAACTGTCAGTGTCTTTTTTCCTCTTTATCACAGCCTTTTCCGTAACTTTGTGCTTGCTAACAGAAAAACGTAGAAGCAAAGATGAAAACAACATTGACAGGCTTGCTCTGCCTCATGCTCGTCGCACCGCTTCAGGCACAGGAGGCAAAGACGCAGCAAAAAAAGCAACAGGAAACTAAGACACCGCAAACCCTCCAGGAGGTGGAGGTGAAGGCGGCACGCGTCGTCGACCGCCCCGACGGCAAGCTCTTCCTGCCCTCAGCCGCACAAATGCAGCACTCCGCCAACGTTTATCAGTTGTTGGCCATGATGCCCATGCAGGGACTCAAGGTGAATGCCATCACACGCACCATCACGCCCGTGGCTCCCGACGGCAGCGTGCAGATACGCATCGACGGCGCCAAGGCCACCCCCAACGACTTGGCTGCCCTCGACACGAAGCGCATCAGCAGCATCGACTATATCGACAATCCCGGCGTACGCTACGGCGACGGCATCAAGTTTGTCATCAACATCCACACGCGGCGAAGCACGCAGGGCTACGAACTTGGCTTGGACGCTACCAACCTGCTCACTGACTGGCGCGGCAGCAACACCGTCTATGGCAAATACAACTCGGGCAACAGCCAGCTGGCACTGTCCTACGACTTCGGCTACAAGGACTTCAAGGGCAACCGGCGCGACGAGACTGCCGACTACACGCTCTCCGACGGCAGCGTGGAGCGCGTCACCCGCAACGACCTCGAAAGCCGTGACCGCAACTTCAGCCACAACATTCAGTTGACCTACAACCTTGCCGACACCACCGACAACGTCTTCCAGGCCACACTCGCCACATCGCTCGACCACACGCCCACTGAGCGGGATGTCAGACTCATCACCACGCAGACGCTCCTGCCCGAAGCCTCCGTGCTCAGCAGTCAGACCGCCACACAGACCGACCGCAGCCGCGACTTCTCGCCTGTGCTCGACCTCTATCTCTACCGCCGCCTCGGCAGCCGGCAGTCGTTCATGGCCAACGCCACCACCACCTATATCTATACCACTGCCCACAACGCTTACGACGAGGGGTCGCCCTATGCCTACGCCGTCGACGGCCACACCTGGTCGCTGTGGTCGGAAGCCGTCTATACCCATCGGCTCAAACCCTTCACCCTCTCGGCAGGAGCCAACTACCAGCAGAAATATGTCGACAACACCTATACGGGTGATGTCGGTGCGCAGACCAAGACCATCACCTCGCAGGTTTATCTCTTCTCGCAACTCAGCGGCTCGCTGTGGCACTTCCGCTACACGGCGGGACTGGGCTATAACAATCTGCACTACCGCCAGGGCTCCCACACCTACGACTTCCACTTCCTCCGGCCGAAGGTCAACCTTGCCTGGACTATCGACAAGCATTTCACCTTCAGCTATAGCTACGAGGTCTCGCAGTGGATCTCGCGTGTGGCCATGCTCAGCGACACCCGCATCCGGCAGAACGCACGTGAGTGGACGGTGGGCAATCCCGATCTCCGGCAACCCAAGCGCCGGGAGCACACCTGGCGGTTGGCCTACTCCGCACCCTCGCTCTACAACAGTCTCACGGCCTACTACCGCCGCAACCCTCATTGCAACATGGCGCTCTACACCCGCACGGCCGACGACCGGTTTCTCTATACCCAGACCAACCAGCGCGGCATCAACCTGTTCTATGTCGTCGACGAGGCGCAGTGGACCGTCGTCCCCGACCGCTTCATCGTCAACGGCAATGTGGGCATCTACCGTTGCCTGAACTACGGCGACGACTACAAGCACCACTACACCAGCTACACGGGTGGCCTCACCGCCCAGCTCTTTCTCGGCAACTGGTCATTGGTGGGCGACTTCGACGGTGGCTACCGCTGGCTCGAGGGCGAGACCAAGGGCAACAACAGCGCTACCCTGTCCTTCCAGGTGGGCTATCAGCTCCGCGCCTGGAACTTCTCCTTAGCATGCCTCAATCCCTTCAGCCACAACCCCCGCATCCGCAAGGCCGAGCTTATCAATGCCGACCTCCACAAGACCGACGTGCTCCACAGCCGCAACGACGGCCAGCTGCTCAGCCTCACCGTCTCCTGTCAGCTCTCGGGCGGCCAGCGCTACCGCAATGTCAGCCGCAAGAACCGGCAGAGGACCGACACCGACACGGGCATCATCCGATAGTTCCCCCGTCATATCCTCTGACCACTTTTGAGACATCCCAAGGCGGTGCCGGGATTTTATGCGCCGCGGGCTATTTTATGTGTCGGAGACGCAATTTTCCTCTATTTTCTGTAAAATAAAAAATATAGTTAGCCACGCAGCGGAAAAGGCAGGGGTTAGGGCGGGCACAAGACCCGCCCCTACGCTGCCCTCATGTGGCATTGCTGGTATCGCTGTTAGGGCGGGCACAAGACCCGCCCCTACGCTGTCCTCATATGGTATGGCTGGTTTCGCTGTTAGGGCGGGCACAAGACCCGCCCCTACGCTGTCTCCCATGTTGCCTCGTTGGTTTCCCCTACGCTGCCCTCATATGGGCTCGTTGGTTTCGCTGTAGGGGCGGGTCTCCGTGCCCGCCCTAACATCCTTGAGCAACGTCTTGCATACCTCGTCGGCAGTCAGCCAACGTCACCGTGCCCGCCCTAACATCCTTGATCTCCATCCCTCCTCTCGCCTGCGGAAAAAATCTCCACTGCCCCGTGTTTTTTTTGTTGAAGTGCAAAACTATTTATACCTTTGTAGCATCAGAATTTATATAACCGAAAAAACAAAAACGATGATCGTAGACAAACTGGAGAATCTGGGACTGTATGAGTCCCTGAGCCCGCTGCTGAAAGAGGTGGCGGCATGGATCGGGCAGCACGACCTGAACAAGTTGGAGAACGGGCGACATGAGATCATGGGCAGCCGGCTGTATGTCAACGTGGAGGATGACCGCGGCAAGCGCCCCGACGAGGCTGTCATCGAGTACCACCGCCGGATGATCGACGTACAGGTGCCGCTGAACCGGGCCGAGACGTATGGCTACACGCCGGTGGCAGACCTGCCGGTGGTGAGCTACGACACAGAGAAGGATATTGCCAAGGTGCCGGGTGTCAGCCCGCGCAGCCGTGTGACGGTGGAGCCCGGCGAGTTTGCCATCTTCTTCCCGCAGGACGGCCACGCTCCCTGCATCGCCGAGGGCATGATCCACAAGGCCGTGTTTAAGGTGGAGAAATAGCGTGGGCGGATAAATCTAACCCTCCTGAGCTTTTCGGGAATGCGCTGTTCCTTCGAGCAGCGTTCGATATCCGTCCGGGATTGCACAGGCCGTGGTGCCGCGTAACTCGCCGTCCGGGTCGCTCCGCTCCCCATTTCTGCCATGAGGTGGGGCCTCATGCCGCATAGCTCCTTGAAAGTGAGATCGGGCTACTGAGATTCAGCGCCACGCACGTGTGCGCCTCTTACAGGGGAGATCTCCGAACGAGGGGCTGTCGCATGTCTTTTGACATTTGTGTCAGCGATCATTCATGGATTCTGCGCCGTTTCCGAGTCTCGGCATTGTAGGAGCTACAGAATTTGAAGTAAGGTAACTCCTTATCTATAAGTTTCTTATAGAATTTCATCTTGCTACTGCTCGTCTCAGCGTCTCAGTGGTTTATTAATAGGGTTCATAGTCTCTTTCTATTTATATAACTATCTAATTATTAATTAGTTATAAGATATGTAAGAAGGGATGTGTGACACTTTTTTTGATTGAGACGGTGAGACGCTGAGACGTTTGTATAAAAGTCAGAACTGTCTGTCTTCAACGGTAGCTTTTACAATATTCTCTACATATTTCAATTCCATAAAGGTACGATTAAGACATGACGGTACAGGACGCAGCCGCATGAATATGGACTGTTTCAATTCCATAAAGGTACGATTAAGACAATCGCGGTAACTTCTCAATATATCCCGGGGCCTCGTTTCAATTCCATAAAGGTACGATTAAGACACCGCAGGATTTGGCGGCACTGGGCTGTACGACAGTTTCAATTCCATAAAGGTATGATTAAGACTTGTCTTTTTCCTCGTCGGAAGAGGGCGCTTTTCCCAGTTTCAATTCCATAAAGGTTCGATTAAGACTAACGTCGTTTTTCATCAATACCCCGTCCGTGTCAAGTTTCAATTCCATAAAGGTTCGATTAAGACCCACGCCGTCGACATCGATCATGTAGAGTCCTGTGTTTCAATTCCATAAAGGTTCGATTAAGACTCGATGGGGATTCAAACCGGATGTGCATTATACCGTTTCAATTCCATAAAGGTTCGATTAAGACGTTGCCATGGACGTGGATCTCGGTACCGTGCTTTTGTTTCAATTCCATAAAGGTTCGATTAAGACGATCCGAGGGTGATCAGCGTGATCGCACAGACAAGTTTCAATTCCATAAAGGTTCGATTAAGACAGCGACTGCTGTTGCTTGATGTACCCGATTTTTTCCGTTTCAATTCCATAAAGGTTCGATTAAGACGCCAGTTCGTCAGCGCCCTCACCCTCCGACTTCTTGTGTTTCAATTCCATAAAGGTTCGATTAAGACCGACTGTAATCGGTATCTTTGCACCAACAAATTTCAGAAATTAGCAATGTAGCAGATTTCGGAAAAATGAATGTAGCAGATTTCGGAAATTAGCAATGTAGCATTTCCGGCAAATAAGGATGCAACATTGGCGATTAAATTGTGTGTTCTGAGTTTGTATAAAAGGCATAAAAGTCTTAACTTAGTGATGTTCGAAGTCGCTAAAAAGACGATTATGCCTTACAAGACAGTAAACAATTTAATCTCATTTACCGCAATGTGGTACAAAATTAATGAATTATCTCGAAAGAACCTAACTCAGGTGCAGATAGCTGCACTGTTAGATGTCAATCGTTCGACGGTCCGCCGCTATCAGATGATGAGCGAGGCCGAGTTCAAGGAGCGCGTCCAGGGTATCCAGCTCCAGCGGAAGCATAAGTTGGACAGCTACCGCGGCTTTATCACCAAGGACCTCCAGGACGCGCCTTACCTGTCGTGCGCCCAGGTGAAAGACCACCTGCTGGAGAACTTCCCTGACATGCCGTATGTGTCAGACCGCACCGTGTACAATTACGTCATGCGTGTCCGTGAGGAGGAGGACATCCCTGTCATGTCCGAGCCGGTGCGCCAGATGCACAAGCTGCCGGAATGCGAGTATGGGGAGCAGGCACAGGTTGACTATGGTGAGAAATGGCTGCGCACATCAAGCGGCCACCGTGTCAAGGTGCATGCCTTCGTCATGGTGCTGAGCCGCTCGCGTTACAAGTTCGTCTATCTGCAGAACGTTCCCTTCACCGCAAAGACGACAGTCTATGCCCATCACTTGGCCTTCAAATACTTCGGTGGCATGCCCCGGAAGATACTCTATGACCAGGACTGTAAACTGCTGTCTGACGAAAACTATGGCGACTACAAGACGACAGACGAGATGGCCAAGTTTATAGCAGAGGCGGGCTTTGAGCCTGTGTTCGCCATGCCCAGAGACCCTCAGACCAAGGGCAAGGTAGAGAATGCAGTAGGGTATGTGAAAAACAACTTTCTCCGTGGGCGTGTCTATCAGAACATAGAGCTGCTCAATGAGCAGGCCATCGGCTGGCTGGGCCGCACGGCAAACGCCAAGCCTCATGCGATGACACGGCTCGTTCCCGCTGATGTCTTCGAGGAGGAGCGCAAGCACCTTCTGCCCTATACGTTGTCGGTGGAAGAGCCCAAAGCTGATCTGCGCGCCTATACGGTAAGGAGCGACAATACCATCCTCTACCACAGCAACACCTACGATCTCCCGTCTGGTACTTACAAAGGGAAAGGCACCAAAGTACTCGTTTCCAAAGACTTGGACGCCAACCAGCTGGCCATCTATGACGAGGACAGCAACACGCTCATCACACGCCATGAAATCAGCCCCTTGAAGGGAATGCATATCACTATGGAGGGGCACGCGACCGTCAAGCAGCGTGACATGCTGGAATCAGAGAAGATACTGCACGAGTACCTTGGACAGTGGGGCGAGGACTGCATGCTCTCCAAGTTCCTTGCCGAGTTGAAGTACGATCGGCCGCGCTACTACGCCAAAAGCGTCAAGGCCATGGCCTCGTTCCTGACCAACTACAACAAGGACTCTGCCTTAGCTCTCGTCGAGCTCTATTCTGATCAAAAAGTCTATAATGCCGCCAAGATGGAGGAAATTGCCAAGGGACTCTGTAACCGGGAAACTGACTCGGCAGAACCCACCATCAAAGTAGTGCCGCCTGGACTCAACAAGCAGGACATCACGCCGGAGAAACGCTCCGTGAAGGATTATGAGCAGATCATTGGGGAAGGAGGTGCGGAATGAACGGCAACCTTATAACGGACGACATCCGTACGTACGCAAAGTGCCTTCGTCTGAGCAACTTCGCACAGAACTGCTCCGACTACTTCCACAAGGCGCAGATAGACAAGCCCACCTATCAGGACTTTATACTCAACGTCCTCAAGACCGAGGTGGAGGAACGCCAAAAAAGAGAGCTCCAACGGCGCATCAAGAAAGCGAAACTTCCGCGGTCCAGCAACCTCGACTCCTTCGACTTCAACCACAGCGCCGGTATTACGAGGATGCAGTT
>URCI01000014.1 GCA_900546345.1 uncultured Prevotella sp. | reverse complement strand
CAAAGGGATTGGGCGAGATTGCCGCCAAGCACCATTTGTATATTCAGACATGTGGGACGAAGGAGAGCTATGAACAATACGGCATCCATAACAGTGGCTGCATGACAGGGGCAATCTACGAGCATTCACTCAGCCTTCACTTCAAGAAGGTAGCTGAGAAAGGCAACCGTTCCGGCTGCAGGTGCATGGAGAGTCGTGGACTTGGCGACTACAACACCTGCATCAACGGCTGCCGGTACTGCTATGCCAATTACGACCATGAGAAGGCGAAGGAAAATTACGCTCTTCACGACCCACATTCTCCCTTGATGATAGGTCATCTTTTGCCCACTGACAAGATTGTCCCTCTGCATCAGGAAAGCTACCTCGACAAAGAGCCAAGGTTGTTCTAACTGTCTATCGCCGCCACTTTGCCTGCTGGCTCTGCTCGTCGTCCACATCATTCACGTTCATGTCATGGCCGACTTCATTTTCACGATTAGCATCCTTTGAGCCAGCCTGACTGTCCATCATATTGCTGACTGCAGGATTTGAGACCGTGGAAGATGATTGGCGAGGTTATCGACTTCTATAACAACCGGCGTCCTCATATGAGTATCGGCATGCAGACTCCAAGCGTGGCACACGAACAGCAAGGCGAACAGAAAAGTGTTGGAAAAATAAATTTTATCAACCGAACAACAGTTATGTTCAGACAAATATTTAACTTCGCAGAACGATGTCAAACTTTTTAGGAAGATTGTCTACTTTTCAGTACCAATGTCTATAGTTTCAGAAATAGTGTCAACTATCTTAGGAAAGTGTCCAATATTTCCGAATAGCTTATGTCAAGAGATTTAGGAAGAGAGTAAGAACTGTCTACCTAAATCAGGAAAAGATAAACTGGAGATGAATGTTCATGAATCATGCAGGCTGATGGCAAATCGGACATTCATTGTTTTGTCTCCTCCAGTTTCTCTTGCTTCCGAGCATAAATCTTCGCCACGACGGCGCCGCTGACATTATGCCATACGGAGAAGATGGCACCGGGGACGGTGGCCATCGGATACATGGCGAAGTGGACGGTGGCCAGTGAGCTGGCTAGGCCGGAGTTCTGCATGCCTACCTCAATGGAGATGGCGGAGCATTTGTGGTGAGGCAGACGGAGCACACGGCCAACAAGATAGCCCAAACTAAGGCCACAGATGTTGTGCAGCATGACGACGAGGACGATGAGCAGACCGCCGGTAAGCAGCTTCGGGGCGTTGGCACTGACGATGATGCCGACAATCAACGCAATCATCACCGAGGAGAAGGCGGGTAGGAAAGCGGCCATCCGTTGCGTCTGTCGGGGAAACAGTTTCTTGAAGACAAAGCCGAGGATGATGGGCAGGATGACTACCTCGATGATACTGAGGAACATGCCAAGGGCATCGACGTGCACGCGCTCTCCGGCATAGAACAGCGTGAGAAGGGGAGTGAGTATTGGTGCCAGCACCGTGCTGACCGTTGTCATGCCCACTGACAGTGCGAGGTCGCCCTTTGCCAGATAAGTCATGACGTTGGAGGCCGTACCGCCCGGACAGCAGCCAACGAGGATGACACCGATGGCCAGCTCGTCGCTCAGACCAAAGAGACGCGACAACAGGAAAGCGGTCAACGGCATGATGATGAATTGCGCCAGGCTGCCGATGATGATGTCTTTCGGACGGGTGAAGACTACCTTGAAGTCATGCGGGTCAAGGGTCAGACCCATACCGAACATCACTAGACCGAGGAACGGCGTTATCCATGCGGTTGAAATCCAATTGAATGATACCGGCAACAAGAGCGCCATTGCGGCTACCACAATGACGATCACTGCCATATACTTTGAAATGAAATTGCAAATTTTGCTAAGCATATTGTGTTACCCTTACCTATACTCTTTTATTATTTTCCTATGCACAATCGTAGTGGTAGTCACTCACTTCCTGCACAGTACTCTTTGTCTGTGAGTTTACTGTTAAAGTAGCCATCGACATAATGAATAAAATCACTTTTCTCATTTGTTTGCGGTTGTTAGTGACCTATGAGGCATTATCCACACTTATTGAGATGTTGACGTAAAAGCGCGGCAAAGCCACACGAGAAAGGGACGTTTGCCGCGTTTGATAGAATTGGTGTTGCTATATCATTTCAACTGGAAGCAGAACCACACCCAGTAGGCCGGTTCTGTCATCTCGGAAGTCTGGAACTCCTGCAACATAAACAGACCGTATTTGTTCTGTGCGTGCCAACTGTTATAGGTAGCACTGTTGTAGATGACGAAGTCGTTGATATCTACGCCGCCCTCCTTGCCATAAGGATAGAGATGGACGTAATCATCGGTGTACCAGTAGATGTATGTGGCTCCTTCGTCATCCTCAGCATACAGTGGGCTGCCCGCGGGCAGGCTGACACTCAACTTGCCGTCTTGAATGGTAAGCACAAGCCCGTAGCCGCTGTGCATGAAGTTGGTGATGCGATAAACGCCGCCACCGAGGTCGAGCGCCGACTCTTCCCATGGCGTGGTGAGCTGTCCGTCCATCCAGCATTTCACTTTCACGGTAGCCGGTATGGACGCGGTGGCGTCGAGTGTGTAACCTCCGTCAAGCACGGAATAGGGATCGACCTGATCAGAGTTCAGCGTGAGTGAATACTTAAACGCTTGGGCTGTCTCTGCCGTGTCGGGGATGTTGACAGAGAAGGTGGCGATGGAGTCACCGTCCTGGAAAACGACGCTGTCATCGACGGTAATGCCCGCTGTGGTCGAGCTGTTTTTCACGATAGGCACCGAGAGCTTGCCTTTCTTGGTGTTGCGCGCTACCTTGATGCTGATGGCATAGGTACTTTTGTCGGTAGGATCAATGATCACGGTTGCCTCGTTGTCGCCGGAGAAATGCACCTGCTGGTTGTCGGCCGCCAAGGCGGGAGCTGCCTGATAGTCATCATCGGATGAACAGGAAGCAAGGCCGATGGCCATCGGCAGCACCAACATCATGCTGCCAAGGCCAGAGAATATGTTGTGTCTCATATCTTACGATTTTATGTGATGTTGTTATTACTTGTCAACTCATGGATTTACTGTGCTGCTCTCCACCCCCGAGGGGTCGGGGTTGTTGACGATGGCACTGTTGTATTGCAATTCCGAGTTGGTGATGCAGAAGTTCATCCGCGGTGCTACGAAGCCATTTTGGAAGTTGAACTGATAGGTAGCCAAGTGGTCGGTTCCCTCATAGTTGGTCTTGAAGCCCATCTTCAGTCGTTTGTAGTCGTAGTAGGTAAGGCCCTCGCCCCAGAACTCGATGCGCTTCTGTCGTATCACCTCATTGGTAAATGCCCAAAGCGTGGTCGATGTGCACTCGTAGGGAGTAGGGTCGGCCGCCGTGGTGGTGCAGCGGTATTTGTTCATGAAGTTTTCGAGGATCTTCTTGCCGGCCTCCAGTCCACTGACATGCGCCGTGGCCTCCGCATCGATGAAGTACATCTCCTCGACGCGCATGACGGGGATCTCGACTGCCGCACCGGACGTGTAATCATCCATGTTGTTGCTTCCTGGTTTGAACTTCAGTCCCGTGTAGCTGGATGGGCACGGTCAGACCATAGACATGACTGGCTTTTGCCTGTGCATCGAGACTGCTGTAGCCTGTGTTTTGATATTCATAGAGTTGTGCCATGTTGAAGTAAGACAGTGCACGGTAGGTGAGTGCGTTGCCTACATAGCCTGCGCCATCATCGGAAGCTTTGCGCACATTGCTGCCCGCCTTGATGACAAGGTTGGCCTTGTCGATGATGTCGTAGTAGAGTTTCCACGTGTCGTAGCAGTAGGAATAAGTAGGACCGAGGTAGTTACCTTGACTATAATAGGTATAATAGTCCCGTGTCGTAGATATTGACGTTGAGCGTGAGCTTGAAATCTCTTAGGAACGAGATGTCGGAGTAGGCAGCGAAGCCAAAAGCATTGCTGTTGCTGTTGGCCACAGTGAGTATATCGTCCTGAATGTAGTTGTCGCCACGGTCGTTGGGACGAATGACGCCCGTGACGAGTCCGTCGCCATAATCATAGACCTTGCCTTGGCGTCGGTCATGATATTGCCATAGGCATCACGGATGTATACCGGATAGATGCACGGCGTGGTGAGTGTACCATAGTAAGCATAGTTGTTGCTGTTGCTGTTGGTATGGATGTATCGTGTCGTACCACCGATCTTCAACCATTTGCGCGCCTGGTAGTCGACTTTCATCATGCCATTGTAGCGCTTGAAGTCGGCACCGTTGGTAATGCCCTCATTGGAGAGGTAACTGCCACTGCCGTAGAACTGGAACTGATCGGTACCTCCGTTGATGCTCATAATCCATACAACCAAATTATTAAAACATACTTAACCGTTATGATCTCTCTTATCGTCGGTTGATAGTCACTAAGCCTTCTTTCTCTAACTTGGCTATTGCCTATTTCGATTTATTTTTGGGTCCATTCACGCTGCGCCCCTTTGGCGCCTTCATGAAAATCTCTTTATCGTCTTGTGAATGTCCTTTTTATGGTTGCAAAGATAAACAATAATTTGTAAATAACAAATAAAACCGATATATTTTTATAAATTATGGAATATATCTTTCATAATGATACAAAAACCGGTCAAAAGTAAACAATCAATTGGGACTTACTATCAGAATATGGCGGTCACTCCAGCTATCAGAATGACGTATCTGATCGCTTTGCCAAGTGCGATGCTCACCAAGCTGATCCAAAAATTGGCCCGCATCAGACCCAAGGCAATGGTGATCGCAGAGCCCAGGATCGGCAGAAAGGCGAAGAACCCCATCCAGGCACCATGTCCTGCCATGAAGTGCTGGGCTTTGTCGATGTCCCGTCTTTTGACGTGGAGATAGCGCTCTATCCATTCCAGCCGTCCCATACGGCCTATAAAATAATTAAACAGCGAGCCAGCCACATTGCCGATGGTGCCATAGATGACCAGCGGGATCGGATGCAAACCGGCTGCGAGCAGGCCCAACATCACTGCTTCACTGCTGAAGGGAAAGAAACTTCCGGCCAGAAAAGCGGCCAAAAGCATGCCCCAGTAGCCATATTGCTGCAAGAAAAGGGTCAAGGCATCCATCATAGCTTTTGTCTCCTATGGATATATGTCGTTGTGTGGAATGTTTATAAGAGGTTGTATACGGTCAATGCCAAGGCGGCCGCAATGATGACGAAAAAGATGATGTTGCTCAGACGGGAATGGGTCAAGGCAAGGAAATGGCCGATCAGCGGGGCTATGACCACGAGGGCCAATGCCATGAATCCATTGAAGAGGGTAGGGAAGACCAACATGAGCGCCAGGCAACACACGCTCAGCGTGATGAACATCTCGTAGATCATGCGTGTGCGGATCTTGTCTTGATAAGAAAACAACAGGAAATGACAGCTGCCCAAGGCGGCCAATACCATCAGAAATAGAAAAGTCAGAGCCTGATGGCTGTTGAGAAGGGTGAGATCAAACAAAGGCCCCGGATGCACTAGTGACACAAAGTGCGCAGCCAACCAGTCGAGACGATGGAAGGCTACGGCATAGGCCCCTATAAACCAATAGGGTGTGGTCAGGCCCAGCAGCGATGCCAGAAAGGTGCGAAGGGAAAAGGCCAGCACGTTGGTGGCCATGACGATCCATAAGACAGGGACAAGATAGAGGGTGTGGACAAAAGGCACGCTGGCCAGAGAAAGGGCTGCGAAGGCATAGAAAACCCAGCCTGCCGCACGCCCGTCCTGATAAGCATGAAGCAAGCAGATGAAGAATACGATCATTCCCATCTGTGCCCAACCTATGTCGGTGGAATCCAGCATGAAACAAGCCATGATATTCATCACGACAAACGAGCATGACACCATGCGGCTGTAGATGCGGATGAGTGCATTGGCGTTGTTGAGCTCTGCCATGAGAATGGAGGAGACGGTCAACAGTCCCATCTGTATCCACCAGTCATGTCCTAACAATACCTCAATGACCATGAAAGCGGCCATGTATGTCAACGTCACCGGCAAAGCCATGCGACTCTCTGCTATCCTGTTCTGTAAACGTCTTATCATCCTATCATACTGTCTATCCTCATGGAGCCCATGGCCCAAGACGCTCCTGTATACAAGATGCGGGGGAGCGCCGGCATATGGGCTGCGAGGGATTGTTGTTTCTGCTTACTCCGACGACACCGGCTCGGAAAAGACGACGCAGGTCGCCTCTTCCGAGGGAGAGTCTGGAGAAGGAGTAGGGGACAGGGGTATCCCGCTGTTAGAGATCTTGTCCAATATCACTGCGGAAGTATTTCCCTTCAAACTTTATCTTCTGTGCTTCTTGGAAACTCTTCTTCAGTGCTTCTTCCTTGTTGCGGCCATAGGACGACACAGCAATGACGCGACCGCCATTGGTGACCACCTCCCCGTCTTTCGTGCTTGTTCCTGAATGGAAGACGATGCTGCCCTCCACTTGGTCAATACCTGTGATTGGGTAGCCTTTCTTGTAGGCTTGCGGATAACCACCACTGACCAGCATGACACAGACGGCCGCCCGAGGATCTATCTCTACCGGATGCTTGTCGAGATCGCCGTTGGCCACTCCCTCAAAGAGATCGACAAGGTCGCTTTTCAGACGCAGCAGGACCGTTTCTGTCTCCGGGTCTCCCATGCGACAATTGTACTCGATGACCATCGGGTTGCCTTTGACGTTGATCAGTCCAAAGAAGATAAAGCCTTTGTAGTCGATGTTTTCTTCTGCCAGTCCCTCAACAGTGGGTCGGATGATGCGGTCTTCGACCTTTTTCATCCATTCTTTGTCAGCGAAGGGCACTGGGGAGACGCTACCCATGCCGCCGGTGTTCAGACCCGTGTCATGCTCACCGATGCGCTTATAGTCTTTGGCTTCGGGAAGGATCTGATAGTGCTTGCCATCTGTGAGAACAAACACAGAGCACTCTATGCCGCTCAGGAATTCCTCGATGACGACTTTGGCAGAGGCATTGCCAAACATGCCGCCGAGCATCTCTCGGAATTCTTTCTTAGCCTCTTCGAGCGTCGGAACGATCAGCACGCCCTTGCCGGCTGCAAGTCCGTCGGCTTTGAGCACATAAGGAGGTTGCAAGGTTTCGAGGAAGCGGATACCCTCCTCTACTGTTGTGCCGTCAAAGGTCTCATAGGCTGCCGTGGGAATGTGATGCCGCTTCATGAAGCCCTTGGCGAAGTCTTTACTACCTTCGAGAACAGCTCCCTGCTTGCTCGGACCAATGACAGGGATAGAGGCTGTGCGACTGTCGGCTTTAAAGGCATCGTAGACACCGCGGACCAAGGGGTCTTCAGGGCCGACGACGACCATGTCGATGGCGTTGGCAACGGCAAAGTCTTTCAGTGCATCGAAATCATTGACGCTGATGGCTACGTTCTGACCCACATTGCTGGTACCGGCGTTACCCGGCGCAATGAAGAGTTGTGAACATTTCGGGCTTTGGGCAATCTTCCATGCCAGGGCGTGCTCGCGACCGCCACTTCCTAACAAAAGTATTTTCATGACCTGATGAGTTGTAGAGTTATCTTTGATGTTCTTATGCTATATATAATAATGTGTATGTCTGGCGCTTGCCTGACTGGGGAAAGACATGATCTTGGTCATTCTCCTCTTGTCGGCTCACCACTTATTCTGCCAGCCATTCCTTGATGATGTCCACGATCTCGTCGCGCTCGATTTTCGGGAACGAGGCGATGCGTGTGGCATGGCTGCCACGTGGCAAGACAAACACACGGATGTTGCGCTTGTTCGCAAGGAAGTCGAGTTTCGCCACGCCGGAACTGCCCCAGGGATCCAACCCACCGTAGATGAAAATCATCTTGGGGTCGTTGTGTCGCAAAAACGTCATCGTCTTGTGATAGAGCGTGGCATCGAAAGGCTCATGACGGAGACTGTCCGGGAGCATGATACGCCGTAGGTAATCCTTGGTCGTCTTGACTGAAAGCCACTTATGCAGCGGCTTCACATCGTAACCATAATATCCCAGTTGCTTCGCGGCTTGCACATTGAAAGACAAATCAGAAGACTCGATCGAGAAATAGCCCGGATTGCTGATGCGCATCAGATGATTGAAGAGCGTAGCATCACTGGCTGTGGAACTCGGTATGGTGCTGGCCGGTGTGCCCCATTGCCAAAAGGCAAAAGCATACTCCAGTACACATAAATCGTAGATCTCGTCGAGCGGTGCACGGAAGGTGAGCCGATTCTTCGATACGTAGTCTTTGAAGAGCGGCATCAGACTGCTACGCCGTTGCAAGACGGTCTTTTGGAAGTTCAGTACCCGTTCGCGCTCCTTTGCGGTGCCGACCTGTTCTCTAAGGAAAGGTTCGTGGCGTCCGTCTTCGACCTTGCGGTTCAGGGGAGCCACATAAGGCACGGAAATATCTACATCGTTGGGATAGAACACACGATAGAACAGACAAGTCTGTCCGCCCTTGCTGATGCCGGTAGCCATCCATTTGCCGGTGTAGAGACGACGGAAGGTGGTGTTGACATGGTGCAGGTCCGCCAATGAGTTCTCGACGGTGAGATAGCGCCAGTCGCACGGCTGGGGCGTTGAGGAAGCGAAATAGCGATATTCTACAAAGACGAGATTGGCATTGAAAAGTTTGGAGAGCTCCTCGGCATAACCTTCTTTCAAAGCGTAGTTGCACGTATATCCTTCTGTGACCAATACGGTTGGACGGTCGAAACCTACATGGCAGACGATGACACGTTGCTGGAAAGCGCCGACGGTCGTGTCGTTGGGATCGACCCACTGTCGGATTTCCATCAGATATTTGTGGTCATAAGTGGTGCTCTTGAGCGTCGTCACGTTCGAGATTCCCGGCAGTTGTGTCAGTAGATTTTTAATGTCCTCTCCCCACATCTGCAGGGGAAGGAGCATCGCCACGAGCAGAGGCAGAAGCCTCAGGCTTGTGGTCCACCGTGAAACACCATGCTCTTTCATTTCAGATAGTCGTCGAAATATTGTGAGATGCGCTCGTGGAGATGTGTGGACTGATGTCCCCGCATGTTATGAGGCTCACCTGGATAAACAAAGAAATCGGGTTGTGTGCCGTCTTGTATGCACTGCTTGATAAAGGTCAGAGCATGTTGTGGCACGACAACAGGATCATTGAGTCCGATGATGATCTGCAGTTTGCCCTTGAGGTTCTTGGCCTTGGGCAGCAGACTCGAATGGGCATAACCGTCGGGATTGGTTTGTGGAGTGTCCATATAGCGTTCGCCATACATCACCTCGTACCATTTCCAGTCAATGACAGGGCCACCCGCTACGCCCACCTTAAACACGTCGGGGTGGGTCGTCATCATGTTGATGGTCATGAATCCGCCAAAGCTCCAGCCGTGAACACCCAGCCGCGTGCTGTCGACATAGCTCAGACTCTTGAGGTATTTCACGCCCTCCATCTGGTCTTCCACTTCATGATCGCCGAGATGACGGAAGGTCACCTGCTCAAAGTCCTTGCCCCGGTTTTCACTGCCCCGGTTGTCGAGAATGAAGAGCAGATAGCCTTTCTGTGCCATGTAGGTTTCCCAACCACGGCTGCAATAGTGCCAGCGGGCGTCTACATTATGTGCGTGGGGACCACCATAGACATAGACAATGGTCGGATACTTCTTGGTTTTATCAAAGCCTACAGGCATCACCATGCGGTAGTAGAGGTCGGTCTTGCCATCAGCCGCCTTGATGGTGCCGCAACGATATTCCGGAACGGCATATCCTTTCCATGGGTCGGGAGCGGTAAACCAGCGGACAGTCTTTTTGGGCGCGATGGTGACCAAGTCAATGTTTCGGGGAACATCAGGCTCCTGATAGTTGTCCACCAGCAGGGTGCCGCTCTCGCTCAGTGAGGCGTTGTGCCATCCCTTGCCGTTGTCCAGAAGCGTGCGCTTGCCATTCTTGACGCTGACCATCCAAGTATTGCGTTGGATGGGACTGCACTCATTCGAGGCATAGACGATCGTCTTGAGCTTGGTATTAAAGCCCAGCATGTCCATTACCACCCAGGAGCCTTGGGTCAGCTGTCGCAACAGTTTGCCATTCTTGTTGAACAGGTAGAGATGGTTAAAACCGTCTTTTTGTGACTGCATGATAAACTTGCTGCTGTCCCACGGCAAAAAGACGATCGGGTGGAGGGGCTCAACATATTTTTCATCGGTCTCGCGGTAGAGCTCCGCCTTCTTTTCGCCTGTTGCAGCGTCGTAACTCACCAGGCGGCAATCGTTCTGATCGCGGTTGAGCTCAAAGAGATAGATGGTCTTGCCATCGGGGCTCCAGGCAGGATTGGTGAAGTAGCGGTCTGTGGGGTCTCCGGCCTTGAGATAGATGACCGATCCCTTTTTGAGGTTATAGATGCCCAACGTCACTTTGTGCATCTTCTGACCAGCCATCGGATATTTCTCCGGGGCCGGTGTGGCGATGACTCCCGGTTTGCCCGTCTCCAGGCTTTCGCTTGCCGAAGGGATATTGACGAGTGGGAAGTCGGTGACCATGCTCTGATCCATACGCGTGAAAAGCAGTTGGGTGCCATCGGGACTCCAAAAAGTGCCTTTGTTCCAACCAAACTCATCGCGGTGTACACTTTGTCCATAGACAATATCGCGGGAGCCATCCTTGGTCAGTGTCACGGTGTGGCCTTTGCCGTCGAGTATATTGAGCTGTCCGCCACTGACATAGGCTGTACATTCAGAGACAGGACAGTAATCACTGGAGACAACCGGCCCCTTGATCTCATGTGTCCCTATCAGTTGCTTGGCCTTGAAGTCATAGAGCGCCCGTCCTTTGCCGTAGTCGATGAGCGCCACGGTTTTGTCAGCAGAGGGGAAAGAGACATAGTAGAGCGAGTGGATTTTCTTTCCTTCCTCTCCACCGGCCTTTCTGATGTCGTCAAGCGTGAAGAGCCTCTTCTCCTTACCCGTTGCAGGATCGATGAGCGCACATTCTTCCGCATCCAGCCTGATGGGGGTGTCGCCCCACCACGCCGTCCAGCGGTTCTTGGCGGTCATCTGATGGTAGTTTTTCCCGCCGAAGTTCAGGTCTTCAAGCGAGAACTGCTTGAGGGCTGCTGTTTTTTGTTGTGCTCCTGCTGATAATGTAGTCATGGCCAAGAGAACACCTATGGTAATGTTTTTAATCTTCATCTTCAAAGCGTCTGTTTTTCCCGAACTTGTCATTGCCACGTCGACTGGATCTGTCGCTATGCCCACGGAAGTCATCCCCGCGTCTGCGGTTTTTGAAATCGTCTCCGCGTTTACGGCCTTTGAAGTCGTCGTCATCGCGGCGTGCTTTGTAGTCGCCACCGCCACGCTTACGACCTTTGAAGTCATCATTGTCGAAATGGCGCTGAGGGCGGCTGCCCGGAGCTGGGAAGGAATGGAACTTAAACGAGCGGATATCTCCTTCCTCGTTGGATTCCTCTTCTTCAAGGCGCTGCTTGAATTCACGGTTTTTCTTGAAGCGATGCTTTTGAGCCATCTCGCGTTTCTCTTCATCGGTCTTGACAATACCACCTTCAGAGCGGAAGTCTTTCATCTTGCCGTCGAAGAGCACATATTTGCGGAACTCACATTCCAATGAGCCATTATAAAGAGGTATCTTCAGACTTGGCTTCAGTCCGATCTGCTCAAAGCATTCCTCGCGGTAGCTAAGGATCCAGGCCTCGTTGCCGCCGAAAGCATTTTTCAGTCTTTCGCCGATCATGCGATAGGTGCCCAACAGGTTGGGTGTGGAGATGCGCTCGCCATAGGGTGGGTTGGTGACGATGATGCTCTTCTGTTCAGGTTTCTTGAAGTTCTTGAAGTCCTGTTGCTCCACGGTGATCTCTTTTGACAATCCGGCGGCCTTGACATTGAGTTTTGCCGTGTTGACGGCTTTCATATCGATGTCGTAGCCATAGATATGATGTGCGAACTCGCGCTCTTGTGAATCATCGTTGTAGATCTCGTCGAAGAGATTCTGGTCGAAGTCGGGCCATTTCTCAAACGCAAACTCTTTGCGGAACACTCCCGGAGAGATGTTGCGTGCGATCAGGGCAGCCTCGATAAGGATGGTGCCGGAGCCACACATCGGGTCGATGAAGTCGCAGTCGCCTTTCCATCCTGTCATCAGGATCATGCCGGCAGCCAGCACTTCATTGAGCGGTGCTTCGACGCTTTCCTGTCGATAGCCTCTGCGGTGAAGGCTTTCACCACTGGAATCGAGCGCGATGGTGGCATCGTCGTTGGCAATATGTATGTGGAGACGGATGTCGGGATTGGAGACAGAGATGTTGGGGCGTTTGCCCGTTTTCTCACGGAACTGGTCGACGATGGCGTCTTTCACCTTATAGGTCACAAAGCGCGAATTGCGGAAGTCATCGGAATAGACGACAGTGTCTACCGAGAATGTTTTTCCTTCAAGGATATATTGGCTCCAATCGATTTTCTGTACCTCTGCGTAGACGTCTTCTGCGGAGCGAGCTTTGAAATGCTTGATAGGTTTGAGGATGCGAATGGCAGTATGCAGTTGGAAGTTGGCGCGGTACATCATTTCCTTGTCACCTGTGAAGGATACCATGCGGCGACCGATTTGCACATTGTTAGCACCCAGTTGGGTTAGCTCTTGTGCCAGGACGGGCTCCAAGCCCATGAATGTCTTGGCGATGAGTTCGAATTCCATTTTAGTGATAAATAAATATAAAAGTGATATGAATGTCTGTTATTTGCTTTTGTTGTAGATCTTTGTCTGTGGTGCCATGTCCTCCATGACCCACGTGTTGGCGCCTACGACACATCCCTTACCAATGGTCACGCGGCCCAGAACGGTGGCATTGGCATAGATGACCACATCGTCCTCGATGATCGGGTGACGGGGAATGCCCTTGATCGGGTTGCCATGCTCGTCAAGCGGGAAACTCTTGGCCCCGAGCGTGACACCTTGATAGAGCTTGACGTTCTTGCCGATGATACAGGTCTCGCCAATGACGACACCTGTGCCATGGTCGATGGTGAAAGAGGGTCCGATGGTTGCTCCCGGATGGATGTCCATGCCGGTTTCGGAATGTGCTATCTCTGTCATCATACGTGGAATGAGGGGAACGCCCATCACGAAGAGCTCGTGAGCCACACGAAAGATGGTCAACGTCTTAATCACAGGATAGCAAGCCAGGATCTCGGCAATGCTGGTGGCAGCGGGATCGCCGTTGTATGCGGCTACGACATCTGTACCGAGAATCCGACGGATGGCTGGCAAGCGGCTGATCAGCTCTGTAGCCATTTCACGCGCTTCTTCCTTGAGCGTCTTCAGATCCTTGATACTGCAAGCGGCAGCAGATGAACTTTTTGTCTCGCCATCATCGTTATCAGAAAAACATAATCCTGCCAATATTTGCTCAGAGAGCAATTTTTGCAATCGCTCCACATTCACGCCAATCTGATATTTGATGGTTTTGATATTGACCTGTGACTTTCCAAAATAGCCCGGAAAGAGGATGGCGCGTGCCAACTGGATAATTTCTTCAAGCACCGTGCTTGAAGGAAGTGGATAGCCATCCCGATGCTGATGAAACAGTCCTTTGAGCGAAGTGGGTTCTGATAACCGCTCTACTGCTCCTGTCAGCTTGTGTGCCATATTTTGAGTACTCATCTCTCTGTTGTGAATATCTTGGCGCAAAGATACTAAAAAATGGTCAAAACATAAAAATATTCTCCTATTTTTCTTTGCTTAACGCGTTCTTTTCGCAATATAACGAAAATCTGTCATGTGCTATTTGGTTCATCAGACTTTGGAAAGGGATGGGAGAAAAGAAAATGCAGATGTAAAGTAAATGACATGATCCTCATCGAAAAGGCCGAATTCTGTCTCTGTGAATTGAGGAAAAACATGTACCTTTGCAAAAAAATGAAATACAAAGGTATGGACCAGATAAGATTGATTGTTTTCGACTTTGACGGAACGATAGGAGACACCCGCCGTCATATCGTGATAACGATGCAACAGACGCTCGCGAAATTGGGATTGGAGATGCAAAGTGAAGCTGCCTGTGCGGCTACCATTGGACTGCCACTTGCAGGTTGCTTTCGTAGTCTGATGCCTCAAGCTTCGGACAGCATCATTGATCGCTGTGTGGAGGTCTATCACCGACTTTTTGAACGCAATCAAAAACAACTGACACCGCAAGCTTTTCCGCGTGTGGCTCACACTTTGGAACAGTTGAGACAGCGTGGCTATCGCATGACCGTAGCCACTTCGCGCGGTGTTGACTCGCTGAAAGATCTGTTGACGGGCATGGACCTTATTCATTATTTCGATCTGCTGTTGGGGGCTGACAGTGTGACAAAGCATAAGCCCGATCCAGAACCAGTGCTGATCACGCTCGACAAGATGCACTACGATGCCTCGCAGACATTGGTGGTCGGTGACATGCCCGTCGACATTCAGATGGGCAAAGGAGCCGGATGCCTCACCTGTGGTGTGACCTATGGCAATGCCACACGTAGGGAGCTGATCGATGCAGGGGCCGACTATGTCATTGATGACTTTGCTGATTTGCTCATGACCTTGGATACGATTTCCTAATACACCTTTTGTGTCTCTGCCATAACTTTCCTTGGTCATTCTTTTTACGAAAAAACAACGTCCATTGGAACAAGATGATTCCAATGGACGTATGATGATAATGGATCTTCATGTGCACCATTCAAGGCTATGAAAGGTGCCTGACCATGCGAGATGCTATGGATGGACGAGCGTACCGATTTCTTCGCCGTCCATGACTTTTTTCAGATTGCCTTTGATGTCCATGTTGAACACATAGATGGGCAGGTTGTTGTCCTGGCACATGCAGATGGCGGTGAGATCCATGACACGCAGTCCGCGGTCAAGAACTTCCTTGTAACTGATGTCGTTGAACTTTTTAGCCGTCGGGTCTTTCTCAGGATCAGCGGTGTAGACACCGTCGACGCGCGTGCCTTTGAGCATCACGTCGGCCTCAATCTCGATGCCACGAAGGGAAGATCCCGTGTCGGTCGTAAAATAAGGGTTGCCTGTGCCGGCCGAGAAAATACAGACATTGCCGGCCTCCAGCGCCTCAATGGCTTTCCATTTATTATAGAATTCACCGATGGGTTCCATGCGAATGGCTGTCATCACCTTGTTCTTGACACCAATGGCACCTAAGGCGGAACTTAAGGCCAACGAGTTAATGACGGTCGCGCACATGCCCATCTGATCGCCCTTGACACGGTCGAAGCCTTTCTGCGATCCGCTGAGTCCACGGAAGATGTTACCGCCACCAATGACGATACCGATTTGCACACCCATGTCGTGTATTTCCTTGATCTGTGCCGCATAGTCACTGAGTCTTTCCGGATCAATGCCGTAGCCCTGTTTGCCCATGAGACTCTCGCCGGAGAGCTTGAGCAGAATACGTTTAAATCTCATATATTACAATTTTGAATGTTGAGCGTTGTTTATGTCTCTTGTTGAAAGATGCTGGTAGACTTGTAGAATGCTGAATGCCCTTAGGGTAGCACTAAGCCTTGATAATGAACTCCACCTCTTTGAAAGCGTAGCGACGAATGCGGTCCTCGCGGTCACGTAGCACCAGATGTCCGTCATCCTCGACTTCCACTATGGCAGCTTCAAACTCGCCATTGCCATCACGATATGGATAAAAGCCATGGAGGCGATAGAGCCATGATGTGTAATTGCCAATGATTGCAGCGTAAGAGCCGTTGAGTGTGGCCTGGATGTTGGCATCGAAACGCTTTAAGATGTCTTGCAGCAGCGCTTTGCAGTCTACCTCATGACCTAAGATCTGATAAAGTGAAACGGGGTTGGGTGCATCGCTGTGAAACGCGCTTTGGTTGACATTGAGGCCTACACCAAGGATGCAATCCTTGATATGTCCTCCGCCAAGGGTGTTTTCGATGAGAATGCCACAGATCTTTTTGTCATTCCAGTAGATATCGTTGGGCCATTTAATGGTGAAATGGCTGTCATAGCAAGCCAAGGCATCTCTGATGGCCAAAGCGATGGCTTCAGACAGGATAAACTGCCCAGTGATGGGGATCCATACGGGATGGCAAAGAATCGAAAAGAGCAGGTTCTTTCCCCGCTCACTTTCCCATGAGTTGGACCCTTGTCCGCGCCCGGCAGACTGATACGCAGCGGTAACGACTTGATAGCGTGCTGAAGGCGTATTCTGTGGTTGATCGCCTTGCTGCTGCTTGCTTGCTACCTGTCGGATGTAGGTATTGGTGCTGTCGGTCTCTTCCAGATGCGTGATCTGAAAAGGATCTTGGCGATCATTTTTCTTTTTAAATAAGGAGCGGATTGTAAGCATCTTGTATCTGTTGTATTTGTGGGTGGGGACAATTTGCCTCCCCAATAATGGTTATGATATCGAAACGCAACTCTTCGACAATGTCTTTCATCTTGACATATGTGTCCGCTGCGCGCCCGAGATTTCTCATTTTTCGGATATTGACGGCGTCTTCGGGGTTGGTGATCTCTTCTTTGCTTCGTGTTTTCACTTCGACGAAGACGACAGTTGTGCGGTCAGGAGTGAGACAAACGATATCGAGATCGACGAGGCCTTTTCCCGGTCTCCAGTCACGGTCAAGGATGATATAGTCTTGTCCTCTGAGCCATTGCTCGGCGTAATCCTCGCCCCATTTTCCGATGTCGTTATGTTCAGCCATCTATTGTGATTATCTTCTGAGTCTAAAAAAATCCTGCATAAGCGTTCTGCACTCGTTTTCAAGTACCCCTGCGGTCGTCTCAGCCTTGGGATGCAGCGCATGGGGGGCATAGCAAGTGTAGCCCCGCTTCGGGTCTGCGGCGCCATATACCACTCGCGACACTTGTGCCCATCCCAGAGCTCCGGCGCACATCGTACAGGGTTCCACGGTGACATACAGCGTGCAGTCATTGAGGTATTTCCCGCCCAAGAGGTTGGCGGCCGAGGTGATGGCGAGCATCTCGGCATGCGCCGTGACATCGTTCAGTGTCTCGGTCTGGTTATGTGCCCGGGCAATCACGCGGCCTTTGTTGACCACGACAGCTCCGACAGGGATTTCTCCTTCGTCAAAAGCAGCCTGAGCCTCATTGAGCGCCAGTCGCATATAGTCTTCGTCTGTCATCTTAGAGAGTGCTTTAGCATATGTCCTTCACTTTTTTGATCCGGGCAGCAGCCTTGTCTGCCAGTGTGCAGTACATAGCTTCCCGAATTTATTTCACCAAGATCACCAGGTATTTACTGGTACTCCAGAACACTTGTGGATTGGTAATGTGGAGAACATATTGGTTGAAGTTGTCGCGTTGCAGCGTATAGCTGCTCGCCGGATGGTTGGTAAGGATCTTGGCATATTTAGAGTAGAGCTTGATATCCTTCTCCACTCTGATGTCGATCTTCATGAAGTAGTTGCGGTTGAAGGATGCCTGCAACACTTTTCCACCGACGAGGATATTTTGCTCTTTCAGTTCTCTTTTTGTGCCAAAGACATACCAGGCCGTGTTGAGCTGCATATCCTGACTATTGATCGTCTGCGTCTTCTGTTCGCTTTCGTTTTGCAGATCAGTGATGTTGTTGTTGAGATTGTCGATCGTCTCGTCGAGCTCAGAGATATGAATGTCTTTGGCATCGAGCTCAGCCTGCAGCTCTTGCAGTTGCTGATCTTTCTCGCTCATCCTTCTCATCAGTCCTTCGATGGTGCGCTTAAACTCTTGACTTTTGAAACTGCTTTGCCGGAGTTGCTTTTGCAGTTTGCTGATGAGCGCCCTGTTTTCCTGCATCTTGTCTGTGATGATCTTGATGTTTTTAGCGATTTCTTTGGCTTTGTCCGTAGCATCGCCCTCACCGGTCTGTGTCACGTTGACGCGATTTTCGGCCACGTTGATGACTTCAAAGCCATCCTCAATTTGATTGAGGGTCGCCATCATATCGTTGATCTCATTGTCACGCTGCGCTATGATTTTGTGTAGGGAATCGGAGGTCTGTATGTTTTGGAGCATAACAGGCGCTTGCTTCTTTTCCTTGCATCCGGTAATTAGAAGTACGATGCATGCTGATAACATGCACAAAAGGGTAGTATGCAGCAAGCGTAGTCTCATGCCTAATGTTTTTTAGTGTCTTTGCCAGCGAGCACGATGACGATTTCACCTCTTGGTTCTGTCGTTTCGAAGTGACGGATCACCTCATCGAGTGCGCCTCTGACGTGTTCTTCATGTATTTTCGAAATTTCTCTCGCCACACTCACTTGTCGGTCCGGTCCGAAGACGTCGGCAAACTGCTTGAGTGTTTTGAGCAGACGATAGGGCGATTCGTAGAAGATCATGGTACGTGTCTCGTCTTTCAGGCCTTCCAGCCGGGTCTGACGTCCTTTTTTCTGTGGCAGGAAGCCTTCAAAACAGAAACGGTCACACGGCAGCCCGGAGGAGACAATGGCCGGAATGCACGCTGTAGCACCTGGCAGTGTCACCACCTCGATGTCGTTGCGCGCAGCTTCTCTGGCGAGGAAGAAGCCGGGATCACTGATGCCGGGCGTGCCGGCGTCGCTGATGAGTGCAATATTCTGGCCGGCTTTGAGTCGCTCAATGATTCCCTGCGTCGTTCCATGCTCATTGAATTTGTGATGAGCCATGAGATGATTGCTGATCTCATAGTGGCGCAAGAGATTGCCCGACGTACGGGTATCCTCTGCCAGCACCAAATCCGCCTCTTTCAATATCCTCAAGGCACGCAGTGTGATGTCTTCCATGTTTCCCACCGGAGTGGGGATGATATATAATATGCCCATAATCACTTGCAAATATAAGCAAAATTATTGCTACGCCCAAATTTTATTTGTTTTTTTCTTAACTGTACTGAAATGTAGGTGCACTTTGGATGAGTATTCGCCTTATTCTTATTATCTTTGCAAGCAATAATAGACAGAAATGAAAAGATGACAGAAAATCTAATAGGGGAGAGCCGTCGTCCCGGTCGCATCGAGGTGGTTTGTGGCAGTATGTTCTCTGGCAAGACCGAGGAACTCATACGCCGTCTGCGTCGGGCACGCTTTGCCAAGCAGCATGTTGCCATTTTCAAACCGACGATGGATGTGCGTTATTCACGCAATGACGTGGTGAGTCATGACCACACCGCACTGCGTTCCGTGCCTGTGCATCAGCCCGACGATATACTGAAGTTGTCGGGCGGCTGTGACGTTGTGGGCATTGACGAGGCTCAGTTCTTTGACGGACACCTTGTGGAGGTGTGTAATAAGCTGGCCAATCAGGGGGTGCGTGTCATCATCGCCGGTTTGGACATGGACTTTCTTGGGAATCCTTTTGGTCCGATGCCATCATTGATGGCAGTGGCCGACGAGGTGACCAAGGTACATGCCATCTGTGTGAAGTGTGGTTCGCTGGCATATGCCAGTCATCGCCTTGTCAGTGATCGTGAGCAAGTCATGCTGGGAGAGAAACAAGAATACGAGCCGCTTTGCCGTGATTGCTTCCAAAAGGCACTGCTTGATGATAAGCGCAATGCCCAGAGCCGCAGCCTCTTTGAGAAGTAGATTGGGTGGCAGTGTTGTCGTGTAACCAGATTTTTATATATCGTATTATGCCAAAGGAAATAACATTTGATCGTTTTATACGCTGGATAGGCATTGGCGCCGTGGTGTTGGCGGTCTTCCTGTTTGTGGATTATCTGAGCAGTGTGCTTCTGCCATTCTTTGTTGCATGGCTCTTCGCATATCTGCTCTATCCGATTGTGAAGTTCGTGGAGAACAAGCTTCATGTGCGTGTCCGTGCCCTGTCCATCATCATCACGATGATTGTGGTCTTTGCGGTCATTGGCGGTATGCTTTACTTTATCATTCCGCCCATGATCGAGCAGTTTCAACGGTTGTATGTGATACTGACCCATTGGGTGCATCACGCGGCACATACCAATAATATCAGCGGATGGATCTCTGACTGGCTGATCCACAATCAGCATACGGTGGAGCATTTCTTCAAGAGCCCCGACTTTACGAATATTCTTAAGAACGTGGCTCCGAAGTTTTTCTCTTTCATCGGGCAGACAGCCAGTGTGGTGATGAGTATTATTGCCTCGTTGATCACCTTATTATATATGTTCTTCATTTTGATGGACTATGAGTTCCTGACAACGAACTGGATCCGCATCTTCCCGATGAAGAACCGTCCGTTTTGGCATGAGCTGGCCGGAGACGTGGAGAGAGAGCTCAATAACTACATTCGTGGACAAGGTCTTGTAGCGCTTTGTATGGGCATCATGTTCTGCATCGGTTTCACCATCATGGATTTCCCGATGGCTATCGGCTTGGGCATTCTCATTGGTATCCTTGACCTTGTGCCTTACCTCCATACTTTCGCCTTGATCCCCACAGCCTTTCTTGCCATGCTCAAATCGGCCGACACAGGTCAGAGCTTTTGGCTGGTCTTCGGACTGGCTTTGGGTCTCTTTGCGTTGGTGCAGGTGATCAGTGACATGGTCGTCACGCCCCATATCATGGGTAAAGCCATGGGACTCAATCCGGCTATCTTGTTGCTATCTCTGTCGGTGTGGGGTGCCATCCTGGGTTTCATAGGGCTGATCATCGCTTTGCCTTTGACGACGCTTCTGATCACCTACTGGAAGAAATATGTGACAAAGGAAGAAGCGGTTGCCCATTTACGGCCCAAGCAAGTGAAGCCATCCCCTGCGGCCTCGGATCGTACAGCTTCTGAATCTTGAGTCGAGTGGGGAAAGGCACTTGGTCACATTTCATGTCAGTTACATCCTTTGTTATCTTGGATTGTAAATGTGTATTTAAGATGTATAGAAAGATTTTGCTTTGCTTAGGCTCCTTGCTGGGGCTGATGATGCCGTTGAATGCCTTGTATTCTCAGGTCATTGCCACACCATCGAAATATGCCTATATCGTCAGATATGATAAAAGCCACACGCTGATGCGTCAGGGCCATGATTATAATGTAGTAGACATGGATATCGAATGGCCTGTGGTTATAGACTCTACTTCGGTATCTGCTTTGCAACATGAGATCTCCTCTGTCGTGCTCTCTTCCGATAAGGATGATTATGATGCTGCCATGCATGGCTTTCTTGCGCAATATGGAACTCCGGTAACCGGCCAGCTCGACAGTCTGCCTGATGACCGACGCTTTTGCTACGTCACGGCTTCCGCTACGATCAAAAGTTACAGCCCAGGCAGATATATCGTCTATCAGCTCGATCATAAAGTGGCGCCACAGTCGCTCAACTCTCAGCCTTCTGCCGATAACCATATGATATGTGTCTATGATCTGCATACCCAACAGTGTCTACACTTGCAGAATCTGATGAAAACCTATCAATTTCAGTCTTCGGCCGACAATTCTCTTGTCACCCTGTTGACAAGCGTCCTCAGTGATGACCAATACAACAGTCTGACGGATCTCGAAGTCCTTGCGGTATGGCCGGAGGACTCTTTAGTGGGCATGCGCGTCAGATATGGTTTTAATGGTACTGACTATACATCTGATTTGAAGATCCGTTATGATTATATCAAGTCTATGCTGACCAAGCGTTACCGCAATTTACTGAAACCAGCTTCCCCTCATCAACCCGTTTATGCTTCCTTACCTGAGGTTGTAGGTACAGGCAGTCTATGCCTTCAACCCGACGTGATGCCTGTGGCGAAAGATCAGGACCAGATGCGGCGCTACCTGGCAGCCCAGACCATCTCTGCTTACCAAGGTTCTGGAACAGTCCTCGTCTCTTATGTCATTGATCGGGCGGGGAAGCCACGGGACGTGGCTGTGGTGAGCTCCGTCTCGCCCACGGCAGACCGCTGGGCAGCCTCTGTCGTGAGAGGAATGCCGTCGATGAATCCCGCTATGAAGAACGGACATAGCGTTTCTACGCGTTTGATTCGCGGATTCCGCTTCCAGTAGACCACCTTATTTATAAGTATATCGGGCTTCTATAGGCACTATAGAAGCCCTTTTTCTTTTCAATTTGAAATTGTAATGCAGTTTTCTGACCTCACAACTGCCATTTTCTACTGCTTTTCGCCTTCTTTCCTTTCGATTTGTAAGCACTAATAATTGATTTAAGTCAATCTGACAATAAGGTAAACATTACTTACAAATGATACTTTTTAGATGATAGTTTTAATAGATTTCCACATAGGCTAAAACGAAGCCTTTTTCCTTCAAAGTGTCATAACGTCAGTTTAGAGTATGTTCAAAGCATTCTTTTCAATATGTAAACTTACATATTGCTTAATATGCCTGATTAAACTTTCAGAATTCAATTAAAGGGAGCTTCAAAATTATAATTAAAAAAGGGGCTAAAAATAATGATAAAATTGTGTTAAAGGAATTTGGAGGTTTCATATAAATTGCATACCTTTGCAGTGTCAAAAAGAAAAAAATAAAAGCTAGAAAGGAACCTGATATGAAAAAGTTGATGATTTTATCAATGATGTTTCTCGCAGTTCTCAGTGCTTCTGCACGTAAGCATGTGAGCGAGAGTGCAACAGTTGTTGCTGATACGATCTACTATGCTGCCAACCAGCAGAATGTTCAAGACCGTGGACAAGCAGCTTACTATCGTCTGCTTAAGCAGGATGGTAAAGGACTCAACAAGGAAGATGTCTTCCAGGACTACTATATGAACGGTAATCTCAAGGCCGAGGGCGGATACAGCTTCGTCGATCTTCGCAATGACAAAAACACCGTTCTCAATGGTGAGGTCACTACTTACTATGTCAATGGTAAGGAGAAACTTCATGGCAACTATGTCAATGGAAAGCGCCAGGGCTATTTCACCTTGCAACTCCGTAACGGCGGTGTCGCAGTGGTTGAGTATAACAATGGCAAGTCGAAATACGACTACTTCATGGTCACCATGCCAGACGGCACACAGGAGAAGCGTCCTTTGGCCGAGATCCATGAGTTGCTTCAGTAAATCAGTACTGCTTTCGTAGCAGAGCAAGATAGTCAATACATTTTCTTTTCATAAATAGAATCTCTCTTACAATAATAATACGATTTATTTTTTAATTTCTTTTTTAAAAGCCCTTTGTTCGTGAGAATGAAGGGCTTTATTGTTGTCTATAGAGTGCAACCAGAAGAGAGGATGCTTATTCATTGCGAAATTATTTATTTATCATAACGCCCATTATGTAATTTAAGTGAGATCTTAGTCTCATAAAGGCCTCTTCCGAAGATATTCAATACTTTCGTACAATGCCAATTGAGCGAGATGCCTTACACCTATGGTGTTCGATAAGATGACAATTTACCTTCACTGAGAATCGATTCTTTTCGACAAAGACGTAACTCGCTCTGATTTTCGCAAAAAAGAGCATGTTTTTGTAAGTACTTGAATATCATAGTATTACAGAAATATAACTTTCGCAACGCAATGAAGTAAGCCTTTTCTTGCGAAATTCTCTAGAGAATTTCATGTCATCTCACTTATTTTTAACGAAGAAAAGGGTGAGATGATCGAATGAAAAAGATGAAATGACATCGTCAAACTACTAAGATGATCGCATCAAAATACCTTTTTGTGGTTAAGACCTGGAAAAAATGATGCGACGAAAACAGAAAAACCTGTTTCCCATTCTCTAGATGGGAAGTCGTGGCGGACCTATTTTTGTCAAGATTCATCCTCAATGGCTGAGAGACTTTGCAGGTATACCGATCGTCATTTGCCATCTCTGCCTCATTGCTACCAATGAAACGTGCACATCACGACCGCCGGAAATCCCATCACCTGCTGATGCATTTAGCGGTCTCCCCGATTAATTTTCTCTCATCTTTAGATAAAAATATTAAATTAAGTCTTGAAACAGCGTCTATTCTCCTTGCTTTTTGCTATCTTTGCAAAGTTTTTATTGCAATAACACAATTATAGTTTAAAAAATAATGAAGCAGTACAGATTAGTGGACAATGTGCTGGGATGGCTTGTGTTTGCCATTGCAGCATTTACCTATTGCTCCACCATCGAGCCGACAGCCTCGTTTTGGGACTGTCCAGAGTTTATTACCACAGGCTATAAACTTGAAATCGGTCACCCACCTGGGGCACCCTTCTTCATGCTCACAGCCAATCTGTTCAGTCACTTTGCCAGTGATCCCAGTCAAGTGGCAAGGATGGTGAACACGATGAGTGCGCTGCTCTCGGCCACCACAATCCTCTTCCTTTTCTGGACGATTACCCATCTGACACGCAAGCTGATCGTCAAGGACTGGAGTTCACTGACATTGGGAAAGACCATCGCCATCGAAGCCAGTGGCGTCGTTGGAGCGCTGATCTACACATGGAGTGACACCTTCTGGTTCTCAGCTGTGGAAGGCGAGGTCTATGCCTACTCTTCTGCGTTCACGGCTATCGTCTTTTGGTTGATCCTCAAATGGGAAGATCATGCCGATGAGCCCCACTCCGATCGTTGGTTGGTACTTATTTTCTATATGACGGGCTTGAGTATTGGTGTGCACCTGCTCAACTTGTTGTGCTTGCCTGCTATCGTGCTGGTCTACTGCTATCGCCGTTTCCCGAACATCGAGCTCAAAGGCTCTCTGATTGCCCTCGGCGTGTCATTTGTTCTGGTTGCTGCTGTTCTTTACGGCGTCATACCGGGCATTGTCACTGTGGGCGGCTGGTTTGAGTTGCTCTTCGTCAATGTGTTGGGTCTACCTTTCAACACAGGTCTGATCATCTACATTGCGCTGTTGGTGGCTTCGACTCTTTGGGCCATCTATGAGAGCTATGTCGGTCGCAACAAGAAACTGGAGAATATCTCCACGCTGCTGGCTTTCGGTTTGATCGGAATTCCGTTCATTGGCTATGGTTGGCGTGCGGTCGTATGCGGCGTGATCATTCTGGCCGTCGTCTGGTGGTTATTCAATCGCAAGAAGATGGTCAATAAGAAGCCCGTATATCTCGTCAGCTCTCACCTCAAGAACACCGTTCTGCTGTGTATGCTGATGCTGATGATCGGCTACTCGAGCTATGCGCTGATTGTGATCCGTTCGGTTGCAAACCCACCTATGGATCAGAACTCACCGGAGGATATCTTCACGTTGGGCTCCTATCTTAGCCGTGATCAGTATGGCAGCTATCCCCTACTCTATGGTCAGGCCTATACTTCCCAGGTCGCTTTGGAGCAGGATGGTGATATGTGCAAACCGAAGATGACCGAGGGCGCACCTATCTACAGCCGTAAGGAGAAAGCCTCTAAGAATGAGAAGGACTCATACTTTGTCGTTTCTCACCGCAACAACTATATCTATGCGCAAAACATGCTTTTCCCACGTATGTGGGACAGCAACCATGCCCAGGATTACGAGAGTTGGATGGGCGGCGTTGATGGCACCGAGGTGCCTTATGACCGCTGTGGTGAGCAGATGACCGTGAAGGTGCCGTCACAGATCGACAATATCAAGTTCTTCCTCTCCTACCAGTGCAACTTCATGTACTGGCGCTACTTCATGTGGAACTTTGCCGGTCGCCAGAACGATATTCAGGGCAATGGTGAGCCCGAGCATGGCAACTGGATTACAGGTATCTCGTTCCTGGACAATGCCCGACTGGGCGATCAGAGCAAGTTGCCGGATGATCTGAAGATGAACAAGGGACACAATGTGTTCTATTGTCTGCCATTGCTCCTTGGCTTGATAGGTCTCTTCTGGCAAGCCTTCCGCGGTCGCCGCGGGATCCGTCAGTTCTGGGTTGTCTGCTTCCTGTTCTTTATGACAGGTTTGGCCATCGTTGTGTACCTCAACCAGACACCAGTACAGCCACGTGAGCGTGACTATGCCTATGCCGGATCGTTCTACGCCTTCGCTATTTGGTGTGGCATGGGCGTAGCCGCTTTGGTCGACTTGATGAAGAAATATCTCAAGGTCGAAAGTCCTATTGCCATCGGAGTACTCAGTCTCGTGTGTCTGCTCGTGCCTATCCAGATGGTCAGTCAGACATGGGATGACCACGACCGCTCAGGCCGTTACACCTGCCGCGACTTCGGCCGTAACTATCTGATGACCTTGCAGGACAAGGGCAATCCGATCATCTTCACCAATGGTGACAACGATACCTTCCCACTTTGGTACAACCAGGAGACTGAGGGCGTGCGCACCGATGCCCGTGTCTGCAACCTCAGCTATTTGCAGACCGACTGGTATATCGACCAGATGAAGCGCCCGGCCTATAGCTCGCCGTCTGTGCCCATCACATGGCCGCGACTTGACTACTGCTCCGGAACAAACGAGTATGTGGAGGTCAACCCAAGTCTGAAGTCTCAGATTCTGGAGTTTTACAAGTCCAATCCATCGGCTGCGAAAGCTCAGTTTGGTGACAACCCATTCGAGTTGGCCAATGTGATGAAGTACTGGGTACGCTCCAAAGACGCAGATATGCACGTCATCCCGACCGATACGCTCTATGTGACCATCGACAAGAACGCTGTCAAGCACAGTGGCATGATGATGGCCAGTGACACCATCCCCGATCGCATGGTCATCTCGCTTAAAGGCAAGAACGCACTGTACAAGAACGACTTGATGATGCTTGAGATGATTGCGCACTGCAACTGGACACGGCCTATCTATGTCGCTTTGACAGTGGGTCAGGAGAACTATATGAATCTCGGTGACAACTTCATTCAGGAAGGTCTTGCCAACCGCATCTCGCCGTTTACCACCAATGCTCCGGGTGCCAAGAACTACGATACCCAGAAGGTCTACAACAACCTGATGTACCGTTATCGCTATGGTGGCTTGAACGTTCCGGGATTGTATATCGACGAGACCGTCATGCGCATGTGTTACACCCATCGCCGTCTCTTTGGACAGTTGGCCCTGCATCTGATCTCTGAAGGTCAGAAGGGTAAGGCTATGAAGGTGTTGCAGAAGGCTGAAAAGGAATTGCCGGTCTACAACATTCCGATGAACTATATGAGTGGCGGTGCCGATTTCGCAAAGGCCTACGCTCTGTTGGGTCAGAAGAAAAAAGCACTCGAGGTGATCAATGAGGTCTGGAAGAATGCCAGCCAGTATGAGCAGTACTATCTCAGTCAGGATGGTGTCTGGTTCCAAGGCTCTCAGCGCGACTGCCTGATGCAACTGTCGATCATGACAGAGATCGCCAAGACCACCGAAATGGTTAATCCTGTTTTGGCCAAGAAGCAAAACAGCCAGATCGATGCCTTCTATCGTATGTATGTTGGTAAAGGCGGTCAGCAGTTAGAGCAATAGCCCTATGTTTATTGAGCAACCCGCCAAATGGCTCCGCTGGCTCTATCCCCACGCCCTATGGCGCATGGATAAGAGCGAGCGGGCTGTATATCTCACGTTTGACGACGGACCGATTCCGGAGTCAACGCCTTTTATCCTTGACACCTTACGAGAGTTTGGTGCCAAGGCTACTTTCTTTATGGTCGGAGAGAATGTCTTACGCAATCACGATCTCTACAACCGTATTGTGCAGGAAGGTCATCAAGTAGGCAATCACACCTTTAATCATATTGGTGCTTTCAAGCATTGGACGATTACCTATGCCATCAACACTTCCCAGGCCAATGACCTCATCAAATCACATCTCTTCCGTCCCCCTCACGGGTGGATGCGCCATTCCGAGTATTGGTGGCTGCAAAGGAAATACAAGATTGTGATGTGGGACTTAGTCACACGTGATTATTCCAAGTGGCTCACAGCAGATGATGTCTTCAATAATGTGAAGCGCTATGCCCGCAACGGATCGATCATCACGTTTCACGATTCTCTCAAGAGCATCGACAAACTGAAGACAGCTTTGCCCCGGTCTCTTCAGTGGCTGAAGGATCAAGGCTATGAATTCAAAATCATCGAGTAATCATCTTCACACCTTCATGCTGTTATACTATGCAATTGATACTAGCCAGTGCGAAAATCATGAGAATGGCGGGCAGTCCGCTCATTCCCTTGCTCTCCCAGCCAGCCTTTGAAAGAGAAGCGAGGAAGATGGCGTTGGAGCTCGCAGCGATGCCAATTGCTGAGCTCGGCAAATACCTGCATTGCAGTCAGGCCATAGCCTTGGAGGCCCATCAGCGCTATCAACAGTTGGCGGTCAGTGAATTTCGCTCACCAGCCATCCTTGCCTATTATGGCCAGGCCTATAAGCATCTACGGGCAGCCGACTTCTCTGCCGATGATTTTCTTTTTGCGCAAGACCATCTTTCGATACTTTCTTTCCTCTATGGTATGCTGCGCCCCTTTGATGGCATTGTTCCCTATCGGCTGGAGGGCAATATAAGGTTGCATGCCACAGATGGCAAGACGTTGTTTGCCTGGTGGAAAGACCGGCTGACTGACCTGTTGATTGACAAAGTGAAGAGCGACGACGGCGTTCTGCTACATTTGGCTACAGAGGAATACGAACACCTATTCGACTGGCGTCGGGTGGAAAAGGAAGTCAGAGTCGTGAAGCCATATTTCTTTGTGGATCAAGGTTCACGGTTTAAGATCGTTTCCATGTATGCGAAGGCTTGTCGCGGTGCGATGGCTCGCTTTGTCATTCAGAATCGCTTGAGCAAACTCTCGTCATTGCAGGATTTCACGCATGATGGCTTTGTCTTTCAACCGCGTTTAGGCGATGCCGATCACCCACATTATATAAAGGAGTGATCACTACATTCGTCATTTCCTTTTTCCTGGGTATAAGTATGAATAGTACCAAGACAAAATAGCCATTTTCTCTTGGTTCTTGTTGTTTTATTTTTTATCTTTGCAACATGAAAGATAGTATACGTGAAGAGGTCACTTCATTTTTCCGGAACTTTGCCCTGCAAGTGTTGCAGCAGGCTCATGTGGATCCCAACGATCCACGTGCGATGAAGTTGGCCTTGCTCGATCATTACGAAGAGATCTATCCGCGGTTCTCTCTTACCCCTGTGTTTCATGCCTGCTACCACAAGGCAGGACATGCTAAGATGGTGGAAGAGTACCGGCGATGCTTTTCCATGTTACTCGTGGGACGTTTGCCCGATGTGGAGGAATAAGTATTTACTATAGTCGAATCGTATTTTTTAGAGACATATTAACTAAAAACATAAATTAGAAAAATGCAAGAACACTATCAAAAAGGGCGCTCTATCGCCATCGTGGCGATGATCTTCCTCTTTGGAATGATCGCTTTCGTTACGAACCTCGCCGCTCCTATTGGCGTGATCTGGAAAAACCAGCCCGCTTTGGAAGGTTCCAACACACTGGGTATGCTGGGCAATATGATGAACTTCCTGGCTTATCTGTTCATGGGTATTCCTTCCGGCAAAATGCTGCAACGCATCGGTTACAAGAAGACCGCACTGGTGGCTGTTGCCTTCGGCTTCTTTGGGGTCTTTATCCAGTTCCTCTCCGGTCAGGTGCTGACACACAGTCTGCTCTGTGGTCTGCCCACCAACTTCTTTGTCTACCTGTTGGGCGCATTTGTGGCCGGTATTTCTGTCTGCATGCTCAACACTGTTGTCAACCCGATGCTGAACCTGCTGGGTGGTGGTGGCAAGAAAGGCAACCAACTGCTGCAGATTGGTGGCACGCTCAACTCTTTCATGGGCACGCTTACCCCGATGCTAGTTGGTGCGCTTATCGGCACAGTGACCAAAGACACGGCAATCAGCGATGTCAATGTCGTACTTTATCTGGCGATGGCCATCTTTGCCGTCACTTTTATCATTCTCAGCTTCATTCCCATTGCTGATCCTGAGGGCAATCATACTGAGGGAGAAGTCTTTGAGCACTCCCCTTTCTATTTCCGTCACTTCAGCTTGGGAGTTATTGCCATTTTCCTGTATGTAGGTACCGAAGTGGGCATTCCCGGCACACTGAACTTCTACCTCAGTGATACTTCGGCTGCCGGCGCGGGGCTGAATATTGCCACTGCTGCGACCATTGGTGGCTTCGCAGCCGGTACTTACTGGTTGCTGATGCTGATTGGCCGTTTCGTTGCCGGACTCATCGGTTCCAAGGTCTCCAGTCGCGTGATGATGAGCACGACCAATGCCATCGGCGTCTGTCTGATCATCCTCGCCATGGTACTTCCCAAGACTGTCACGGGGGCCATTCCGGTTTTCACAGGCTCCGGTTTTGAAATGACCGAGTTGCCACTGAGTGCGATTCTGCTGGTATGCTGCGGTCTGTGCACCTCTGTGATGTGGAGCTGTACGTTCAACCTTGCTACGGAAGGGTTGGGCAAATACACGGCAGCAGCCAGTGGCATCTTCATGACCATGGTTGTTGGTGGCGGCATCCTGCCAATGGTGCAGAATGCCATTGCCGACAAGGCCGGATACATGGTGTCGTATGTCGTGCCCCTTGTGGCTATGTGCTACATGTTTTTCTATGCCGTCTGGGGCTCTCGCATTGTCAATAAGGAAGCGAGTGCAGAGTAATCACAAATAAAGGAAGTCGCAAAAGCGACTTCCTCATATACTATTTACACAAAAAGGCCGGGGCAGTCACTGCTCCGGCCTTTATTCTTCATTACCTGAAAATGTTACAATCTAATGGTAAAATCTAATTTACTCCCTTATCATACAATTGTCTTAACCATAATAATTATAGAAACCTAAATACCTTATTACCCTTTTTCTTAACTGATGCAAAGTTACTCATTTCTTGCTGATGGAGAGTACATTGTTCAGCAAACGGCGGCATTCATTCAGCGAATCGTGAGCAGCAAGTCTTTGCAATCGTTTACATAGAATCCATGATGTCTTTTGATGTTGCATAGCCCTGCTATCCACATCCTACTACTTGCCTATATAGTTCTTGCCCAGATAGTCATTGAGCTTATCCTTATACAGGTCGCCAATCGGCAGCAGCATGTCGTTGTCGAGCATCACACGGGTCTTGCTTACCTCTTTGATATGTCTGAGGTTGATGATATAGGAGCGATGGATGCGCATGAAATATGCCGGCAGCCGCTCTTCCAGCCTTTTCAGTGAGTACAACGAGATGACGGGACGCTGAGGCAATCCACGGTCGTCCTTGCCGTCAAGATGGATTTTGAGATATTCGCTCATGCCCTCGATGTAGATGATCTCGCTCAGTCTGATCTTGATCATGCGGTTTTCGACTTTGACAAAGAGCGAGTCGGTGCTCTCCCCTATTTTTTGCAGTGCGTTCTCTTCTGTCTGAACTGCTGTTTGCGAAGACGCGGCACCGGTTGAGGTGTTGACATTATCGGACAAAGTACTTCCCGTCTCTTGTTCTCCAAAGCGGCGTCGCAATTTCTCGGCAGCACGCCGAAAGTCATCCAACCCAAAAGGTTTGAGCAAATAGTCCACGGCATCGACCTTGAATCCTTCTATGGCATACTCAGAGTATGCCGTGGTGAAGACGACGAGCGGCGGGAAGGAGAGTCCCTTGATGAAGTCCATGCCATTGAGATCCGGCATATTAATATCGCAAAATACGGCATCGACCACTTCGCTTGACAGCACTTCCTTAGCCTCTAAAGCGCTTGGACACGCCTTGACAAGATGCAGATAGGGTACCTTGCTAATGAAATTTACCAATTGCCGCAGTGCCAGCGGCTCGTCATCGATTGCTAAACATCTAATCATAATCTTTGGTCTTTGTGTATGGGGAGTCGGAGAAGAACATCATAAACGTCTGTCTTATCCTTGATTTCCAGTGTATAACTGTCGCCATAGATCAGGTCCAGTCTTCGCCTCACGTTGGTGAGACCAACACCACCCACAGATGGCACATTGGTCATCTCGGTTTCCGGCTTCTTGCTGTTGATGCAGGAGAAGAGCAGTTCGCCGTCTTCTATATCCATCGTGACATTGATGAAGCTTTCCTGTTGATAGCTGACACCGTACTTGAATGCGTTTTCTACAAACGTGGGAAAGATCAGTGGGGGGATGTTTACATCGGGGAGATTGTCCGGAATATCTATTGACACAGACAGCCGGTCGTTGTATCTCAAGCTCATCAATTTGATATAGTTGCGCAGGAACAAAATGTCGTTGTGCAAAGACACTTGATCCTTAACACCGTCATAAAGGACGAAACGCATCATTACGGACAACTCGCGCAGACTCTCCTTGGCTTTTTCGGCATCCATGTCGATGAGCACTTGAATGTTGTTGAGTGTATTCATGAAGAAGTGTGGGTTGATCTGAAACTTGAGATATTGGAGTTGCAGATACATCCGCTCCTTTTCTAACTGTTGGAGATGATTTCTGTTCTGTTCTGATTTGAAGTAGAACTTCACGCCTAAATTGAGGCCGAGTACGCCTACTAAAAGCAGGATGTTGACAAGAATCTCTGGTCCGAAGGGGGCAGGGCGGTGGTCATCCAAGCGCCGGAATGGTGGCGTTGTGAATTTCTTCCCTTTTGGTGTCTCCACTCTTTCTTCCTCCATATCCCAGCGTGGTGGGTGCACACCATTGGGGCGTGGGCCATGGATGAGACTTGTCAGGAAGAGGAAGAATCCCAAAAGTACGATGACGAGTCCGAAGTATGCGACCCGTCTCTTCTTTAATAACTGAGGTGCGATTAGGAAATTATGGAGAAGAAAGCATACCAGGAAGATGCTAAACCATTGCCATATATGCCACACCTCATGCCAATGGAAAGTGGCTTGCGCGACCGTGAAGGTCCGCAGGTAGGTAGTGATGATGGGCAGTAGGAAAAACAGAAGCCATATCACCACATAGATGGCGTTCTCAGGGGAGAGCCAGAATTTTCTTTTCATTATTCCGATAACGATAAAAAAACTAAGTTATTATATATAATTGAACGTGCAAAAGACTTATCTTCATCCCGGTCATATGCAGTATATTAGGAGGATGGTATGAATTGAATAGAGCGGCATTTAAAAAAAATGGTACAAGCCCCGTGTCCCCACGAAACTTGTACCGCGAGTATATGAATGAAAAGACTATACTATGAATTAGTTATTTAATATTATCGTATGAACTCATTCTATATTACTTCTTTGATGCCGTTTTGCGTGTCTTGCTGCATGGCTGGCTCTGTCCTGAAGATGTCTTCTTTTTGGACGGTTTCGCCGGTGCCTTGTCTACTGCCAAAATGGCCTTGCGAATCTTTGTCGTGGAAGTGCGCTTTTTGTCGTATGTCACTTTCACTTGTTTCTTGCTGGCATTGTATTCAGCGTCTTTGACGCCATCAACACCTTTAGCGGCCTTTTCGATGCGGGCCTTTGTGCTGTACCCGTTGGTCTTGATGGTTGCTACATCTCTCTGTGCCATCATCACTGTTGCGATAAGCAGTGCCAGGCTGGTCATTAATAATTTTCTCATGGCCTTATTACGATTGATTGTTTTACAGGAAGCTGCTTCCTTCGTATGCGGTACGTGGTTTGGCAGCTTGTGAATACGCTCTTAAATCAGACTTCTTTCAGACTTTTTGTTATCCGATATTGTTTTTGATGATGCAAAGTTATGAAAAGAAGTTCATGGTTCCAACAATCTTTCAATTAAAGGCCGATAATGTTCAGTTAACTCGTCTTTTGGTGTAGTTGGCTTATTAACGGTGGACCTCATCAACGCCTTACCCGATAGTTACTATACCGGAAATGTGATGATGGATACTGTCAGTGCTTGACAAGGTACCTGTCTACAGAGCAATAAAAAAGGACATCCTATTCAGATGTCCTTTCTGTGACTCGCATGGGGTTCGAACCCATGACCCCAACATTAAAAGTGTTGTGCTCTACCAACTGAGCTAGCGAGTCAACGGTTTTTGATTCTAGTCGGGATTACTGGACTCGAACCAGCGACCTCGCGCCCCCCAGACGTGTGCGCTACCAACTGCGCCAAATCCCGTTGTTTTCAAAACCGAGTGCAAAGGTACGTATAATGTTTGACACTACCAAATTTTAGAGCAACTTTTTCATTTGTTTGTGTTCTTTAATGTAAATATATATGGGCTTGACCCTTTATTTCAAGGGATATTTTGTATTTTTGCATGATAGAACCAACGTAGTAAAGTATAGGAAATGGATTTCACCCAAAAACATATGATTCTGCCTCTGCTTTGTGCTTTGTGCCTTGGCCTTTGCTCCTGTGGGGGCGAGGACAGCATAGATTCGTCGGGGCGGACCAGTCTGGTTACGGACACGACGGTGATAGACAGTAACTATGAATATCAGTTGCCTGTCATCTTCCATGTTTTATATAATGACAAGTCACAGTCCAGTCAGTATATACCTGCTGCACGATTGAAAAATCTCTTGCAGTATGTCAATGAAATCTATCAAGGCAACATCTATGGCAAGAGCGAGAACTTGCATCTGAAGTTTGTCCTTGCAGAGAAGGACGAAAATGGAAAGACGCTGGGAATGCCGGGCGTGGAATATGTGAAATACGACGGTGAGTACCCCATCGACGTGAATAGCTTCATGTCGGACAATACCGGCAGCAAGGTCAAGTATATATGGGATCCTAACCAATATATCAACGTTATGATGTTCAACTTCAAACAAAACAGTGCCACGGAAGTGACCTTGGGCATCTCGCATATGCCTTACACTGTTGATAATAAGGTGGAGGGACTGGACAATCAAAAGACACAATACATTTCGAAAAGTCAGTTGAAGTTCCCCTTGTGCTCTGCTATTAACAGCACCTATGCTTCGACGACTCCAGCAGGCGGTTATTATCAGTCCGACCGCTACACCAACGACAATCACCAACCCAGGTATTTGATCTCATCGGATGTCGTTGTCACCTTGGCTCATGAATTGGGTCACTATCTCGGACTGTTTCATGCCTTCACAGAAAAGAAAGAGGACAAGGCCTTTGTGCAGGTGGATTCTTGCGGTGACACTGATTATTGTATGGACACGCCATCCTACAATCGCATTGAATATCAGAACTATCTGTTGACTGTAGGCGACAATAGCAAAGGTCAGGAGACACAGAATATGTTGTCAAGGAAATCTTGTGATGGACAGACCTTCGAATCCGACAACATCATGGATTATAGCCTGACGCTTGGCTTCCAGATTACGGCAGATCAGAAAACACGCATCAGAAACGTTCTATACTATAGTCCGCTGATCCCAGGTCCAAAGAAAAACAATATCAACATCAGGACCAGAGCCACCAACGAAAGCGAACCCATCGATTTGAAACCAACAATTATTAAATAAGACAGCTATCACTATGATATACGATATTACAGCTCCAAAGTCGCTCGACACAAGAATCAGCCTGCCCGCTTCCAAGAGTATCAGCAACCGGGCACTGATCATTTACGCACTCACCGGTGGAGACCACATCCCTTCTAACTTGTCGGACTGCGACGACACCGCCGTAGTGGTCAAAGCTCTGAGGTCATCGGAAAAAGTCATTGACGTCAACGCTGCGGGTACTGCCATGCGTTTTCTCTCTGCTTACCTTTCCCTGACACCGGGCGAACACATCATCACTGGATCAGAGCGAATGAAGCACAGGCCCATCGGCGTGCTGGTCAATGCGCTCCGCTCTTTGGGTGCAGACATCGAATACGAGGGGGAAGAAGGATTCCCGCCGTTGCGCATCAACGGACATTCACTCGAAGGCGGACAGCTCGAGATCCCCGGCAATGTCAGTTCTCAGTTTGTTTCTGCTTTGCTGCTGATTGGTCCTATGCTTGAGAAAGGCCTGCGTCTCACACTTTTGGGCGAAATCATTTCTCGTCCCTACATCGATCTCACGCTGTGGGTCATGGAGAGCTTTGGTGCTCAAGCTGGTTGGGTCGACAACAATTCGATCGAGGTGAAGGCTCATCCTTATGTCAATACACCTTATTTAATAGAGAACGATTGGAGTGCGGCAAGCTACTGGTATGAAATGGTGGCGCTCTACGGTGACACTCTTCCCGAAGTTCGTCTCAACGGACTGCTGGACAGCTCGCGCCAAGGCGACTCCATCATCAAATACATCTTCTCACTGCTTGGCGTGAAGACGACATTCAGCAAGGATCCGACAACGGGTGAGACCATCACTACGCTCAGACATAAGCTAGGGTGCGTGCAGCATTTGGACTTCGATTTCATCAATTGTCCAGACTTGGCACAAACTGTTGTGGTAGCGTGCTGTGCCTTAGGCATCCCCTTTCACTTCACGGGTCTTGCGAGTCTGAAGATCAAAGAGACTGACCGCATCGAAGCTTTGAAGAATGAGCTTCGCAAGGAAGGATATCTCATCCGCAGTGTGAATGACAACGAACTGATATGGGACCATGGACGATGCGAGCCAACGTTTGAGCCTATCGACACGTATGAGGACCACCGCATGGCCATGTCGTTTGCACCCCTGTCTGTTATCCATCCACATCTGCGCATCAATCACCCCGAAGTCGTGAGCAAGTCCTATCCTCATTTCTGGTCCGACTTGCTTCAGGCAGGCTTCCTTATAGAAAAAGAAAAATGAACATCATCGTCTATCTTGTCATCAGTCTTGTCGTCTTAGGCTTCATCAGTGCGTTTTCCAGTCTGATCTCACGCCATCGTGGAGAGGATGACACACCCGTCATTCCCGATGCTTCTGCCAGCTGCGCTACGTGTACGGGCGTCAATGACAAATGTGAGCAGGACTGCATGTTGGAAGCTGCTACGAAACCTGTCGAGTATTTCGATGATGAAGAGCTCGACCGTTACAAGGGCCGACGCTCCGACCAGTACACCGACGAAGAGGTCGAGCAATTTGCAGAAATATTGGAGTCACTGCGTCCTGAGGAAGTGGCAGCGTGGGGAAGAAGTCTCCACCTAAGAGATATCGAACTGCCGGATATGCTCAAAGATGAATATGTGGCAATGGTGAAGTAAACATAAGGGTGATTGAGTGAAGTTCTGTAGCTCTTTTTTCCATCTGTCCTTCGTGCTGGCAACCTTCGTTCTTGTACTGACAAGCTGTTCCAGCAGTAGGAACACCGCCGGCACACGCTGGTGGAAGGCTTTCAACGCCCATTACAATACCTATTATAATGGTACACTGGCCTACATCGATGGGTCTCTGGAAAAGGAGAATGGCAATAAAGATAACTTCACGGAACTGATCCCACTGTACACCGTTGGCAATAAGGACAGCCGAGAGTTAGGCAAATCCAACTATGACCGGGCGATTCTGAAATCCCAAAAAGCAATCCAGCGTTATAGCATCAAACGTCGACCGGAATGGAACAAGAACAGAAAGAAAACCGAGCGTGACATTGAGTGGCTGCAACGGAGGGAGTACAATCCTTTTCTTTGGAAAGCCTGGATGCTTATGGGACGATCACAATTTCATGAGGGTGATTTCGATGGCGCAGCCTCGACATTTAGTTATATGTCGCGCCTCTATGCCACTCAACCGGCGATCTACAGTCGCGCGCAGGCTTGGCTGGCCAAGACATATGTGGAAGGTGGCTGGCTCTACGATGCAGAAGAGGTCATCCGCAATGCACGTCGTGACAGCATTCCTCATGTGGCACGTAAAGAATGGGACTATACTTTAGCTGACTACTATATCCGTGCGAAACGTTATTCCGATGCGATTCCTTATCTGAAAAAAGTTATCCAGCACGAGATGCGACGTAAACAGAAAGCACGAGAATACTTTCTGCTGGGGCAACTCTATGCTTTGACAAGTCATCATCAGGAAGCTTACAAGGCTTATCAAAAGGCAATTCGCACCAATCCTCCTTATGAGTTGGAACTCAATGCCCGTGTGGCTCAGAGCGAAGTACAGGCATCCCGGCAGTCGGGCAAGATGATCAGCCGGTTGAAGCGTATGGCCGCCTCCGATAAGAACAAGGAGTATCTCGATCAGATCTACTATGCCATGGGCAACATTTTTCTCTCGCAGCGCGATACGGCCCAGGCCATTACTGCCTATGAACGTGGTGGGGGCAAGTCCACCCGCAATGGCATTGAGAAGGGTGTGCTTATGCTCAAGTTGGGAAATCTCTATTGGGATCTTGAGAAGTATGCTGACGCGCAGCGCTGTCTCACACTGGCGATTGGTCTGCTGGACAAGGACCGCCCCGATTATGCCACGCTTACGAATCGTTCAAAGGTACTTGATGAACTGGTGCCTTATACCGAAGCTGTGCACCTGCAAGACTCTTTACAAGCACTGGCTAAGATGGATGATGCACACCGCAACGCTGCCATAGACCGTGTCATTGCCGCTTTGAAGAAAAAAGAGAAGGAGGAAAAGAATACGCAAGAGGCTCAGGAGGTTGCTAACCGGCTGGCTGAGGGTAATGACCTCGATCTCCAGCAGCAAACATCGACAAAGAACGGTACCAACAACACTATATCTCAGCAGAATGGAGCTTGGTATTTCTATAATCCTGTTGCCGTGCAGCAAGGCAAGAGTCAGTTTCAACGGCTATGGGGAAAACGTAAGAACGTCGATAACTGGCAACGCTCCAACAAGACTGTAGTGGCTAGTAGTCAGTCGGATCAGGACATGGCCTCCACGGATTCTTTGTCAGCGATGCCTGAGACTGAAAGGACCGGTGAGGACTCTAAAGAAGCGACGCAGCCAAAGTCCGCAGCAGAGGATCCTCATTCCAGGGCTTATTACATGGCACAGATTCCCTTCACAGCCGAACAGCTTAAAGCAAGCAATGCGATTTTATGCGACGGTCTATTCCATAGTGGTGTGATCTTCAAAGATAAGCTGGGTAATATGTCGCTGAGTCGGAAAGCCTTAGAGCGTTTGAATCGTCAGCATCCTGATTATGAGAAAGCCGACGAGGTGCTCTATCATCTTTTCTTACTCTACTCGCGTATGGGGCAGACAACGCTTGCACAGCAGCAGATCGAAGCGCTCAAGGTGAGATTTCCACATAGCCATTGGACGACTTTACTTACTGACCCCAATTATCTCGTCGATGCACGTTATGGCGAGCAGATCGAAGATTCGCTTTATGGAGCTACCTACGATGCTTTCAAGGCTGAGCGATATAGCGAGGTCGATGCCAACAACCGCGTTTCTGAGCAGCGGTTCCCACAAGGAAAGAACCGCGACAAATTCATTTTCATCGGTGGACTGAGTCGTCTCAACGTGGGTGACAGCCAAGGATGTCTTGCTGCTATGGATTCGCTGGTTGCCCGTTTCCCTGAAAGTAAACTTGCCGGGATGGCCGGAATGATCATCAATGGCGTAAAGAAGGGTCGCCAACTGCGGGGTGGACAATTTGATATTGGTAACTTCTGGCAACGGCGTACCGAAGTGCTCACCGAGGGTGATAAGAAAAAAGAGACGAAACTCAGCAATGAGCGAGATACACCTTTCTGCTTTCTCCTCGTCTATTCCCCCGACTCCGTCAATGAGAATCAGCTTCTCTTTCAAGTAGCACGCTACAATTTCACGAGTTATCTTGTACGTGACTTCAACATCGTCATAGACGATTTGAGTGGTATCCATCGTATGCAGATTTCAGGTTTCAATAACTATGATGAGGCCCGACAATATGCCAACCAACTGTTCCAGCAGTCGGTAGTACTGAAACTGATTGGTAAGGCCCGCGCATTTATCATCAGTATGACTAATCTCCCATTGCTTGGAGCTCAATATAGTTATGATGACTATTCCAAATTCTATAACAACCATTTTGCTCCATTGAAGATATCTACATCGCGCCTGCTGACAGAGCCATCGGAAGTTGTCACGCAGCCCGGACAGGAGAAGTTGCCTTCCACTGAAAAGGAGGTGGATGACTACCTTAATGGCATCACTATTGAGCCGGATGACCACCAAGCACCATCCTCTACCTTCATCCCCGTTGACGAAGAAGTGAACCCAAATACCGACAATCAGTCGTCGACGATAGTGAACATGGAGACCGGTGTAGCATCAAAGCAAAGCGGTACAATCGTCACATCGGGTGAAAAAGATAAGAAGACAGTAGTGCCCGCCTCTGAATTGCAGCATTCCGAGGTAAGGACTGAAAGTAAGGCCCAGAACCCATTACAACAGCAGTCCACAAAAGGGCTAACTGTTGGCAAGCCACGACAGAAGCAGGAGAAGAAAGAGAGCAGTGTTGTGAAACCTACTGACAAGACGGCCGTGAAGGCAAAGACAGAAAATCCTAAGCTCTTTCCTAACCTTTCCAATGGCGCAGATGTCATCTTTGACGAGGATACGACACCAGTCCAGAACATCAAAACAGGCACGTCCGAAACCAAGACCGACAACAGCAAGACCAGCACTGGTAAAGAAAAAAATAATCAGACAAAAAACGTCAACCAACAGCAAACGACCAACAAAAAGTCGGCAAGCAACAAGAACAATACGGGTGCACAGACAGAAAAGGCTCCTGCAAAACCCAAGAAACAGCCGAAAAAACAACAGACGTTTGATTTGGAAGATGAGTATTACGATTTAGAAGGATTTTAATATGAATAACGGAGACATATTATGGGTAGACGATGAAATGGACCTCTTGAAGGCCTATCTCATCTTTCTGGAAAAGAGAGGTTACCACGTGACACCTGCCAGCAATGGTGCTGACGCCATCGAGCTTTGCAAATCTCAGACCTTTGACTTGGTCATGCTCGATGAGATGATGCCAGGATTGACAGGACTGGAAACCTTGCAACGCATCAAAGAGATACAGCCGCAGACGCCCATCGTCATGGTCACAAAGAGTGAGGAGGAGGACATCATGGACCAGGCCATCGGTTCCAAGATTGCCGATTATCTCATCAAACCTGTCAATCCTAGTCAGATCCTGCTGACACTCAAGAAGAATATTCATCGTCGCGAGATTGTCAGTGAAGTCACACAGAGCTCTTATCAGCAGGAATACCAGCAGTTGTCCATGCAGATCGATAGTTGTCGTAACTGGACCGACTGGATGGAGGTATACCGCCGCTTGTCATATTGGGATATGGAGTTGGGCAGCGCTGACAGCACATTTTCTGAGATGCTTAGGATGCAGAAGGAGGAGGCCGACAATGGATTTGCGAAATATGTCAAGCTTCACTACCTCGACTGGGTCGATCCCCACCGTTTCCTAGAACAGAAAGCCGCTGAGGATCGGCCGCTGATGAGTCCCGACATCTTTAAGAAAAATGTTTTTCCTGCAATTACAGGTGGAGAGAAGGTCTTTCTTGTCGTTATCGACAACTTCCGATGGGACCAGTGGCGCACATTGGCAACAGAAATTGGTGATATGTTCGACATCCAGGAAAATATGTATATGAGTATTCTGCCAACAGCCACACAGTATGCACGCAATGCCATCTTCAGTGGACTTATGCCGGTGAAGATACAGCAGATGTTCCCTGAGCTGTGGGTCGACGAGGACGAAGAGGAAGGCAAAAACCTCAACGAGGCACCGCTCATCGCTACTCAGATAGAGCGGTATCGACGCCATGATCGTTTTTCCTACCATAAAATCAACGATTCCGTTGCTGCCGAACGCTTCTTGCAGCAATATCCGAGTCTGAAAGACAATGATCTCAATGTCGTGGTCATCAACTTCATCGACATGCTTTCTCATGCACGCACGGAATCGAAGATGGTACGGGAACTGGCTAGTGACGAGGCTGCTTACCGCAGTATCACGCTGAGTTGGTTTCGCCACTCCGTCATCGGCGAGTTGTTCCGGCTCTTGGCTCAGAGCGATTACCATGTCATTCTTACTACAGATCACGGCTCCATCCGGTGTGAAAAGCCGGTTAAAATCCTCGGAGACCGTAATACCAACACCAATCTGAGGTATAAACTCGGCAAAAACCTCAACTACAATGCCAAAGAGGTCTTTACTATCAAGGACCCGAAGTCGGCACAATTGCCGGCACCAAACGTCAGTACCACCTATGCTTTCGCCACAGGAACCACCTTCTTTGCCTATCCCAACAACTATAACTATTATGTGCAGTATTATCGCGACACATTCCAGCATGGCGGAATTTCCATGGAGGAGATGCTTGTGCCGTTGATCACGATGAAAGCAAGAAGAAAGTAAGAACTGACTTGAATCACTATGACAACGATAAGAGACAGGAATATATCATGATAGAGGTAACAGATCTCAAGCGCCACGCCGCGAGCTTAGGCTTTTCTGCTTGCGGTATCGCACGTGCGGGAAGGGTGGATTCACAGACGGAACAAGGTCTGAGAAAGTGGCTTCGTGACGGTATGAACGCTGGAATGGACTATTTGGACCGTTATCTCGATATGCGACTCGACCCACGACTGATCATGCCTGGACTAAAGACGATCGTTTCCTTGGCACTCAACTACGCGCCGGCACATAAGATGCCTCAGGATCAGCCACAGATGGCCTGTTATGCACTGGGGCAGGACTATCACGCGGTGATGCGTGACAAGCTCCTGCAACTGGCTGCCTGGGTCTACCCCGATGAAGTGCGCTTCAATGGGAAAAAACCGATACCATCCACACGCTACCGCGTCTTTGTCGATAGTGGACCTGTACTGGAGCGCTATTGGGCCGTAAGAGCCGGAATTGGATGGATGGGCAGAAACCACCAGCTCATCATTCCTCATGCAGGAAGCATGTTTTTCCTCGGTGAGCTTTTTCTAGATATAGAATTGCCGCCTGATGCACCGATGACAAGTCACTGCGGCACGTGTCATCGATGTATTGAGGCTTGTCCCACCCATGCGTTGCAGGAGAGTGGAGAATTCAATTCTAATCTCTGCCTGTCCTATCAGACGATTGAGAACAAAGGCGAGCTGAGCCAGGAGGCTCAGGCTGCTATGGGCAACTGCTTCTACGGGTGTGACCGTTGCCAGCAAGCTTGTCCGTGGAACCGTTTTGCGAAGCCCAACACTACGCCCGAACTACAGCCCAAGGAGGAACTCCTTGAGATGACATTGGCTAAATGGCAGCAACTATCGGTCGAAGACTATCAACGCATCTTCAAGGGCTCAGCAGTAAAACGCGCAAAATATGAAGGGTTGATGAGAAATATCAAGCATCTCAAGCCTGGTCATTCTTAGACATAGTATTATCTTTAACTTTTTGATCATCCTTAAAACTCAACCAATATGAGATTAATTATAGAAAATGACTACGACAGCCTTTCTCAATGGGCTGCCGAACATGTGATCAACCGCATCAACGAAGCACAACCGTCTTCCAGCCATCCTTTCGTGCTAGGATTGCCGACAGGTTCCACTCCCTTAGGCATCTACGAACGATTGGTCAAGGCCTGTGCTGCAGGACAAGTTTCCTTCCGACATGTGATCACTTTCAATATGGATGAGTACGTCGGTCTACCCGAGAATCATCCCCAAAGTTATCATGCTTTCATGCACCAGCATCTTTTCGACCATATCGACTGTCCTGCGGAGAATATTCATATCCTCAATGGTAATGCGCAGGACTTACAAGCCGAATGCGACGCCTACGAGCATGCCATCCGGGAAGTTGGCGGCATTGATTTGTTTATAGGAGGACTTGGCGTCGATGGCCACATTGCCTTCAACGAGCCGGGATCGAGCTTGCCTTCACGCACCCGTGTGATGACGCTCAATGAAGACACCCGCATTGCCAATTCCCGCTTCTTCAATGACAATCCAACGCAGACTCCCCATCAGGCTCTCACCGTCGGTGTGGCCACCGTTACTGACGCACGTGAGGTGCTGATTCTTTGCAACGGTCATCACAAGGCACGTGCGCTGCAGGCAACCGTAGAGGGCCCAGTCACACAGATGTGCCCTGCCAGTGCTTTGCAACTCCATCCTCGCACAATCATCGTCTGTGATGAACAAGCTGTCGATGAACTGAAAGTCTCTACCTATCGTTACTTCCGCTCACTACAATCATGTTGAAACCATTATGAAAATGTTGAATCTCAACCTGACATCACATATTGTTCTTAATAAGGTCGCCGAAAACCTTTATCAGCCTAAGACGGCTGTGGAACGCTCCGAGTTGACACGTTTTGAGAAAATACCTACAGATATCTTCCCAAAGACAGAGGACGCCGTGGCAAGCATAGCGGATGCAATAGAGAAGGAGATCAAGTCCAAGGCATCAGCAGGCAATCCCTGCGTTCTGGCCTTGGGAACAGGACAGAGTCTCACCCCTGTCTATGAGGAACTTGTCCGACGCCATCAGTCCAATGGACTTAGCTTTCGCAATGTCATCGTCTTCAATGTCTATGACTATTTCCCTCTGCATCCTGGCTCTGCCATCACGAGTCTGAGACAGCTTCGCGACCGTCTGCTCGATCATGTCGACATCCCTAAAGAGCATATCTTTTCTCCCGACGGTAGTGTGGCACAAGAGCATATCCATGAACAATGTCTGCACTATGAACAGCAGATACGCGATTGTGGTGGTTTGGACATCGCTCTTTTGGGTATTGGGCGCAGCGGCAACATCGCAGCCAATGAGCCGGGTTCTGTGATCACATCCACTTCCCGTTTGATTCTCATCGGCAGTGTATCGCGAGAAGAGATGACAATGAGCTTTGGCGGACAAGAGCCGGTACCGCCATGCAGCATCACGATGGGCATACGTACAATCCTCTCTGCCCGACATATCTACCTGACGGCTTGGGGTGATGACAAGGCCGGCATCATCAGAAAAACCGTAGAAGGACCGATTACAGAAGTTGTTCCGGCTTCTTTCCTCCAGGCTCACAATGATGCGCATGTGGTTATTGACCTGGCTGCTGCCGCCCAGTTGACACGTATTGTACACCCATGGCTGGTCACGAGTTGCCAGTGGAACGATAAACTCACCTGTGCTGCGGTGGTCTGGCTGTGCGAGAAGACGCAGAAACCAATATTAAAACTGACAAACAAAGACTACAATAGTAATGGCCTATCAGAGCTATTGGCGCTCTACGGATCAGCGTATAACTGCAATATTCGCATCTTCAACCACTTACAGCACACCATCACGGGGTGGCCGGGAGGTAAGCCCAATGATGACGACACCTATCGTCCGGAGCGTGCTACTCCCTACCCTAAGCGCGTCATTGTCTTCTCACCGCATCCCGATGATGATGTTATCTCCATGGGAGGGACGCTTCACCGACTTGTCGAACAAGGCCACGACGTACATGTTGCTTACGAGACAAGCGGAGACATCGCCGTCAATGATGAGGAAGTGACACGGTTCATGCACTTCCTTAATGGTTTCAACCAGTTGTTTATGCATTCTGGTGATGCTGTCATTGAAGATATGTATCACGACATCAAGCAGTTCCTTGCCAACAAGAGTGAAGGCGACATTGATACACAGGAAGTAAGGACGATCAAGGGACTAATCCGTCGGGGTGAAGCACGGACAGCCAGTACATATAATGGAGTGCCCTCTGATCATGTTCACTTCCTCGATCTCCCTTTCTACGAGAGTGGTCGTGTAGAAAAATTCCCAATGACAGAACGCGATGTGAACATCGTTAGACGATTACTACAAGACATCCAACCCCATCAGATCTTCGTGGCTGGTGACCTTGCCGATCCGCATGGCACCCACCGCAAATGTACCGATGCTGTCTTGGCAGCTGTGGATCTTGAGCAACAATCAGGTGCTTCATGGTTAAGCGATTGCCGTATCTGGATGTACCGTGGAGCCTGGGCCGAGTGGGACGTCAAGGACATAGAGATGTGTGTTCCCATGTCCCCGGAGCAACTGAGGCACAAACGCAACGCTATCCTGAAACATGCATCACAAGCAGACTTCGCTCCTTTCTTGGGCAATGACGAGCGCCTTTTCTGGCAGCGTGCGGAAGACCGTAATAGAGCGACAGCAAAGAAATACGATGATCTCGGCTTAGCCAGCTATGAGGCCATGGAAGCTTTTGTGGAATATAAGAGAAAATAATAAGGAAGATGCAGGCCGTGAGAGCAGATCGACGAAGACCTATGTGGTAATCAGTGCCATGTAGCTGTCATAGTCGATATGCTCTCCGCCCATACTTTTCAAGTGTGGGGTTTCAAACTGGCAGTCGATCAGGCAGCCGCCCGACTGTCCCATCCATCGTGCCAAACTGATGAGTGCAATCTTCGACGCCGACGGACGCAGTGAGAACATACTCTCTCCGAAGAAACACCGACCCAGTGTGACGCCATATAGTCCTCCTACAAGGTCTTGTCCTTCCCAGACCTCTATGCTGCGGGCAAAACCCTTGTCGTGAAGGCGACAATAGGCAGTGATCATGTCACTGCCCAGCCATGCACCAACCTCTTCGTTACGATGGTTAACACGGCTGCATGCTTGGATGACCTCAGCAAATGACTGGTCGAAGGTGACGTGGTATCGATGACTGTTGAAAAGCGAGCGCATACTATGGCTCACATGGATCTTCATGGGAAAGATGACAAATCGATCCATGGGACAAAACCAAAGGATCTCGTCTTGCTCTTTGAATCCATACCATGGGAAGATGCCGTTGCTATAAGCCAGCACCAGCCGATCCACACTCAGATCACCGCCGACGGCCAATAAACCGTCGGGTTCTCCTGTGTGCGGATCCGGAAAGGCCAGATAGTCCTTACTCAATTGCCAAACTGCCATCTTTGACTACAATCTTTACATGTCCGCCTTTGATGAGATCTCCAAACAGGATGCCACGCATTAAAAGGGGCTTCAGTTCATGAGCAATGACGCGGTCCATTTCGCGTGCACCATATTCTATAGTGAAGCCCTTCTTTAACAACAAAGCAGAAGCCTCGTCAGATAACTCCATCACCACCTTCTTCTTGTCGAGCTGCGACTGCAGGGCTGCCAGTTTCTTTCTCAGGATCAAGCGTGCCATCTTTTGATTCATATCATGGAAGACGACTGTTGCCGACAAGCGGTTGATGAACTCAGGTTTGAAGGTCCGCTTCACCTGCGTCATCATCGCCTCGCCGCGTGATATATGACCATTGAAGCCAACATTGGCCTGTGATGCATACTGTGCGCCTGCATTGGATGTCATGATAAGGATGACATTGCGGAAATCGGCCTTTTGTCCTTTGTTGTCGGTTAGGACCGCATAGTCCATTACCTGCAGAAGAATGTTATAAATGTCACTGTGAGCTTTTTCAATCTCATCAAGCAACAGCACACAGTTGGGCGTTTTGCGAATGGCGTCCGTGAGCAAGCCACCATCTTCGTAGCCGACATAGCCTGCAGGACTGCCGATCAACTTGGCAACCGCCTGCTTTTCGGTGTATTCACTCATGTCAAACCTGACGAGACTGATCCCCAGCTCCTTGGCCAGGACACGGGCAACCTCCGTCTTTCCCACACCCGTAGGACCCACAAAGAGCAGGCTGGCCAAAGGTTTACCCTCTTCCTGTAGCCCCGCCTTAGCCATCTCAACCGATTCCACGACCTGTCTGACAGCCTCGTCCTGACCATAGATCTTCGCTGCAATGCGGTCATAAAGTGTCTGTAAGGCTTGATTATCACTGTCCTTGAGTGCGGTAGCGTCGATCTTGCAGATCTTGGTCAGTACTTGCCGAATCAGTTCCTTGTCAACAATCTGTTCAGTATTTTGTGTTGGATGAAGCTCGCGATACGCTCCGGCTTCGTCAATCAAGTCGATAGCCTTATCTGGAAGGAAGCGATCAGAGATGTATTTTGCGGAAGCTCTGACAGCTTCGTCAATGGCCTCATCGGTATAAACCACATGATGAAAGTCCTCGTAGTTTTTTTTCAGTCCTTGCAGAATTTTGATGGCTTCGTCGATGCTCGGTTCTTGAATGTCGATCTCTTGGAAGCGACGTAGGATGCCCTTGGAAGATGACAGCCAACGTTTCATCTCATCGTAGGTAGTAGAACCGATGAACCGTACATCGCCCGACTCGAGATAAGGCTTCAACATATTGGCGGCATCGAGTGAGCCATCACTTCCGCGACCAGCTCCGATCATATTGTGCATCTCATCCATATAGATGATGGCATTGCCTTCCTTGGTAGCTCCTTCCATCACCTCCTTGATGCGTTTCTCAAAATCGCCGCGATATTGTGTACCGGCCAGCATGGTACCCATGTCCATTGCGTAGACACGGCAGTGGCGAATACGCTCAGGTACCTCTTCCTTGTTAATACGGTCAGCAAGTCCGTAAACGAGCGAGGTCTTCCCCACGCCGGACTCACCAACATGGAGTGGGTTGTTTTTGTCTTTACGGCAGAGAACTTGTATTGTACGCTCCAATTCCGCATCACGCCCGATCAACGGATTGTGGTTGGCGACATGGTCATTGACACAGGTCACAAGGTCATGCCAATCGGAGTGCCGCATAGAGGGGGTGACATCATCGCCAGACATATTATCGATATCATCCAACCAGTCGGTCGGGTCGGCATCGCGATATTCATCAACAAGACAGGCCAGGAAACCAGCTGTGTCGTCATTGATGGCCTTGCGCAAGATGTAAGAAGCCCAAGACTCTTCCATATGAAACAACGCCCCGACATAATGATAGATATGCAGCTCGTTGCTTTCTGAGTTGTAGGCATCCACAAACGCCATGTGCATCAGTTGGGCGCTCTGTTGCGACATACCGATCTCTGACTCAAAAGCATCAGTGATCAGCTCCTGCTCGTTGAAGAATTTTTGCAGAGCATCGGGAATCTCATGAGGCTGTACGGAAAAGATGTTCAATGCATCTTTCATTTCCGGTATTTCAATCATCACGGAGAGCATGTGTTCAGGCATTACAAACTGGTGATGCAGGCGCTGCGCCAATTGCCGCGCCCCCATCAGCATTTCAGTCACCTCTTCGTTGCTTCCTAAAAAATCTGCCATCGTTATACCTCTTTATATGTAATTTTCAAAGGGAAACCCTCTTGACGTGCCATTTCTGTGCCCCATTTGCAACGGCTTACAGCCACATCGTAGGTATAGGTTCCGACAACAGCCTTCCCCTCTTTGTGAACTCTCATCATGAGTTGTACTGCGTCTTCCTCAGATTTGAGAAAGACTTTCTCCAACACCTTCACAACGAATTCCATCGTTGTGAAGTCGTCATTCCAGAAGATTACCGCCCAGCGGTGTGGCTCACGGAGACGAGTTCGTTCACGCAAGCCTGTCTGAGATTCTTGTTTTTCCATACCACAAAGATACAACCTTTTTTATAGACACAAGAAAAAAAAGACAATGTTTCGTTTCTCATTGTTTTTTTTGGGGGGGCTGTCTGTCACACACCCCCTTATGATAAGCCAAAAGTGTCCGAAAAAGAAATGCAAAGTGATAATTAAACGAAATAGAAAAACTTTCGTATCGAAATAGTTGGATGATATTTCTATTTTCCTTATCTTTGCAGCAACAACCTATAGTAACGACTTAACGATCAATGCCTATGACTATGAAAGTAGGGTTCTTTGATGCAAAGAACTATGACAGAAATGTGTTCAATGCCTGCAATGATGGGGATGACCTGGAGATTCATTATTTTGGTGACCGTCTCAATGAGGAGAGTGTGAGATTGGCTAAGGGTATGGATGCCGTCTGCATCTTTGTCGACGACGTCTGTGACCGGCATGTCATTGACTTGTTGCAGAAGAATGGCGTGAGGCTGATTGCTTTACGCTGCGCCGGTTTCAATAATGTCGATTTGCAGGAGGCGCAACGCTGCAATATCCCTGTAGTGCGCGTTCCCGCTTATTCACCCCATGCAGTGGCAGAGTATGCTGTCACGCTGATGCTTTGCCTCAACCGCAAGGTCTATCGGTCAACCAACCGCACGCGGGAATGGAATTTCAAACTCGACGGATTGATGGGCTTCGACATGTATGGCAAGACTGTGGGCATCGTTGGGCTTGGACGGATTGCACGTTGCGTAGCCGAGATCCTTCATGGTTTTGGTATGAAGGTACTGGCTTACGACCTCTATCCCGACAAAAACTATGCCAAGCAGCACGACATTGAGCTCGTAGATCTGAATGAGCTCTATCAGCACAGTGACATCATCACGCTCCACGTACCACTGACTTCCCGGACACAATATATGATCAACAACGTGAGCATCGACAAGATGAAGCCGGGCGTGATGATCATCAATACGGGACGAGGCAAACTTATCAGCTCAGATGCACTCATCCAAGGATTGCGGTCTGGCCAAATCAGTTGTGCGGGCCTTGATGTGTATGAGGATGAGCAGAAATATTTCTATGAGGATCTCAGTGACAGCATTATCAACGATGACAAACTCTCGATACTTCTGACAATGCCCAACGTCATCGTTACCTCTCATCAGGCTTTTTTCACGAAAGAAGCTATGAGCAACATTGCTAAGACGACGCTGCAGAACATCCGTGACTTCGCCGCCGGCAAGACGCTGGACAACGAAGTGAAATCGTAAAGAACGGTATAGACAGAAAGGATGAATTGGGAGTGACGTGGGGAATCCTTATTTCTGCGTCTCTCTCTGCACGAGTGTTTTGGGTGCGAGGCTGCTCTTGATGATATAAACCACCACGCCCCAAATACGGAAGTCGGTTTGATCTTTCGTCACTTTGAACACTGGATATTTCGGATTGGCGGGCTTTAGTTCGATATAGCCGTCCATGAGATGGCTGTCATCATAGTACTTCATCGTGTATTCACCATTATAGAATGCAACGACGATATTGCCGTTAGCAGCGTCAAGCGAACGGTCGATAACAAGCAGGTCACCGTTGTCGATGCCTGCGCCTGTCATGGAATCTCCATTGGCGCGGGCATAAAAGGTTGTGTCGGGATGGTTGATCAGATCACGGTTAAAGTCCAATGGCTCAACCTCGTAGCTTTCGGCCGGAGAGGGAAAACCTGCCTTTACGCCTAAAGCGCACTGCAATGGCAATACCTGACTAAACTGACTGGGAAGTAGCGTTACTTCGCCCCGATGTGCTGTGTTATCTGTCTTCATCTTAGAATCATCATAAAAAAATCGGGTGTCTCACGACAACCGATTCCCAAAAAACAAACTACTTAAAAACTAATCTACTAAAACAAATCAAAATTTCTTTTTGCTTATGATACACGTCATTCCTGACGTATTATTATTGCTTTATCTTTATTCTATGACAAAGTTAATGCTTTTTGCGCTTACTGCCAAAGGAAAATGGAGATATTTGCAGGGCATTTAAGCATAAATAACAATTGAAACAGATGTTATCGCACACAAGAATTGATACAAATCAATAAAACAATAAAATACAGTTTTTATGAAGGAAATAAGTTGTTGGAATGCGCAGAACTTCGTAATTTTGCAACGTCAAAAGGTTAATAGATTGTTTAGGTTAGTAATAGATTTAGGTTTTTAGTTATTAGGTTTTAAGATTGTGATAACACTTTGAGTGGAGTGACACTCAATTTATCTTTAGAAAACTCACAATTCAAATAGCACAGCCTTGGAAGGGATTCCGGGGCTGTGTTTTTTTGTTTTTTATCAGCCCGTGAACCCGTTCTGCGCGTTCACGAGCTGTTTCATCCGTTTCCTGTCAGCTTATTCTACCTCAGCAGGGCCGAAACGGTTCTCCTGTGGCTCGCTGGGTTGGCAGAGCAGGACCAGCAACCAGATCGTACCGATAATGGGGATAAGACATAGCCAATACCACTGTCCTCCCTTGCCCATGTCGTGGAGGCGACGCCAAGCGACAGCCAAGCCCGGCACAAACAAAGCCAGTAATACGCCGTAATAAACAATGCTTGACAACAAGATGAGAAGAAAACCTCCTGTCGAGACCGCCCACTCATTGATGCCAGCCAATATAACACTGATGATGACGCTGTCTAACGCGTACCACCAGTATTCTGCGCGTTTCGCGCGGCCCTTGAAGTTGGCGTAATTCTCAAAGACAACTTTCTTAAAAGCGGAAACCAAATTCATAATATGTACTTATTTAATGTTAGAAGATTCATTTTCATTTCTTTATTGCTACAAATTTAATAAAAAAATCTCAAATTTCCAAGTTTTAGACAACATTTATTTGATAATCTGGATTTCATTGCCAGATTCTTCCGTGTAGCCCCTATGAAAGGTCGTGAGATTCATCCTTATGCTCTTTTGTCTGAATCAAGTAGCGACAGGACATCGTCAACAGACAGCATTCCAGTTGCCAGGGCGCATCGAGACTTGTGTCACAAAAGATCGGGGCATATATCTCGACGCATCGAGCTAATTGCTACGATACATCGAGACATATGCCCCGACAGACAAGCATGATGGAACTGTTCCCTGACAGTCCTCATCGATGAGTTATATGGTTTAATTTCGCTTCACTCCCACGATACCTTGCAACTTGTCGTCGAAATAAAATGTGCGCGAGATGGTGTCACCGTCGTGGACAAACCAACCGTTCATGCGCATGAGCTTGGGGGTGTAACCTTGGTAGTGTACCTTGTGGCTGACGATTTTGGAGCGCTCTGCCTCGTCGTGCATAGCCTTCAGTGCAACGGGCGTGACAAAGAAAGTAGAGTCAAGTTGCGACCATCTGAGAACCTTGTAGTCCTGTAAGGGCATGTGCTCCTCCATGAAGTCTTGTGCCAGGCTACGTGCCTCGTGACGCTCGCCACACGCTGAAAGCAAGAGCGTCGAAGTCACGAGGGAGAGAAGAAACATTTTCCGATTTGCTGTCATGGGTTATTCCTCTGGAATGTTCTTAAGGATTTCCAACAAATGATCCCACACCATCTGCACAGTAGGAATGTGGAGACACTCATCCGGCGTGTGTACATGACGGAGTGTAGGACCGAAGCTGACCATGTCGAGTTGGGGATATTTTTCGGAGAACAGACCGCACTCCAGACCAGCGTGAATGCCGCGCACGACAGGATCCTTATGGAAGAGCTTCTTATAAGCATCGACAGCTACCTTCACCATCTTTGAGTTGGGATTCATTTTCCATGCTGGATAGCCACTGCCCTGCTCCACTTCTGCCCCAGCTAACTCAAAGGCAGCACGCACGGTATTGGCCATATTGCGCAGGTTACTTGTCACATTGGAACGGTGGCTGGCTATGAAGACAACGCTATCCTCGGTTGTTGTGACGCTGGCAACATTGCTGGAAGTCTCCACCATGTCGTTGAGGGCAGGATCCTGGCAGATGGCGAATACACCATTATCGAGGGCTTGAAGACCCGCAATGAGCTTGCGGCTCACCTCTTTCGGAAGTACCTTCTGAGCATCTGTGCTCTGCAGGCTCCACACCATGTTGACATCCGTCACATGGAACTCGTCCTCGACATCCTTGGAGAAGATGTTCCAATCGGCCTTCACCTCTTCCTTCTTGTCAGCGGGAACGGCAAAGACGATCTTGCCGTCGCGTGGGATGGCATTGTGCATCTTGCCGGAGTTCCACTGTGCCAGTCTCAGATCGGTCTTGCTTTGCTCCATATAGAGGAAACGGGCCAGAATCTTGATGGCGTTGGCGCGCTTCTTCTCGATGTCGTCACCGGAGTGTCCGCCTTTCAGTCCTTTGAGCGTACCCTCAAAGAAGAAGTAACCCTTGGGCGCTTCCTCACGCTGGAAACGGAAGGTAGCCTTTGTCGACATACCGCCGGCGCAGGAGATGAAGATCTGGCCTTCCTCCTCAGAGTCGAGGTTGACGAGATACTTACCGGTCATGAAGCCAGGCTTCATGCCAATGGCACCGCCGAGACTTGTCTCCTCGTCGACAGTGAACACGCACTCCAACGGTCCGTGCTCGATGTCATCAGAGTCGAGAATCGCCAACTCAATGGCGTCGCCAATACCGTCGTCGGCACCTAAGGTAGTGCCTTTGGCGTGGAGCCACTCACCGTCGACGTAAGTCTGGATGGCATCCTTGTGGAAGTCGAAGTCTACATCCACGAGTTTGTCACAGACCATATCCATGTGGCTCTGCAGAATCGTGGTAGGACGGTTCTCATAACCTTTGGTGGCCGGTTTGCGAATCAGCACGTTGCCTGTCTCGTCGACCTTTGTTTCCAGACCATGATCCTCACCGAATTTCTTCAGGTAGGCGATCATCTGTTCCTCATGTTTCGAAGGGCGGGGTATGTGGTTGATCTTTACGAATTGCTCGAAGACGCGAGCGGGTTTCAATTCTGCCATAATGTTCGTTTTTTAATAAGGTTTATGTGTTTTTTCTTTGTCATTTGCCTTTATTGTGCTATCTTTGCAGCTATAAATGTGCAAGCAAGCACTGCAAAATTACAAAAAATGATAGAAACATTACTCTGCACGGTGTTAATAATTGCTATTGCCATGTTGCTCCTGTGTGTGCGCGTCATTCTCCAGAAAGGCGGCAGGTTCAAGTCTCAGCATATCCATGACAATGCGGCATTGCGCAAGCAAGGCATTCATTGTGTCATCGATCAGGATCGTGAGGCACGCTTGAAGGAGCAGGCAATGTGATCATCACACAATCAAAAATTAAAAACAAAACAGAATACAAAACAATGAAAACAACAAACGCATTACGCACGCTGGCTGTAGTGGCTATGTCAGCACTCACGCTCGTCAGCTGCGACAAGAGCAAGCCTCAGATGGACGACAAGGCTCCTGAGACCTCTACCAAACCGGCAAGTTCCAAGATTGCCTTCGTCGAAGTTGACTCCATCATGACTCAGTATCAGTTCTGCAAGGAGTATAGCAAGATCCTTGAGCAAAAGGGCAACAACATCCAGAAGACACTCGCCAGCAAGCAACAACAGCTGCAGGCCGCAGCTGCCAACTTCCAGCAAAAGGTACAGCAGAACGCCTACACACGTGAGCAGGCTGAGGCTATCCAAGCCGGATTGCAGAAGCAGAGCAATGATCTGCAGCAGCTCAACCAGCGTTTGAGCGGAGAGTTCCAGGAAGAGACCAACAAATACAACAAGGCTTTGCACGACTCTCTCCAGCACTATCTTGCTGTCTACAACAAAGACAAGAAATATGGCATGATCTTCGCTAAGCAAGGCGATAACGTGCTCTACGCCGACAAGGCTTATGACATCACCAACGAGGTAGTAGCCGGACTGAACAAGGCTTATAAGAGCAAACTCAAGAAATAATCGGTATCATCCGATGAAAGCATACAAGGAGCGACCGGCATGGATTGTCGGTCGCTCCTTTTTCTGTTATCTCATCTTGGCTACTCCTTATTATATATATAACAAATACATACAATAACAGACAGTAGAAAACAAACGGTGATACAAAAACTTTTTGGCAAAAGGAAAAAAACTTGCGAAAAGTTTGGCAGTTTAAAATATTTGTCGTACCTTTGCACTCGCTTACAAAAAGATATGGCTCCGTAGCTCAACTGAATAGAGCATCTGACTACGGATCAGAAGGTTCCGGGTTTGAATCCCAGCGGAGTCACTTCTTCATTAAGCAAATAAAATTTTGGTTTGGCTCCGTAGCTCAACTGAATAGAGCATCTGACTACGGATCAGAAGGTTCCGGG
>URCI01000013.1 GCA_900546345.1 uncultured Prevotella sp. | reverse complement strand
TGCGCCGATGGTACTGCAATGCAATGCGGGAGAGTAGGAGGCCGCCCTCTTTCAAACACGAAGCCCTTGAGAACAGCAATGTCCTCAAGGGCTTTTTCTTATGGTAATTATTTGCCCTCGGCCTCCAACCCTTCTCTAACTCAACTCCAGCCCTTCTCTAGCTCTCCCCGAGGGGAGAGAATTGCTATACCATACCATCCGCCCGAAATATATGCTTTATGGGTATTGCTGTTCCCTCCCCTCGGGGAGGGCTAGGGTAGGGCTCTGTCCCCTCCCCTTGGGGAGGGTTAGGGAGGGGCTTCTTATAATAATTTCTATTTCTTTGCGTTATCTTTCCGTTATGCAATGGACAGATAGAATCAGACAGGTAAAGATTGCGTTGGTGCTCGCAGCGATGATTATCGCCGTGGGCTCATTGGTTGTGTCCCATTCCCTGACTACGGATTTGGAGAAGCAGGAAAGGAGTAGAGTGGAGGTGTGGGCCGAGGCTATGCGGTCTCTCAACCAGGCCGATGCAAACACGGATCTCAATCTTGTCTTGAAAGTGTTGAATGACAACAACACAATTCCTGTCATTGTGTTGGACAGCCATGGTAATGTGACCGATTTCCGTAATCTTTCGCTGGCTGCCTCGTCGAAGCAGGATAGTCTTAGGCTGGCTGCTGATGAGGGCAGGCATCTGCTGGCCTTGCATCGGAATATACGCATTTTTCTCGATGAACAGCATCACGATTATATCGATGTCTGCTATGATGAGTCGTTGATGCTAAAACGCTTGTCGTGGTATCCTTTTGTGCAGTTGGGAGTGGTGCTACTCTTTGTGGTTGTAGCGATCTTTGCTCTGTTGACTTCCAAGCGTGCCGAACAGAATAAGGTGTGGGTGGGTCTTTCCAAGGAGACGGCTCATCAGTTGGGTACGCCTATCTCTAGTTTGATTGCTTGGGTGGAGATCTTGAAGGAGACCTATCCCGATGATGCCTTGATACCAGAGATGGACAAAGACGTGAAGCGCTTGCAACTGATTGCGGACCGTTTTTCCAAGATCGGCTCTGTGCCTGCCCCTGTGGCAACCGACTTGCTGACGTTGCTGGATCATGTTGTGGATTATATGGATCGCCGAACCAGTCGTAAAGTGAAGATTCTGACGCTTTTTCCTCCTCATCAGGTGATCGTGGACCTTAACGGATCCCTTTTTGAGTGGGTGATTGAGAATCTTTGCAAGAACGCAGTCGATGCCATGGGAGGTGGACAAGGCACAATCACCTTGCGGGTGGAGGAGAATGGTGATTGGGTCTTTCTCGATGTGAGTGATACGGGCAAAGGGATTCGCAAGCGTAATATAAATAATGTGTTCCGTCCTGGATTTACGACGAAGCAACGCGGTTGGGGATTGGGACTTAGTCTGGCAAAACGTATTGTTGAGGAATACCATCATGGTCGTATCTATGTCAAAGAGTCGGAAGTGGGGAAGGGCACTACTTTTAGAATAGAATTGCGTAAGTGCCACGCATAGATAGTTTTAAGAAAGTTTTTGCAGATAAATTTGACACTATCAAAAAAAAGTAGTAACTTTGCAAACCAAATGTGATATGTCTGTTTGTGATATGTCTAATTTAGAGCAGTTTAAGATAGACTTAAAAGGCTTGTCGGAAGGCGACAATGTCTTTGACTTCGATTTGAGCGACCCTTACTTCGAGGCTATACAGGCCCCGGCGGTAAAACGTGGCCGTGTGCATTCCTCGTTGACGATCCGTCGTACGGGAGATGTGTTCTATTTGGATTTTCACACAGACGGCTTTGTCATCGTTCCTTGCGATCTCTGCTTGGAAGATATGGAACAGCCCATTGAGAGTGATGACCATCTGGTGGCAAAGTTTGGTGAAGACTACTCGGAAGATGATGATCTCGTCACAGTCAGAGAAGACAACGCTATTCTCGACGTGTCGTGGTTCATCTATGAATTTATAGAACTCAGTATTCCACTCAGGCATGTGCATGCACCTGGAAAATGCGACCCTGCCATGATGAAGATTCTACAAGAACATTCGGCCGCCCGAAGCGGTGATGAGAATACAGAGCCTGTGGATTCCCGATGGGCAGCATTGAAAAAAATAAAAGATAAAAATTAAAGATTAAAGAATTATGGCACATCCTAAAAGAAGACAGTCCAAGACTCGTACACTCAAGCGTAGAACTCACGATAAGGCAGTAGCCCCCACACTGGCTGTATGCCCTAACTGCGGTGCTTACTATGTCTATCACACCGTTTGCCCGACATGTGGCTACTATCGTGGCAAGGTCGCTATCGTTAAGGAAGCTGCTGAGTAATGGGAAAGATTAACGCGATAATCACAGGTGTTGGTGGATATGTGCCCGACTATGTCCTCACCAATGAGGAACTGTCGCGCATGGTGGACACCAGCGATGAGTGGATTACTACGCGTGTTGGCATCAAAGAGCGCCGTATCCTTACGGAGGAAGGCCTCGGATCAAGCTATATGGGGCGCAAGGCTGCCAAGCAGCTGCTCCGTAAAACAGGTGTTGATCCGGACACTATTGATGCACTCATCGTCTCAACAACGACTCCTGACTATCCTTTCCCGTCTACAGCCAGCATCATCCTGGGAAAACTGGGATTGAAGAATGCTTTCGCCTTTGATATGTCGTGCGCCTGCTGTGGCTTTATTTATGCTTTGGAGCAGGCCTGCTCGATGATTCAGAGCGGACGTTACAAAAAGATCATCGTCGTTTCTGCCGAGAAAATGTCGTCCATTGTTGACTACACCGACCGACAGACGTGTGTGCTCTTTGGTGACGGCGCCGGTGCTGTGCTGGTAGAAGCTACAGAGGAAGAGGGCATTGGTTTTCAAGACTCGTTTATGCGTACCGATGGCGCAGGTTTGCCCTTCCTTCACATGAAGGCTGGCGGCAGTGTCTGCCCTCCCTCGCACTTCACCGTAGACCATCGTCTGCACTATATCTATCAGGAGGGGCGTAACGTGTTCCGTAACGCAGTGACTGATATGAGCGACGATGTGGACTATATCATGAAGCATAATGGTCTGACTGCCGATGACGTGAACTGGATCATCCCGCATGAGGCCAACCTTCGTATCATCGATGCAGTGGCTAAGCGTGCTGACTTGCCTCTTGACAAGGTGATGATCAATATCGATCACTATGGCAATACCAGTTCCGCTACTATTCCTTTGGCTATGTGGGACAACGAGGCAAAGCTGAAGAAGGGCGACAACGTCATTCTCACTGCTTTCGGAGCCGGATTTGTTCACGGAGCTATGTATCTGAAATGGGCTTACGATGGTGCTGCCGCAACGGCAGAAACCAAGTAATTCGTAGGTACCTCCATTCATAACAACAGAAAAACGCATCCTTCTTGTTATAGTAAGAATGCGTTTTTTTGTTTGTGATATTGTATGTTTAATTAAAAGTTACTTATGCATAAGGCTGGTTTTGTAAATATCGTAGGAAATCCTAATGTAGGCAAGTCAACGCTGATGAATCAGCTTGTCGGTGAAAAAATCAGTATTGCCACGTTTAAGGCTCAGACCACACGTCACCGCATTATGGGCATTGTCAACAAGCCCAATATGCAGATCGTCTTCTCTGACACACCCGGAGTGCTGAAGCCTAATTATAAGATGCAGGAAATGATGCTGGCTTTCTCGGAATCGGCATTGGCCGACGCTGACATCCTGCTCTATGTGACGGACGTGGTGGAAAATCCGGAGAAGAATCACGACTTCCTTGAGAAGGTCAGAGAGATGAAGATCCCGGTGCTGTTGCTCATCAACAAGATCGATGAGACCGATCAACAGCATCTTGGAGACATCGTGGAGAAGTGGCACGCTCTGTTGCCCAATGCTGAGATCCTTCCTATCTCTGCTCAAAACAAGTTTGGTATTGACATGCTCATGAAGCGCATAGAGGAGTTGTTGCCTGAGAGCCCTGCTTATTTCGACAAGGATCAGTTGACCGACAAACCGGCTAAGTTCTTTGTCTCGGAAATTATCCGCGAGAAGATCCTGCGTTATTACGACAAGGAGATTCCTTATTCTGTTGAGGTCGTGGTGGAGCGCTTCAAGGAGGATGAGCATCATATCCATATCAATGCTGTGATCTATGTGGAACGCGATTCCCAAAAGGGCATTATCATCGGACACCAAGGTACTGCACTGAAAAAAGTCTCCTCAGAGGCCCGCAAGAGCCTTGAGAAGTTCTTTGGGAAAGCGATTTACTTGGAAACCTTTGTGAAGGTAGACAAAGACTGGCGCAATTCTCAACGGGAACTCGATCACTTCGGGTATAACCCGCAATGAGAATGTTGAAGAAATTCATCATTCAACATTCATCACTCATGAAATTCCCCTGACTGTATGGCAGGGTGCACTCTCCTTCGGGAGGGCCGAAGAATGTTAAACTTCAGAAATCAAACAACGAAATGGCAAATTTAGTAGCTATTGTGGGACGCCCCAATGTGGGAAAGTCCACACTTTTTAATCGTATGACCCAGAGCCGTAGGGCTATTGTAAGCGATGTAGCCGGCACAACGCGTGACCGACAGTACGGCAAATGTAGTTGGAACGGCAAGGAATTCTCCGTGGTCGATACCGGAGGATGGGTCGTGAAATCAGATGATATCTTTGAGGATGCTATTCGTCAGCAGGTGATGGTGGCCACGGAAGAGGCCGATCTCGTGCTCTTCCTGGTGGACGTGGAGACGGGAGTAACGGATTGGGACGAGGACGTGGCCATGATTCTTCGTCGGGCCAAGCTGCCGGTAATCCTGGTTGCCAATAAGGTCGACAACAGTGGCAACGCCTATGAGGCTGCCGAGTTCTATCGTCTCGGGCTGGGAGATCCGGTCTGCATCAGTGCAGCCACAGGTGGCGGTACCGGTGATCTCTTGGATATGGTATTGACCAAGTTGCCGGCTATCGACGTGGACGAGGCTGAAGAGAATATCCCGCGCTTTGCTGTCGTAGGACGCCCCAATGCCGGTAAGTCGAGTCTGATCAATGCTTTCATCGGCGAGGAACGCAATATCGTCACAGACATCGCAGGCACGACACGTGACAGCATCTACACACGCTATACCAAGTTCGGCTTTGACTTCTACCTTGTAGACACAGCCGGCATCCGCCGTAAAAACAAGGTGAGCGAGGATCTGGAGTTCTATAGTGTCATGCGTAGCATACGCGCGATAGAGAACAGCGATGTGTGTATCCTGATGATCGACGCCACACGTGGCATTGAAGCTCAGGATATGAACATTTTCCAGCTGATACAGAAGAACAATAAGAGTCTTGTAGTCGTTGTCAACAAGTGGGACTTAGTGGAGGACAAGAGCCAGAAGGCTATTGATACCTTTAAGAATGCCATCCACAATCGTATGGCCCCCTTCGTCGATTTTCCGATTATCTTTGCTTCCGCACTGACCAAACAGCGTATCTTCAAGGTGCTGGAGACGGCCAAACAAGTCTATCTCAACCGTGAGACACGCATCGGCACGACCAAACTCAATGAAGTGATGTTGCCGATCATCGAGCAGACACCACCACCGTCTACAAAAGGCAAATATATCAAGATCAAATATTGCTCGCAGCTGCCCAACACACAGATTCCCTCTTTCGTGTTCTATGCCAATCTGCCGCAATATATCAAGGAACCTTATCGCCGCTTCCTGGAGAATAAAATCCGTGAGAACTGGTCGATGCATGGCTGTCCGATCAATGTGTTTATCCGTCAGAAGTAACATGCAAAGGGTATGGCGATATGCGGCCGTGGCGGCCTGTCTGTTAGAGGTGGTGGCATGCAAGGAAGCACCAACGCCTGATAAGATTGCGGCGCATGCGGCAAAGAGCTACTACGATCAGCTGTTGGCAGGAAAGTATAAGGATTTTGTGGCTGGCACATACATGCCCTATAAGATTCCGGACAGCTATCGTAAACAATTGGAGGACAATGCCCGGATGTTTGTGGCGCAACAGGAGCAAGAGCACCGTGGCATCAAGAAGGTGAAGATCCTCGATGCCAAGGCTGATACCGTCAAGCATGTGGCCAATGTGTATTTGGTATTTGAATATGGTGATAGCACCCGCGAGGAAGTGTGTGTGCCGATGGTGGAGAAAAAAGGTGTCTGGTATACCCGCTGATGAGACGCCTTTCTTAAGCAGGCCGTCGGGATATGCTCTCTAAGTGCTTCACTGATGCTTGGCAACTCAGCTCCTTTGTGACACGATAGAAAAGTTCTATCTCTATATAACAGACAAGCCCGGGTCAAGAGCTCGGGCTTGTCTGTTTTCTTTCTTTCAGAAGGAAGTCTTAAGAGTTCTCTTCCTGCATTTCCACCTTTTTTACTTTCCGGAACAGATCGCTGGCAAAGACCAGATCGTTGAGCCTTTTGTTCGTGGAACTGATCACCTGGTCTTTGTTGCCCTGCCACTCCTTGTGTCCTTTATATATAAAGATGATATTCTCTCCGATACCCATGACAGAGTTCATGTCATGCGTGTTGATGATCGTTGTCATCTGATAGTCTTTTGTTATCTCGGAAAGCAATTTGTCGATGACCAGTGATGTTTTCGGATCCAGACCGGAGTTAGGTTCATCACAAAAAAGATACTTCGGGTTGAGCACGATGGCCCTTGCGATGGCCACTCGCTTCTGCATACCACCGGAGATCTCGTCGGGGTATTTGTTGCGTGCTTCCAATAGGTTGACACGCTCCAGGCATTCTTGTGCTCTCTTGGCACGTTCGCGTGAAGTCATATTGGAGAACATGTCCAGAGGAAACTGCACATTTTCTTGTACCGTCATCGAGTCAAAGAGAGCAGCACCTTGAAAGATCATTCCCATCTCGCGCCGCATCAGCACCTTCTCTTTCTTGTTCATCGCCGTGAAGTCGCGCCCGTCGTAGAGTATCTGACCTTGTGTGGGTTCGAGAAGGCCCACTATATTTTTCATGAGTACCGTCTTTCCGGAACCGCTCTGCCCGATGATGAGATTGGTCTTGCCCGTTTCAAAGACTGCGTCGATGTTCTCGAGAACGGTCTTGTCCTCAAAGCGCTTCGTAAGATTCTTGACTTCTATCATAGCTTAACTCAGTAATTGTGTAAGGAAAACATCGGAGAACAGGATGAGCACACTGCTGCACACAACAGCGTCGGTCGATGCCTTGCCTACCTCTACAGAGCCGCCTTCTACCGTGTAACCAAAGTAGGACGACACACTCGATATGATGAAGGCGAAGAAAAGACTCTTGATGATGCTCATCCACACAAACCAGGAATTAAAAGCATGGTGCATGCCTGCTGTGAGATCGTCGGGCGACATCATGTGTCCAATGATGACTGTAGCATAAGCGCCGATGATGCCCATGGCAGAAGAGAAGATCACCAGAAACGGCATGATTGTCACCAGTCCGAGAATCTTTGGAAGTATCAGATAATTAGCCGAGTTGACTCCCATGATATCCAGGGCATCGATCTGTTGCGTAACACGCATCGTGCCCAATTCTGAGGCAATGTTAGATCCTACCTTGCCGGATAGAATCAGACACATAATAGATGAGGAAAACTCCAATAACATGATCTCACGGGTGGTGTAGCCTGTCGTCCAGCGGGGCATCCATGGGCTGGAGATGTTCACTTTCATCTGAATGCAGATCACGGCACCGATGAAGAAACTGATCAGCAACACGATGACAATGGAGTCTACACCCAACTGTGACATCTCTTTCACATAACGCTTCATAAACATACGCATACGCTCTGGACGTGCAAAAGTGCGCCCCATCAGGATGAGGTAACGTCCGAAAGTGGTGAGATAACGATGAAGCAACTTCAATAAAAGCATGGGCTGTACCTATTTATTGATGCAAAAGTAACCAAATTCCCATAAAAAACTGCAATAAAAAGAAGAGTTTTTGCTTTTATCAATGTTATTAGGTGTTTTTTTAGTATTTTTGCATTCAAAACAATGATCATGGACGATACATTACAAGCACCTGCTGCACAGGACAACGATGCCCTGCTGACATCGCAGAATGATGAGCAACAAACGCCCGACAACGAAGCTGCACAGCAACAGCGCCCTGATTTTGAGCACATGGCCCCGGAAGAGGTGGACCGTTTGCTGATGAGCAAGTTGAAGCACAAGGAACTACATGCCGAAGAACTCGTGAAGCGCTATGGTAAACGCACCGTGGCGGATCATGTCACGTTCAATGTCAAACAAGGAGAAATCGTGGGATTGCTCGGACCTAACGGCGCCGGCAAGACCACTTCCTTCTATATGACGACAGGTTTGATCGTGCCCAACGGTGGTAAAGTATTCATTGACGATAAGGAAATTACCAAATATCCGGTTTACAAACGTGCGCGGGCTGGCATCGGCTATCTCCCGCAGGAGGCCAGCGTCTTTAGAAAACTGAGCGTGGAAGACAATATCATGGCCGTACTGGAAATGACGAAGCTCTCTCATCAGCAGCAACTCGATAAGTTGGAAAGCCTGATCAAGGAGTTCCGACTCAACAAGGTGAGGAAAAACAAAGGTGACCGTCTCTCCGGTGGTGAGCGACGCCGTACCGAGATCGCACGCTGTCTGGCCATCGACCCGAAGTTTATCATGCTCGACGAGCCATTCGCCGGTGTCGACCCGATTGCCGTCGAGGACATCCAGCATATCGTGTGGCGACTGAAATACCGCAATATAGGTATCCTGATCACCGACCACAACGTGCAGGAAACCTTGTCTATCACCGATCGTGCTTATCTGCTCTTTGAGGGACGGATCCTGTTCCAGGGACTGCCCGAAGAGCTGGCTGCCAACAAGGTCGTGAGAAAGAACTATCTGAGCGATAACTTTGTCTATCGTAAGTTCCAGTCCAATGAAGAGGACCGCGCCTTTGCCGCTCAAGCTCGAAAGTCTTTGCTTGCAGAAGTTTATGGCGAGTAAGAGATGGTTAAAAAAACAAATTTTTCCACCCTATATTAGGTGGATTGGTAAAATATGCGTAATTTTGCCAATCAAAATGACTCTTGTCGCATGATGAGCGATAAGCGTTTGGTGTGCCCCTGCGGGAATACAACCATCCAATCCTTACGGAGACCATTCAATCCTCACGGAAAGATCACTCAATCCTCACGGAGATAAATCACAAACAATATATACCAAAAGATGAAAGTTTCATTTGAAAATCCCGACAAGATCAACGGACTGTTGACCATCACTGTCGAAGAAGATGACTACAAAAACGATGTCGAGAAGGAGCTCAAGGAGTATCGTAAAAGAGCTAATATCCCTGGCTTTCGCCCCGGTAAAGCCCCGATGGGCATGATTAAGCGCCAGTTTGAGCCCAGCGCCAAGATGGACGCTATCAACAAGGTGCTCAACAACGAACTGACAAAGTATATCTCAGACAATAAGATACAGATGCTCGGTGAGCCTTTGGCTTCCGACAAGCAGGAGCCTCAGGACTTGGAGAAGCCGGCTCCCTACACGTTCATGTTCGATATCGCCGTCGCTCCTGAGTTCAACATCGAGTTAAGCGACAAGGACACGGTCGACTACTACGATATCAAGGTCGATGATGCACTCATTGACAAGCAGGTGGATATGTTCGCTAACCGCCTGGGCAAGTACGAGGATGTCGAGGACTATCAGGAGAACGATATGCTCAAGGGCGACATCCGCGAGCTCGATGAGAAGGGCAATACCAAGGAGGGCGGTCTCACTGTTGAGGGCGCTGTGCTGATGCCTAACTATTTCAAGAACGACGACCAGAAGAAGGTCTTCAACGGAGCAAAGAAGGGCGACATCATCACCTTCAATCCTTCTAAGGCCTACGACGGCAACGATGTGCAGGTATCTGCCTTGCTGAAGATCGAGAAAGACCAGGTAGCCAACTATCAGGGCGACTTCAGCTTTCAGGTCACTGGCATTCAGCGTTTCCAAAAGCATGCTGTGGACCAGGAACTCTTCGACCAGATCTTCGGCAAGGACGAGGTGAAGGACGAGAAGGCTTTCCGCGACAAGATCGCCGAAGGCCTCAAAGAGCAGCTCGTGCGTGACAGCGACTATAAGTTCCTGCTCGATGTTCGTAAGTACGCCGAGGACAAGATTGGACAGCTTACTTATCCCGACGCTCTGCTCAAGCGCGTCATGAAGCAGGGCAGCAAGGAGAAGGACGAGAAGAAGCTCAATGAGATGATTGACAAGAACTACGAGTCAAGTCTCAAGGAACTCAACTGGAGTCTGATCCGCAACAAGCTCTCTGAGCAGACTGGTATCAAGGTGGATGACAACGACGTGAAGGAAGCTGCACGTGAGACCGCTCGTATCCAGTTCGCACAGTACGGCATGAGCAATGTCCCTGAGGAGTATGTCAACAACTACGCCGATGAGTTGCTCAAGAAGCGCGAGAACGCACAGGGCTTCGTTGACCGTGCCATCGACGTGAAGCTTTCTGACGCACTGAAGAAGATCGTGAAGCTGAACAAGAAAGAGATCAGCCTTGACGATTTCAACAAGATGATGGGCGAATAAAATCAGATTTTAATAAAAAATAATCTCTTGGTTGAAGAGGTTATCAGCTTTTTTTATTATCTTTGTGTAATCAACACGAAGAGAGGTGTATAAAACCGGTAAAAAGAGCTGATAACCTCTTTTTCGTGTTTGACTATTAACATTGAATATATAAGGAAATCGTATGAACAACGACTTTAGAAAATTTGCCACAGGACATCTGGGCATGAATGGTCTGGCTCTGGATGATGTGATCAAAGCGCAGCAGCAATATCTCAATCCGTATATCCTCGAAGAGCGTCAGCTTAACGTCACGCAGATGGATGTGTTCTCACGCTTGATGATGGACCGCATTATCTTCTTGGGAACAGAGATTGACGACTATACTGCCAATACGCTACAGGCACAGTTGCTCTATCTCGACTCGGTCGACAATGGCAAGGATATCTCTATCTATGTCAACTCGCCCGGCGGCAGTGTTACCGCAGGACTGGGCATCTACGACACCATGCAGTTCATCACCAGTGACGTAGCCACGATCTGTACGGGTATGGCTGCCTCGATGGCGGCTGTCCTGCTCGTTTCCGGTACCGAGGGCAAGCGCTCTGCGCTGCCTCACAGCCGTGTGATGATCCATCAGCCCTTAGGCGGCGTACAGGGTCAGGCTTCCGATATCGAGATTGAAGCCCGTGAGATTCAGAAGTTCAAGAAGGAACTCTATACCATCATCTCCGAGCATTCTCACCAGCCCTACGAGAAAGTATGGAAAGACAGTGACCGTAACTACTGGATGACAGCCGAAGAGGCAAAGGAGTATGGTATGATCGATACGGTATTAACAAGAAAGCAATAAGAGTAAGGAGGGATAAGACACATGCCGAAAAAAGTATGCAGCTTCTGTGGTCGTGATGAATCACAGGTCAGACTGCTCATCACAGGACTCAACGGCTACATTTGTGAGGACTGTGCTGTGCAGGCTTACAAGATCGTAAAGGACACGGGCATCCTTGGACCGCAACAGGGCGAGGACAATGTCAAGTCCAACGAGGCCTTCCGCAAGAAGACGCGGATCCCCAAACCCAAGGAGATCAAGAAATATCTCGATGAGTATGTCATCGGACAGGATGAGGCGAAACGCTATCTCGCCGTGGCTGTCTATAACCACTACAAGCGTCTGCTCCAGCCTTCAGACGACGATGGCGTGGAGATCGAGAAAAGCAATATCATCATGGTGGGCTCCACCGGTACGGGTAAGACGCTCCTTGCACGCACCATCGCCAAGATGCTCGACGTGCCGTTTACCATTGTCGATGCCACTGTGTTCACCGAGGCTGGCTATGTCGGCGAGGATGTGGAGAGCATCCTGAGCCGTCTGCTGCAAGTGGCCAACTACGATGTGGCTGCTGCCGAGCGCGGTATTGTCTTCATCGATGAGATCGACAAGATCGCACGCAAGGGCGACAATCCCAGCATCACACGCGATGTCAGTGGTGAAGGCGTGCAGCAGAGCTTGCTCAAACTCTTGGAAGGCACCATGGTCAACGTGCCACCAAAGGGTGGACGCAAGCATCCTGACCAGGACTATGTCCATGTCAATACCAAGAACATCCTGTTTATCTGTGGTGGCGCCTTCGATGGTATCGAGCGCAAGATCGCACAGCGACTCAACACCCATACGGTGGGCTACAACTCCGTGCAGAATGCCCGGCATATCGACCGCGGTGATCTGATGAAGTATATCGTGCCTCAGGATCTGAAGTCCTTCGGTTTGATCCCCGAGCTCATCGGGCGTCTGCCGGTGCTGACCTACCTCAATCCTTTGGACCGCGACGCTTTGCGCCGTATCCTCGTCGAGCCGAAGAACTCTATCGTCAAGCAGTATATCAAGCTCTTCGAGATGGATCATATCACACTGACCTTCACCGAGGAGGCGCTCGACTTCATTGTCGACAAGGCTGTGGAGTATAAGCTTGGCGCCCGTGGACTGCGTTCCATCGTAGAAGAGGTGATGATGGATGCTATGTTTGACGTTCCTTCGCGCCGCATCAAGAAGTTTGAGGTGACGCTCGACTATGCCAAACAACAATTGGACAAGGCTCATCTGCAGCGTCTCGAGTCGGCCTGACCGCCAGCCGGGATGTCTGTCAGCAGAAGAGCAACGGCAGAAGGCCGTAATAGCGGCCCTCTGCATATTTGATTATTAATAAGAATCATCTAAGGAGCATGCAATGACTAATGAAGTGGACTTGACGCAAGCATTGAAGAAATACTTTGGCTTTGATCATTTCAAGGGCGACCAGGAGGCTATCATACGTAATCTCATGTCGGGACATAACACCTTTGTGCTGATGCCCACAGGAGGTGGCAAGAGCCTGTGCTATCAGTTGCCGTCGCTGATCATGGACGGAACGGCCATTGTCGTTTCGCCTTTGATCGCATTGATGAAAAACCAAGTCGATGTCATCAATGGACTGACAGAGGAGGATGGCCTTGCCCACTTCCTCAACTCTTCGCTCAATCGTGCGGCCATCAACCGCGTGATGGACGATGTGCACAGTGGGCGCACAAAGTTGTTGTATGTGGCTCCAGAGTCTCTTAATAAGGAGGAGAACCTCGAGTTCTTCTCTTCTTTCCGCATCTCCTTCTATGCCATTGATGAGGCTCACTGCATCTCGGAGTGGGGACATGACTTCCGACCCGAATATCGCAACATCCGGCCGACCATCAACCGCATTGCCCAGATACAGCATGTCGATTCTGTGCCGGTCATCGCGCTCACCGCTACTGCTACGGACAAGGTGCGTTCCGACATCAAGAAAAGTCTCGGCATCCTCGACGCTGAGGAATTCCGCAGCTCGTTCAATCGACCCAACCTCTACTACGAGGTGCGGCAGAAAATCAACGAGGAAGACACCGACAGCCAGATCATCCGCTTCATCAAGCAGCACCCGGGCAAGAGCGGCATCATCTACTGCCTCTCACGCAAGAAGGTGGAGGAGCTGGCCAAGAAACTACAGATCAATGGTTTCAAGGCGGCGCCTTATCATGCCGGACTCGACTCCGAGGTGCGCTCCAAGACACAGGACGACTTCCTTAAGGAGGACATCGATGTCATCGTGGCCACCATTGCTTTTGGCATGGGCATCGACAAGCCCGACGTGCGTTTCGTCATTCATTACGACATCCCCAAGAGCCTCGAGGGCTATTATCAGGAGACAGGACGCGCTGGCCGCGACGGCGGTGAGGGCATCTGCATCGCCTTCTACTCGCCCAAGGACTTGAAGAAGCTCGAGAAATTCATGGAGAACAAGGATGTCAACGAGAAAGAGATTGGCTACCAGCTGCTGCAGGAGACCAAGGCCTATGCCGAGTCTTCGGTTTGCCGTCGCAAGATGTTGCTCCATTATTTCGGTGAGGAATATCCACAGGACAACTGCGGCAACTGCGACAACTGCCTGCACCCGCAGAAGCAGTTCGAGGCGACCGATGCGCTGCTGATCGTACTCAATGCCATCAAGGCTGTCAAGGAGAACTTCGATCAGGCTTATATCACGGACTTCGTCAAGGGACGCGCCACTGACAACATCGTGCGTCACGGACATAACAAACTGCCGGAGTTCGGTGCCGGAGCCAAGCTCACCGAAGAGGATTCCACCATTTGGAACCCGGTGATCCGTCAGGCCATGATCTCACATTATATCCGTAAAGATGTGGAGAACTTCGGACTGTTGAAGCTCACGCCCGAGGGAAGGATGTTCATCAAGAGTCCGAAGCCGTTCTTTGCCGTGCATGACCGGGAGTACGACGATGTCGAGGACAATGCCGAAGGCGGCGTGAGCGCTCTCGACCAGGAGCTGCTTGGTCTGCTCAAAGGCCTGCGTAAGGACGTAGCCCACAAGCACAATCTGCCGCCTTACGTGATTTTCCAGGACATCTCCCTTTCCCAGATGGCCACCAGCTATCCTGTCAGCCTCGAAGAGTTGCAGCAGATACAGGGTGTCGGCCAGGGTAAGGCACATAAATATGGTAAGCCTTTCGTTGATCTCATCAAGAAATATTGCGAGGACAACGACATCCAGCGTGTGGACATGATGCGTGTCATCAGTCTGCCAAAGAAGTCGATGAAGAAACTCAAGATTATCGAGCTCATCGACCGTCGTGTGCCGCTGGACGAGATCGCCACGATGCAGGGCTGTGGCTTCGACGATCTGATCGACGACATCGAGTCCATTGTCAACAGCGGCATGAAGGTCGATATCAGTTACTACCTCGATGACGAAGACGTCATTGACCCCGATGAGGTCGACGACATCTATGACTATTTCCGCAACAGCGACACCGATGATGTCGACACAGCCATTGATGAATGTGAGATCTATGACGACGATGGTGGTCTCACCGCTGAAGAAAAAGTGCGCCTCGTGCTCATCAAGTTCCTTTCCGAGCAGGGCAACTGATCTTTTCTTGGCTTTTCGGATATTCATGTCACGGACAGCTTCAATCATACGCCCGTCCGCTCTGTCAGGGAGCAGACGGGCGTTTTTGTGTTTTCACGGGTCGTGTAACAAGATAGAAAGTATGTGTAACGCAGAAAAAAGTCGGTGTGACAGAGAAATCATACCTTTGCATATCTATTACGCATCATTCACAATATGAAACAAACGATCCTATCTGCTATTTTTGGTCTGTGCCTGACCGTAGGCGCCTGGGCCCAAGTACCTTTCGGCCATACGCCGCCTTTGCATGTCGACGGCAATCAGTTGCGCGATCCACAGGGCAATACCGTCGTGCTCCATGGAGTGATGGACACGCCGAGTCCTTATTTCAATTCCTGGCGCTGGGGCAATAATGCCGACGATGCCCATGTCAGTGATTGTCTGCAATATTTCGACAAGCTCTATACGGCCATTACCGACACGACGCAAGGAGCCTTCGCCAACGTCTTCCGTCTTCATCTCGATCCTTGTTGGACCAATGATCCCGACAAGAAAAGCGACGGCAAGGAGTCGGGCGAGGCCGACATCAGTCGGTTCAGCGCTCAGCGTCTCGAGAAATACCTTCGCTCACTCTACTTCCCTTTGGCACGCAAGGCTGTGGGGCATGGACTCTATGTAGTCATGCGCCCGCCGGGGGTGTGTCCCAAGACCATTCAGGCCGGAGGTGAATACCAGCAATATCTCATGACCGTGTGGGACATTGTCTCACGCAACGATTCCGTGCGCAAATATGCCGGACAACTGTCCATCGAATTGGCCAATGAACCTGTGAAGGTCACTGACAGCATAGGACAAGAGACGCCCCAAGCGTTGCAACAGTTCTTCCAGCCTATCGTCAACAAAATACGTGCCAATGGCTTCACCGGCATCATCTGGGTGCCGGGAAGTGGTTGGCAGAGCAACTATCGCGGCTACGCCACTTATCCCATCCGCGGTTATAACATCGGCTATGCCGTCCATGATTATCCCGGCTGGTATGGCACAAGTGACAGCCAGACCGATGCGGAAAATGGCATCCGGCAGTTCCATGACGCCGTGCCGGTGGTTGACACCCATCCCGTCATCATCACGGAGGTCGACTGGAGTCCTGAGAAGCCGGGAGCCGGGCACTACAACGAGCATGGTGAATGGGTGCCTGCCAACTATGGCACATGGGCCACGGCGTCTACTTCCAAGTGGGGCAAGACCTACAAGCAGTTGCTCGACCACTTTGGCAATATCTCCATGACGCTCTCCGGAACGGGTTGCTATATCGACATCGACCATTATCTGTCCACCGGCACGGTGCGCCCTGCCTTTCAGGGGGTCGCTGAGGCGTGTGGAGAGGCCTGCTTCCAGTGGTATCGCGACTATGCCCGTCGCGACTATGCCATGCCTGCTTACACCCAGGGCTATACCGCTGACCGCGGCGATGGCACTTTTGTCAATCCGATTATCAATGCCGACTTCCCCGATCCCGATGTGATCCGCGTGGGCGACACCTATTATTATGCCTCCACGACCATGTTCCATTTCCCGGGTATCACGTTGCTCAAGTCCCACGACCTGGTCAACTGGCAGTACTGTGCCAATCCGTTACTGCAAATCAACAATTCCGATGCCTACAACCTGCTCAACGGTAAGAATCATTACAGTCAGGGCCAGTGGGCACCGAGCCTGAAATACCACGACGGAAAATTCTTTCTCAACTTCATTGCCTTTGGCGATGACGGTGGCGACTTCATGCTCACCGCCACAGATCCCGAGGGAGTGTGGCAGATGAAGAAGCTCGATGGCTTCTACTACGATTCGGGCTTTCTCTTCGACGATGGTCCGGATGGCGATGGTAACATCTATGTAGCCAGCGGCATCGGTGACATCACCGTCACGCGCCTTTCCTCTGATTTCAAGGCTCAGGAGAGCAAGAAGGTCATCAGTGTGGGCAATGGCTGTGAGGGCAGTCATATGTACCACATCGGAGACTATTACTATATCTATGCGACCTATGGAGGTACCGAGGGCTCACAGACCATCTTCCGCTCCAAAGCGCCGATGGGTCCCTACGAAGAGCATCCTACACGTGTCTTCGCCCATCAGCATATCCATCAGGGCGCTTTGGTACAGACACAGACCGGTGAGTGGTGGACCATACTCTTCAAGGATGCCGGTGCCATCGGACGTGTGCCTTATCTCGAACCCGTGGTGTGGAGAGACGGCTGGCCCGTGATCGGCAACGACGGCGTCGACGTGTCCAAGGATGGAAAGGCCTATCCCAAACCCAATGTGGGACAGGCTTATCCTGCTGCAACGCTGACGGCCAATGAGACCTTCACGGGGGCTTCCCTCGGCAAGATGTGGGAATGGAACCACAACGCCGATCCCACGGCATGGAGTCTGTTTGAGCGACCGGGCTGGTTGCGGCTTCGTACCACAGGCGTCACCTCCGACCTCATGCAGACCCGCAACTCACTCACCACACGCATCCTCGGCACGGCCGCTGAGGGCACGGCCGCCCGGCAGGTGGCTGACAGCTATGGCACGGTCAAGATCGATGTCAGTGGCATGGCCGACGGTGATGTGGCCGGACTGGCCGTCTTCCAGGACCCGTATGCCTACATTGGCATTGCTGCCTCCAACGGCAAACGTCATCTTGTCGCCATGCGCTCGGCTTACGACGACAATGGCCGGACCGTTGCCGAAGAGCGGCAGGAAGGACCTGAGATCAGTGCCGACGTGGTCTATCTGCGGGCCCGTGCCAATTTCGGCAACGCCACGGCAACGTTCTACTACAGTACCGACAACGCCACGTGGCACGCCTTTGGCCCCACGCTGCAGATGCGCTACACGCTCAAGGTGTTCGTCGGCAACCGCTTCTACCTCTTCAACCAGGCCACAAAAGCCAATGGAGGACATGTGGATATTGACTGGTTCTCCACAGAGCCCACTTTCTCCGAGGACGCTTTCTATGCTCCCGGCACCCTGAAGACATTCAGCAAAGCCGACCTGACCATGGCGGATCTTCGTGTCGACACCACGCGCCTGACACTGTTGCCCGGCGAGCGGCAGGCACTCAACGTCACGCTCGTCTCCGCCTCTGGCCTGCAAACCAATGTGGTGGGCAGTTGCGTGATCAGAAGCTCCCGTCCCGAAGTGGCCAGCGTGGAGCAGGGAGCCATCGTCGCAGGCTCCACACCCGGCGAGGCCACCGTCAGCGTGACCTACACCGACGTCTTTGGCAACAGCCTCACGCTTGACATTGACGTCAAGGTGACGCATTTCCCACTCGTCGATGGTAAGTTCAATCCCAGCATCTGGGAGAAAGGCACGTTCCGCAGCAGCGACGGCTATCTCCTGACGGGCACCTATGGCTTTGGTGGCTGGCAGTATGCCGCGCCCCTCGACCTGAGTGCTTATAAATATGTAGTGGTGGAGCTGAAACAGCCAGCTGCTGTCTTTTCTTCGTTCCGCCTTTTCGACCAGAATAATTATTGGACCAGTCCGGCCATCTTCGAGCTCACTGGCAAGCAAAAGGTGGTGATCGACTTGCATCAGATGACCAGCGAGAAAGGCGTGACGGTCGATCCCAGTCATATCTATATTGCCGGCTTCTGGACCAATGGCAGTGGCCCGCTCTACATCGGTGACGTGTTTGTCAGCAACGACGGATCGACGCCTGTCACGGCAGTAGGGCAGATCGCCCTCGATCCCCATTCCCGTGTGGTGACCAGTGAGTATTACGATCTGAGCGGGCGACGCCTGGGTGGTCTTCTTCCTCAGGGCGTGACGGTGGTTCGCCAGCACTTGTCCGACGGCTCCGTCAGGGTTGTCAAGCAAGTGAGATAGTCCGCTTTTCTTTTCCTTGTTTTCGATCTTCTCCCCCGGCCGTGCAGCATCCTTGACGGTCGGGGGCTTTTGTTCTCATGAAACCACAGCCTTCACCACTACGGAAAATGGGCGTTAAATAGCATTAAAGCCTTAAGAAAAAGACAGTAAGAGCTACGCTATGTGGAAAATTATTGGTAAATTTGCACGCAATAAATTTCTAAAAATCGTTTTATGTCATCATTTGTTGCAGATAAAATTGTGATGGACGGACTCACATTTGATGATGTCCTGTTGATTCCTGCTTATTCTGAAGTGCTTCCTAAGGAAGTGTCGTTGAAAACTCGTTTTTCGCGCCACATCGAACTCAATGTTCCCTTTGTCACTGCCGCTATGGACACGGTGACCGAGTCGTCGATGGCTATTGCCATTGCACGCGAGGGTGGTATCGGTGTGATCCATAAGAATATGTCGATCGAGGAACAGGCTCGTCAGGTGGCCATTGTCAAGCGTGCTGAGAACGGTATGATCTACGACCCGATCACCATTCGTCGCGGACGCACCGTCAAGGATGCCCTTGACATGATGCACGACTATCACATTGGCGGCATTCCTGTCGTCGATGAGGAAAACCACCTCGTGGGCATCGTCACCAACCGCGACCTCCGTTTCGAGCGTCACATGGACAAGCTCATCGACGACGTGATGACATCCGAGAACCTGGTCACCACCCATCAGCGTACCGATCTGACGGCGGCTGCTCAGATTCTTCAGCAAAACAAGATCGAGAAACTCCCCGTGGTCGACAATGCCAACCATCTCGTGGGACTGATCACTTATAAAGACATCACCAAGGCCAAGGACAAGCCGATGGCTTGCAAGGACGACAAAGGACGTCTGCGCGTGGCTGCCGGCGTGGGTGTCACCAACGACACGCTCGACCGTGCACAGGCTTTGGTGGAGGCAGGTGTCGACGCCATCGTTATCGACACAGCCCACGGCCATTCCAAGGGCGTGGTCGGAAAGCTCCACGATGTCAAGGCTGCCTTCCCTAACCTCGATGTGGTGGTCGGCAACATTGCCACCGGCGAGGCTGCCAAATATCTCGTCGACAACGGTGCCGACGCCGTCAAGGTCGGTATCGGTCCGGGTTCCATCTGCACCACACGTGTCGTGGCCGGTGTGGGTGTGCCACAGCTGAGTGCCGTCTATGACGTCTACTCCGCACTCCAGGGCACCGACGTACCTTTGATCGCCGATGGTGGCCTGCGCTATTCCGGCGACATCGTCAAGGCGCTTGCTGCCGGTGGCAGTTGTGTGATGATCGGCTCACTCGTAGCCGGTACCGAGGAAAGCCCCGGCGAGACCATCATCTTCAACGGCCGTAAGTTCAAGAGCTATCGTGGCATGGGCTCACTGGAAGCTATGGAGCAGAAGAACGGTTCACGTGACCGCTATTTCCAAAACGACATCAAGGATGCCAAGAAACTCGTCCCCGAGGGTATCGCCGGACGTGTTCCTTACAAGGGCACCGTACAGGAGGTCATCTATCAGCTCACCGGTGGCCTGCGCTCAGGTATGGGCTATTGCGGCGCTCCCGACATCGTGCGCCTGCACGACGCCAAGTTCACACGCATCACCAATGCTGGTGTGCTCGAGAGTCATCCTCATGACATCACGATCACCAGTGAGGCGCCGAACTACTCGCGTCCTGAGTAAGCATTTCATTCATGAGCAGACTATTCTCAAGAAGACATATTTTCATGGGCGCCATACTGTTGTGTGGCCCCCTCTCTTTTGCTCAGAGCGACGATCCCGTCATCATGACCATCAACGGTCATCCGGTTCTTCGCTCTGAGTTTGCGTATTCCTACAAGAAGAACAACACCGAGGGCGTGCTCGACCGCAAGAGCGTGCGCGACTACGTGCCGCTGTTTGTCAACTACAAACTCAAGATCGAGGCCGCCAAGGAGGCCCGTCTCGACACGCTCGCCTCTTATCAGCAAGAGTTCGCCAACTACCGCGACCAGCAGATCCGCCCGGCAATGATCGACAGTGCGGACCTCGAGGCTGAGGCCCGGAAGATTTATGACGAGACCCGCCGGCGCATCGACGGCAACGGGGGCATGGTGCGTGTCTCGCACATCCTTATCGCCTTGCGCCAACAGACCACGCCCGACGTCGAGAAGGCGGCCAAGCAGCGCATCGACTCGGTCTATGCGGCTTTGCAGCAGGGCGCTGACTTCGCGACACTGGCGCGGCGCTTCTCTCAGGACCGCGGCTCGGCCGCTCAGGGTGGACAACTGCCCTGGATCGTCAAGGGCGAGACCTTTCAAGAGTTCGAGGACCAGGCCTGGAGCCTCAAGGACGGGCAGATGAGCCAGCCTTTCCTCTCTCCGGCCGGCTGGCACATCATCCTGCGCCAGGGCCATCAGCCCTTCTTCTCCTATGCCAGCCAGCGTGCTGCCATCCTGCGCTTCATCGACCAGCGCAACCTCCGCGAGCAGATCATCAACCAAAAGCTCGACACCCTCGCCCGTCAGCGCCATACGACACCCGATACCGTCCTGGCCGCCAAGCGTGAGGAGATGGAGAAGAAAGATCCCAATCTGAAATATCTCATTCAAGAATACCACGACGGACTGCTGCTCTTCGACATCGCCAACCGCACCGTATGGGAGCGGGCCAAGAACGATGAGGCGGGCTTGCAGCAGTTCTTCCGCAAAAACCGCAAGCGCTACCGGTGGGATGCGCCGCGCTTTAAGGGCATTGCCTATTTCACGCGCCGACAGAGCGATATCGACCAGGTCAGGAAGACGGTGAGTAAACTGCCTTTCCGTGAGTGGACAGAGACGCTTCGCAAGACGTTCAACGCCGACTCGGTGCTCCGCATCCGGGTGGAGAAGGGCTTCTTCCGACAGGGCGACAACGCGCTGGTGGACCGCGAGGTCTTCCACAAGGACACGGTGGTGACGCCGCCCCGGGACTATCCCTTCATGGCGGTCTTTGGCAAGAAACTCAAGAAACCCAAGGAGATGGACGATGTGCGGGAGCTCGTCGTCGCCGACTACCAGGAGGCGCTCGAGAAGCAATGGGTCGAACAGCTCCGCCGGAAATATCCCGTCACGGTCAATGAAGCGGTCGTCGACACGGTTAAGTAAGATACAATGAACAGAAATAGCACCATGAAAGTAAACAACAAACGTCATATACCCTTTGTCGCAGCACTCTTGTTTGTGGCTGCCTCGCTCTCGGCCATGACAGCCGTTCCCGGATTGCCGGGCTCTCACAGTGTGAAGTCTTCCGATTCCACGCAGCATGACAGTGCTGCCAAGGAGGAGGCTCCCATTCCCGAAAACAGTATCATCGATGAGGTCGTATGGGTGGTGGGCGACGAGCCGATCCTCAAGTCCGACGTCGAGATGATGCGCATGCAGGGACAGCAGGAGGGCATGACGTGGGGAGGCAATCCCGACTGTGCCATCCCCGAACAGATTGCCGTGCAGAAGCTTTTCCTCCATCAGGCCGAAATCGACTCCATCGAGGTCAGCGAGTCGGAAGTCGCGCAGGGCGTGCAGCAGCAGCTCAACCGGTGGATCGAGATCGCCGGCAGCCAGGAGAAACTCGAGGAGTACCGCAAGCAGTCCATCAACGAGATTCGCAACGACATGCACGATGAGTTCAAGAACCAACAGCTCATCCAGAAGATGAAGCAGAAACTCGTCGAGAATGTCAAGGTGTCACCGGCCGACGTGCGCAGCTATTTCCGCACGATACCCAAAGACAGCCTGCCTTATGTGCCTACCGAGGTGGAGGTGCAGGTGATCCAGGTCTCGCCAAAGATCAAGCAGGCCGAGATCAACCGCGTCAAGGACGAGCTCCGCAACTTCACGGAGCGTGTCAACAATGGCGAGACGACGTTCTCGACCTTGGCTCGTCTCTATTCCGAGGATCCGGGATCAGCCCGCCAGGGTGGTGAGCTGGGCTTCATGGGGCGTGGCATGCTCGACCCGGCGTTTGCCCAGGTGGCTTTCAACCTCACCGATCCTAAGAAGGTGTCCAAGATCGTCGAGTCGGAGTTTGGCTATCACATCATCCAGCTCATCGACAAGCGAGGCGACAAGATCAATGTGCGCCACATCCTGCTCCGCCCAAAGGTGGCGCAGGACGAGATCGAGGCTGCTGAGCACCGTCTCGATTCCATTCGCACCGACATTGTCAATGGCAAGTTTACCTTCGAGGCCGGTGCTTCTTATATCTCTGACGACAAGGACACCAAGAACAACCAGGGCCTCATGTCCAACAGCACCGCTGATGGCATGACTTCCCGCTTCCAGATGAAGGAGTTGCCCACCGAGGTGGCAAGGGTCGTCGACACAATGAAGGTCGGAGAGATCTCCGCACCCTTCACGCGCATCAACAGCAAGAACAAGACGGTGGCTTGCATCATCAAGCTCAAGAGCCGGGAAGAGGGCCATCGCGCCACCATCACCGAGGACTTCCAGGTCATGAAGGATGTCGTCTTGGCCAAGGAGCGTGAGAAGGTGCTCAATGACTGGGTCGTCGACAAGATCAAGCACACCTATGTCAGAATCAACGACCGCTATAAGGATTGTAAATTTCAGTATCAGGGATGGATCAGATGACGTTCCGAAGAGTTTTCCAGCATTTTTCCGATAGGCATGGAACCGTGTTCGTCACGGCTCTATGCCTCTTTGCACTTGGTGTGTTCACGGTCTTGGCAGCGCCACGCAAGCGCAAGGCGGTGGACAACAGGGTCTATCTTGTCCATGCCGACGAGCTGAAGTTCGACATGTACGGCCCCAACCCCGACGCGCAGATCGTCAAGGGACATGTCCACTTTGTTCATCGGGGGGCCACACTGCTGTGCGACTCGGCTTACTTCTATCAGGCCTCCAACTCCGTGAGGGCCATGGGCCATGTGCGCTTCCGCCAGCCGCAGGACAATGTCACGCTGACCTGTCAGCGGGCTTGGTATGATGGACAGGAGCAACTCATGGAGGCGCGCAACAATGTCGTGCTCCATCATGCACGGCAGACGCTCTACACCGACTCGCTCAACTACGACCGGCTCTACAACAATGCTTACTTCTTCCGTGGAGGACGCCTCATCGACGGCAAGAGCAGGCTCAGCTCGGACTGGGGGGAATACAACACCCAGACCAAGCAGGCGGTCTTCTACTACGACGTGCAGCTCCATACACCCAAGACACGCGTCTCCACCGACACGCTCTATTACGACACGCGCACCTCGCGCGCACATGTCGTCGGACAGTACACGCCCAACAAGGGACAGGGCATGCCGCAGGCCTCTCGCATCGTCAACGGGAAGAACGTCATCACCACGACGGATGCGTTCTTCAACACCAAGACCGACAAGGCCGATCTCTACGGCCGCTCCACCGTGGTCAACAAGGAGAAGACGATCACCGCCGACACCTTATTCTATAATAGCAAGACGGGACGCAACTATGGACAGGGCAATGTGGTCTATGTCGACAAGCGCAATAAAAACAAGCTCACCGCTCACCTCGTGGTCTACAACGAGAAGACCGGAAGGGGCTTCGCCACGGGCAAGGCTCTCGTCATGGATTACTCCAAGCCCGACACGCTGTGGATGCACAGTGATACCATGCGCGTGGAGACTTTCCACATCAACACCGACTCGGTCTACCGCAAGGTGCACTGCTATCGCCGTGTGCGCGTCTTCCGCAACGACGTGCAGGCGGTCTGCGACTCCTTGGTCTTCAACTCCAAGGACTCTTGCATGACGATGTATCAGGACCCGATCCTCTGGAACGGACAGCGCCAGCTCTTGGGCGAGAAGATCCTGACGTTCATGAACGACACCACGGTGCGCGAGGCGCATGTCCTGGGACAGGCGCTCTCCATCGAACTCATGCAGGACTCCATCCACTACAACCAGGTGTCCTCCACCAATATGTTTGCTTATTTCCAGGAGGGCAAGATCCGGCGCAGCGATGCCGTGGGCAACGTGCGCTCGGTGTTCTTCCCCGTCGACGATAAGGACAGCACGCTGATCGGACTCAACTATGTCGAGACCGACACCATGCGCTCTTTTGTCAGCCCGGAGTGCAAGCTCGAGCGCATCTGGATGCCGAAGGCGCAGGGCACGCTCTACCCGATGACGCAGATCCCGCCCGGCAAGGACAAGCTCGACGTCTTTGCGTGGTTCGACTATATCCGGCCGAAGGACAAGGACGATGTCTTCAACTGGCGCGGCAAGGCGTCCGGTACGGAACTGAAACATATCAAGCGCCATGCTGCGCCGATCCAGCAAATCGGCAAGAAGGCCCCACCCGCCGCTACCGCGACTACTAAGGCGCAGGAGGAAAAGAAAGCGGTACAGCAGACGCCACCGCCCAAGAAACCGCAAAAGCCGCGCCGGGCGGTAACGCGCCGTTAACCGCTGATGGCTATGTTCTTCAACTCGCGTCGTCCCCGTCCTTTCCACCACACGTTCATCTACTACGATGAGCGTAAGGATCGCCTGCGCCAATTGGAGGAGCACGCGCGGCAGGAGCTCGAGGCGCAGAGACCGGCTGAGGAAAAGGAGAGGGCAGCGACGGCTCACGACGATGAGGCTTCGCTGCGCCGCTTCCGTGCCGAGGCACTGCGGGGCACGTTTTTCGCCCCTGACAGCCGCGTACGCCGCCGCCAGGACCGTCTGCTCTCGGGCAATGCCTTGCTCATCGTGCTCATCCTCTTGTGTGTTGTTTTGTTTCTATTGATGTTATGACGTTATGAGTGATATTATTCAACTTCTTCCCGATTCCGTTGCCAACCAGATAGCTGCCGGCGAGGTCATCCAGCGACCCGCCTCGGTCATCAAGGAACTTGTCGAGAACGCGGTCGACGCGGGCGCCACGCACATCGATGTCGCCGTGGTCGACGCGGGACGTACGTCGATCCAGGTCATCGACGACGGCAAGGGCATGTCCGAGACCGATGCGCGCCTAGCCTTTGAGCGCCATGCCACGTCAAAGATCCGGCAGGCCGATGATCTCTTCAACCTCCATACCATGGGATTCCGCGGCGAGGCGTTGCCTTCGATAGCCGCCGTGGCACAGGTGGAACTCAAGACGCGGCAGCGGGGTGAGGACATCGGCACGCATCTCTCCATCTCCGGTGGAAAGGTGACGGGGCAGGAGCCTTGTGCCTGTCCCGAGGGGGCGAACTTCATGGTGGAGAATCTCTTCTTCAACGTGCCCGCCCGACGTAAGTTCCTCAAGTCCAACAACACCGAGCTGAACAATATCCTGACGGCCTTCCAGCGCATCGTCCTCGTCTATCCCAATATCGTCTTCCGGCTTCACAGCAACGACACGGAACTGCTCAACCTGCGGGCCTGCGGACTGCGACAGCGCATCGTCGACGTCTTCGGCAACCGACTCAATCAGGATCTCCTGCCCGTGAAGGTTGAGACATCGCTCTGTGGCATCCATGGCTTTGTGGGCAAGCCGGAGTCGGCAAAGAAGAAAAGCGCTCATCAGTATTTCTTTGTCAACGGCCGATACATGCGCCATCCTTATTTTGCCAAAGCGGTGATGCAGGCCTTTGAACGGCTGATTCCTCAAGGCGAGCAGGTGCCGTTCTTCCTCTATTTCGACATCTCGCCCAAGGACATCGACGTGAATATCCATCCCACCAAGACGGAGATCAAGTTCGAGAACGAGCAGGCGGTGTGGCAGATCCTCAATGCGGCAGTCAAGGACGCCGTGGGCATCTTCAGCAACGCCACCACGCTCGACTTCGACACGGAGGGCAAGCCCGAGATCCCGGTCTACAATCCCGACAGTGGGGCGGCCATGCCAAAGGTCGACTTCGATCCGCAATACAATCCTTTCAACACGTCGGCTGCGCCTTCCACGGGCTCCGGCAGTCTGCATGTCTCCCGCATGGGCTCTGATGACCTGCACGCCTCGCGCATGGGCGCATCGTCGTTCCATGCCTCGCGCATGGGTGCGTCGGCATCGGCCTTTGCTGACTTCGATGCGCTGATGGGTGGTCCGTCCTCGGCATCGTTGGACGGTGACATGCCGGCAGCGCCGCCGTCGCTCTTCCCCGAGAAGGGACAGGACGAGGAACAGCAGCCGCAGGTGATCGAGGAAAAGGCGCCGACACACTATCAGTACAAGGGCAAGTATATCATGACGGCCGTGAAGTCGGGGCTGATGATCGTGGACCAGCACCGTGCGCATGTGCGTATCCTCTTCGAGAAATATCAAAAGCAGCTCGAGGCGCAGAAGATGCGGGCGCAGAAGGTGCTCTTCCCGGAATCCTTGGAGCTCAGTGCACAGCAGCAGGTCACCTTGGCGCAGATCATGCCGGAGCTGCAGGCTATGGGCTTCGAACTGACGAGCTTGGGGGGCAGCACGTGGTCGGTCAACGCGGTGCCGGAGGGGCTCGACGGCATCAACGTCATGGATCTGCTCCACGACATGCTCGATGGTGTCCATGCTACGGGCGATGAGGCGCTGCAGCGGGTCAATGAACAACTGGCATTGACGATGGCGCGTGCCGCCGCGATCCCTTATGGTCAGGTGTTGCAAAACGAGGAGATGGAGAGCATCGTCAACAGCCTCTTCCTTTGTTCCAATGTCAACTACACGCCCGACGGCCACAAGATCCTCTGCATCCTCAAACAGCAGGAGATAGAGCAGATGCTGGGAGAATAAGGGAAGTAGCCAAGCCCTTCCCTATTCCCCTTGAAAGTAATTTCTCACATGCAAAGCCACGGAGATTGACTCCTTATTATATATATAGCTCTCACAGAGATGGCTTTGCCATACCGAGTCCACAGAATATCTTTTTGCATTTAACGCTCCATCTTCGATGGAATTAAGAAGATAACCGAATATAAAGAATATATACGAAGTCTATATACAAAAAACCGAATATCAGGAACATTCCCGATATTCGGTTATTTTTTTGTCTTTACTAAGAGCCTTAGTCTTGTTCTAAAGATTCCAGTCCGTCCTTGTGGGTTTCTCCATTTCCTCCCCAAGGGGAGGGCTAGGGTAGGGCTGGAGGGCTAGGGAAGTGCCTTACTCTGCAACCTCTACAGTAGCGCGACGGTTGAAGGAAACAGGAGACAACTCGCTGTTACCACCCTTGCCGACAGTGTTGATGTTAGCACGGTCGATACCCATCTTCACGAGTTCGTCAGCGACGGTAGCGGCACGCTTCTCAGAAAGCTTCTGGTTGAGCTCTGCAGATCCAGTTGCGCTGTCAGCGTAACCAGTAACGTTAAGCTTGCAACCATTGTCCTTTGCATACTGTGCGAGAGCCTTGACATTAACAAGATCCTTCTTGGATGCGATGTTGCTGCGGTTGATGTTGAAGAAAACAGATACAGGAGCGCTGGCGAAGCCCTTGACAGCCTTAGAAGCCTCTTTGGGCTGCTCGCTGAGAAGCTTCTTCAGACGTGCATTCTCTGTGTTAGCATCGTCCAACTGACTCTGCAATGCATCGATCTGGCTCTGATACATAGTCTTCATTGCGTCTACGTCTGGAACCTTGCTCCATGTACCCTTGCCCAGATTGAAGGTCAGACCCACTTCTGCGTAGAGGTGATTGTCCTTGCTTTCCCAACCACGATGATTCTGGCCTTTGGCGGAAATCTTGGTAGCATAGCCGTCGAAGTCTTCCTCAAGACGGTTCCAGCCACCTTCGACATATACGTTCATCTTGTCGCATACGCGCCAAGAGGACTGAAGACCCAGGCTGAGCTGCATTGCATATTTGTTAGCGGTGCAGTTGCGTGACATACCGGCACCAGCGAAGGGGATGACATTCCACACACGCTTGGGGTTGTAGCCGAAGAGCAGGTTGCTCATGTTGAACATCACGTGCTCGTTCAGTGTCCAGTACTTCATGCCGTTGCCAGCGTTGTTGTCGTCAGTGACGGCCTTGCCCCAGATACCCTGCAGCTTGGTGCGGAGTCCGATACCCGGTGTGAACCACTTACCTACAGCGATAGAAGCACCAGGATTGGTACGGAACTTCTTGAATGGGCTGTGAGAGAGCCCCAATCCGTGTTCTTCGTTGCTATACCATGCGCTCCAGTCTGCGCCAGCCTGAACAAACCAATTGCTCCAAAAAGAGTTGGTAGCCACGCTGTACTGTTGTACAGGATCAGCTTCCTGAGCATTGACGCCCATAGCGAAACCTGCAAAAGCCAATGCGATGAATAATTTTCTCATAATCTTAACTATTTATTAATTAACTGATTTGGTATTTTTGCTATATCGATCTTTCTTGTTGCTTTTCGATGTTTACTTTTGTTGCAAAGTTAATACTTTTTTTCTTATATTGGTGTTTTTTTCTCGTTTTTTTTATTTTATATACCTTTTTCTGTGCATATGACTATGTAATAATGTCTTTCCTGTAATTGACCCTCTATAATAATAAGGTATACCTGTGCCTCTTCACAGTACGAAAAAGATCCGGCATCAAGGTGTGATGCCGAATCTTTTCTGAAAGTGAGGTGCGAGATTTAGTGCAGGCACTTCTTCTTTCCTTTCGTCAAGCTTGAGGACATGCTGTCCTCCATCTCGTAGCGGGGTGCGTGCTTGGCTGTCTTAGCCTTCTTAGGCTTTTTGTTTCCTGCTGCTCCCATGATTGCAAACGATTTTATGTTGTGAATTATATTTTCGGGTGCAAAAGTATAAAAAAAAACGTTTACCGCAAAAGAGCCTTGTGCCGTTTAAACTAATTTAAACCTGGATTTGGTAAACTTGCCGGAGGACGCTCTGCAAATATCTGTGATATCCTTTTTTTGATAATTATAGCTTGGAAAAGACTTCTCCTTACAAGGTTCCAACATTGAGAACACTTTGATAAGGACATCGCGCCCGTGGACCGCCCCCATGATCGTGATGGTTTTTATTTAAGAGTATATGGGAAATTCCTTGCGCTCGTTGTTGCTTTTTCCAAAACTTTGCATTAACTTTGCAAATAAGCGATAACGTATAAAAACAATGAATGATGGAAACAGACATAAAAATTGGAAACTATAATACGCTGAAGATGACACGGGTGGCTGAGCGGCCTAATCCTCATGCCTTTGGCGGTAAGGAGACTTTTGGCATCTTCCTCGATGGTGGGAAAGAGGGCGAGATCCTCATGCCGCAGAAATATGTGCCGGAGCACGTCAAGGTGGGCAGTGACGTTCACTGCTTTGTCTATCTCGACCAGGAAGAGCGGCTCATCGCTACCACGGAGAAGCCGTTGGCAAAGGTTGGGGACTTCGCTTATCTGAAATGTTCATGGGTCAACGAGTATGGTGCTTTTCTCGACTGGGGACTGATGAAGGATCTCTTCTGCCCCTTCCGTGAACAGAAACGGCGTATGGAGATCGGCGAGAGCTATATTGTCTACGTCTATGTCGACCAAGACAGCTATCGCGTTGCCGCCACGGCTAAGGTGGACCGCTGGCTCCACGACGTGCGTGAGGACAATGGCGGCGGACTGCACCGGGGCGTAGAAGTAGATCTGCTCGTGTGGCAGAAGACAGAATTAGGCTTTAAGGTGATTGTCAATAACCGCTATGCGGGACTGGTGTATAAGGACCAGGTGTTCCAGTATATCCATACGGGTGACCGCGTGAAGGGCTATGTGCAGAATGTGCGTGAGGACGGAAAGATCGACATCTCGCTGCAGCCGATGGGGCGTCAGCAGACGCTGGACTTTGCCGAGACGCTGCTGGCTTGGATCAAGGAGCATGACGGGCACTGCCCGCTGAATGACAAGAGCGATCCCGACGATATCAAACGCTTGTTCCAGGTGAGCAAGAAGGTGTTTAAGAAGGCTACCGGCGATCTGTACAAGAAAAAGTTGATCACGCTTAGCGATGAGGGACTCGACTTGGTGAAGGAAGGATAATAAGAGATAGCCCCCACACTCTCAGAGTGGAGTGTGGGGGCTGATGGTTTTTACACCTCGGGGCTGTCGGTCAGTCGGCCGTCGACCATGTGGATGGTACGGTCGGTGATGGAGGCGAGATGCTCATCGTGGGTGACGATGACGAAGGTCTGGCCGAACTTGTCGCGCAGGTCGAAGAAGAGCTGATGGAGCTCGGCTTTGTTCTTGGAGTCGAGGCTGCCTGAAGGTTCGTCGGCGAGGATGACGGCAGGGTTATTGACCAAGGCACGTGCCACGGCGACACGCTGTTTCTCACCGCCGGAGAGCTCGTTGGGCTTGTGCCCTGCACGGTCGGAAAGTCCCATGAACTCGAGCAGTTCCATGGCTCTTTGCTTGGCTTCGCTGCGCCCTTTGCCGGCGATGAAGGCGGGGATCATCACATTCTCCAGAGCCGTGAACTCCGGCAGCAGCTGATGGAACTGAAACACGAAACCGATATGCTGGTTGCGGAAGTCGGCAAGTTTGTTGGTGGACAGCTTGCTGACATCGATGTCATCGACGATGACAGTGCCGCTGTCGGGCTTGTCGAGTGTGCCAATGATTTGCAGCAAGGTGGTTTTGCCGGCTCCGGATGGTCCGACGATGCTGACGACCTCGCCTTTGTTGATGTGCAGGTCAATACCTTTGAGCACCTGCAACTTACCAAATGATTTGGTGATACCTTTAACGTCTATCATGGGGATAGTCAATCTTGTTTTACTATTTAGGAAAGTCTGTTTTCCAATTCTCTATGTTGGTGACACGCTTTCTCTTCTACCTTCTTCTTGCAAAAATACTAAGAATCTTTTGAAATCCCAAGGATACGCAAGAATTATTTCCTTTCCTGCTAACTTCCTTTCTTAGGGAGGTTGAGCGACAGACTTTTGTTTTTCATCCAAGCGCGCAGGGCGGAGTAAGCCGAGGTCTCCTCGGTATGCTGTGGCTGGGCGAAGGTCATGCGCATCTTGTCGTCGCCATACTGGTCGGGGAAGATGATCATGAGGTTCTTGCCCTTGAAGTATTTGGTCAGCTCCTCAGGCAACCGTTCCTGAGCGGTCTTGAACGATACGGTGCCCTTGCGCGCTGTGACGACAACGAAGAGATGATCGTCGGCAATGGTAGCGGCGAGCTTCGGCATCTCGTTCCAATGCTCCATCTCGATATAGGTGGCGCGCACCGAGGTATGGTGGTTTTTGATATATTCATTGATCATCTGCAGGGTGTCCTTACGGCCATAGAACACGATGCGGCATTCGAGGTTCTCGGACAACCGCGAGAGACGCTCCACCCAGCGGTAGAAGCCCGGTTCGTACTGGGCACGAGAGGGAATGGCCACTTGTATGCGACGCAGTGTGGCAATGGGGTGATTGAGACGCGCCATGATGATCTGACGGCTCAAGCCGTTGAACAGGCTTTGCTGAAACTCTCCCCAGAACTTCGCACTGACGTCGGCATGGGTGTGCATGCCCAACAACACTTCCGTGGCCTGGAACTCCTTGAAGGCGTGCTTGATGCCGTTGGCAATGTTGGCGGCAATGCGCACCTGGGTCTGCAGATGGACGTCGGAACCGGCGGCATAGTGGCTGACTTGCTCCAACAGCCGTTGTCCGGCCTCCTGATTCTTGCGGAGGTTGACGTCGTCATACACGACATTGAGGGCGACGAGCCCCTGAGGATGCTTGCCCGACCGCATCATCAGCGCCAAGTCGATGAGGCGGTTGGCATATTCGGGATATTTTACGGGTATCAGGATGTTCTCCACGGTGCTGGGCGTCTCATCGTCGTGGGCCACCTCCTTGTCGCGGAAGATGATCTTCTGCGAGGCACGGTCGGTGATGAGGGAAGAGATGATGCAGGTGAAGAGGATCATGATGACCACGCCGTTGAGCATTTGTTCGTCGACGAGGGGATGCCCATCTGCGGTCTTCAATCCCATGCCTACCATCACGATGGCGATGGCACCGGCAGCGTGGGCTGAGGACAGACCGAACATCATGTGCCCTGACGACAACGGCAACCGGAAGAGATAGCTGGAGATATAGGCGGCGAGGGCCTTGCTCAGTGTGCCGACAACGACAAAGCAGGTCACCACCCAAAGGATGCTACCGCCGGCAAAGAGCAGCCGTACGTTGATGAGCATGCCCACGCCGATCAGGAAATAAGGGATGAACAGGGCGTTGCCGATGAACTCGATGCGGTTCATCAATGGTGAAAGCTGGGGGATGAAGCGGTTGAGGATCAGACCGGCAAAGAAAGCACCGAAGATGCCCTCCAGTCCGATCAACTCGGCTAAGGCGGCCATGAGGAAGAGTTGGGCCATGACAAAGGTGAACTGCATGACGGCATCGCTGTATCGACGCAGAAAGCAACGTGTCAGACGGGGCACCACATAGAGCAGCCCGGCGCAGTATAGGGCCATCTTCAAGATGAAGAAGGTCCAGAAGGCAATGCCTCCGCCTCCTTTGTGCGAGGCGACGATGACGGCCAGCACGATGAGGGCCAGGAGTAGACTGATCATCGTGGCACCTACACTGATGACTACGCTGGGCTTGCGTTGCAGTCCATAACGGCTGACGATAGGGTAGGAGATGAGCGTGTGCGATGACATGATACAAGCCAGCAGCAAGGCCGCCCCCGTGGTGTAGCCCAGCAGACTGATGCCTGTGAAGTAGTTCAGGATAAAGGGTATGGCAAACGTCAGGAGTCCGAAGACGATCGCACGGTATTTGTTGCGTTGCAGACCGTCGAGATCCATCTCCAATGAGGCCAGAAACATGATGTAGTAGAGCCCTACCCGCCCGAATAGCTCAAAGGAGGCGTCGCGGTCCAAGATGTCGAAGCCATACTGCCCCACGAGCACACCCGCCAGCACCATGCCGATGATGTGGGGAATGCGCAGTTTGCCCATGATGATCGGAGCCAACAGGATGATGAGCAATACCACGAAGAAGATCAGCGTGGGGTTGGTGATGGGGAAGTATGATGCAATGTTTGGCATGAGGTCTTCTATAATCCTACTAAATTTATACGCAAAGGTAGCAATTAATTTTCAAACACTGAAAAATATTACATATTGTTCGTCTAATTGTTTGAAAAGTTGTACTTTTGCAACACGTTTTGATCACCATTTATTATTAAAAAGAGAAAGGAATAGATTATGAGAGTAGCTATTGTTGGTGCCAGCGGCGCTGTGGGACAGGAGCTCCTGCGCATTCTCGCTGAGCGTGATTTCCCCGTGGATGACCTTGTGCTGTTCGGCTCTACACGTAGTGCCGGACGCCTTTATAATTTCAAGGGTAAGGACTATGAGGTGAAACTGCTGCAGCACAACGATGATTTTAAAGGTGTGGATATAGCCTTTACCTCTGCCGGTGCCGGAACGAGTCAAGAGTTTGCAGACACGATAACGAAATATGGGGCTGTGATGATCGACAACTCCAGCGCCTTCCGCATGGACGACGATGTGCCTTTGGTCGTGCCGGAGGTCAACGCTGAAGATGCGCTGAACCGCCCACGTGGTATCATTGCCAATCCTAACTGCACGACGATCATGATGGTTGTCGTGTTGGAGCCCATCGAGAAACTGTCTCATATCAAGAAGGTGCATATCGCCAGCTATCAGAGTGCCTCCGGTGCCGGTGCCGCCGCTATGAAAGAGCTAGAACAGCAATACAAGGAGATGGTGGAGGACGGAAAGGTGAAGACCATCAATAAGTTCCCCCATCAGCTGGCTTATAATGTCATCCCGCAGATCGATAAGATGATGCCCAATGACTACACCAAGGAGGAGATGAAGATGTATAATGAGACCCGCAAGATCATGCACTCTGACGTGCGTACCTCGGCTACTTGTGTGCGTGTGAGCTCCCTGCGCTCCCACTCTGAGAGTGTTTGGTTCGAGACAGAGCGCCCCGTGAGCGTGGAAGAGATCCGCGAAGCGCTGAAGGCAGCACCCGGCGTCACTGTCGTCGACGATCCGCAGAATTATGTCTACCCGATGCCGCTGGAAAGCGCAGGGAAGGATGATGTCTACGTGGGACGCATCCGCAAGGACCTCGCTGACGATAATAGCAATACCCTGTGGCTCACCGGCGACCAGATCCGCAAGGGCGCAGCCCTCAATGCTGTGCAGATTGCCGAGTATCTGATCAAAAAGGGAGACGTGAAGTAAGGAGCAAAGTCGGAAAGCAGGGAGCGGCGACAGAGCCTGAGACAAAGCCTTGGCACAGCCAAGGCAAACCGAACCGCTAACGCAAAAACGCCCCCTGCCTTCTGGCCCTGCTCTTGGCCCTTTGGCGGCGCCCTGCTGCTCTTGAGGTGCGGGCTTTCCGCGAGAGCCGTTGCGTTTGCTTCGCCTGTGGCGAAGTCCTTCCTTTTCTTCCTTAGTATCCCTTGTTTTCAATCTTTTGCCTTTCTTTAATCTACCCTGCCTATGAGTGAGGAACAATACCGAAAGCACAAACCCTTTGCCGGTCCTCTGAAGCCTTCCATGCTGCGTCGCGCCCCCTTCAACGACTATCACTCGCGCCGTATCTACTTGCTGACGCTGACCACGGTCAACCGCTATCCATGGCTTGGCGAGGTGGTAGGCCATACCGCGGCTCCCCGCAATACCCTCGACTATCCCCATATCGTGCCTAGTCCTTTAGGGCAGGCTGTCGTGGAGGCCTGGCATCATATCCCCGACTTCGTGCCAGAGATCTCTCTTGTCGACTTCCAACTTATGCCCGACCACCTGCATGGCATCCTCTTTGTCCATGAGAGGATGGAACGGCATCTCGGAAATGTCGTCGGTGGCTTTAAGAAATCGTGCAACGCAGCCTTTCGCCGTATCATCCTGCATGAAGAGGAGAATCCTAAGGAACAACACCACAAAGACGGTAATATGCTCTGGCAGCTCGGCTACAACGACCGCCTGCTGAAGAATGAAGGACAGATGGAGCGGTGGCGTCGCTATCTTCACGACAACCCTTACCGGCTGATGATGAAACGCGAGCACCGTGATCTCTTCCGCGTGCAGCACAACTTTGAATATGCCGGCTATTGTTTCTCCGCCATCGGCAACCGCTTCCTTCTCGACTATCCCGAAAAGAAAGTTGTGCAGTGCTCACGCAGTCTCACGGCCGAACAGATCGAAGCCCAGCGCCAGCAGTGCCTGAAAGACGCAGCCCGTGGTGTGGTCTTCATCTCGCCGAGCATCTCACCGGGTGAGAAGACCATCATGCGCAGCTTGTTTCTTCGGGGTTGTTCTCTCATCCACCTCCGTGAGAACGGCTTCACCGACTACTCCAAGCCCGTTGGCCGCTCGATGCAGGCCTGTGCCGACGGCCGCCTGTTGCTCTTAGCCCCTTGGGCGCATCACAACACGCATACGACCATTCGGCGTAATCAGTGCTTGAGTCTAAACGAGATGGCTCAGGCCCTTTGCGTGTGTTGACAACCACTTTTCTGGAAATAGTGCTTGCCATATAGAAAAAAATGTGTATCTTTGCAAGCAATATGCGCCTGTGGCGGAATTGGTAGACGCGCTAGACTTAGGATCTAGTTGCTCACGCAGTGCAGGTTCGAGTCCTGTCAGGCGCACTACAGATCATCCTAACTGCTCCTTGCTGAGTGGTTAGGATGTATTCTTTTTCTGATATTTAACGCTCTCGGAACGAGTAAATTAAAGAAAAAGCTGTAACTTTGCACGAAAGTATAATTTTTAGAAATAAAAAGAATCATGGCACAAGAAGATGTATTCAAGAAGATTGTGAGTCATTGCAAGGAATACGGTTTCGTATTCCCCAGTTCAGACATTTATCCTGACGGACTCGCAGCCGTCTATGATTACGGACCAAACGGTGTAGAACTGAAAAACAATATCAAGAAGTACTGGTGGGACAGCATGGTGCTTCTTCACAACAATATCGTGGGTATTGATGCCGCCATCTTCATGAACCCTACCGTGTGGAAGGCCAGTGGACACGTGGATGCTTTCAATGATCCTTTGATCGATAACCGCGACTCGAAGAAACGCTATCGTGCAGATGTGCTCATCGAGGATCAGATCGCCAAATACGAGGAGAAGATCGACAAGGAGGTGAAGAAAGCCGCCAAGAAGTTTGGTGACGCCTTCGACGAGAAGAAGTTCCGCGAGACCAATCCCCGCGTCCTCGAGCATCAGAAGAAGCGTGATGAGCTACATGCCCGCTACACCGAGGCCATGCAGGGACCCGACCTTGAAGAGTTGAAGCAGATCATTCTCGACGAGGGCATCGTGGATCCGATCAGTGGTACGAAGAACTGGACCGATGTGCGTCAGTTCAACTTGATGTTCTCCACGGAGTTTGGTTCCACTGCTGGTGCCACCAGTAAGGTATATCTTCGCCCTGAGACTGCCCAAGGCATCTTTGTCAACTTCCTCAACGTGCAGAAGACCACGCGTCAGAAACTGCCGTTTGGTATCGCACAGATCGGTAAGGCTTTCCGCAACGAAATCGTAGCCCGCCAGTTTGTGTTCCGTATGCGTGAGTTCGAGCAGATGGAGATGCAGTTCTTCTGCCAGCCCGGTACTGAGATGAAGTGGTTTGAGTACTGGAAGAAAGCCCGTCTGGCCTGGCACGAGGCTCTGGGTATGGGCAACGACAACTATCGCTACCACGACCACGAGAAGCTCGCCTTCTACGCCAACGCTGCCACCGACATCGAGTTCAAGATGCCGTTCGGCTTCAAGGAGGTCGAAGGTATCCACAGCCGTACCAATTACGACCTGAGCCAGCACGAGAAGTTCAGCGGCACGAAGATGCGCTACTTCGACCCCGACACCAATGAGAGCTACGTGCCTTACGACGTGGAGACTTCCATCGGCGTGGATCGCATGTTCCTCAGCGTGATGTGCCACTCCTACGAGGAGGAGAAACTCGAGAACGGTTCCAGCCGCGTCGTGCTGCACTTGCCTGAGGCCTTGGCTCCTATCAAGTGCGCTGTGCTGCCGCTTGTCAATAAGGATGGACTGCCCGAGAAGGCTCAGGAGATCGTTAACGATCTGAAGTTCCACTTTACTACACATATCGAGGCCAAGGATTCTATCGGTAAGCGTTATCGCCGCCAGGATGCCATCGGCACACCGTTCTGTGTCACCGTTGACGGACAGACACTGGAGGATAACACCGTCACCCTGCGCTATCGCGACTCGATGCAGCAGGAGCGTGTGCCCGTGGAGAAGTTGCGCGAGATCATCGAGGATCGCGTGAGCATCACCAGCGTGCTGAAGAAACTCAGCAAGGAGATTGAAGGCCTTGACAAGTAAATCACACAACAGGTAAAGAATGAACATCGACATCAAGCGCGTCATAAAGAAATGGAGTGGGGCACTGCTTGCCGTTGTGGCAGGCAGCCTGCTCTTTGCCGCCTGTTCGGAGAGCGACGACACCAGTTCGGAGTTTGACGATTGGCAGAATAAGAACACGGTGTACTGGGATGCGCTCTACGCCAAGGCGCAGGATAGCGTCAAGGCCGGCAACACCAATTGGAAGATCATCAAGAGCTGGAGCCTTGAGGATACCTTGCAGTCGAAGAGCACTGGATACATCGTCGTGCACGTGAAGGATAAAGGTGCCGGAACTGTCAGCCCCATCTACACCGACACGGTGCGCTGTCACTACGTCGGGCGGTTGATTCCCACAGCCTCTTATCCCGAGGGCTATCAGTTTGATTCTTCACTGGGCAACGCCATCTCCATGGAGGAGGCCACACCGGCAAAGTTCGCTATCAGCGGTGTCGTTGACGGCTTTTCCACGGCATTGCAAAACATGCATGTCGGTGACCACTGGGAGGTGTATATCCCCTATACCCTTGGCTACGGCGAATCGGCTCAGAGCACTATCCCCGCTTGTTCCACGCTGATCTTTGATATCAAACTGGCGGCTTTCTATCCAGTGGGCAAGAAAGTACCTGACTGGAAGTAGACGGGAAGAAGATTTTTAGGGCCATGCCCCGGTGCTTTCCCAATGTCCTATATATAAATAAGGTGTAGGACGCAGGAAAGCACCGGGGCATGGCTTTTTTTGTATTTGTTTTCCGGTCGTAACGCCCTTTCCTCTGGCGGAACAGTATGCAAACGATTGCATGCCCCTTATTGTCTGTTTGTTGGCTGTGTGCGCACACATATTCTTGATATAAGTCAAAAATCCCCTATTTTTGCGTAAAAATGGCATCGCAATCGTTGCGGCATTGCGAAAATCCTCCTATCTTTGCAGTGTCAAAAGAACAAAGGATGTCCGCAAGGCCATCAAGAGATATTTGAAAAGTTGAGAGAAATATACGAGGTAATCAGTTTGTAGGATAGCGACGTTAGTAGAAAAATAGAGAGAACGTCAGGTAGAAGATGATTCTGGACAACAGGTAGAAGATGATTCAGGATATAAAGAATAGGTGAAAGATTGGTTCAGAAAAGGTAAGAAGAAAGATAGATTCAGGAAAATAATAGGTGTTAGTAAGACAGAGAAAGGTATTAGTAGAATCGGGTATTAGTTACGTCAACAGGGTATTAGTCAGAGAAGTGAAGAGAAGGTAGAAGGTTCCGAAGGTAGTAATAAAAGATTGTCGAAGAAGGATAGCAGACAGGATGACGGATTTCAGGATGACGGCAGTAGATGGTAAAAGTAGAAGAAAAGTAGAAAGATTGATAGTTTAAAGAGAAAGCGAGGTAAAAAGATGTACGTAATGATGATGTGTATCATGTGTGCAGCTAGTGCTGCCGCATGGATGTGGGCAGAGAACAACGGTATGACACTGTAGTTCCCCCACTTGATTGAGAGGAGTTAGCATAGAAAATTAGGTATTAATAAATATAACAGAGGCGGTGTTCCTGGATAGGGGGCACCGCTTTTTGGTTATTTGGGGGATTCTGTGTAACTTTGCAGTATAAAAGAAGCATAGTATGTTCAGCAATAAGAAGAGTGAGGCCTTGTTGGTCAAGATCCGTGAAGGGGCGCCGATGATGGGCAGTGAGAAGTTGCGGCTCATCGTGGAATTGAGTATCCCCTCGATTTTGGCACAGATCACCAGCGTGCTGATGTTTTATATCGATGCCTCGATGGTGGGCTCTTTGGGTACAGAGGCCAGTGCAGCCATCGGACTGGTGGAACCGGCCTCTTGGCTTTTTGGCTCGTTGACAGCAGCCGCGTCGATGGGTTTTGCCGTGCAGGTAGCCCATTTTATTGGTGCCAATGATTTTGTGCAGGCCCGCCGGGTGATGAAGCACGGCTATCTTTTTTGCTTTTTCTTCTCTCTGTTGCTGATGGCGGTAGCCTGTGGCGTGGCCGGTCCGCTGCCCCGATGGTTGGGTGGCGGCAGTGACATCCAGCGCGATGCTTCGGTCTATTTTCTTATCTTCTCTCTGGCCGCTCCGTTCTTCATGATGGAGAATCTGTCATCGGCGATGCTCAAGTCGAGCGGTGACATGCGTCGTCCCAGCAGTATCGCAGTGCTGGCCTGTGTGCTCGACGTGGTGTTTAACTTCCTGCTGATTTTTCCGTCCCGCACGGTGAGCGTGCTGGGCGTCGACATACCGTTGTGGGGAGCCGGCTTGCGCGTGGAGGGCGCTGCCCTGGGAACGGCACTGGCTTATGCCGTCACGGCGGTGATCCTCGTGTGGTTCAATGTCCGGCGCAGCCCCATCCTTGCCTGGCATCTCGACCATGAGCGCTTTGTCTGGCATCCTGCCTATGTCTCCCAGGCCATAAAGATCAGTGCACCGATGGCCTTGCAGTATGTGTTGATGAATGGCGCGCAGATCGTCTCCACGATGATCGTAGCCCCCTTGGGCAATGTGTCGATTGCCGCCAACTCGTTTGCTGTCACTGCCGAGAGTCTGTGCTACATGCCTGGTTATGGTATTGGCGACGCCGCCTCTACCCTTGTCGGACAGACCTTTGGTGCCGGTCGGCGTGATCTCTGTCGCAGTTTTGCATGGATGACGATCGGGCTGGGCATGGCAGTGATGGCGGTGATGGGTGTGGTGATGTATGTCTTCGCTCCCGAGATGATCGGCTTCCTCACGCCGGTGGAAGCCATTCGCGAGTTGGGTACCCGTGTGCTTCGCATCGAAGCCTTCGCCGAGCCTTTCTTTGCTGCCAGTATTGTGGCGTTCAGAGTATGTCTTGGCGCTGGTGACACGCTCAAGCCAGCCGTAATGAATCTCGCCTCGATGTGGTGTGTGCGCCTGACGCTTGCCTATGCCTTGTCCCAGCACTATGGCCTTGTGGGTGTGTGGGTGGCCATGGCACTGGAACTCACCTTCCGTGGCAGCATCTTCCTGGTCAGGATCGCACGTGGGCGATGGATCGACCAGATCGGCAAACAAAAGGCTTCCGCAGAATAGATCATGAGAATCTTCGGTTTTTAATTATATAATTATTTAGTAACCATGAAAAGACAAATCGTATTACTCAGCCTGGCCCTGGCCTTCACAGGTGCCTTTGCTCAGGCTCCCGTGTCGGGCATTGACAAAAGCAATCTCGACACGTCCGTGCGACCCGGCGACGACTTCTACCACTACGCTGCCGGCGGATGGCTCAAGAGCCACCCGCTCGATGCCGAGCATTCTGAGAACGGGGCTTTCGTCGACCTCAGCGAACTCAACCAGAAGCGTATCCAGGAACTCATCCTCCAGTATGCCAATCATCCACAGAAGCAGGGCACGCCCGGACAAAAGATCGGATCGCTCTACAATCTGATGATGGACAGCGTACGCCTCAACCGCGAGGGATGGGCTCCACTGAAGCCAACCCTCGACCGCATCGCCGCCATCAAGAACGCAAGAGAGTATCAGATCGTCACCGCAGCACTCGACCGCAACGGCGAGGGCACGATGATGTATGGCATTGGCGTGGACGCTGACCAGCGCAACGCCGCATGGAACCTTGTTGCCATCGGGCAGGGCGGACTCGGACTCGGCACACGCGACTATTATGTCTCTGACGATCCCGACAAGAAGAAGGTGCTCGAGGCCTACAAGACCTATCTGACCCATCTCTTCCAACTCGTGGGCAACGATGAGGCTACTGCCAAGAGCAAGATGCAGCAGGTGCTCGACATTGAGACCGAGATCGCCAAGGCCAGCTACGACGAGGTGAAGCTGCGCGACATCGACGGCAACTATCATAAGATGAGCTATACCGAGCTCGTCGACCAGTTCCCCGGCATCGACTGGGGCAACGTGCTTCTGGCCAGTGGCATGCCCGCCATCGACAGCATCGACGTGGCGCAGCCCGAACCGATCCACGAGGTGGAGAAGATCCTGGCCAACACGCCGCTTGAGGCTCTGAAGACCTATGCCGAGGCCAAGGTCATCAGCGGAGCTGCCAGTCAGCTTAGTGACGCTTTCCGCAAGGAGGCCTTCCAGCTCGGTGCCGCGCTGAGCGGTGTCAAGCAGGACCGTCCGCGCTGGAAGCGTGCCGTAAGCCTGGTCAGCGGTACACTCGGTGAGGCCATCGGCAAGCTCTATGTCGAGAAGTACTTCCCCGAGAGCTCCAAGAAGAAGATGCTCAACCTCGTGCATAACCTCCAGACGGCACTCGCTCAGCGCATCGACGCTGCTACTTGGATGGGACCGGCCACGAAAGCACAAGCCAAAGACAAGCTCCAGAACTTCATCATCAAGATCGGTTATCCCGACAAGTGGAAAGACTACAGTGGACTGCAGGTCGTTGACTCGCTGAGCCTCTACGAGAATCTGCAGCGCATCGCACGCTGGGCCGTCGACAAGGAAATTGCCGAGAAGGTCAACAAGAAGGTGGACAAGAGCGAGTGGGGCATGACTCCGCAGACCATCAACGCCTACTACAACCCGACGACCAACGAGATCTGCTTCCCCGCTGCTATCCTGCAGCCGCCTTTCTTCGATCCCAACGCTGACGATGCCGTGAACTATGGTGCCATCGGCGGAGTCATCGGACACGAGATGAGCCACGGCTTCGACGACCAGGGCTCACAGTTCGACAAGAACGGCAATCAGCACGACTGGTGGACGGCTCAGGACAAGAAAAACTTCGTGGCACGCACGAAGACCCTTGCCAATTACTTCTCGCAGTTTGAGGTCCTCCCCGGCGTGAAGATCAACGGTGAGCAGACCCTCGGTGAGAACATCGGTGATAATGGTGGACTCAACATCGCCTTCACTGCCCTGCAAAACAGCATGAAGAAGCATCCACTTACCACCATCGACGGTTTCACGCCCGAGCAGCGCTTCTTCCTCGCCTGGGCACGCGTCTGGGCTTCTAACATGACCCCGGAGGTCATCAAATACCTCATCACCGTTGATGTCCACTCTCCCAACATGGCACGTGTCAATGCCGCTCTGCCACAGATCGACGCCTGGTACAAGGCCTTCGGCGTGAAGAAGGGCGACAAGCTGTTCTTGCCCAAGAACAAGCGTGCTCACATCTGGTAAGCAATCGCTGAAATCCGGTTTTGTTGGATAAACTGACAAAAAACGGCCTCTGAGAATCGATTCTTTGCGACGAAGTGCCCTCTTGGGCGTAATTTTGCGAATTTTGAGATGCTTTTGGTAAGTTGTTGATAGTCAGTGAGTTGTAAGTGTTTGGCAATTTTTGGCCGAAGAAAACGTTGAGATGCTTCGGTCAGAAAGGCTTTCTGACCGAAAATTCTCTAGAGAATTTCCGATGAAACAACTGTGATGACCTGGTCAGCATAGTTGTTTTATAACGAGAAAAGGGTGATTTGACAATGTCAAATCACCCTTTTCTATGTCTGATCATGCAAAAAGCATGAAAAAGTGCTTGGCTTTGCTCTTGACCACTCTCTTTTGCTGATGCTCTCATCTCTAGAATGAGTGCTCAAGCGGAAGAATTTTGTCAAGATGCTTTCAGACTGTTACTATAGATCCTTAGAGTTTGACAAAACGGCTCAAAGCCTGACGCACTTTTATTGTGACGTGTGACATTATGTCATATCTTCCCCTATGCCCCCAGCCGTTGGCACGCGCTTTGTTATTTAAGGGGCGGACCATCAAGTCCAACAGTTAACATTGAATAATAAATAAAATACATACAATTATGGGAAAGATTATTGGAATCGACTTAGGTACTACTAACAGCTGCGTGGCTGTTTTCGAAGGCAATGAGCCTGTAGTGATCGCAAACTCTGAAGGCAAGCGTACGACACCGTCTGTCGTGGGCTTCGTCAAGGACGGTGAGCGCAAGATTGGTGACCCGGCAAAGCGTCAGGCTATCACCAACCCGAAGAACACCGTGTACTCCATCAAGCGTTTCATGGGTGAGACCTACGAGCAGAGCCGTAAAGAGGCTGAGCGTGTGCCTTATACCGTGATCAACGACAACGGTTATCCTAAGGTGCAGATCGATGGTGCCGCACATCCTTACACACCGCAGGAGATCTCTGCTATGATCCTGCAGAAGATGAAGAAGACCGCTGAGGATTACCTCGGACAGGAGGTCAACGAGGCTGTCATCACCGTGCCTGCTTACTTCTCTGACTCTCAGCGTCAGGCCACCAAGGAGGCTGGTGAGATCGCTGGTCTGAAGGTGCGCCGTATCGTCAACGAGCCTACGGCTGCCGCTCTGGCTTACGGTGTGGACAAAGCCAACAAGGACATGAAGATCGCTGTTTTCGACCTTGGTGGTGGTACGTTCGATATCTCTATCCTCGAGTTCGGTGGCGGCGTGTTTGAGGTGCTCGCTACCAATGGTGATACCCATCTGGGTGGTGATGACTTCGACCAGGTGATCATCGACTGGCTCGTCAACGGCTTCAAGGCCGACGAGGGCATCGACCTGACCAAGGATCCTATGGCTATGCAGCGCTTGAAGGAGGCTGCTGAGAAGGCAAAGATCGAGTTGAGTTCTACAACGACCACTGAGATCAACCTGCCTTATATCTCTGCTGAGGGCGGTGTGCCAAAGCACCTTGTCAAGACTCTGACACGTGCTCAGTTCGAGCAGCTGGCTCACGACTTGATCCAGAAGTGCCTTGTGCCTTGCCAGAACGCTATCCGCGACGCAAAGCTCTCTACGAGCGACATCGATGAGGTGATCCTCGTGGGTGGTTCCAGCCGTATCCCTGCTGTGCAGACCTTGGTGAAGAACTACTTCGGCAAGGAGCCCAGCAAGGGCGTTAACCCTGATGAGGTCGTCGCTGTGGGTGCTGCTATCCAGGGCGCTATCCTCAACAACGAAAAGGGTGCCGGCGACATCGTACTGCTCGACGTCACTCCGTTGACCCTCGGTATCGAGACCATGGGTGGTGTGATGACCAAGTTGATCGACGCCAACACGACCATTCCTTGCAAGAAGAGTCAGATCTTCTCTACCGCTGTCGATAACCAGACAGCAGTGACCATCCACGTGCTGCAGGGTGAGCGCCCGATGGCTGCTCAGAACAAGAGCATTGGTCAGTTCAACCTTGAGGGTATCGCACCCGCTCGTCGTGGTGTGCCACAGATCGAGGTGACCTTCGATATCGATGCCAACGGTATCCTGAACGTCAGCGCTAAGGATAAGGCTACGGGCAAGGAGCAGAAGATTCGTATCGAGGCTTCCAGCGGCTTGAGTCAGGACGAGATCGAGCGCATGAGAGCTGAGGCTAAGGCCAATGAGGATGCTGATAAGAAGGAGCGTGAGAAAGTGGACAAGCTCAACCAGGCTGACTCCATGATCTTCACTACCGAGAACTTCCTCAAGGACAATGCCGACAAGATCCCGGCTGACAAGAAACCGGCCATCGAGGATGCCCTCAACAAACTGAAGGATGCTCACAAGGCTGGTGACGTGGCTGCCATCGACACGGCCATGGCTGCTCTGAACACGGCCGTCCAGGCTGCCAGCGCACAGATGTATGGCCAGGGTGGTGCTCAGCCGGGTGCCGGCCAGGGCTTCCAAGGCGGTGCCGGTGCCGGTGCAGGTGCCAACGCAGGCGCAGGCCAGCAAGGCGGATCGAAGAGCGACGACAATATCCAGGACGCCGATTTCGAGGAAGTGAAGTAATATTGACAACTATCAATAACGATAAATAAGAAAATGGGTGTAACTCAATAGGTTACACCCATTTTTGTTTTGGTTAATCTTTGTATAATTACCGATTTCTTCCGATTTTTATCTTATATTTGTACCATATTTGGAACGCGACCTAATTTCTGACAAGGTGCGACTTATCCATACTTATTCATACGTAACCCAACTTAATACGGTACAACATGCCAGCAGCTAAGTTTGAGATTAAACGGAAGTGTCAGTATTGCGGTAATACGTTCATCGCAAAGACTCTTGATTCGAAGTATTGTTCTCGTCGATGCTCTCAGAGGGCTTATGATCAAAGAGAGGCTGTCAAAAAGAGGATGAGCCAGCTGAATGACATCGTAGAGAATATTCCTTATGCCAGAGATTATATCTCTGTTCAAGAAGCTGTTGCCATGTTTGGTATCAGCAGGGATACGATTTACCGATTGATAAGAAAGGGCGTTTTACCCGCAGTCAACATTGGGCAACGTCTAACGCGTGTCAACAAGTCGGTACTGCTGGATAAGGTTCCACTTCGCACGGAGCCCATTGATAGAAGTAAGCCTTTACCCAAGTCTTACCATTTGGAACCCGAGGACTGTTACACCATTGGCGAAATCTCAAAGACTTATGGTATAGACGACAGCACGGTCTATACACATATACGTAAGTATTCCATCCCTACTCGGCAGATAGGCAACTTTGTCTATGCGCCAAAAGAAGATATTGATCACCTTTATAAAGATGTTGTGAAGTCATGAAGAAACCACTCCCCAACACCAAGTGCACAGTAAAGCTCCGCAAGTCGGAGTATCGTGAAGAATGGTATCTCATCATTGAGAGCTACCCAGTATTTGCCTATCCCGGGGCTAAGCCGTCGCGGCACAAAGAGGCATTGAACCGTACCATCACGACCCCAGTATGGGATAAGGGCCGACCATCACGGCCTAATGCCGACGGTTCTGTGTCGTACAAACCCAAGCGGGACATCAACGGTGTCATCGTATGCCGTTCGGATATGGATAATGAGGCGTGCCGCTATGCCGACAAGGTGAGAGCCTTGAGACAGCGTGAATACGACAATGCAGCACTCTATACGGACAACGAGGCAGAGCAGGCAGCACAAAACGAGCGGTCGATGCAAAACTTCATTCCTTACTTCAAACAGGTTTCCGAGAAAAGGCACCGGAACAGCTCCGACTCTATCATTACCAACTGGGGACGTGTCTATGAGTTGCTGAAGGTTTATGCTAATGGCGACACAATACTCTTCAGGGATATTGACCTGGGCATGATAGAGAACTTCAAGTTCTTCATACTGTATGCTCCTATGGGTGGCAATAAGTCAGGTACGATATCGCAGAACACGGCCTCTACTTATTTTGCCATCTTCAAGGCAGGACTGAAGCAGGCTTTCGTGGATGGCTACCTCTCCGTGGACCTTGCCGCTAAGGTGAAGGGCATTCCCGAGCAGGAAAGTCGGCGCGAACATCTTACCCTTGATGAACTCAACACCCTTGCACACACCCCCTGCGACATACCTGTCATCAAACGGGCTGCACTTTTCTCCGCTCTTACCGGCCTTCGTCATGTTGATATAAAACTAATGACGTGGCAGGAAGTGGTAGAAGATGGTAATCGTTATAGGCTCGACTTCACACAGCGTAAGACGCATGGTGTGGAGTACATGCCTATATCCGCTCAGGCCCGTCAGTTATGTGGAAAACGGCAGGAAGGCAACAAACTGGTTTTTGAAGGCTTGCCAGATCCTTCTTGGATTTCTAAGCCGCTGCAACGGTGGATCCAATCAGCCGGCATCACCAAGCATATCACATTTCACTGCTTCCGTCACACCTACGCCACGTTGCAGCTGGCCAATGGTACCGACATCTATACGGTTAGCAAGATGCTTGGACATACCAACGTGAGAACAACGCAACTATATACCAAGGTGGTCGATAAAAAGAAAGAGAATGCTGCGAATGCTATCAAGATTGACCTTGACTTAACAAAATCATAAAATTTACCACACATGGCAAACCTTATTGAAGAGATAACCAATCGCCTGCTATTGGTGAACAGAACGATACTTTCCAAGAAAGCACCCGAAGAAATCGTATTCGAGGATGCTTCTGTCCTCGGGGAGTTCTTTGCTGATTTCCAATATACGAACCATCTGATTGATGCTGCGGAGAAACAGGCGCAAGAGGAGATACATGCCCTTATCAAATGCAACGGGAAACTGCTGGATGCCATTTCTGCTTTCAGATCATTGGACCTTCAGATTTGGAAACAGGTGGATTATAAGCGTATTGCGAAGGAACGTGATGACATCAATCTGAAAGAATTGAGAGTAGTGGAGGAGGCTGCAACAAAGCTTTGGATACAATATCAGTCAGAGAGCAACCGACTGGACATGATGCCTTTCGACACACCGGAATTCATCCAGTTGGACAAGAAGTGCGATCAGAGTAGAGAAGATTATTACAAGGCTCATGAGTTGGCGGAGAAACAATTTGACATATACAGGAAAGTGATGGATAGGTGTGCCCATGTGTACTACTTTGAGATACAGTTCCTGGAAATCTTGATTGATAAGATAGCACACATAGCACAGTCGATTATGGCAGATGCTAAGCGAATGGAAAAGGAGGTCGGCACATGAATAACGAGATTCTCCTATTGAAGGAAACAGCGAAGTTGAAAGACATCGTTGACTTGGGCGTTTGCGTTGCTATCTATCAGACCTGTAATGGTCGCCAGTTTCGGGATATGCCGGGAAGTGTCTTTGTCAACTTCATGAATTTGCAGGTGGCTAAAGATGTAGTGTGTCCGCTGCCCCGTGAGAATCAAAGAATCTGCTATATGATCTATGCGGTATCCCTCACCATTACTCCTGCCAACTATGCCCGCCATTGGGTCTTGGGTGTGCTGGAAGTATGTGGTATTGCTGCCGACTATTACGAAAAGCATCATAAGGATTTCCTTAGTGTTACAGCCTCAGAAAAGAACAAAATGTTCGTTGAGCAGATAAAGGAAGCCATAAAGAGAGCCTTATAAGGACTAAAGCCACAGAAAAAAGGCATACTTCCACAATCCTTATACATATTAACAAATATCGGATATGCTAACTGCTCATTATCAAGTAGTTGGTATATCCGTTTTTTTTATATTCCCACAAAAAGCCACACAGAGCCACACAAAGGCATCGCTAATTTTGCATACAGAGATTTACTAATTAAAAGGATAAAATCATGATGCAAAATCAGATTACATTCAACGACATGCCCCAATTGATGGTGGATATGATTGAAAAGCTCAAAGAGTTAGGTGAGAAGGTGGATAAGCTGATGCCTTCCGAGAAATCAACCGAGCCACAATGGTTCAATGTGTCGGCCTTGATAGACTACCTGCCCAACCATCCCGCTGAGCAGACCATCTATGGCTGGACCAGTGCCAAGAAGATTCCCTTCCATAAGAGAGGGAAGAGCATCCTCTTCAACAAAGCAGAGATAGATGAGTGGCTCAACAATAGTACTCATCACAAGTCGGTCCAGGACCTGGAGCGTGATGCTATGTCTTACATCAATAACAAGCGAAATGGGCTCGCCAAGAAAGGAGGCTGGAGATGAACTTAAGAAACTGCATCAATGGCCTCTACGACTTGGATAGCAAGCGATACGTAGAATATGTCGTAAAGCATGAGAAGGTCGAGGCTCCTTCTCCTTCCTCATTGTCAGCAAACCGTGTGAAGATGCTTGGCATAGAGTTGGGGAGAGCCCAGCAAAATGCTGATGGCATACCTTCCAACGTGGGAGTATTGTCCATTAAGAGCGTTAATCAGGCTATGAGCGAGGCCAGCCTGCGGAGCAACCCGAAGGAGTTGTTCGGTCCATTTTGGTTTGAAGGGGAGATAGGATGCCTCTTTGCTGACTCTAATGCAGGCAAAAGCATTCTTGCTGTACAGATTGCTGAGGACATAGCAAAGAACTATAGGGTGCTGTACTTTGATTTTGAACTTTCTGACAAGCAGTTTCAACTGCGCTATACCGACAGTCAAGGCAACTTGCATCATTTTCCGGCAACACTTTATCGTGTGTCATTGGATCCCGACAATCTTGCCAACCTCAACTTACCTTTCGAGGAGGCCGTAATTAGAGATATTGAAAAGGCGGCAGTTGCCTGTGAGGCTAACATCATCATCATCGACAATATCTCCATCCTGTGCATGCAGATGGAGAAAGGTGATGATGCAGCCAAGCTGGTCCAAAATCTCAGGACTTTGAAGAACAAATACGGCTTCTCCATCCTCATCATAGCCCATACGCCAAAACGTGACATGAGTCGGGTGATCACGCAGAACGACTTAGCGGGATCGAAGAAACTGTTCAACTTCATCGACAGTTGCTTTGCCCTCGGTACCAGTGCGCAAGGAACTAGCTTCCGATACCTCAAACAGATTAAAGTGCGCAATTGTGGAATTCAATATGGAACGGACAACGTGAGAGTATATCGCATAGAGAAGGATGGTGCGCTTCTGCACTTTGTCTATCTCCACGACTCGCCTGAGCATGAACATCTGAAAGAGCTAAATCGGGAGGAACTGAAAATGGAGGTAAAAAAACGTGTGGGTAAAGGATGGTCCGTTCGTGACATCAGTCGTGAACTCGGCATATCGAAATCAGCCGTTGGACGTATCAGACAGGAAGTTTGTGACGGTTCAAAGAAAGATGTCCCAGCAGGAGACACGGGACAGCAGGGACAACTGGGACAGCGCATAGGACAGTCATTGCTGGAGTGCAGCGACAACAGCCTTGTCCTTGACTCTACTACGGAAGGAGGTGAAGATGTGCCATTCTGAGATAATCCACTACCTTCCCTTTGACTATGTAGTCAGTTCATGGAGTATGGAAAATGATTTCTTCCGTTTCCTTCGAGAGAGTTGTCATGTTAGTGTGGCAGAGCTTGAATGCCTGCTTTGTCGTTATCTCATCGGTTCAACCCGCGACGGAGGTATCATCTATTGGCAGTTGGACTTCAATGGCAATGTCCGGACGGGAAAAATTATGCACTATGACAGAAATACCGGGCATAGAGTCAAAACCGGACTGGCTGCTGATTGGGTCCACTCCCGACTTCGACGAAAAGGACTGTTACCGGAGGACTTTTCTGTTAGTCAGTGCCTCTTTGGCGAGCATCTGCTTAGAAGCGATGACATAAGAAAGGTAGTAGCTCTCGTTGAATCTGAAAAGACTGCATTGCTTGGTTCTCTCGTCTTCCCCAACTATGTCTGGGTGGCGGTCGGTGGCAAGGCAAACTTCAAACCGGAGACGATGGTTGCCCTCTGCAATCGTACGGTGATAGTCTTCCCTGATGTGGATGCCTACGATGAATGGAATGAAAAGTCAAGAAGATTCTTCTTACCTAAACGTGTAATCGTATGTGATTTGCTCGAACGCCAGTCATCAGCTGCTGAGCGTGAAGCCAAGATAGACATAGGCGACTGGCTTGTAGTGGCTCTAAAGGAGAAAGCGAGATCTCCCTAACATATGCGCTTCTATTCTATCTTTATGCTTCAGATTTCTTTACAAATCTGTGTCGCTTCCCCCATCTTAGCTTGCTTCATTCCAAGCCTTCCGTATGGGTTGAAAACCCCGTTAATGTAAGTTAACGGTAATTAGGCTTACCGATTTTGCAAATCGGCGGTCGCTTTAGGGCTGAATCGTGGAAGATGCTGCGAGATAAGCAAGTTTATCAGTTGGAAGAATAGTTTACATCAAGAAAGGGCAAGGTTCATTACAAGGCCTTGCCTTTTCTTGTTGATTAGCCTGTTCCGTCACAACATCACTGTCCCACATGTCCCAGTCGTCCCCTGTCTCTATATGGGACAGCTCTATCATATATAGCTGTTCGGTATCTACTCCCTTCAATAACCAATAAGAATAAACTATCACAATCGAAGACGTTCATCGTATCGAAGATAGAAACGTACAACTTCATGATTTGTAATATGTAAAAAAAATATTCTTTGTCAGGCGGCTTTGCTTGTAAAGATGTTCTTTATGAGAATTTGCTTCTATGCAACAGCGATTTTTTGAAATCGCTAAGCCTAATTAGCGTTAACATGCATTAACGCAAAAATCAGCCTTGCAAATGAAGGCATATGTGGAGCAAGCTCATGGAAAAGATGAGATGTTTTGTAAATAAAAGAGAGTGATACGTGAACTATTGTAACGTGAGTTCGATGAATTTAGAATAGATGTCGCTGCCTGCTAAGATGAAAAGGTTGTTAAAAATAGCACTATGCCAACTCACGTGGCTGTACTCCGGATTGACAATCAGCATCACACCAATAAAGAGGAAATTGAGTGCGACAAGACTGAGCATAGAGCAGAAGAAATCTGCGGCCAACTTCTTCACGGGGGACAATCTTTGATTGGTGGGAATACTATCGCATAGTTGTACCCAAAGGTGATCAGAGTGGGCACCATGTTGACGATGGTGGAGATGACAAAGTCTGTAAAATTGTAATAGGGCCAGAGATCCTTGCTCTCAATGAAATTATAGAACGACTGAAAGACAATATAATAAGTCAAAAACACAGCAATAAACACTACATAGCTGGGTATCGACCGGCCTAAAAAGCAGTCGGAGGGATCTGTTGACTTGCTGTTAGGCCGGTTGACAAAGGATGTAAATATTGACTTCATGTTTATCGTATGAGATATAACTATCGTGTCACTATCAGCCGCAGACTGTCGGCATGGGTGCGCTCCTTCAGCCACGATTGCATACGGGCGCGCTCACTGGTATTGAGTACGCGCTGAGTGCTGACCACCGCCATGACATAGTGCGAGACCTTGGTCGAGTCGGTCTTCCAGTCAGCAACCCGCGAGACACTGACAGCCGTCACTCCCGGCCATACCGTGCGGGTCTCTTTGCCAATCTCTGCTCCTAAGGAAGCATAGTGCTCATAACCTTCGAGACGCTTCTCCAACTCTTGTATGCGCGTGCTCTGCTCCACCATCTTCTGTTTGCTGACTTCCGTGGTGGTGTTGGCCGAGGCGAGTACCTGGCTGAGCAGTATGCTGTCAGATTGTGAACCTTGGATGATGTTCAGACGGTAGTCATCGAGTTGGTATTCGCCCATCATGGTTCGTGCACGGCTGATCTGCTGGCTGCTGATGGACTTGCCGACAGCCACCAAGTTGAGTGTCTTCGACTTCTCGTTGGTCGACTGTGAGATGATCTGCGTGCCGGGGAACGAACACTCGTTCTTGACAAACTTGCGGATGTTGTTTTCCGTGACACTCTTTCCAATGATGCCTACTGTCATGTATCCGGCAGGCAGCATCGTGAGCATCACCACGCCCAGGATATATCGGTTGACGACCTTCAGTCTCTCGGCATTGACAAATTGCTTTCTCCTGAAATGCATCATGCGCACGCCGAGATAGGTGGCCAGCGAGATGAACACCGTGTTGATGAAAAACAGATAGAAAGCGCCGAAGAAGAAAGAAGCCTTGCCCATGGCAAGCCCGTAGCCTGCCGTGCAGAGAGGCGGCATGAGGGCTGTGGCGATGGCTACGCCGGGGATGACATTGCCCTTGCCCTTTGTTGAGAGTGCCAGAATGCCTGCCGCACCGCCACAAAGCGCGATCAGCACGTCGTAGAGCGTGGGAGAGGTACGGGCAAGAAGCTCGGACTGTGCCTCGTTCAAGGGTGTCAGCAGGAAATAGACTGTAGCCGTGAGCACACTGATGACGGTGGCGACGAGATAGTTTTTTGCCGACCGCTTGAGCAGTTCCAGATCGCTGATGCCCACAGCGAGTCCCATGCCGATGATAGGTCCCATGAGCGGTGAGATGAGCATGGCACCGATGATGACGGCCGTAGAGTTGACATTCAGTCCTAACGAGGCAATGAAGATGGCAAAGATGAGCACCCAAAGGTTGGCACCATGAAAGGTGACCCCACTGCTGATCTGGCTCACGGTGTCGACTTCGTTCTCTTTGTCGGGCATGACGTTGAAATAACCTTTCACGACTTGCCACAGTGTTTTAGGTTGCTGCTGTTCCATAGCTAAGAGTGTATATATATTATAAGGTATTGATTATCTCCGTGAGAGTATTCTGTAGCCGATGATGCCGCCGAGAATCGAGGCGGCGAAGATGCCGACCTTGGCCTGGCTATAAGCTTCGGTTGAGTTGAAGGCCAGCGTAGTGACAAACATCGACATGGTGAATCCTATGGAAGCCAGGAAGCCCAGCCCGGTGAGTCGCCGCCAGGTGAGTTGTTTGCTGCGTCGGCCCAGCCCCAGCCGTTCCATCAGCCACACTGAGGAGAGGATACCAAGGGGTTTGCCGGCAAGCAGGCCCAGCATCACGCCCACGGCGATGTGGTTGTCGAAGAGCTGCGCCAGATCCATGTCGACAAACGACACGCCCGCGTTGCCCAGTGCAAAGACGGGCATGACGAAGAACGACACGAAGGGATGGAGGCTGTGCTCAAGGCGCTGCAGGGGCGGCAGAGCCTGGTTGGCATCGGTCTTCACGCGGGCGATGATCTCAACCTGGTCGGGTTCCAACGTTCTCACGTCGTTGGTTTCCGCTTTGTCGAAGCGGCGAGTGAGCTTCCGCATGCGGGCCACAAACGAGTCTTCGCTGATACGTGAATCGGCGGGGATGACCATGGCAGAGAGCACGGCGGCTATCGTGGCATGGATGCCGGAAAGCAGAAAGGCCGTCCATACACCGCCAATGCCCAAGATGCCGTAGAACCAGATCGACTTCACGCCCATCTTGTTGCCCACAAACATCACGGCTAAGAAGGCCAGACCCACGAGCACGTTGCCCATCGAGAGCTGCGAAGTATAGAACAGGGCGATGACGAGCACAGAGCCCAAGTCGTCGACAATGGCCAGCGTGGTGAGAAACACCTTCGCCGACACTGGTACGCGGTCACCCAAGAGATAGACCACCGCCAAGGCAAAGGCAATGTCAGTGGCCATGGGGATTCCCCATCCGTGTGCCACCGGGGTACCGCCGTTGAAGACAAGATAGATGATTGCCGGGAAGACCATGCCCATGATGGCGGCAGCCACGGGGAGCGTGACCTTGCGCAGGTCGCGCAGCTCGCCACCGATGAACTCCCGCTTGAGCTCCAGTCCTACGACAAAGAAGAACATCGACATCAGGCCGTCGTTGATCCAGTGCTCAAGCGTGAAGTTGAGGCAGGGTTGGCCGTCCACGACAAAACCGAAATGGTGGTGGAGAAAGTGGGCATAGTCAAATCTTAGCGGGCTGTTGGCCAGCACGAGTGCCAGCACCACGGCTAGTCCCAAGACGATGCCGCCGGACTTCTCCTGATTGATGAACTGCATGGCAGGCAGGACTATCTGTTGCCGTATCTTTTGTTGATAATGTATCATAACTAAGGGGTTGCAAATGAAATAATGTTTTCTGCGCAGTCCTACATCACAGTGGTTTCTTGTCGATAAAGACCATGGCGTTTCTGTTGTCACTGATCGAGCTGATGTATCTGCCATACTCCCTGAGCACGTCGGCGATGATCTCATCCTTGCTGAGATATTGTATGTCGTTGCCCGTGCGTCCGTCGGAATAGTAGGTCACAGGAATGTATTGTGTGCCGTTGTCGGCGTCAGGGGTGTTGTCCTCATCGACGAGATAGTCGGAGAGCACCCGCTTCTCTGCGGTCACGCCATAACGGAAGTTGCGTATTTGTACGTGCGGAACGGAGAGCTCTATGGAGAGCGGGCCGTTCTTGCCCTTGAGAATTTCTGACTGTATGCCATATTTCTCCAGTTCTGTTTGCAGTTCGCTGAACGCCGGCTCCACTTTTTCGAGGAAGAAGCGGCGGATGTCCTCTTTCTGTGAGAAGGTGACGATCTGCTCCAACCGCTTGCGCCAGTGGGCACCATCCCAGTTTCGGCTGCCATAGGGCAGGTGGGTGGAGTTGTAGAACTCGTCGGTGCGCAAGGCTTTGAGCAGACAGAAGCACAGAATCAGGAGAATCAGACCGAAGGGCAGGGCCGAGATCAGCGTCATCGTCTGCAGGGAGTTGAGCCCGCCGGCATAGACCAGTGTCATGGTGATTACTGCCATCAGCAGTCCCCAGAAAGCGTTTTGCCACTTGGGAGATTGCGGATTGTTGCCCGTGGAAATGCTGTTCATCACTAAGATGCCGGAGTCGGCAGAAGTGACAAAGAAGATGGCAATCATCACCAAGGCCAGCGCGCAGAGGCCTTTGGCAAAGGGGAAGCTCTCGAAGAACGAGAACAGCAGGATGTCGGGCTGGCGCACCAGAGCTGAGAGTGCACCATGCACCACGTTGCGGTCAATCCAAATGGCACCGTTGCCAAAGACGGTCATCCACAGGAAGATAAACAGTGAGGGAACGAGCATCACGGCCAGGATATATTCGCGGATGGTGCGTCCCTTGGAGATGCGCGCAATGAACAGCCCCACAAAGGGTGCCCACGATATCCACCATGCCCAGAACATCACGGTCCAACTGGTAAACCATCCGCGTCCGGCCTTCTCAAAGGCAAAGGTGTTGAACGTCAGGCTGGCAAAGCTCTCGATGTAGTTGCCGATGCCCTCGGAGAATGCGCTCAGCAAGAACGTCGTCGGGCCCAACAGCAACATGAAGACCAACAGCAGGATGGCCGTGCCGAGGTTCAGCTCGCTAAGTCGCCGCACGCCTTTGTTCACGCCGGCTACGGCCGACAGCACGGACAAGGCACAGAACACCGTCACGATGACGCACTGAAAGAGAAAACTCGAGCTGTGGAGGATGCCTAAATGTACCAGCCCCGCGTTGACCTGCTGCACACCAAAGCCCATGGAGGTGGTGATGCCAAAGAAGGTGCTCACCAGGGCGAAGACATCCACCACATCACCGATAGGTCCATAGATACGCTCCTTCAATATGGGGTACAAGCCGCTGCGGATGCTCAGCGGCAGTTTGTAGCGGAACGAGAAGTAAGCCAAGATGAGACCTGCCAAGGCAAAGATCGACCATGCGTGGATACCCCAGTGGAAGAAGGTGGCTAACTGCGCGTCCTTGGCTTTGTTGACAATCGTGGGCAGTGCAGGATAGACATAGTGTGACATGGGTTCCGACACGCCAAAATACATCAGACCGATACCCATGCCGGCGGCAAAGAGCATGGCAATCCAGGAAAAAAAACTATATTGTGGTTCGGAGTTGTCGGCCCCTAAGCGGATGTTGCCCAACTTGCTGAAGGCGATAGCCAACAAGAAGATGACAAAGAAAGAAACGAGCAGAATATACACCCAGCTGAGATTCTTGTAGATAAACGACTGTACAAAAGTCAGCCAATTGTTGACTCTTAAAGGAAATACCGCAGAGAGCAACGAGAGCAACACCAGAACGATGATGCCTGGGAGAGCTACATTACGGGTAAAAGTGGTGTTATGTATGATTTTCTTTAGCATAATCTTAATAAATAAATTAAAGATGAGAAAAGCTGTCAGAACGGAGAAGATCCGCGGCAGATGACAAAAGCCTTCACCTGCCTACGGCTACAAAGGTAATGAAAAAGATCGAGATGACAAAGCATTTCCCTTATTGATTGAAACTGAGGGTGTCATCTAAACTGTGTCATAGACTAAGACAATAAAATTAACTATTGGTCAAGTCAGGCCAGCCCCTGTTTGGTAAGGATGGTGCATTCCATCAAGTATTAGAAGATTTCCTAAACGCTGCTCTGGAGGGTGAGATGCAGGGCCATCTTGAGGCAACGAAGCCTGAGAGTGGTAATCGTCGTAATGGTAAGATGTGCAAGCAACTTCAGACTGAATATGGCCCTGTAGAGACAGAGACACCTCGCGACCGCGACGGTAGTTTTGAACCCGAAACGGTAAAGAAGCGTCAGACCATTCTTGCCGAGGGACTTTCTGACAAGATTATCAGCCTTTACGCAAGTGGTCAAAGCCTGCAGCAGATCAGTGACTTCATTGAGGAGAACAATGACAGCAGGACCTCAAAGGAGACTATCAGCAACATCACCGATAAGGTATGGGATGATATTAAGGCATGGACTAAATAACTATTGCATTACCTTGAAATTAGGGTGTCAAGTCTGTGCTCATAATTCTATCCAATTTTTCGGGTAAGGTCTTTC